>MERD01000107.1:0-6595 GCA_001771935.1 Betaproteobacteria bacterium RIFCSPLOWO2_02_FULL_67_26
CGCGAATACGGCGTCGACACCCGCTTCATCGAGCTCGCCGGCGAGGTGAACCGCAACATGCCGGGCTGGGTCATCGGCAAGATCGCCGATGCGCTCAACCGGCACGGCAAGCCGGTGCGGGGCGCGCGCGTGCTGATGCTCGGCATCGCCTACAAGAAGAATGTCGACGACATGCGCGAGTCTCCCGCCGTCGCGCTGATGGAGCTGCTGCGCGCCAAGGGCGCTGAAATCGCCTATTCCGACCCGCACGTGCCGGCCTTCCCCAGGATGCGCGAGCACCGTTTCGACCTGAAGAGCCTTGCGCTCGACCCCGGGACGCTGGCCGGTTTCGACTGTATCGTGCTCGCCACCAACCACGATGCCTTCGACTACGCGCTCATCCAGCGCCACGCGCAACTGATCGTCGACACGCGCGGCGTGTACCTCGAGCCCGCCGGCAACGTCGTGAAGGCTTGAAGGAGACCCCGGCCTTGGTGCGCCTGAAACCGCCGATAACCGCCCGCCCGGTGCGCTTCGCACTGGCGGGATGCGGGAGGATTTCCGCCAGCCACTTCGCGGCGATGCGCCAGCACGGGGACCGCATCGAGCTGGCCGGCGTGTGCGACATCGACCCCGCCGCCCTCGACGCCGCGATGAAGCTCACCGGCGCGCCCGGCTACGGCAGCCTGCAGGAGCTGCTGGCCGGAGCCAACGCCGATATCGTGGTGCTCGCCACGCCGAGCGGCCTGCACCCCGAGCAGGCCATGCGGGCCGCCGAAGCCGGGCGCCACGTCATGACCGAAAAGCCGATGGCCACGCGCTGGGAGGACGGCAAGCGCATGGTCCAGGCGTGCGACGCCGCCGGCGTTCGTCTCTTCGTCGTCAAGCAGAACCGCCACAACGGGACGTTGCAGCTCCTCAAGCGCGCGGTGGACAAGGGCCGCTTCGGCCGGATCTACATGGTGGCGATCAACGTGTTCTGGACGCGCCCGCAGGCGTATTACGACAGCGCGCGCTGGCGCGGCACCTGGGAATTCGACGGCGGCGCGTTCATGAACCAGGCGAGCCACTACATCGATCTCCTCGACTGGCTCGTCGGGCCGGTGGAGAGCGTGCACGCCTACACCGCGACGCTCGCCCGCCAGATCGAGGTCGAGGACACGGGCGTCGCCAACATCCGCTGGCGCACCGGCGCCCTCGGCTCGGTGAGCGTGACGATGCTGACTTACCCGAAGAACCTCGAGGGCTCGATCACGATCATCGGCGAGAAGGGCACCGCGCGCGTGGGCGGCGTCGCGGTGAACGAGATCCAGCACTGGGCGTTCGCCGAGCCGGACGAGGACGACCGCAAGGTGAAGGACGCGAGCTACCCGACCGCCTCCGTCTACGGCCCGGGTCATCCAGCCTATTACGACAACGTGATCCGGGTCCTGCGCGGCGAGGCCGAGCCCGAGACCGACGGGCGCGAGGGGCTGAGAGCGCTCGAACTGCTGATTGCGCTCTACCAGTCCGCCCGGGACGGACGCCGCGTGTCCCTGCCCCTGGAGCATTGATGCCCGACGCCGCGACGAATTTCTGGGCGCACGAGACGGCGATCATCGACGCCGGCGCGAGTATCGGGCCCGGCACGCGCGTCTGGCACTGGGTGCACGTCTGCGCCGGCGCGCGCATCGGCGCCAACTGCGTGCTGGGACAGAACGTCTACGTCGGCAACCGCGTGGTGATCGGCAACAACGTGCGGATCCAGAACAACGTGTCGGTGTACGACGAGGTCACCCTCGAGGACGACGTATTCTGCGGGCCCGGCATGGTCTTCACCAACGTCGTCAATCCCAGGGCCGCGGTGTCGCGCAAGGACGAGTATCAGGCTACCCTCGTGCGCCGCGGCGCGACGATCGGCGCCAACGCGACCGTGGTGTGCGGCCACGTCATCGGCCGCCACGCCTTCATCGGCGCGGGCGCGGTGGTGACGCGCGATGTGCCCGACCATGCCCTGGTGGCAGGCAACCCGGCCCGGCGCATCGGCTGGATGTGCCGGTGCGGCGAGAAGCTCCCCGCGCAATCCGGCGCGGCCGCCTGCGCAGGCTGCGGCGCGCGCTACGAGATGCACGGCGAAACGTGCGGGCCGGCGGCATGAACGCTCCCCGCCCGCCGGCGCTCCCCTTCGTCGACCTCCAGGCGCAATACACCGCGCTGCGCGAGTCCATCCACGCGCGCATGCAGAAGGTGCTCGACCACGGGCAGTTCATCATGGGGCCGGAAGTCGCCGAGCTCGAGGCCCGGCTCGCCGACCGCACGGGGGCGCGGCACTGCGTCACCTGCGCCAGCGGCACGGAAGCGCTCCTGATCGCCCTGATGGCGCTCGGGATCCGGCCCGGCGACGAGGTCGTCACGACGCCGTTCACCTTCGTGGCGACTGCGGAGATGATCGTGCTCCTCGGCGCGAAGCCCGTGTTCGTGGACATCGCGCCCGATACCTGCAACATCGACGTGGCGAGAATCGAAGCCGCGGTCACGCCGCGCACCCGCGCCATCCTGCCGGTTTCCCTCTACGGCCAGCCCGCGGACATGGATGAAATCAACGCCCTCGCCGCTCGCCACGGTATCGCGGTGATCGAGGACGGCGCGCAGAGCTTCGGCGCGACCTACAAGGGGCGCCCGAGCTGCAACCTCTCGACCATCGGCTGCACCAGCTTCTTCCCGAGCAAGCCGCTCGGCTGCTACGGCGACGGCGGCGCGCTATTCACGAGCGACGATAGCCTCGCCACCGCCATGCGCGAGATCCGCGTGCATGGCCAGTCGGGCCGCTACCGCCATACCCGCATTGGGCTCGGCGGGCGCATGGACACGCTCCAGTGCGCGGTCGTGCTCGCGAAGCTGGAGCGGTTCGCATGGGAAATCGAGCAGCGCCAGCGCATCGGCAGGCGCTACGACGAGCTGCTGCGGCCGCTTGCGGGCATCCAGCTGCTGTCGGTCAGGCCCGATCGCACCAGCGTCTACGCCCAGTACACGATCCGGGTGCCGGGGCGCGACGCCGTGCAGGAAGCGCTGCGCGCGCGCGGCATACCCACCGCCGTGCATTACCCCGCGCCGCTGCATCGGCAGCCGGCGTACGCGGGGCGCTTCGAATCCGGGGGCGATTTGTCGCACTCGGAGCAGATCAGCCGGGAGGTGCTGAGCCTGCCCATGCACGCCGACTTGCGGCCGGAGAGCCAGGAAGCCATTGCGAAAGCGGTCGCGCAATCGCTCGCCTGAGCGTCGGCGCCGCCAACCCTGTCCGAACCCACCACACCAGCCAGGACATCATGGACTTGAAAGGCAAGCGGTATCTGGTCATCGGCGGCGCCGGCCTGATCGGCTCGCACACCGTCGATGCGCTCGTCCAGGAGGACGTAGCGGAGATCGTGATCTACGACAATTTCGCGCGCGGCCGGCCGGAGAATCTGGCTGCTGCGCTCAAGGACCCGCGCGTCAGAATTTACGACGTGGGCGGGGACATCTGCCAGACGGACGTCCTCGAATCCGCGCTGACCGGCATGGACGGCATATTTCACTTTGCCGCGCTGTGGCTGCTCCAGTGCCACGATTTCCCGCGCGCCGCGTTCGACGTGAACATCCGCGGCACGTTCAACGTCCTCGAGGCGTGCGTCAGGAAGAACATCAAGCGGCTCGTGTACTCCTCCTCGGCCTCGGTCTACGGGGATGCGGTTCGCGAGCCGATGGACGAGGACCATCCCTTCAACAACAAGAACTTCTACGGGGCGACCAAGATCGCCGGCGAGGCGATGGCGCGCGCGTTCCACCACCGCTACGGGCTGCCCGTCGTCGGGCTGCGCTACATGAACGTGTATGGCCCGCGGCAGGACTATCAGGGCGCGTACATCGCCGTCATCATGAAAATGCTGGATGCGATCGACGGCGGCCAGGGCCCCACGATCATGGGGGATGGCAGCGAAGCCTTCGATTTCGTCGCCGTCGAGGACTGCGCGGCGGCGAACCTCTGCGCGATGCGGGCCGAGGTCGTCGACCGCTTCTACAACGTGGGCACCGGGAAGCGCACCTCCCTCAAGGCGCTCGCGGAGATGATCGTCGGGATCACGGGGTGCGAGAAGGAGATCAACTACGCCCCGCGCAGCCAGGCAACCCTGGTCCGCAACCGTATCGGTGACCCGGCGCGCGCCAGGAAAGATATCGGATTCGAGGCGAAAGTGGATCTGATGGAGGGATTGAAGCGGGTCATCGCCTGGCGCCGATCGCACCGGGACGAGGTGGCCGCACGGCGACGGGCGGCAGGCTTGCCGGTGGCGTGAGCGCTCGGCCATGTGCGGCATCACGGGAATGCTTCACTTCGACGGCGGGCCGGTGTCGCCGGTCGTGCTGCGCGCCATGACCGACGCGCTGGCGCATCGCGGGCCCGACGGCGAGGGGTTCTTCATCGAAGGCCCGGTGGGGCTCGGCCACCGCCGCCTCGCGATCATCGACCTCTCCGCCGCCGGACGCCAGCCGATGGCGACGCCCGACGGCCGTTATACGCTGACCTACAACGGGGAGGTGTACAACTTCCAGGAACTGCGCGTGGAACTCGAGGCCATCGGGCATCAATTCAAGTCCCGGACCGACTCGGAGGTCGTGCTCAAGGCCTACGCGCAGTGGGGCCCGGACGCGGTCAAGCGTTTCAACGGCATGTTCGCGCTGGCGATCTGGGACAGGGCGGAGCGGGAGCTCTTCCTCGCGCGCGACCGGTTCGGCATCAAGCCGCTCTATTACGCCCAGGTCGGCTCGGCGCTGCTCTTTGCTTCCGAGATCAAGGCGTTTCTCCGCCATCCGCAGTTCCGATCCGAGATGGATCGGGAAGGCCTGCTGGAGTACTTCACCTTCCAGAACTTCTTCACCGACAGGACGCTCTACCGCGGCGTGCGGCTGCTGTCCGCGGGCTGCTGCTTGCGCGTGCGCGCAACGACAGGCGCCTTGCCGCAACCCGAGCGCTATTGGGACTACGCCTTCACCGAGCCGGTTGCAGCGGCCGACGAGCGCGAATATCTCGATGAGCTCGACCGCCTGTTCCAGCAGGCCGTCAGCCGCCAACTGGTCAGCGACGTGGACGTCGGCGCCTACCTGAGCGGCGGCATGGACAGCGGGTCAGTGACGGCGCTCGCCGCGCGCCACCTGCCGTACATCCGGACCTTCACGTGCGGGTTCGACCTGAATTCCGTGTCCGGGGTCGAGCTGGGTTACGACGAGCGCGCCAGCGCCGAGCACATGTCCTACCTGTTCAAGACCGAGCACTACGAAATGGTGCTCAAGGCCGGCGACATGGAACGGGTGCTTCCCAAACTGACCTGGCACCTCGAGGAGCCGCGCGTGGGGCAGAGCTACCCCAACTACTACGTTGCCCAGCTCGCCAGCAAGTTCGTGAAAGTCGTGCTCTCCGGGGCGGGCGGCGACGAGCTGTTCGGGGGCTACCCGTGGCGCTACTACCGCGCCGTCGTAAACGACGATTTCGAGCATTACATCGACAAGTACTACCTCTTCTGGCAGCGCTTGATACCGAACACCGAGCTGCGCCGGGTGTTCGACCCGATCTGGAGCGACGTAAAGCACGTGTGGACGCGGGACATCTTTCGCGACGTTTTTTCAAGGCACGCCGGCGAGCTCACCCGCCCGGAGGATTACATCAATCACTCGCTGTATTTCGAGGCGAAGACGTTTCTGCACGGGCTGCTGGTCGTCGAGGACAAGCTCAGCATGGCGCACTCGCTTGAGACGCGGGTGCCGTTCCTGGACAACGATCTGGTCGAGTTCGCGATGCGCGTCCCGGCGCGGTTCAAGCTCGGCAACCTGACGGAAGTCGTCAGGCTCAACGAGAACGAACCGGGCCCCAAGACCGCCCGCTATTTCCAGAAGACGCGCGACGGGAAGCTGCTGCTGCGCAAGGCCATGGAGCGCCACATCCCGTCGGCCGTCACCGAGCGCGAGAAGCAGGGCTTCTCGGCCCCCGACGCGAGCTGGTTCAAGGGCGAGAGCATCGAATACGTGCGTCGCGTCATCTTCAACAAGAAGGCCCGGATCTACGACTTCCTGGATCCCGGCGCGGTACAGGGCCTCGTGAACGAGCACCTGGAGGGAAAACGGAACCGCCGGCTGCTGATCTGGTCTCTGCTGTCCGTCGAAAAATGGTGCGAGCAATTCGCCAACTGACAACGATGGTCGGCGACTGGAGCCTGCACGAAGACCTGCTCCGGTTCTCCGCCCCCGTGCGGCGCAACTCGCCGGTTCCGTTCGGTGAAGCTCTCCTTGTCACGCGGCGCGCCTCTTGAAGAACAATGTATTTTTCTCGCTCCGGCCGCAAGCGAAGACGTTTGCGGAACTCGCTGCCTTGCTCACGAGGCATCGCGAGTTGACGTGGGAGATGACAAAGCGGGATTTGCAGGATCGGTACGCCGGCCATGCGCTCGGGATCGCCTGGACGGTCGGGCATCCGCTGCTGATGATCCTGGTCTACGTATTTGTCTTCAGCGTGGTGTTCCGGATCAGGATCGGCGGCACGCCCGAGATGCCATTCGACTACACGACTTACCTGCTGGCGGGCCTCGTTCCCTGGCTCGCGTGCCAGGAC
>MERD01000107.1:6601-20732 GCA_001771935.1 Betaproteobacteria bacterium RIFCSPLOWO2_02_FULL_67_26
CGGTGAAGGCGGTGCTCGCGTCGGTCCCGGGCCAGGTCATCGGCACGACGGTTCTGGCCATTTACGTGCTGGTGCAATACGGCACGCTGCCGGTTCATTTTGCGCTGCTGCCCGTCCTGATGCTGTTCCAGGTCATGGGCATCATCGGGGTGTGCTTCGTTCTCGCCCCCATGGGCGCGTATTTCCGCGACCTGAAGGACATCGTGCAAATCCTGTGCTCGATCGCGCTGTTCCTGACGCCCGTCATCTACCTCCCCCAGCAAGTGCCGTCATTCTTTCAGCCGATCCTCTACCTGAACCCCTTCAGCTACATGGTCTGGTGCTACCAGGACGTCTTCTTCTACGGCCGGATCGAGCACGCGTGGGCCTGGCCGGTCTTCATGGGCGGAAGCGTGTTGAGCCTCGCGCTGGGGTACCGCACGTTCACGCACGTCAAGAACCTGATCGGCAACGTGCTATGAGCGGCTACCCGGTCGCCATTCGCGTCGGCAACCTTTCCAAGGCCTACCCCGTCTACAGCGGGCCCCTGGACCTGGCCCTCGATCTCCTTTCCAGGAAACGGGACCGCCAGCTTCAGTGGGCCCTGAAAAACGTGTCCTTCGAGGTCAGCCGCGGCGAGGTGATCGGGGTCGTCGGGCGCAATGGCGCCGGCAAGAGCACGCTTCTGAAAATCCTCGCCGGCACGCTGGACCGGACCGAAGGCGAGGTCGAAGTCCGCGGGCGGATCTCGGCCATACTCGAGCTCGGCACGGGATTCCATGGCGAATATACCGGGCGCCGCAACATCTTCATGGGCGGGATGTGCCTGGGCATGAGCAAGGCCGAGGTCCGGAAAAAGCTCGACTGGATCATCGATTTCAGCGAACTCGGCCCGTTCATCGACCGCCCGTTCAAGACCTACTCGAGCGGAATGCAGCAGCGCCTGACCTTCGCCGTCGCAACCAGCGTCGAACCGGAAATCCTGATCATCGACGAGGCGCTCTCCGTCGGCGACGTCCTGTTCCAGGAGAAATGCTCCGCGCGGATCCGCGAGATCGCCGGCGGCGGCGCCACCGTGATCCTCGTCTCGCATGCCCTCCAGAGCATCTACGACCTTTGCGACACGGCGATGCTCCTGTCCGAAGGCCGCCTCGTGGAAAAGGACGTCCCGCGAAAAATCGGATACGCCTATGAGCGGCTGCTCGCCGAGGAAAAGGCCCGCCGGCCGGTTTCCGTCTCGCTCAAGGGCGGGCCATGGAGCGGGAACGGCACGGCGCAGGTCATCGACATCGCGTTCATCGACCGGTCGGGCTCGCCGGTCTCGACCCTGGCTCACGGCGAGAACTACGAGGTCCGCTGTCGTTGCCGGATAGGCCGGGATTTCTCCGGCCTCTCCCTGGGCTATCGTATACAGAAGCCCAGCGGGCAGATCGTCTACGGCACCTCGACGCAAACGCAAGGGCTCTCGATCACCGGCCGGACCGGCGAGACCATCGAGGCCCGCTTCTCCTTCCCGTGCATGCTGAACCATGGCGCGTACGTCTTGGGCGCAGGGGTGGCAGAGGTGTTCGCAGGAGGTCATTTTCACGTGCTGCACTATCTGCGCGATCATGCATTCGAAGTCGCGGGCGCAGCGGCATTTCAAGGGGACGTCGATTTGCGCAGTGCCGTCACCAACGTTCTCAAGTGCACGGAAGAACGGCCCGCCGCGGACTCCGGGCGCGCGTGAATGCGAACCAGGCGGACACAAGTTGTGCCATGAGCCCCCCGCCGTTCTTCATCGTCGGCAGCGCCCGGTCCGGAACCACTTCGATCGCCCGCATACTGGGCGCCGCCAGCAACGTCTATCTCCTGGTGGAGCCGATGCCCAATCTCAACATCGAGACCCGCCTGATGATGGATGGCCGCCTGGAGGATCCCGTCGCCGTGCTGCGCGGCACCGTAATCAAGCGCGTCGAAACCGGCCACGGGCCGTCCCGGATTTACGGGGAAAAGAATGTGACCCTCGGGCCATTTCTGAAATATCTGCACGATGCAGTGAAGTGCAAAATCGTTTTCATACACAGGGACGGGCGTGACGTAGCCCGGTCGATGATCGACTGGCACACCCAGAAGTTCGGAAACATCTACCGGGAATGCGGCGAGCTGCCGCCGCTGGCCCGGCCCGCCCTGGAATCAGCGGCTGCTCTTCCGGTCCACCACGACACGTCCGACTATTCCAGGCCCCGGCCGCCGGTGGGATCTGCTCTCTGGCATGACTGGCCCCACCTCAGCCGGTTCGAAATGTGCTCGTATTACTGGTCCACGATCAATGAACTGTTTCTCGACCAGATCGAGCAGCTACCCCGGGAATCGTGGACCGCTATCGATTATACGAACCCGTCTCCGGAGGAGCTGCTTCGCGTCGCGGATTTTTGCGGCCTGCGCGGGCTCGCCCGCCAAGAGGTGGAGCGCATGCTCGGCCAGAGGATCAATTCCCTCGAGGATCGCGGGGTGTCCTCTTCCTCCGCAACCCTCCAACCCGCATGGGAAGCCTGGGATGGCGGGCTGCGGAGAAATTTCGACAGGCTCGCCGCGGCGACGATGCGCCGGCTCGGTTACTACCGCGGCAGCCCGCGCGACTGGGCGCCGCCAAGCTACGGCAAATGGTGGAGCCGCCACGACGCGGGACTCGAGTGGTACGAATGGATGTACCAGTCCCGGCGGCGGATGCACGAGGACTTCATTGCCTGGGTGCGCGCGCTGGAGCGCGCGGGTCAAGGGATCGCGTCGCTCGCTGACTTCGGTTGCGGCCTCGGCGTCGGCTATGCCGACGCTTTCCGCGACCGGAGATATATCGGCCTGGACCTTTCCGCGCGGAACGTCGAGTGGTGCAGGCACAACCGGAGCAATCCCCTTCACCGTTACGCTTGTGTGGATTTCGTCGTCGACGGCATCGGGGAAACCGCCGACGTTGTGTCCTCCAGCGGGACGATAGACAATGCCTACGATGTGGACGCCTTCGTCCAATCGATGATACGGGCGTCAAGCGGCTGGATTTATTTCACCTGCTACCGCGGATGGTTTCCCGACCTGCGCGAGCATCGTTACTCCTGGGATGAAAAAACCACCTGTTTCTACAACGACATCTCGCCGCGACGGATCCGTTCGGTGCTGGAGCGGGCCGGATGCACCGAGGTGGATATCCGCCCGATGGCCACCGGCCGCAGCGACGTGCGATATGAAACGCGCGTCATCGCCCGCGTCCCCGTGAAGCCGGCCCATGAAACCGGGAGTATCCGTGCCGCGGCTGAGTGAGCTGCTGCTCCGGTCCACCCTCCTTGCCCGACTGCGCTACTGGGCCGGGCGGAAACGCCGCTCGCTGCTGAAGGCGATCGATCCCGACACGCCGCTCCTGGAGCGGTCCCTGATCCGCACCGTCCGCAGGAAATTCCCGTGGCTGCCGGGGGGCGGCGATTTTCCCGCGTGCCTGGCCGCGGACGCCTTCGACATGGACGGGTATTTCGCCCAGCTGAGCGAGACCTACCGGCCTCACGCCAACCCGTTTCACTACTACGAGCAATTCGTCGACGTGGTCGAGTCGAGTCCGCTGACGGCGATCCGGCCGCTGTTCGAGCTGTTCGCGCCCGGCGCGGAGCAGCGCCGGGTGATGGGCATCCGCCACGATATAGACGCCGATCCCGTGACCGCCGTGCGCTGCGCGCGTCATCTCGCTGCGCGCGGGATCTGCGGCAGCTTCTACCTGCTCCATTCGGCGCCGTACTACGGGCATTTCGCGCACAATCTGTTCCTGCGCAACCCGCAGCTCCGCGGCTGGGTCATGGGGCTCGTCGCGGCCGGCTGTGAAATCGGCGTCCATAACGATGCCTTGAAGGTCTACCTCGAATGGGGCAAGGACGGGGCGAGCGCGCTGGAAACGGAGATCGCCTGGCTCCGGATGCTCGGTGCCCGCGTCAGGGGCACGGTCGCGCACAATTCCGGTCCCACCTACGGGGCGGAGAATTTCGAGATTTTTTCGGGAAGAACTCTCTGGGCTCGTCAGCTGACGGATCGACGGGGACGCGCCCTGCCTCTCGATAATCTGGCCGAAGCGAAACTGGGGCTGGCCTACGAAGGCACTTTCGCGAAGCGCAAACACCGCTTCGACCGTGATGCGGCCGAGCGGTTTTTCGCCGACCGGGAAGCCGCCAGCGTGCGCTCGGAAGCCTGGATGCGCCGCTACCTCCTGGATAACCCGGCGCTGGACTGGGCGATCGATTACCAGTTCTGGCTGGTGGGCAAGGACTCGTGGGTGGCGGCCGGAAGGTTCGCGGACGAGGAGCTGTTCGAGTGGCAAGTCGATCTCGACCGGGTCCGGCAGCTCGTATTGCGCCTGCCGGCCGGCTCGAGGACGGTATTCGTGGTGCACCCGGAGTACGTGAGAGGCTAGGAGCACCATGGATATCCCGCAGGCCGGCACTTCCTGGGTCGACGCCTTCCGGCGCCGGCACGGCCGCGCGCCGCGCGTCCTGCACATCGGCAACATCGCGAACAACGCCTACAAGATCGCCAAGGCACTGAACCTCGGCGGCCTCGACTGCGACGTGATCTGTCACAGCTACTACCACATCATGGCCTGCCCCGAATGGGAGGAGGCGGACGGCGATTTCCGGTTCCGGGATCAGTTCCACCCGGATTGGCATGAGGCCCGGCTCGGAGATTACGAGCGGCCGAGATGGTTCGTCCAGGGGGAACTGGAAACCTGCATCGCCTACCTGCTCGCGCGGCGCCGGCGCGACACGGCGCTGGGTGAAAAACTCTGGAAAGTGCTGCAGCACGAGAACCGTACCCGTCGTTTCGGGCCGGGCGGCCTGCTCGCCCTGCTTCCCCAGGTGCTCGCGCCCCGCACGGTGCGGCTCAGGCGGCGCGTGAAGGCCCTGTTCCATGACCGCAAGGCGGCCCAGCGCGCGGCCCGCCGCATCGAAGCCGCCATCGGCACGGAAACGCGGCTCCGCCGGGCGCTCGCCCGCCTTGCCGCCGGCGTGGCGGCCGCGGCCATCACCGCCTTCCAGGCCTTGCTGCCCTTCCGGGCGGCACGCGCCGCGTACGATGCGGCGGACTCGGAGTTGCAGGACCAGAAGGCGCGCTGGGCCCGGCGGTTTCAGGAGTCGTTCCCGCTGCGGCGCGACCAGCTCGGCGAGGACGAGGTTACGGATTTCCTGCGCACGTCGAAACTCTGGGCCGGGTTGCTGCAGGAATACGACATCGTGCAGGCGTACGCCACCGATCCCATCATTCCGATGCTCAACGGGAGCCATCCGTACGTCGCATTCGAGCACGGGACGCTGCGCGTTTTCAGCCTCGAGGACAACACGACGTCGCGGCTGACCGCATTGGCCTACAATCGGGCCGACCATGTCTTCATCACCAACGGCGACTGCCGGGACTACGCCGAGCGTATCGGGGTGACGCGCTATTCGGGGATACCGCACCCGGTGGAAACGCCGCAGGCGCTGGGAGTTCGTGGAGATCCAGGTTCCCTGCGGCGGCGCTACGGGGTGTCGAGCCTATTTCTCTGCCCGCTGCGGCACGACTGGGCCATCAAGGGCACCGACCGGTACATCAGGGCATTGCCGCTCATCAAGGCGCGCCTCGGGCCCGATTTCAAGCTGCTGGCCACCAACTGGGGGGCGGACCTGGCTTCCAGCCGGTCGCTCGCGGAGGAACTGGGCGTGATGGACCGGATCGACTGGATAGACCCGCTGCCACGCCACGCGTTGTTGCGCATGGTGGGGTCGGTCGATATCGTCTTCGACCAGATCGCGCTGCCCGTTTTCGGCGCGACGGCGCCCGAGGCGATCGGCGCGGGCACGCCGGTGATCATGTCCTACGACAGCGCGCTCACCGAGTGGTTTATTCCCGAGCCCGCGCCTATCCTCTGCGCCTGGACCCCGGACGAGATCGCCGCGCAAGTCGCCGTGGCGCTGGACGGCTCCTGGCGCAAGGAGTACGAAGCGCGCGCGCGGTTGTGGTTTGAGCGATGGCACTCGATCCAGGCCGTCGCCGCGGAGCACCTGAAGGTGTACAGCAGGCTGTGCCCGGCAGGGTGAGCGCGATGCGGACGACCAACCCGCGGCCATAGTCATGTCCGAAGCGAGGCATATGAACCGGGACGTTCCGTTCAGGCCGGCATGGGCCGCGATCCTCCTCGCCCGGTGGCTGATCGAGATCGTCAAGCTGCCGCTGCTGATGGCGGTCGCATGGGCTTCGCGCCTCGCGCGCAGGCCGGTCGACGTGGGCCTGGGCCCGACGCCGATGATCAACAACGTCTACCACCAGCAGGCCCTGCGCCAGTACGGGTACTCGGCGGAGACCTTCGTCGATACCCTCTACTACATCACGGATGAGTTCGACTGGAAGTTCATTGCCTCCACCGCCCTCGGCCGGAGACTGATGAACGAGTGCCATTTCGTGTTCCTGTTCGCGATCTTCCGCTACCGCGCGCTCTACCTCTACTTCACGGGCGGACCGCTCCAGGCCACCGCGATGCTCTGGCGATTCGAGCCCCTGCTCTACCGCATAGCCGGGATCAGGACCGTCGTGATGCCGTTTGGCGGCGACGTGCATGACCTGCGGCAGACCCGCAATCTCCTGTTCCGCCATGCGATGGCCAGGGACTATCCGCTCCACCGGGTCCGCCAGGACGCGATCCGCGCGAAGATCGGTGCATGGTCGCGGCACGCGAGCCACGTCATCTCGGGGTGCGACTGGGTCGAGTACATGCCTTACTGGGACACGCTGATGCTGGCCCATTTTTCCATCGACACCGGGCGCTGGCGGCCGCCCGAAGCGCAGCGCGGCGGGCGCGACCCCGGCCGCCCGCTGCGGGTGCTCCACGCGCCGAACCACCGCGAGATCAAGGGATCCCGCCATTTCATCGATGCCGCACGCAGGCTGCGCGAGGAAGGCGTCGCGATCGAGCTCACGATCCTGGAGCGCGTTCCCAATTCGGAGATTCGCAAGGCCATCGCCGAGGCGGACGTCGTGGCCGATCAGCTGATCGTCGGTTGGTACGCGATGTTCGCGCTGGAAGCCATGTCGATGGGGAAACCGGTCATCTGCTACCTGCGCGAGGATTTCCTGCATTTCTACGAAGCCGCAGGGCTGGTGCATAAAGATGAAATCCCGATCATCAACTGCCGACCCGCCGACGTGGTGGACACGCTGAGGAGGCTGGCCACGACGGAGCGCGATACCCTTGGCGATCTCGGCGCGCGCGGTGTTGCCTTCGTCAACAAGCATCATTCGGTGGAGGCTGTCGGGCGCGTTTTCGACCGGATCAATCGATCCCTCGGCGTCCTGCCCTCCTCGGCAGGAACGGCCCCGGATGCGCGCGCGAACGGTTCGATGGAGCGGCGCTCTTGAAGTCCATACTCCTCACCGGCGCGACTGGCCTGGTCGGATCGCACTTCCTGGCGGCACACCGCGATGACTTTGCCATCCGCACCGTTTCCCGGCGGCGCCCGGCTGAAGGCACCGCACCGGGGATGCACACCCAGGTCGATCTGTCGGAGCCTTGGGATGCGGGTGTGCTGCCGCAACGTATCGACGCCGTGATTCATCTGGCACAATCCGAACACTTCCGCGAATTTCCCGAGCATGCCGTCGACGTATTCGCGGTCAATGCGACCGCCACGGTTCGTCTCCTGGATTACGCCCGGCGCGCCGGCGCGCGCACCTTCGTGCTGGCGTCCTCGGGCGGGGTGTACGCGGCCAGTGATTCGGACTTCACTGAAAATGCGAGAATCTCGGCGCGCGGCGACCTGGGATTTTACCTCGGGACCCGGCTTTGTTCGGAGATCGTGGCGCAGTCCTTTGCGGCCTATTTCAATCTCATCACGCTGCGGTTCTTCTTCGTCTACGGGCCCGGCCAGAGGCCGGACATGCTCATACCGCGGCTCATCCAGTACGTTCGTAACGGCACGGCCATCACGCTCCAGGGAAAAGAAGGAATCCGCATCACCCCGACTCACGTGTCTGATGCCGTTGCAGCCGTACGAAAATCACTCGAGCTCTCCGGCACGCACACGATCAATGTCGGCGGCCCCGAGGAGTTCAGCATAGCGGAGATCGCCAGCATCATCGGCCGGCACGTCGGGCGTTCCCCCGTTTTTGCCGTCGATCACGGCGCCGCGCCGAAAGACGTCACCGGCGACATGACCCGGATGCGCGAATTGCTGGTCCCGCCGGTGGTGCGCTTCGAGGACGGCGTGCAAACGATGCTCCGGCCGGGAAGTGGCGCTTGATCAACGAATCGGCCACGGGCGCGGTGACCGCGAAGCCGATACGCGTACTGCACTGTCCCACCCTCACCGGCGGCAACTCACCCCAGCTCGCCCGCAGCGAAAGGATGCTCGGCCTTGCGAGCTGGGCCGTGGCGTTCGAGCAAAATTACATCAACTACGATTGCGATGAGATATTGTGGCGCGCCGATGATTGCATCGTGGCAAGGGAATTCAAGCGCTGGAAACTCCTTTATAGAGCCCTGTCCTCGTTCGATGTCGTTCATTTCAATTGCGGCCTGTCCATCCTGCCCAATCGCGTCGACGCGCAGCCGGGCCCGACGAGCCGGCTGCGCGGCATACTGCGCCACCTCTACCGGCTCTATGGACGCCTGTTCAGTCTGAAGGACCTGCCTCTATTGAAACGGGCCGGAAAGGCGATCTTCGTGACCTACCAGGGAAGCGACGCGCGCCAGATGGATTACTGCCGCAGGCATTTCGAGATCAGTTTTGCCGATGAGGTCCCGCCTGGCACCTATTCGGCGGCCAGCGATGCCCGCAAACGCGAGGATATCGGAGTATTCGAACGCTATGCGGACGGGATCTTCGCGCTGAACCCCGACCTGCTACATGTCCTGCCGGCGCGGGCGCAGTTCATGCCGTACGCAAGCGTTGATCCTGCTCGGTGGCGGCCTCCCGACTACCGGCCCGGCGCGCGCGCCTGCCCGCTCGTAGTGCATGCGCCGACCCGCCACGGAGTGAAAGGCACGCGTTTCCTCCTGGATGCGGTCAATCGCCTGAAATCCGAAGGCATGGACTTCGAGTTTGTGCTCGTCGAGAAAATGTCTCGCGCCGAAGCGCGCCGCATTTACGAGCGCGCCGATCTGCTCGTGGACCAGTTGCTCGCGGGATGGTACGGGGCAGTGGCCGTCGAGGCGATGGCTCTCGGCAGGCCGGTCGTCTGTTACTTGAGACAGGACGACCTGCGGTTCCTGGATCCCGGCATGCGCTCGGATCTGCCGATAATCAACGCCACGCCGGGCACTCTATGCGACACCCTGCGCGACCTGCTCGGCAAGCGCAGGCATACGCTGGCCGAGGCGGGGGCCCGCTCCCGAAACTACGTGGAGAAATGGCACGATCCCGATACGCTTGCCGCCCGGATGAAGAATTGCTATGTGGCCGCACTTTCGAGAACCTCCCGGGTAACGCGAAACTGACCCGTGACGACGACCGGATATGCCGTGCCGATTTTCGTCCTCTACGTCCACCACGCGGGCGCGTTCGGGGGCGCTTCGTGCAGCCTGCTCGAGCTGATCGAGGGCTTTGCGCCCGGCAGCGTCAAGCCGCATCTCGTCACGCAGCGCGGCGGCATCGTCGGGGCCTTCGCCGCCCGGGGTGTCGAGGTCATCGACACGGCGGGGATATCCCGGTTCGACCATACCCGCTACGGGCATTACCGCGGCAAGCGCTGGCTGCTGCTGTTGCGGGAAGCGTTCTATCTGCCGTTTACCCTGTTCGCGCTACTCCGGGCCCGGCTGCGATGGAAAGACATCGGCGTCGTGCACGTCAACGAGCTCGTCTCGCTCGCGGCGATCGTGATGGCGAAGGCGCTGTTCCGGTGCCCGGTGGTGGTGCACGTGCGCTCCGTGCAGAACGGCCCTGACCGGAGCTGGCGCGCGGCGCTGGTCCGGCGCGTGCTGGAACGATGGGCCGACGCGGTCATCGCGATCGACGAGACGGTGCGCCGCAGCCTGCCGCCCGGCATCGCGGCCGAGGTCATACACAACGGGTTCACGCCGCGCGAGAGGGAGAACCCGCGCCGGGCGGCGGACGACCGCAACCGGCCGCTGCGCGTGGCGATGGTGGGAAACCTGCTGCCCCTCAAAGGCGTGCGGGAGTTCATCGAAGCGGCGCGGCTGTGCCGCGACAGGAGCCTGCCCGTCGAGTTTCTGCTGGTCGGCGGCAACGTTCGCGACCTTGCGGGATTCGCCGGCTGGGCCTTGCAGCGCACGGGCTTCGCCGTTGACCTGCGCGCCGAGGCGGCGCGCTATATCGCGGAGCACCGGCTCGGCGCCAGCGTGCGCCTTGTCGATTTCACGCCGGACATGGACGCAATCTATCGCGGCACCGACCTGCTGTGCTTTCCCTCCCATCTCGACGCCGTGGGGCGCCCGGTTTTCGAAGCCGCTTACTTCAAGGTGCCGAGCATCGTCGCCGTGAGCGCGCCGCTGCCCGACACGCTGATCCCGAAGAAGACCGGTCTCAGCATTCCGCCCGGCGACCCGCGGGCGCTGGCCGATGCCATCGAGTATTTTTGCCGCAACCCGCGCGAGATCCAGCGCATGGGAGAGGCGGCCTACCGGCTGGCGCTGCGCAACTTCGACAGCCGCAGGAACGCCGCCCGCGTTCTCGACGTCTACCGCCGGGTGCTCGCCAAGTAACGCAGCAAGCTTGCGATGTGCCAGAGCAGGTAACGAATGCTCGCGTGACTCCATCGACGCGCGTTGTGCACGACCCGCGCCGCCGGCACGAGCTGGACCCGGTAGCCGAGTCGCGCGAGGCGCCGGCACAGATCCACGTCCTCGTAATACAGGAAATAGCGCTCGTCGAACCCTCCCGCCCGCTCGAACACCTCCCGGCGGAAAAGCATGAACATACCGCCCACCCAATCGGGCGAAAATGGCTCGTTGCCGAAGGCGTAGTCCAGTGTCTGCCGGCGCGCGAGGGCCTTCCTGACGAGGCTCGGCAACGTCGGGAATTTCCTGGCGCTGTCCTCGATGGCCCCCACCGGCGACAGCACGACCGGGGCGGCCACGCCGATGTTCTCGCTGTCCAGCGCCCGGCACAGCGCGGGGAACGGATCCGAGTCGAGCCGGACGTCGGGATTCAACACGCAAAAATAGCGGCCCTTCGACAGCTGGAACGCCGTGTTGTGATTGGCGCCAAATCCCTTCGGCGTCTGGTTCGCGATCACCTTGACCGGGAACCCGAAGGCATCCGGCTCGAACGGAAGCGGCTCCGGCACGTTGACCGTGAGCAGCACCTCGACCCCCTGGCAGCTGCGCGCGATGTCGCGCAGCAGCTCGTGCACCAGCGCCCCGTGCTGGTGGCTGACGATCGACAGCGAGAGGAGCCGCTCCGGCGAAGCGGATGGACGAACCTGCGCGTCGGCTGGCATTGCGCGAAGCAGTGTAGCGCAGGCGGGCGGGCGCGCCCTAATCACCGGATGCCGCATCGAAAGGATTGCTTTCGGGTCCACATCGATCGCCTAGGATTTTGATAGACTGGGATTTTTTCCGGGCCTCAGCCCGCAGCGGGGAGCGCAAGGGAACGGGATGGAAAGCCTCTGGAACGACGCCGAAGCCGCGCGCTACGTGACCGATGTCGCCTTGCGGGTCTATACCTCGCGGCTCCTCGGCCGGGACTCGACGCTGGTCCTGCACGGCGGCGGCAACACCTCGGTCAAGGCGAAATCGCGCAACGCCGTGGGCGAGGCGGAGGACATCCTCCACGTGAAGGGCAGCGGCTGGGACCTCGAAACCATCGAGGAGGCCGGCTTCGCGCCGGTGCGCACGGCGCATCTCCTGAAGCTCGCCCGGCTCGAGGCGTTGAGCGACCCCCAGATGATGAACGAGCTCGCGACCCAGGTCACGCGCGCCGGCGCGCCGGCGCCGTCCGTCGAGGCGATCCTGCACGCGATCCTGCCGTACCAGTACGTGGACCACACCCACGCCGATGCGCTGCTCGCGATCACCAACACGCCCGACGGCGAGCGCCGCGCGCGCGAGATATATGGCATGGACACGGTGATCGTGCCGTACGTGATGCCGGGGTTCGATCTCGCCCGGCAGTGCGCGCGCCAGTTCGCCGCCGAGGCCCGCGCGGACACGATCGGCATGGTGCTGCTCAACCATGGCATTTTCTCCTTCGGCGCCACGGCGCGCGAATCGTACGAGCGCATGATCGCGCTGGTCGGGCGCGCCGAAGCGTACCTCGCGCGGCACGGCGCCTGGGCGCTGCCGCAACCGAAAGCCGATGCCGGCGCCCCGGTGTTGCGCCTCGAGCTCGCCCGACTGCGCCGGGACCTGTCCGACAGCGCCGGCTTCGCGCTCGTGCTCGCGACCCATTCGGCGCCGAAGTACCTCGATTTCGCCCGCAGGAGCGATGTCGCCGCCTTATCGCAGCAAGGACCGGCGACGCCGGATCACGTGATCCGCACCAAGCGTGTCCCCATGCTGGGTCGTGACGTCGGCGCTTACGCCGGCGCCTACCGCGATTATTTCAACCGCCACGCGCGCCCGGCCAAAGCACCCAGGACCATGCTCGATCCCGCGCCGCGGGTGGTCCTCGACCCCGCGTTCGGCATGGCCTGCGCCGGGCGCACGGCCAGGGATGCGCGCATCGTGCACGACATCTATGCCCACACCGTCGACGTCATCCTGAGGGCCGCGGCGCTGGGCGGCTACCGGGCGCTGCCCGAGCGCGACATTTTCGACGTCGAATACTGGGACCTCGAGCAGGCCAAGCTCAAGAAGGCCGGCGCGTCGCCGGTATTCGCGGGCGAAGCGGCCCTCGTGACCGGCGCTGCCTCGGGCATCGGAAAGGCCTGCGTGGAAGCGCTGCTGAAGCGCGGCGCGGCGGTTATCGGTCTCGACGTCAACGCCGATGTCGTACAGCTGATGGGTGGGCGCGTGGATTTTCTCGGCGTGCGCTGCGACGTGACCTCGGAGCGGGACGTGACGGATGCGCTGGAGGCCGGCGTGCGCGCGTTCGGGGGCGTCGACATGCTGGTGCTCAATGCCGGCGTGTTCCCGGGCGGGCAGCGCATCGACGCACTCAAATCGGAGGAATGGCGCCGTGTCATGAGTATCAACCTCGATGCCAATCTCGCGCTCATGCGCGAGTGCCATCCGCTGCTCAAGCTCGCGCCGCGCGGGGGACGCGTCGTGATCATCGGCTCCAAGAACGTGCCGGCGCCGGGCCCCGGCGCAGCGGCTTACTCCGCGTCAAAGGCCGCGCTGACCCAGCTCGCGCGCGTCGCGGCCCTGGAGTGGGGTGTGGACCGCATCCGCGTGAATACGCTCCACCCCAACGCCGTGTTCGACACCGCGGCCTGGACCGATGAGGTTCTCGCCGCGCGCGCGGCGCACTATGGCGTTTCGGTCGAGGACTACCGCAAGGGCAACGTGCTGAAGGTCGAGGTGACGAGCCGGGACGTCGCCGAGCTGGCTGCCGAGCTGTGCGGCCCGCTATTTGCCAAGACCACCGGCGCGCAGCTTCCGGTGGATGGCGGCAATGACCGTGTCATTTGAAACGCTGCGCTGGCGGGACGGGCATCTCGAGTTGATCGACCAGAGGCTGCTCCCCGGCCGCATCGAATACGTCTCCTGCGCGAGCGCGGCGGAAACCGCGCGCGCCGTGCGCGACATGGTGGTGAGAGGCGCGCCTGCGATCGGATGCGCCGCGGCTTACGGCGTCGCGCTCGAGGCGGCACGGCTCGCGGGCGCCGCGCCGGCTGCGTTTTCCGCCGGTATGGGCAAGGCGTTCGACCTGCTCGCCGCTTCCCGCCCCACTGCAGTCAACCTGTTCTGGGCGCTCGAGCGCATGCGCGCCGTGCTCGAAGGCGCCAGGCCCGGGCAGCCGCCGGCGATCGCCGCGCGCCTGCTCGAAGAGGCGCACCGGATCCTGGCCGAGGATATCGTCGCCAACCGGGCGATGGGCGCGCACGGCGCGGCGCTGCTCAGTGACGGAACGCGCGTGCTCACCCATTGCAACGCGGGGGCGCTCGCGACCGCCGGGCACGGCACCGCGCTCGGCGTGATCCGCTCCGCGGTGGCGGCGGGCAAGCGGATTTCGGTCATCGTGGACGAGACGCGCCCGTTCCTGCA
>MERD01000108.1:0-14141 GCA_001771935.1 Betaproteobacteria bacterium RIFCSPLOWO2_02_FULL_67_26
CTGATCCGCAGCCCGTAGAGGATGGCCGAGACCATGTCGCGCCCCTGGTCGTCGCTGCCGAGCCAGAACGTGAACCCGGCCCCGGCCCTCGCCCCCGGCGCGAGCTTGGAATCCAGTATGTCCAGCTGCGCCAGATCGTAGGGATTCTGCTGCGAGAAGAGGGGAGCCAATAGCGCGGCGAGAAGAATTGCCCCCAGTACGATCAATGCCCCGACCGCGATGCGGTCTCGCGCGTAGTCGCGCGAGACCTGAGGGATGAGGGTCATGCGCCGCGTCCTGCCAATCGGACACGGGGGTCAAGGGCGGTGTACGCCAGATCCACGATGAGATTGATCACAACGAAAAGCAGCACGATGATCAGCAGGTAGGCCACGATCACCGGCCGGTCCAGCACGTTGATCGAGTCGATCAGCAGCTTGCCCATCCCCGGCCACGCGAAGATGGTTTCCGTGACGATCGCGAACGCGATCAGCGAGCCGAACTCGAGCCCCGTCACCGTGACCACCGGGATCAGGACGTTCTTCAGCACGTGCACCCGCAGCACGTGGCTCATGGAAAGTCCCTTCGCGCGCGCGAACCTCACGTAGTCCTGCGCCAGCGCCTCGCGCGTGCCCGCGCGCGTGAGGCGGATCAACAGCGAGAGCTGGAACAGCGCCAGGTTCAGCGCCGGCATGAAGAGATGCAGCAAGCCGTCCCGGGTGAGAAAGCTCACCGGCAACCCGAGCACCATGACGACCTGTCCCCGCCCGGTCGGCGGCAGCCATCCGAGCCACACCGAGAACACCATGATCAGCATCAGCCCGACCCAGAAGGTCGGCAGCGAGAAGCCGAGGATGGAGCCCGCCATGATCGTCCTGCCGATCCAGGACTCGGCCTTGAGCCCGGCAACGAGCCCCAGCGGGATGCCGAGCGCGACCGCCATCACCATCGCGGCAAGCGCCAGCTCGATCGTCGCCGGCATGCGCTCGAAGATGAGCGCCGCCGCCGGGGTATTGGCGGCGAATGACCGGCCGAGATCGCCCGCGAATGCGCCGGCAATGAAGTTCCAGTATTGCCGCCACAGCGGCTGATCGAGGCCGAGCGCTTTCGTGGCCGCGGCGATCTCCGCCTGGTCCGCCTGCGGGTTGATCAGGATGTCTATCGGGTTCCCGATCGCGTACACGCCCGCGAACACCAGCCCGGACATGATCAGCAGGACGATCACGCTCTGGAGGAGCCGGCGGAGGGCAAAAGAGAGCATCGGCAGAGGATAGGACTTACTCGTGAGGGCGGGAGGGCGTGAGGGCGGGAGAGCGAAAAGTCCCTCTCACGATCTCCCGGCAGTCACTGTGGCTTGAAGTGATGGGCAAAAGTGAACTCGTCGGTGCGCGCAGAATAGGTGAGGCCCTTGCGCATGGCCCAGGTGACGACCTGGTAGTGGAGGGGAATGATGGCGACCTCGCGCGCGGCGAGGGCGCTGGCGCCGCGGGCGAGCGCTTCGCGTTTCACGGGATCCACCGTGCCGAGCGACTGCGCGACCATCTCGTCCAGCCCGGGATTGGCATAGCCGCCCCAGTTCCACGCGCCGTAGCCTTTCTCCGCGTCGGGTATCGCCGTGAGCGAGCGCAGCGAAAGGTCGGCCGCGCGCGAGCCCCAGCCGAGCAGCGCCACGCCGAAATCCTTGTTGCGCGCTCTTCCGAAATAGACGCTCAACGGCATCGCCTCGACCTTTGTCGCGATCCCGATGCGCGAGAACATCTGCGCGACCGTCTGCGCGACCTGCTCGTCGTTGATGTAACGGTTGTTGGGCGTGGCGAGCGTGACCGCGAAGCCATCCGGATAACCCGCTTCCGCCAGCAGCTTCTTCGCGCCGCCCGGATCGTAGGCGTCCGGCTTTACCGCCGGATCGTGGCCGAACACGCTGGGTGAAACCACGTTCGCGGCGGGGAGCGCGAGTCCCTCCATCACGCGCTCCGCGATCGCGGGCCGGTTGATTGCCTTCGACATGGCCTGCCGCACGCGCAGGTCCTTGAAGGGATTGCGGTCGAGCGGCTTGCCGGCTTTCGACAGCACTCCCGGCGGCCGGTCGCGGCCCTGGTCCACGTGCAGGAAGATGGTGCGCCACGACACCGTCTGTTCGAGGCGGAACGCGGTGTTCTTGCGCAGCCTGGCGATGTCGGCGGTGGGCACATGCTCGATGGCGTCGATCTGGCCGGACAACAGCGCGGCAGTGCGCACGGGATCGGCCGGCAGGATCAGCAGCGTCAATCGGTCCCACGGCAGGCGCCCCCCCCAGTATTTCTCGTGCCGCGCGAGCTCGATGCGATCGCCGCGCGCGAAGCGCACGAGTCTATACGGGCCTGTGCCGACCGCCGCTCTTCCCTTGTCGAAATCCTCTCCCGTCGCCTTTGCCGCCGCCTGCTTCGAGACGATCATCACTTCCGCCAGGTCCTGGAGCAGCGCGCCGTAGGGCGCCGCGGTCTTGAGCCGCACGGTGTAGCGATCCACGATCTCCTTCGCGACGATCGGCCGCACGTAGGTCTGGAAGCCTCCCGGGCTGCCGGTGATGGTGAACGGGCGCTCGAGGGAGAACACGACGTCCCCGGTCGTGAGCTCGCTTCCGTCGTGGAATTTCACGCCCTTGCGCAACGTGAACTCCCACGTGAGCGGATCGGGCGTGCGCCAGGTCGCGATCCCCGGCACCGGCCGGCTCCGCTCGTCGGTGCGGACCAGCGAGTCGAAGACGTGCTGCTGCGCGGTCAGGTTGGGCTGCGCGGCGACGAAGTGGGGGTCCATCGTCGTGACGTCGGCCGAGAGGCCGATCCTCAGCTCCGCCGCCGCGGCGCCGGCGGCCAGAAAGAAAAGACCCGCGAGGACGCCGGGACGCCAGGAGAAACTACCCATCACCCATCACCCATCACTTATCACGGCAGTCAACGGCGAGTCTACAGGAGATCGCCGCCGGTTTGACACTGCTGCGCGCCATACCTATGCTCGATTCCTCCACGAGCGCCGCCGCCACGATGGAATCGGAAACCGCGAGCCTTTTTCCCAGCGTCGAGATGTTGCGGCGGCTCATCGCGTTTCCCACCGTGAGCCGCGACTCGAACCTCGAACTCATTCACGCCATCCGGGACATCCTTGCGCCGTATGACGCGGAGATCCGTCTGACGCACGACGACGCGAAGCGCAAGGCGAACCTGTTCGCGACGCTCGGCCCGCGCGGCGAGCCGGGGATCGTGTTGTCGGGCCACACCGACGTCGTGCCGGTCGAGGGCCAGGCGTGGGACACCGATCCCTTTGCGATGGTGCAGAAGGATGGCCGTCTCTACGGCCGCGGTACCTGCGACATGAAGGGCTTCATTGCCTGCGTGCTGGCGGCGGTTCCGGAATTCATGGAGCGCGGACTGACGACACCGCTGCATCTGGCGTTCTCGTACGACGAAGAGGTGGGTTGCCTGGGAGTCGGTCGATTGATATCCGACCTTCTGCGTGCGGGGATACGCCCGCGCGCATGCATCGTCGGCGAACCCACCCGGATGCACCCGGTGATCGCGCACAAGGGCAAGCGCGGCTACCGCTGCACGGTGCGCGGGCTCGCCGGGCACTCGGCGTACGCTCCGCTCGGCGTGAACGCGGTCGAGTTCGCGGCGGAAGCAATCGCCTTTCTGAAGGGCATGGCGCGCCGGCACCGCGACGAGGGACCGTACGACCGCGGCTTCGACGTGGCGCACACCACGGTGCACACCGGGATCATTCGCGGCGGCTCGCAGCTGAACGTGATCCCGCACGAGTGCGCGTTCGACTTCGAATTCCGCCACCTGCCCGGCGACGATCCCGACCGCCTGCTGCACGAGTTCCGGGATTACGTGCGGACCCGCCTCGAGCCGGAGATGCGAACGGTACACGCCGCTTCGGGCTTCGTGATCGAGCCGCTCTCGGAAATCCCGACGCTCGATACCGGGCCGGAAGCCGAGGTGGTGGCGCTCGCGCAGGAGTTGTCCGGCAGCAGCGAGATCGGCAAGGTCTCGTTCGGCACCGAGGGCTCGCAGTTCCAGCGCGCCGGCATCCCGACCGTGATCTGCGGCCCGGGCTCGATCGCACAGGCGCACAAGCCGAACGAGTACGTCGAGCTGGAGCAGATCAGCCGCTGCGAGGCGTTCTTGCGCCGGCTGATGGAGCGGATGTGTAAATCCTAGTTCGTTCCGAACGTCCGCCGGAAGGCTTCCAGTCCTTTGGGCGTGATGTTCACGACGCGCGAGCGGCGCGCACGCAGGATCCAGCCCCGTGCGACGTAAAGATCAAGCAGCGCGGCGCCCAGGGCGCCTCCGATATGCGGGCGCCGCTGGGTCAGGTCCACGCAGGCGCGCGCGAACACGCGCCGCGACCGGCGCGCCTCGTCGAGGTCGATGTCGAGCGCCGCCAGCTCCTTCCCGCCGAGCCGGGTGACGCGGAAATCCCGCCCCTCCCGGGCCAGCCATCGCGCTTTCAGCATCGCCTCGCAGACCTGCACCGCCGTTTCGCCGGCCAAGTGGTCGTAGCAGGTCCTGGCATTCAGAAACTGGATTGGCACCGATTTCGAGGGCAGCGGGCTGCGCGGGGCGCGCGGCCGGACCGCCACGCTGAGCGAGGCGAGGGTTTCGATCGCGTCCGCAACCTGGGCATTCGCGAGCCGGAAGTAGCGATGCCGCCCCTGCGCCTCCTGAGCGAGCAGGCCGCCGTTCACCAGCTTGGCCAGGTGGGCGCTTGCCGACTGCGCCGAGATGTTGGCGGTGTAGGCCAGCTCGCCCGCCGGACGCATCGTGCCGTCGATCAGGGTCCTGAGTATGGTCGCGCGCGCCGGGTCGGCGAGCAGGTTGGCGATACGGGGGATACCGGCGTCATCATCCATATTTCACCACTCCATGAAACGTTGAGGGTATACCCCACGGATAATGATGTCCATACACAACCGGCAACACTATGCATGGAGGAAACCTGTGGAACGAGTGCCAATCCGGGTAGAACCGTTCTCGACCTATCTGGAGCGGCGCCGTAAGGGGCCGATCTTTCCAGTCATCGTTGCCGGCGGCTTCGTCTTCGTGTCCGGCCTGCCGCCGTTCGACCCGGAAACCGGCGACATCAAGCGCGTCCCCTTCGAGCGGCAGGCGGAGATCGTGCTCGACCAGATGAAGCGGGGCCTGGAGGCCGCCGGCTCGTCCCTGGAGCGGGTGGTCAAGTGCAATATCTATTGCACGGATGCTTCCCAGTTCGGCAAGTTCAACGAAATCTACGCGCGCTACTTCCCGTTCGAATCCCCGGCGCGCATTTTTCCTTGCGTTCCATGTTTTCCGGGACCGCTTGATATCGAGATCGATTGCGTCGCGGTTGTGTGAGTCTTGTAAAACCCATGTCAGATCGCTCGGGCCTTGCACTTGGACTCATCACCCCACAGAATCACATGCAGATCGGGCCACGGATCTGGCTCGACGCAGAAGGGAGAACTTCCATGAAAATCAGTCGGCACGGGATCATCGAGCGGCCAAATAATCTGCCCCACATCAGCGGCGCCGTCGTGCATGGCGACACCGTCTACCTTCAGGGCGTGACGCCTGACCCCGGCGGCGACATCACTTCGCAGACCCGGCAGGTGCTTGAGCGAATCGACACGTTGCTCGCGACGGCCGGCACCGACAAGTCGAAGCTACTCGCCGCCCAGGTGTGGTTGTCCGACATGCGGCTTTTCGAGGCTCACAATGCGGCGTGGAATGCATGGGTAGACCGCGAGAATCCACCAGTGCGCGCCTGTGTCCGCGCCGACCTAGTGCGCCCCGGGCTCCTAGTGGAGATCATGGTGACCGCCGGGCGCTGACACCGTGACCTCGTGTTTATGGCCAACGAGGGGCGTGGGCGCTGCCGTAGTCGCAAGCGACCTAACTTCAGCATCCAGGCGATGGCCGCCAGCGGTCGCGCCTGATGCTACGTGATGGGGGCGAGATCCGTGAAAACAGACGTTGTTGCGAACCCTGCCGACACCGACACGCTGCGGCGGCTCAACCAGGATTTCGTCCGGTCGGTCCAGATGTCCAATGCCCGCCGGTTCGAGGAGATACTGGCCGACGATTTCCTGAACAGCAATCCCGACGGTTCGCTCGTCGACCGTGCGGGGTTTCTGGCGCAGATCGCGCGACCGTCGATGATCTCGGACCTGGAAGCCGACGACGTATGCATCAGGATCATGGGCGACATCGCCATCATCCATGCGCGGACGACGTACAGGAAGCCGGATGGGGGGAAGGGGACGGGCCGCTATACCGACGTTTGGGCGCGCCGGCACGGCCGGTGGCTCTGCGTTTCCGCCCACGTCACCCGCGGTTGAAGGTCCTAGTGGTGCAGGATCTTTGAAAGGAAGTGCTGCGCCCGTTCCGAGCGCGGCTTGCCCCGATCCGAACGATTTCTATAGGCGTCAGTGGTGGAGAATTTTCGAGAGGAACTGGACTGCCCGTTCGGATCGGGGCTTGCCGAAGAAGTCGTCCTTGGTCGCGTCCTCCACGATCTCGCCGCGGTCCATGAAGATCACGCGGTGCGCGACCTTGCGGGCGAAGCCCATCTCGTGGGACACCACCATCATGGTCATGCCTTCCTGCGCGAGCTTGACCATGACGTCGAGCACTTCGTTGATCATCTCCGGGTCGAGCGCCGACGTGGGCTCGTCGAACAGCATCGCGATCGGGTCCATCGCCAGCCCGCGCGCGATCGCCACGCGCTGCTGCTGTCCGCCCGAGAGCTGGCCCGGGAACTTGGGGGCGTGATCCTCCATGCCGACGCGCTTCAGCAGCATCATCGATTTCGCGGTGGCCTCATCGACGCTCCGGCCCAGAACGTTGACCTGCGCGAGGTTGAGGTTCTCGGTCACGGTCATGTGCGGAAACAGCTCGAAGTGCTGGAACACCATGCCGATTTTCGAGCGCAGTTGCGACAGGTTGGTTTCCTTCGCCCCGACCGATTCACCGTTGACGACAAGCTCGCCGCTCTGGAACGGCTCGAGGCCGTTGACGCACTTGATGAGCGTGCTCTTGCCGGAGCCGGAGGGGCCGCAGACCACGACCACCTCGCCCTTTTCGACCTTGGTCGTGCAGTTCGTGAGCACCTGGAACCTGTCGTACCACTTGCTCACGTTCTTGAATTCGATCATCGGCATGGCTGTGGTTTCCTAACGGATGATGGCGATGCGCTGCTGCAGGTGCTTCACCCCGTACGAGAGCGAGAACGAGATGATGAAATACACCACCGCAACGAACAGGTACATCTCGACCAGCCGCCCGTCGCGCTGAGCGATCTTGGCCGCCGCGCCGAGGAAGTCGGTGATCGAGAGCACGTAGACGAGCGAAGTATCCTGGAACAGGATGATGGTCTGGGTGAGCAGCACCGGCAGCATGTTGCGGAACGCCTGCGGCAGCACGACAAAGCCCATGGTCTGCCAGTAGTTGAGGCCGAGCGCCTGGCCCGCGGAGACCTGCCCGCGCGGGATGCTCTGGATGCCGGCGCGCATGATCTCGGCGTAGTAGGCGGCCTCGAACAGGGTGAAGGTGATGACGGAAGACCAGAACGCCCCCACCTGGATCGGCTCCCTGGCGCCGATGATCCAGCCGCCGATCCACGGCACCAGGAAATAGAACCAGAAGATCACCAGCACCAGCGGCACGGAACGCATCAGGTTGACGTACGTCGCCGCCGGCACGTTGAACATCGGGATGCTGGAGAGCCGCGCCATCGCGAGCAGCGTGCCGAAGACGATGCCGCCCGCCATCGCCATCGCGGTCAGCGTCAGCGTGAACGTCATGCCCTCCTTGAACAGGTAGGGGAGCGAACGCTCGATGACGTCGAAATCGAACCCGCTGAACATCAGTGCCCCGCCATCGGGGCGCCGCCGGCGCTGATGAGGCCGGGGACGGCGACTTTCTGCTCGACGTAGCGCATGGCGAACACCACGACCAGCGTGATCAGGATGTAGATCACCGTCGCGGCGGTGAAGGCCTCGAACACCTGGAAGGTGAACTCCTGCATCGAGCGCGCGCGCGCGGTCAGCTCCACCAGCCCGATGGTGAGCGCGACCGAGGAGTTCTTCATGATGTTCATGAACTCGGAGGTGAGCGGCGGCAGGATGATGCGGAACGCCTGCGGCAGCAGCACGAAGCGGTAGGCCTGGGGCAGAGTCAGGCCGAGCGCGGTGCCCGCCATGCCTTGCCCGCGCGGCAGCGACTGGATGCCGGCGCGAACCTGCTCCGCCACGCGCGCGGAAGTGTAGAACCCGAGGCAGAGCACCGCCGGCCAGAACGATGCCCATGGCGGCACCATCTGCTTCATCGCGTCGCCGAGCGCCTTCGGCAGCAGCTCCGGCAGCACGAAGTACCACAGGAACATCTGCACCAGCAGCGGGATGTTCCGGAAGATCTCGACGTAGGCGTTCCCGAGCCGCACCACCCAGGCGACCGGCGTCGTGCGCAAAGTCCCGATGGCTGCGCCGAGTGCAAGGGCGATCGCCCAGGCCAGCAGTGCGGTGGAAAGCGTCCAGCCCAGGCCCGAGATCAACCACCAGAAGTAGACTCCGGTCCCGTCAGGAGCCGGCTGCCAGAAGATGCCCCAGTTCCAGTTGTATTGCACGGGCTATCTGATTGATCCGGAATCCGGAAATGAAAAGCGCGCGTTCAGCGGCCGTCCGGTCCGCTGCTACGCGCGCATTTAAAACGGCGCGAAGCGTCCGTTTTAATAATCTTTCGGATCGCCCGAATCGGTCGGCTTCGCCACCACCTTCTTGAACTGGGCGCTCATCGGCACGTTGAGATTGACGCCCTTGGGCGGGATCGGCTTCAGGAACCACTTGTCGTAGATCTTGTTGATCTCGCCGCTCTTGTAGAGGCGGGTGACGGCGCCGTTCACCACCTTCTTGAACGCCGCGTCGTCCCTGCGCAGCATGATGCCGTAGGGCTCGACCGTGTAGGCCTCGGAACCGATCGCCCATGCGGAGGGATTCTTCGACGTTGCGACCAGGCTGTAGAGCAGGATGTCGTCCATGAAGAACGCCACCGCGCGGCCGGTGTCGACCGTCAGGAACGCCTCCGCGTGGTCCTTGGCGGCGATAATGTTCATCCCGAGCTTGCGCTTGGCGTTTTCTTCCGTCGCCCACTTGATGTTGGTGGTGCCGGAGGTCGAAACCACGGTCTTGCCCTTGAGGTCCGCCAGCGACTTGATGTTCGAGGACTTCTTCGCGACGTAGCGGTTGGCCGTCACGAAATGCGTGATCGTGAACCACACCTGCTTCTGGCGGTCGAGGTTGTTGGTGGTCGAGCCGCACTCGAGGTCGATCGTGCCGTTCGCCATCAGCGGGATGCGGGTCGCCGAGGTGACCGGGTTGAACTTGACGTCGAGCTTCTTCAGCTTGAGATTGGTCTTCACGGCATCCACGATTTTCATGCAGATATCCATCGCGTAGCCGACGACGTTCTGCTTGTCGTCGTAGTAGGAGAAGGGGATCGACGTGTCGCGATGGCCGATGGTGATCGTGCCGGTGTCCTTGATCTTCTTGAGCGTGTCCTGCGCGCCGGCAGTGCCGCACACGGCGCCCGCAACGAACAGCGCGACGAACAGTCTGGAAAGGTGAGTCATGACGGGCTCCCTCTGGCTTAACGGATTGGTCTGATTGGGCTTTTGCGCCTGTAACGCGAATTCAATCTAGCCTAACCGCCGGGCCTTGTCCAGCGCGCCCCGCCGGAACCCGAAATGTTTGCCGAAATTCCTTATCATGTCGGGAAGCCTTTTCCGGAAGGCGCGATTCGAGGTCACCCGCCATGCCCGCCCAAGCGGTGCGTTACGAACACGACCTGCTCGGCAGCCGCGCCGTGCCGGCGCGCGCTTACTACGGCGTGCACACCCTGCGTGCGCTGGAAAACTTCCCGATCACCGGCACGCCGATCTCGATCTATCCGGACCTCGTCGCCGCGCTCGCCTGCGTGAAGCAGGCGGCGGCGCTCGCCAACAACGAGCTGAAGCTGCTCGACGACGCCAGGACGCAGGCCGTCGTCAAGGCCTGCGAGGAGATCCGGGCAGGCAACCTGCTCGAGGAATTCGTGGTGGACGTGATCCAGGGCGGCGCGGGCACTTCCACCAACATGAACGCGAACGAGGTGATCGCCAATCGCGCGCTGGAGTTGATGGGACGCGAGAAGGGCGACTATCGCCACCTCCACCCGCTCGAGCACGTCAACCTGGGCCAGAGCACGAACGACGTTTATCCGACTGCGGTGAAGGTGGCCCTCCATTTCGGCATCCAGCGCCTGACCGCCGCGATGGCCGCATTGCGCGCCGCGTTCAGCGCGAAAGCGGCCGAGTTCGCCGACGTCATCAAGATGGGCCGCACCCAGCTCCAGGATGCCGTGCCGATGACGCTCGGGCAGGAGTTCTCGACCTACGCGGTGATGCTGGAGGAGGACGAGCAGCGGCTGAAGGAGGCGGCGCTGCTGATCCACGAGATCAATCTCGGCGCGACGGCCATCGGGACCGGCATTACCGCGCACCCGGATTACGCGGCGCTCGTCTGCCGCAATCTCTCCAGCATCACCGGCATTCAGCTCGTCACCGCCGGCAATCTCGTCGAGGCGACGCAGGATGCCGGTGCGTTCGTGCAGCTGTCGGGCGTGCTGAAGCGCGTGGCGGTGAAGCTCTCCAAGACCTGCAACGACTTGCGGCTGCTCTCGTCCGGGCCGCGCGCAGGCCTCAACGAGATCGACCTGCCGCCGATGCAGGCGGGTTCCTCGATCATGCCCGGCAAGGTCAACCCGGTGATCCCGGAGGTCGTGAACCAGATCGCGTTCGAGGTGATCGGCAACGACGTGACCGTTTCATTCGCCGCCGAGGCGGGCCAGTTGCAGCTGAACGCGTTCGAACCGATCATCGCCCACAGCCTGTTCAAGAGCCTGATGCACTTGCGGAACGGCTGCGACACGCTGCGCAGCCGCTGCGTCACGGGCATCACCGCCAACCGAGAGCACCTGCGCGCGCTGGTCGAGAACTCGATCGGCATCGTCACGGCGCTGAATCCGTACATCGGCTACGAGAACGCGACGCAGGTGGCGCAGGAGGCGCACGCGACCGGGAAGAGCGTCTACGCGCTGGTGCTGGAGAAAGGCCTGCTCACGCGCCGGCAGCTCGACGAGATCCTGCGTCCCGAGGCGCTGACGCGGCCGAGCTACGTTCCTCCGGAGAAGTGATCACTTCGTCACTGCGTCACCGGTCAGGAAATCCTCGATGAGGCGCGCCAGCCGCCCGGGCTGGTCGTGGTGCATCATGTGGCCGGCGTCGTCGAGCTCGACTTCGCGGCGGTCGCGGAAAGCGCCGCGGCGCTCGGCGAGATCCTCGGGCGTGTATTTCATGCGCGCCGGTATGTCCGAAAGCGTCCCCGACACCATCAGCACGGGCGCCGAGATCCGCCGCCAGCACGCAATCGCCTCCTCGATCCGGAACAGGTACGGATTGAAGGTCTTGTGCCGCGGGTCGCTCAGCAGCGCGACCGCCCCGGCGCCGGTCGTCTTCGCCCAGTGCCGGGCCAGGAAGTCCGCCCGCTCGTGGGAAAGGCGGGGATTGTTCTTCTTGAGGCGGGCGGCGACCTCGTCGAACGAGCGATAGGGCTTGAATCCCGGCGGGTCCTTCAACTGATCGAGCCACGAAGCGTAGCGCGCCGGTGCCTGGTCGGGCGTGTGACGGGCAAGACCCAGGCCTTCGAGCGACACGAGGCGCGCGACACGGTCGGGGCGAACGCCCGCATAAACCGAGCCGATGATGCCGCCCATGCTGTGGCCGACGAGATTGACCGGCTTGCCGGGTTCGTACAAGTCGAGCAGCGCTTCCAGGTCGGCGTAGTAGTCGGGGAACCAGTAACCCTCGCGCGCCCACTCGGTCAGCCCGAAGCCGCGCCAGTCCGGGGCCACAACGTGCCATTCGCGCGTGAAGCAGTCCACCAGGAACTGAAAGGATGCCGACACGTCCATCCACCCGTGCAGGAGAAAGAGCGGCGGTGCAGCAGGGTCGCCCCACGTGCGCACGTGATAGCGCAGCCCGCGGACGGCATGGTACTCGGAACGGCTTGCTTTCATCTATGAATTCCTGTCCATTATCATGGTGTCCGGGGCTCCAAAGAACGGCGCCGGATTGTACCCAAATTGCTGAACCGAGACACTCTTGCTTTCGTGACGTCGCGCACGCGTCTCGCCGCAGCGCTGGGCCTGTTCGCCCTGTTGTCGGTGGTGGCGGCGGCGTCGCTCTCCGCAGCCGAGCGCTTCGAACAGGGATTGTTGTGGCGCGTGGAAGGCAAGGGCGCGCCGGCAAGCCATGTCTTCGGAACCATCCACCTGGCTGACCCGCGCGTGACCAGCCTCCCGCCCGCGGTGGCGAGCGCACTGGATCAGGCGCGTAGTCTTACGCTCGAAGCGATATTCGAGCCCAACAGCGTTCTCGGGCTCGCCAGCCGCATGGTGTACAGCGACGGGCGCGACCTGCCGGGGGTGGCGGGAGCGGAGCTGTTCACCAAGGCCGCCAGGTTGACGGCGGCGCTCGGCATGCCCGAGCCGGTGCTGCGCGCCTTCAAGCCGTGGGCGGTGGCCATGCTGCTGAGCGTGCCGCCGCAGAATCCGGCCGAGGTGCTCGACTTCGTGCTGGCGCGCATCGCGCTGGAGCAGGGCAAGCCGGTGCACGACCTGGAGAGCCTGGAGGAGCAGGTTTCCGTTTTCGAGGGGCTGCCCGCGGACGACCAGCTGACGCTGCTCCGGCAGGCGGTGGACGATTACCAGCGCATGCCGCACCTGATCGGGCGCGTGGTGGAGGCCTACCTCAAGCGCGATCTCGCGGCAATCCGGCGTATCGGCGAGGAGAGCCGCGGCGGCGGCGAGGAGGCGCGGCGGCTCAGGGAGGTTTTTACCCGCCGCTTGCTGCACGACCGCAACATCCGCATGGCCGAGCGCGCGGAGCCGCGGCTGAACGAAGGCGGCGCGTTCATTGCGGTGGGCGCGCTGCACCTGCAGGGCGAGCGCGGCGTGCTGGCGTTGATCGAGCGGCGCGGCTGGCGCGTCACGCGCGTCTACTAGTTCCGTGAAATTTTCGGTGCGTGGTTAATTTTTCGGGCTGCGCGACGTAGAATAGGCGCATGGCGCCGTCGTTCATCCATCTGCGATTGCACAGTGAGTATTCGATCGTGGATGGCATCGTCCGCCTCGGCGAGGCGGTCGAGGCGGCGGCGGCGGACGGCATGCCGGCGCTCGCGCTGACCGACCTGTCCAACGTGTTCGGGCTGGTCAAGTTCTACCAGGCGGCGCGGGCAAGCGGCATCAAGCCCATCATCGGGTGCGACGTCTGGCTGGAGAACGAAGCCGACCGCGACAAGCCCTACCGCATGCTGCTGCTGTGCCAGTCGCGGGCCGGCTACCTGCGGCTCTCCGAGCTGATCACCCGCGCCTACCGCACCAATCAGTACCGCGGCCGGCCGGAGGTCCGGAAAGGCTGGTTCGGGGAGGCGGGAACGGACGGGTTGATCGCGCTTTCCGGCGCGCACCACGGCGAGCTGGGGCAGGCGCTGGTGGTGGACAACACCAGGCAGGCGCAGCGGCTCGCCCGCGAGTGGAGCGAGTTGTTTCCGGGACGCTTCTACATCGAGCTGCAACGCCTGGGGAAGGGCGCGGCCGTGCCCGGCGCGGCGGCCGTGCCGGTCGAGACCACCGTGCAGCGCGCGCTCGGCCTCGCCTCCGCGCTGAAGCTGCCGGTGGTGGCGACGCACCCGGTGCAGTTCGTGAAGCGCGACGATTTCCGCGCCCACGAGGCGCGGGTGTGCATCGCGCAGGGCTACACGCTCGCCGACCAGCGCCGGCCGCGTCAATTCACCCCGGACCAGTATTTCAGGACCCAGGCCGAGATGGGCCAGGTGTTTGGCGACATTCCGCAAGCGCTCGCCAACAGCGTGGAAATCGCGGTGCGCTGCAACCTGGAGATCGAGCTCGGCAAGACCCGCCTGCCGCGATTCCAGACGCCGGGTAACGCCAGCCTCGATGACTACCTGCACGATCGCGCCGTCGAGGGCCTCGAACGGCGGCTGCCGCTGCTCTATCCCGACGCGGCGAGCCGCGCGAGCCCCATGCCCC
>MERD01000108.1:14149-17897 GCA_001771935.1 Betaproteobacteria bacterium RIFCSPLOWO2_02_FULL_67_26
TCGAAGTCAAGACCATCCAGAAGATGGGCTTCTCCGGCTATTTCCTGATCGTCGCCGACTTCATCAACTGGGCCAGGCTGAACGGCGTGCCGGTGGGGCCGGGCCGCGGCTCGGGCGCGGGCTCGCTGGTCGCCTACTCGCTCGGCATCACCGATCTCGATCCGCTGCGCTACGACCTGCTGTTCGAGCGATTCCTGAATCCCGAGCGCGTCTCGATGCCGGACTTCGACATCGACTTCTGCCAGGACGGGCGCGACCGGGTGATCGACTATGTGAAAGGCAAGTACGGCGCCGACAGCGTGTCGCAGATCGTAACCTTCGGCACCATGGCGGCGCGCGCGGTAGTGCGCGACGTCGGCCGCGTCCTCGATCTCTCGTACACGTTCTGCGACCAGCTCGCGAAGCTCATCCCGTTCCAGCCGGGCCGCCACATCACCCTCGCGGACGCGCGCGCGATGGAGCCGCAGCTGAAGAGCCGCGAGAAGAACGAGGAGGAGGTGCGGGAGCTGCTGGCGCTCGCCGAGCAGCTCGAGGGGCTCACGCGCAACGTCGGCATGCACGCGGGGGGCGTGCTGATCGCGCCGGGCAAGCTCACCGACTTCTGCCCGCTGTACGTCGCGGACGGCTCCGACAGCTTCGTGTCCCAGTTCGACATGAAGGACGTCGAGGCGGCCGGGCTGGTGAAATTCGACTTCCTCGGGCTCACCACGCTCACCATCCTCGACTGGACGGTGAAGTACCTCCAGAAGGCGGAATTTGAACTTTCGTCCATTCCGCTGGACGACGCGGCAACTTACCGCTTGTTCGCGGCCGCCGACACCACCGCGGTGTTCCAGTTTGAATCGCGCGGCATGCGCGACCTGCTGGTGCGCGCCAGGCCCGACCGTTTCGAGGACATCGTCGCGCTGGTCGCGCTCTACCGGCCGGGCCCGATGGAGCTGATTCCCGAGTTCGTGCGGCGCAAGCAGGGCGGGCGCGTGGACTATCCCGACCCGCGGGTGGAGCCGATCTTGAAGCCCACCTACGGCATCATGGTGTACCAGGAGCAGGTGATGCAGATCGCGCAGGTCATCGGCGGCTACAGCCTCGGGGCGGCGGACCTCCTGCGCCGGGCGATGGGCAAGAAGCTGCCCGAGGAGATGGCCCTGCACCGCTCGAGTTTCGTGGCGGGCGCGGCGAAGAACGGCGTCGGCGCGCGCAAGGCGCACGAGCTGTTCGACCTGATGGAGAAATTCGCGGGCTACGGCTTCAACCGCTCGCACGCCGCCGCGTACGCGCTGGTCGCCTACCAGACGGCCTGGTTCAAGGCGCACCACGCCTCGGCGTTCCTCGCCGCCAACATGTCGGCGGTGATGAACGACACCGACAAGGTGAAGCAGTTCGTGGACGACGCGCAGGCGCACGGCATTACCCTGCTCGCGCCCGACGTCAACCAGTCCAACTATCGCTTCGAGCCGGTGGACGCGAAGACCATCCGCTACGGGCTGGGCGCGATCAAGGGCACGGGCGAGGCGGCGATCGGCTCCATCGTGGAAGCGCGCCGGCAGGGGCCGTTCCAGGACCTGTTCGACTTCTGCCATCGCGTGGACAAGCGCCTCGTCAACCGCCGCGTGGTGGAATCGCTGGTGCGCGCCGGCGCGTTCGATGCGGTGAACGACCATCGCGCGAGCCTGCTCGCTTCCGTCGGCACGGCGCTGGAGAGCGCCGAGCAGGCGAGCCGCGCCGCGCACCAGGTGAGCCTGTTCGGGAGCCTCGCCGAAGCCGCGCAGCGGCCGGCACTCGCCGGGGTGGCGCGCTGGGGCGCCAAGGAGCGGTTGCAGAACGAAAAGCTGGCGCTCGGCTTCTACTTCAGCGGGCACTTGTTCAACATCTTCCGCGACGAGGTGCGGCGCTTCGTGCGCACGCGCATCGGCGGCCTCGCCGCGCTGTCGCCCGGCGATTACGCGGGCCGCACCTTCTGGATTGCCGGGGTGGTCATGGGGATCCGTACCCAGAACACTTCGAGCGGAAGAATGGGCGTCATCACGCTCGCCGACGATTCCGAGAGCAACGAGGTGATCTTTTTCGGCGAGGTTTTCGACAAGTTCCGCCAGAAGATCAAGGAGGACGAGCTGCTCGTGCTGGAAGTGCAGCTGCGCGCGCGCGGCGGCGGGCGGCCGCCGAACGGCGAGGCGGAGAGCGCGGCGGAAACGCGCGCGAGCATCCGCGCGATCAACGCGCTCGACCTGGCCGAGGCGCGCCGGCGCTTCGCGCGCGGCGTGCGGCTCACCTGCAACGGCGAGTCCGCGGGCGGCAAGCTGCGCGATGTGCTCGCCCCCTACCGCAACGGCCAGTGCCCGGTGTCGGTGGTGTACGCCAACCGTGGCGCGTCCTGCGAGATCGACCTGGGCGATGCCTGGCGGGTCAACCTGAACGATGACTTGATCCGGTCGCTCTCCGAATGGCTGAGCGCCGATAACGTCCGGGTCGTCTACAACGAAAACGTGGATCGAGGATCGTGATTCTTGCCGCAGCGGTTGCGCTGCTGTTCTGCGCCGCCGCGCCTGCCGCCGCCGGCGAGGCCGATTGGAAGCTCCTGCACGACCAGGCCGCCGCGAACCTGCAGCGCGGTAATTTCGAGCAGGCGGAGCTGTTCGCGCGCGCGGCGCTGCAGGAGGCCGAATCCCCGCCCGGGCTGGGGCACCGCGCCACGGAACAGAGCCTCTCCACGCTGTCGCACGCCCTCAGCAGGGCTGCCAAGCATGATGAAGCGATCCTTTTCGCTCAACGCCTCGTTGCCATCCGGACGAAACAGTATGGGCCCGGTGACCCGGCAACCGGGCTCGCGCTGCACAACAACGCCCAGTTCCTGATACTTCAGGGAAACCTCGCCGCGGCCGAGCAGGTCCAGCGCAAAGCGCTGGTTATTTTCGAGAAGAAACTGGGACCGAATCACATCAATACGGCGGTTGCCCTGCACAACATGGGCGCGATCCAGCTCAAGCGGGAAAAGGTCAAGGAAGCCGAGAAATATCTGCGCCGCGCCCTGGCGGCAAAGGAAAAAGCCCTGAAGCCGGGCAATCTCAGCATCGCGCACACGATGGACAACCTCGCCGCAGCGCTCGACGGCCAGGGCCGGCACGCCGAGGCGGAAAAGTACAAGCGTCGGGCCGATGGAATCCGTCAGCGCGCCCTGGCGCCCGCGAAGCGGGGCACCTGAGGGTTATTCCGTCGGGCGCGCTTCGAACGCGCCGTAGTCGCCGCTCCCGTCCTCGACCTGAACGTCGGCGACCACCGCGCTGGGCGGCCCGCGCCGCGCCCAGCCGATCATGGCTTGCACCGCGTCGGCACTCCCTTGAACCATCGCTTCGACGGTGCCATCGCGCCGGTTCCGCACCCAGCCGGCGACGCCGTGCTCGCGCGCCTTGCGCTCCATGTAGAAGCGAAAGCCGACGCCTTGCACACGACCGGAAACGATCAGGTGTTTCGTGACGGTCATCCGGGCTAATGTTAAAGTATCCTCTGGAAAGAATGACACCCTGCGAAGGAGGCAATCATGGTCAGGACACGAGTGGGACTGGCGTCGGCAACGGCGATGCTGCTTGCGCTGGCGGGCTGTGCGACCACCGGCGGCATGGACCCGAAGGCCAACGTCGCGGAAGACAAAGTGGTCTATCACGTCAACGATAGCGGGGCGCAAGCGGTGGGCGCGCTGCGCAACATCGGCAACCACCTCGAGGTGAATCCCAAGGCGAAGATCGTCGTGGTC
>MERD01000109.1 GCA_001771935.1 Betaproteobacteria bacterium RIFCSPLOWO2_02_FULL_67_26
TGAAGCGCTCGAAATCGCCCTCGCGCAGCGCCAGCCCCGCGGCCGCGGCGTGGCCGCCGAACCTCAGGATGAGGCCGGGATGGAGCACCGCGACGCGGTCGAGCGCATCGCGCAGGTGGAGGGCCGGGATCGAGCGCCCCGAGCCCCGGATCTCGCCCCCGCCGCCCGGTGCGAAGGCGATGGCCGGCCGGTGAAAACGGTCCTTGATGCGCCCCGCCAGTATGCCGATCACGCCCTGGTGCCAGGCGGGATCGAACAGGCTCAACGTGAACGATTCGCCGTAATCGCGCGCTTCGACCGCGGCGACGGCCTCTTCCTTCATGCCGGACTCGATCGAGCGCCGCTCGCGATTCAGGCGATCCAGCTCGGCCGCGATGGTGCGCGCGCGCCCGGCGTCGTCCGTCACGAGGCATTCGATCCCGAGAGTCATATCCGTCAGCCTGCCGGCGGCGTTCAGCCGCGGCCCGAGCGCAAAGCCGAGGTCGCGCGCGGTGGCGCGCCGCGGATCGCGCCTGGCGACCTGGAATAGCGCCATGATTCCCGGCTGCGCGCGCGCCGCCCGGATGCGCGCGAGCCCCTGCTGCACCAGGATGCGGTTGTTCTGGTCCAGTGGCACTACGTCGGCCACTGTCCCCAGAGCGACGAGCGGGAGAAGGTCGGCCAGGCCGGGCTCGTCGCTCTTGAGGGATGAGGGATGAGGGATGAGGGATGAGGAGTCCTTTTCCCTTGGGCCGAACGCGCCGCGGCTCCTCAGTTCGGCGCGGAGAGCCAGGGTGAGGTAGAACATCACGCCGACACCGGCGAGGCTCTTGCTCGGGAATCCGCAGCCGGGCTGGTTGGGGTTGATGATGCACGCCGCGTCCGGCAGGCGGTCGGCGGGAAGGTGGTGGTCGGTGATCAGCACCGTCATGCCGAGGCGATTCGCTTCCGCCACGCCCTCGAAGCTCGCGATGCCGTTGTCCACCGTGATCAGGATGTCGGGCCGGAACCGGTCGTGGGCGAGCCGCACGATCTCGGGGGACAGGCCGTAACCGTACTCGAAACGGTTCGGGACCAGGTACTCGACGTCCGCGCCGAAGGCGCGCAGCGCGCGGACGCCGACCGCGCACGCGGTGGCGCCGTCGGCATCGTAGTCGGCGACGATGAGGAGCTTCCTGCGCGCCGCAATCGCGTCGGCGAGTTGCCGCGCCATGGCCTGCAGGTTGAGCATGGTCCCGGGCGCCGCGAGGTGCTCGAAGCCGGATGCAAGCAGGCGGGTGGACGTGACGCCGCGCGCGGCGTAGATCCGCGCGAGCAGGGGAGGCACGCCGTCGGCGACCAGGCGCTCGACGGCGGCGGGATCGGACGCGCGCGTGGCGATGGCGGGAGGGAGGCTAGGCGGCATAGGCGTGCAGCGGGCGCGTCCGGCGCCAGAACCGCAGGCGGTCGCGCGGCCGGTACTCGGAGACCTGACCGAAATCGGGACCCAATCCGTGCAGGGTGATCGAATTCAACCCGGAATCCGCCAGTCCCGCGAGCAGGGGCGCGAGCCAGTCCCGTTCGAGCAACGACACGGCCGCGCGCCACGCCGTCAAATCACCGTAGGCCGTCGCGGGCAATGACGACAGGACCACGAGCTGTGACCGGCCGTTCAGCGCCTTCAGCAGTTCCGTGCCGGAGGCGGGCAATCGCCGCGCCGCGACACCGCCGGCCGTCGCGAGACCGGTCGCAAGCGGGTGGCCGCCCCAGACCGCGTCGTAGGGCGTGGCGGGCCGGCGTGCCCGCCCCGCGCCCCACGGCCAGATGCTGTTGACGGGAAGCTCGCCCCGCGCTTCGCGCTCCTGGTTGCGGGGATGGTCGTGCAGCAGCATCTGCGCTTCGTTGATGACGCGCCGCCAGTGCGCGCCATCGTCCCCGGAGGGAAGGAACGGCTCGATGCTCCTGCCGGCCACTTCCGCGGTGGGGTTCGTGCTCAAGCGGGGCTCGTCCGCGGACCGCAGGTACCAGCGTTGCGGATCGGGCGCGATGATCGCGATGCCTTCAGCGGCAAAGTGCGCGCCGAGCGCCGCGATGAATGCGCGCGCTTCATCGGGCGTCACCTGGAGCCGCGTGGCATCGGCGAGGACCAGGCGATCGCCGTGAACCCTGAGATGCACGGGATCCGCGTGCATCCAGCAATCGTCGCCGGGGTCGCCGCCGTCGCCGCGCAGCGCGTAGGGCGCGAGCGGCAATCCCGCGGGCAAGCCGTAGGCGGCGGCCAGCCAGCGCTCGAGCGAAGCGCCGCCGGTGCGCAGCCGGTGTCCGCGCGCGAGCAGGGTTTCGAGGGCGGGCGCTTCCAGCCCGCGGTACGGCTCCGTGCCGGCAGCGGCCGGCCAGTACAGATTCGGGACGAGCAGATGGCAGTTCATGGCGCCGCGGTGCTGCGGTGTGTCTAACTCTAACACGGCGTTTCCCGTGATTCGTCCGGGCTTGTGTCAGAATAGCGGCCGTCATCACCCGCCCGCGCCGCGAAAGAAGGCCGCCATTGTCGTACGAATTCTTCATCGGCATGCGCTATACGCGCGCGCGCGAGCGCACCCGGTTCATTTCGGTCATCACCGCGTTCTCGGTCATCGGCATCGCGCTCGGCATGACGGCGCTGATCACGGTGCTGTCGGTGATGAACGGCTTCCAGCGGGAGATCCGCACCCGCATCCTGGGCGTGGCCTCGCACGTGCAGCTCTCCGGCGCCGACGGCAAGCTCGTGGAGTGGCAACGCGTGGCCGCCGCGGCCGCGCGCCACGAGCAGGTGCTGGCGGCGGCGCCGTTCGTCAACGCGCAGGGACTGCTGACCCGCGGCCAGGCCGTGCGCGGCGCGGCCGTGCGCGGCGTGCTGCCGGAGCAGGAGGAGCGCGTTGCGGACATCGGCCGCCACATGAAGCGCGGACGGCTCGAGAACCTGAAGGCGGGCGACTACGGCATCGTGCTGGGCGTCGAGCTCGCGCGCGCTCTCGGCGTGACCGAGGGCGACACGGTGGTGATGGTCGCGCCGCAGGGACAGGTGACCCCCGTCGGCGTCATTCCCCGGCTGCGGCAGTTCACGGTGGTCGGGATCTTTGCCGTGGACCACTACGAGTTCGATTCGGGGCTCGCGCTGGTCCACCTGGAGGACGCGCAGCGGCTGTTCCGCTTCGGCGACGCCGTGTCGGGCGTCAGGCTCAAGCTCAAGGACCTGTTCCAGTCCGGCGCGGTGGCGCGCGATCTCGCGCGAACACTCGGCCCGGACGTCTACGCCAGCGACTGGACCCTGCACCATGCTAACTTTTTCCGCGCGGTGCAGATCGAGAAGCGGATGATGTTCCTGATCGTGTTCATCATCATCTTCGTGGCCGCGTTCAACATCATCTCGAGCCTGCTGATGGCGGTGAAGGACAAGCAGGCCGACATCGCGATCCTGAGGACGCTCGGCGCGGCGCCCCTCTCCATCACCCGGATCTTCCTCGTCCAGGGCACGCTGATCGGGGTCGCCGGCACGGCGCTCGGGCTCGTCGGCGGCATCACGCTCGCGCTCAACGTCGAGACCGTGGTGCCGTTCATCGAAAGCGTGATCGGCTTCAAGTTCCTCGCCAAGGACGTGTATTACATCACCGACCTGCCGTCCGACGTGCAGGCGCCCGACGTGGTGATCACGGCGGCGGTTTCGTTCGGCTTGTCGCTGCTCGCGACCCTCTATCCGAGCTGGCGGGCGGCGAAGGTCAATCCGGTGGAGGCGCTGCGCTACGAGTGAACGGTGAACGGTGAACGGTGAATGGTGAATGGTGAACGGTGAACGGAAAGATGCCGGCGGGCCGGTGATCTCGTGCCGCGGGCTGCGCAAGACCTTCCACCAGGGCAAGGTGGAGGTTCCCGTGCTGGCGGGCGTGGATCTCGACGTTGCCCCGGGCGAGCGGGTGGCGATCGTCGGCGCGTCCGGCTCGGGCAAGAGCACGCTGCTGCATCTGCTGGGCGGTCTCGACAGCGCGACGGGGGGCGAAGTGCGCGTGCTGGGGGAGGACTTGAGCGGACAGGACGAAGCGGGGCGGGGGCGCATGCGCAATCAGACGCTGGGCTTCGTCTACCAGTTTCACCACCTGCTGCCGGAATTTACCGCGGTGGAGAACGTGGCGATGCCCCTGCTCATACGGCGCGCGGAGAGACGCGCGGCCTGCGCCGAGGCGGAGAGCATGCTGAGACAGGTGGGCCTCGAGCATCGCTTCGAGCACCGTCCCGGGGAGCTGTCCGGCGGCGAGCGCCAGCGCGCCGCGCTGGCGCGGGCGCTGGTGACGCGGCCGGCCTGCGTGCTCGCGGACGAGCCCACCGGCAATCTCGACCGGCACACGGCGGAAACGGTGTTCGAGCTGATGCTCGATCTCAACCGCAAGATCGGGACCAGCCTGGTCATCGTCACGCACGACCTCGAGATCGCGCGGCGGGCGGACCGCATCCTGAGGCTGGTTGACGGCCAGCTTCAGGAACAGGGATGAGGGCTGAGGGATGAGGGATGAGTGCAGTTTACGAGCCCCCTCACGGCGGGAAACTCGTCACCCGTCACTCGTCACCGAGGTGACGCGGAGCAAGCCAGCCCGCGTCACCTCGTCGTAGACCGCCGGGTCGTTCAGGGCCTGCTGAAAGACGAAGTGCGGCGCGGAGCGCTTGATGAGGCGCGGCGCCGCGATGCCGAGCGCGATGATGACGAGCCCGGTGAACAGCCAGCCGACGAGGGCGAGGGCGACGCCGATGCCGAGCACCGGCATCTGCATGAGCGGCAGCAGCAGCCGAGCCGAGATGAACCGCGCCGCGCCCTGCGGGTCCACGTCGACCTTGATCTCGCCGCGCGCGTAGGCGGCGGCGAACTCGGCATGCGTCATCAATACTCGACCGGTATGGGGTCCAGAGATCTCCATAAGTACCACGTGGCCACCGAGCGCCACGGGGTCCAGGTCGCGCCGATTCTCTGCATGCGCGCAATGGACAGGCTGCGGCCGCGGTTGTAATGCAGGCGCATTGCGCGTTGCAGCCCGAGGTCGGCGAGCGGCAGCACGTCGGGACGGGCGAGGTGAAACATCAAGTACATTTCGGCGGTCCAGCGCCCGATGCCCCTGACCTGCGTGAGTTCCAGGATCAGTGCTTCGTCCTCGAGCGCGTGCCAGCTCCCCGGGTCGAGCGTGCCGTCCAGAAATTTGCCGGCGAGATCCTTCAGGTAGCCGGCTTTCTGGCCGGACAGCCCGCAGTTGCGCAGAGCCGGCTTGCGGGAGCGCGCCAGGGACTCGGGCGTCACGGCGCCCAGCCGTCCGGCGAGCCGGTCCCACACGCTTTGGGCCGCCTTGACCGAGATTTGCTGGCCGACGATGGAGCGCGCGAGGGTCGAGAAGGCGTCGCCGCGGCTGCCCAGCGCGAGGCCCTGGAAGCGCCCGACCAGCTCCCGCAGCACGGCGTCGCGCTCGGCGAGCTCGCGCGTTGCCTGTGTCCAGTACTCGGGCGTTCTCATGCAGCGGCCGCCCGCCGCTTGCGGCGCCGGCGCCAGGCGCAGCGCACGTGGAGCCGCCAGGCCCAGTCCACCGCGAAATAGCCGGTTACCGCGAGCAACAGGGCGAGCAGGGGCAAGCCAATCACGAGCGGCTTGCCGACGCCGGCGAGCCATTCCAGCGCGGCCGGAATCCACTCGCTGAATCCCTTGCCCTCCAGCCCGAACGCCAGCGGCGGCAGTCCGCCGCCGCTCTGCAACAGCGCCAGCTGCCCCAGCTTGAAGGCGGTGAAGTAGAGCGGGACGATCGTGAACGGGTTCGAGTAGAGCGTCACCAGCATCGCGATTGGCAGGTTGACCCGCCCGGCGATCGCCAGCAGCGCGGCGGCGGTGAACTGGACCGGGTTGCTGCCGGGGATGAGGCCGGCGAAGAGGCCGGCCGCGACGCCGCCCGCCACGGAGCGCCGGTGCAGGTGCCACAGGTTGTGGTGCTGCAGCCAGGGACCGAGCCGCGCGATGTGGCGGTTCGACCTGATGGAATCGTGGCTCGGCAGGAACTTGCGGAAGAGCTTGCGGGGCATGGCCCGGCGATTGTACCCGCATACTTGCCAAGACGAGCCGCCGGGGAATACAGTAGGCCGCCAGCTTCGAGGCATCGATCCCATCTGGAGGAGACCGCATGATCCGCCTATCCGTCAACGGAAAAACCCATGAGGTAGACGCCGAGCCGGGCACGCCGCTGCTGTGGGTGCTCAGGGAGCAGATCGGCCTGACCGGAACGAAATACGGCTGTGGCGTCGCCCAGTGCGGCGCCTGCACCGTTCACGTGGACGGCGCCGCGGTGCGCTCGTGCGCGATGCCCGCCAGCGCGGCCGCCGGCAAGCGGATCACGACGATCGAAGGCCTGGCCTCCGGCAAGGTCCTGCACAAGGTGCAGAAGGCCTGGGTCGATCACGACGTCCCGCAATGCGGCTATTGCCAGGCCGGCATGATCATGGCGGTCGCGGCGCTCCTCAGGGACAAGCCGAAGCCGACCGACGCCGACATCGACGCCACCATCACCAATATCTGCCGCTGCGGCACCTTCCAGCAGGTGCGCGAAGCGATCCACGCCGCGGCCCGGGCGTAAGGGGGAGCCATGACAGCCATGCCAAGAATCAATCGCCGCGCCTTCATCGTCGGCACCGCCGCGGTCGGCGGCGGCCTCGCGCTCGGACTGCGGTTTCCGTTCGGCCCCGAGGTGGTCCGCGCCGCGGACGGCTCGCCCGAAATCAACGCCTGGGTCGTGATCCGGCCCGATGACACGGTGGTCATCCGGGTCGCGCGCTCCGAAATGGGCCAGGGCACGATCACCGGCCTCGCCCAGCTCGTGTCCGAGGAGCTGGAATGCAACTGGTCGAAGGTCGTCTACGAATATCCGACGCCGGGAGCGAACCTCAAGCGCAAGCGCGTCTGGGGCGATTTTTCGACCGGCGGCAGCCGCGGCATCCGCATGTCGCATTCATACGTGCGGCAGGGCGGCGCGGCGGCGCGCATGATGCTGGTCCAGGCCGCGGCGAATCAGTGGAACGTTGCGGCGTCCGAATGCAGCGCGGCGAACAGCGTCATCACGCACCAGGCGTCCGGGCGCACCGTGGCCTACGGCCGCGTCGCCGAGGCCGCGGCGAAGCTGCCCGCGCCGGATCCGAAGAGCATCAAGCTCAAGGACCCGAAGGACTGGAAGATCGCCGGCAAGCCGGTGAAGCGGCTCGACACCGCGGACAAGGTCACCGGCAAGCAGGTCTATGGTTTCGACCTCAAGCTGCCCGGGATGCTGAACGCCGCGATCATGGAGTGCCCGGTCTTTGGCGGCAAGGTGAAGAGCTTCGATGCCGCGAAGGCCGAGAGCATGCCGGGCGTGAAAAAGGTGCTGCAGGTCGGCGACACCGCCGTGGCGGTGGTGGCTGATACCTGGTGGCGCGCCAAGACCGCGCTCGACGCCGTCTCGATCGCCTGGGACGAAGGCGAGAACGCCAAGGTGTCGAGCGCATCCATCGCCGCCATCCTCAAGGCCGGGCTCGACGCCCCGCAGGCATTCGTCGGCAACCAGAATGGAGACGCGAAAGGCGCGCTGGAAGGCGCGGCGAAGAAAGTGGAGGCGGTCTACGCCTACCCGTACCAGAACCATGTCTGCATGGAGCCGATGAACGCGACCGCGCGCTACACGCCCGACAAGTGCGAGGTGTGGGTGCCGACGCAGGACGGCGAGGCGTCGTTCGCGGCGCTGCTGACGGCCTCCGGCCTGCCGGCGGACAAGTGCGAGGTGTACAAGATCAACCTCGGCGGCGGCTTCGGGCGGCGCGGCGCGTTCCAGGACTACGTGACCCAGGCCGTGCGGATCGCCAGGGAGATGCCCGGCACGCCGGTGAAGCTGCTCTGGTCGCGCGAGGAGGACATGCGGCAGGGCCGCTTCCACCCGGTGATGCAATGCAAGCTCACGGGAGGGCTGGACGCGGACGGCAACCTGACCGGGCTGCACGTGCGGCTCTCGGGCCAGTCGATCCTCGCCGCCGTGCGCCCGGCGATCGTGGAAAAGGCGAAAGGGAGCGACCCGCTCAGTTTCCAGGGCCTCGCCACCAGCGGCGAGCACGCGTTCGGCTACGGCGTACCGAACCTGCTGATCGACCATGCCATGCGCAACCCGCACGTGCCGCCGGGGTTCTGGCGCGGCGTCAACATCAACCAGAACTGCATTTTCATGGAATGCTTCATGGACGAGCTGGCCGAGGCGGCCGGGCAGGACGCGCTCGAGTTCCGGCGCAAACTGATGGCCAAGTACCCGAGGAACCTCGGCGTGCTCGAGGCCGTGGCCGAGCGCATCGGCTGGGGCAAGCCGGCGCCCAAGGGCGTGTTCCGCGGGCTGGCGCAGATGAAGGCGTTCAACAGCTACGTCGCGGCGGCCGCGGAGCTCTCGGTCGAGGGCGGCAACAAGGTCAAGATCCGCCGCATCGTCGGCGCCACCGATCCCGGTTACGCGGTGAACCCGGCCCAGATCGACCGGCAGGTCGCGGGCTCGTTCGTCTACGGCCTGTCGGCGTTGTTCTTCCAGGAGTGCACGGTCAAGGGCGGGCGCATCGAGCAGGAGAATTTCACGACCTACAACTCGATGCGCATCGCGCAGATGCCGAAAGTCGAGTCGATCGTCATGCCGACCGGCGGTACCGTCTGGGGCGGCGTCGGCGAGCCGACGATCTGCGTGGCCGCGCCGGCGGTGTTGAACGCGCTCTACCGCGCGACCGGCAAGCGCATCCGGTCGGTCCCGCTGAAGAATCACGGCATTCAGCTGGTGTAGGCGGTTGGAGGGACCGTGCCCGACCCCGGCCGCGGCGGTGCTGGTTGCCGCCCTCGCGGTGATGCCGTCCGGCATGGTTCGGGGTGACACGGCCGCGGGCGCGTACGCGGTCGTCGGCGATGCCGTGCCCGCACCGCTCACGGCAGCACCGGGCGACCCGGCGCGCGGCCGCGCCATCGTGTTGAACCGCCAGGTCGGCCTGTGCCTGCTCTGCCACAGCGGACCGTTTCCCGAAGAGCGCTTCCAGGGCGAGCTCGCGCCGGATCTCAGGGGGGTCGGCGCGCGGCTGTCGGAAGGCCAGATCCGGCTCAGGATCGTCGAGCCCGGCCGGCTCAATGCGGCAACCATCATGCCGGCGTATTTTCGAACCGGGGGACTGACGCGGGTCGCGCCCGCCTTTCGCGGCAAGACGGTGCTGACCGCGGGGCAGATCGAGGACATCGTCGCCTTCCTGGCGACGCTGAAAGACTAGATGACGACACGCCGTGATTTCCTGGTTGCGGCGGGCAGCCTCGCCGGCGGGATCGGCGTCGCATCCGCGGCCGGAAGCGCCCATGCAACGCCCGCCGCGATGGAGGAAGCGATCCGCAAGGCGATCGGCGATGCGCCGGTGCGCAAGGGCCGCGTGAAGCTCGACGTGCCGCCGCTGATCGACAACGGCAATTCCGTGGCCCTCTCCGTCGCGGTCGACAGCCCGATGACCCCGTCCGACTACGTGAAGGCGATCCACGTCTTTTCCGAAAGAAACCCGCTGCCGAACGTGCTGAGCGTCCATCTCGGCCCGCGCTCAGGGCGCGCGCGCATCGCCACCCGCGTGCGGCTCGCCGACACGCAGACGGTGCTCGCGATCGCCCAGTTGAGCGACGGCTCGTGCTGGTCCGACAGCGCGCACGTCGTGGTCACGCTCTCGGCCTGCCTCGAGGAAGGGCTGATATAGATGGCGCGCGCGGTCGTCAGCCTGCCGGCAACGGTCAAGCGCGGCGAGATCGTCGAGATCAAGACGCTGGTCCAGCACGCGATGGAGACGGGATTCCGGCGCACGCAGCTCGGCATCGCGATCCCGCGCGACATCATCCGGCTGTTCGTGTGCACGTACAACGGCGAGGAGATCTTCCGCGCCGAGTTCCATCCCGCGATCGCCGCCAACCCGTTGCTCACGTTCACCACGGTCGCGACCGAGAGCGGCTCGATCGCGTTCACCTGGACCGGCGACAAGGGCTTTTCCCTGACCGAGTCGGCCCGGATCACGGTCGAGTGAGCGCCCGCCGCGGCGGACGGCCGTTGCCTGCGCTGGCGGCCGCCTGCGTCGTCCTCGGTTTCACGCAGGCCGCGCCCGCGGCCGAAATCCCGTCCGCCGAGCGCCGCTCCGGCTACGAGTTCATGAGCCGCGAGACGCGCGCGATGCAGGATGACGACGCCACCAACCCGGCGGTGCTCTGGCTGCTCGACGGGGAGGCGCTCTGGAACCGCAAGGACGGCGCCGCCGGGCGGGCGTGCGCCGACTGCCACGGCAACGCGCGCGCAAGCATGAAAGGCGCCGCGGCCCGGCACCCGGCCTGGGATGCGGCCGCGGGCCGGCCGGTCAATCTGGAGCAGCGCATCAACGCCTGCCGCGCCGGCCGGCAGCAGGCCGCGCCGCTCGCCTACGAGAGCCGGGACCTGCTCGCCCTGACCGCCTACGTCGCCCGGCAATCGCGCGGGATGCCCGTCGATATCGCGATCGACAAGCGCACGAAACCGTTCCTCGACGCCGGGCGCGATACCTTCATGCGGCGCCAGGGCCAGCTCAACCTCGCCTGCACGCAGTGCCACGACGAGCTGTGGGGCCGGAAGCTCGCCGGCAGCACCATCCCGCAGGCGCACCCGACCGGCTATCCCCTCTACCGCCTCGAATGGCAGGGGCTCGGGTCGCTCCAGCGCCGGCTGCGCAACTGCCTGACCGGGATGCGCGCCGAGCCCTATCCCTTCGGCGCGCCCGAATTCGTCGACCTCGAGCTCTACCTGATGTGGCGCGCACGCGGGATGAAGATGGAGTCGCCGGCCGTGCGGCCCTGACCGTAGTCCGCTTCCCCCGTCGCGCGTTAGAGGGGGATGCGGCTCGACATCCTCTGCTTCGTCGCGGGCGCGTGGTGGCTGCAGCAGCAGGCGGCGCTGCCCGAGCCGGGCTGGGCGTGGGTGCTCGCGGCGGCCGGCCTCGCAGCGACGATCGCCAGGCCGGAAACTCCGGCACTGCGCATCACGCGCGAGATCGCCGTCAGTGCGGCCTGTTTCGCCCTGGGGTTCGGTTGGGCGGCATGGTGCGCGCAGCAGCGGCTCGCCGACGCTCTGCCGGTTGAGTGGGAAGGGCGCGATATTCCGGTCGTCGGCGTGGTGGCCGGGCTGCCGCAGGCGCACGAACGCGGGGTGCGCTTCGAGTTCGACGTCGAGCGCGTGCTGGCGCCGGGGGCACGCGTGCCGCGGCATATCGTGCTGTCGTGGTGGGGCAGCCCGGCGCGAGACGGGGGTCACGCCACTTTCCCGCCGCTCGAGCCGGGCGAGCGGTGGCAGTTGACGGTGCGGCTCAAGCGCCCGCACGGCACCGCCAATCCCCACGGGTTCGACTACGAAGCATGGCTCTTCGAGCGCAACCTGCGCGCGTCCGGCTACGTGCGGCCGAAAGCGGGCAGCCACCGGGCGGCGGAGAGGGTGCACGAGCCCCGCTACTGGATAGAGCGCGTGCGCAGCCTCGTCCGGGCGCGCATCCGGGCCGCCTTACCCGGTGAGCCCTACGCAGGCATCATCGCCGCGCTCGCGATCGGGGACCAGCGCGCCATTCCGCCGGAGCAGTGGCAGACCTTCACCCGCACCGGCGTCAATCACCTGATGAGCATCTCCGGCCTGCACGTCACCATGGTGTCGGGCCTCGTGTTCGCGCTCGTCTACGGCCTGTGGCGGCGCGTTCCACGGCTGACGCTGGCGCTGCCGGCCGCCAAGGCCGCGGTGCTGGCGGCCTTTTGCGCCGCGCTGCTCTATTCCCTGCTCGCCGGATACGCGGTGCCGGCGCAGCGAACGGTGTACATGCTCGCCGTGGTGGCCGCGGCGCTGTGGCTCGGGATCTTCGAATCGGCGTCGTTGGTGCTGCTTGCTGCGTTGCTCGTAGTGGTGCTGTTTGACCCATGGGCGGTGCTGGCGCCGGGATACTGGCTGTCGTTCGGGGCGGTCGCCGTGATCCTCTATGTCACCGTCGGGCGGATCGGCCGCGAGCACTGGCTGGCGAGCTGGACGCGGGTGCAGATTGCCGTGACGCTGGCCCTCATACCGCCGCTGCTGGCGATGTTCCAACAGGTCTCGATCGTCTCGCCGCTCGCCAATGCCGCTGCCATCCCCGCGGTGAGCCTCGTCGTGGTGCCGCTGACGCTGATCGGGATCGCACTGCCTTTCGACTTCATCCTGTCACTGGCGCATCTCGTGATGGGCTGGTGCATGGTGATGCTCGAGTGGTTCGCCGCCATGCCCGACGCGGTATGGCAGCAGCACGCGCCCCCGGCCTGGACGGTCGTGGTGGCGGCCGCGGGCCTGGCCCTGCTGCTCGCGCCGCGCGGATTGCCGGCCCGCTGGCTGGGCGCGATCGGATTGCTGCCCCTTTTCGTCGTGGCGCCGAATGCGCCGCGGGCGGGAGATGTCGAAGTCGTGGTGCTGGACGTGGGGCAGGGCCTCTCGACGGTCGTTCGCACCGCGCATCATGCGCTGCTCTACGACACCGGGCCCCGGTTCGGGCCCGCCGCGGACAGTGGCAGCCGCATCGTCGTGCCGTACCTGCGGGCGGCCGGCGTCAACCGTCTCGACGGCATGATCGTGAGCCACGACGACGACGACCACTGGGGAGGGGCCGCATCGGTGCTGCAGGCGCTGCCGGCCGGATGGGTGCTGACGTCGCTGCCCGACCTGGATCCGCTGGTCGTGCAGGCCGGGCCCGCCTTGCGCTGCGCGGCGGGAAGCCGCTGGGAATGGGACGGCGTGCGCTTCGAGGTCCTGCATCCGACGCGCGCGAGCTACGATGACGCCTCGGTCAGGGACAACGACCGCAGTTGCGTGCTCAAGATCGAGTCGCCCGGCGGCAGCGCCCTCCTTCCCGCGGACATCGAGCGCCGCGCGGAACAGGAAATCCTGGCGCGGGCCCGCGAGCGGCTGCATGCCGACGTGCTGGTCGCGCCGCACCAGGGCAGCCGCACCTCCTCGATCCCCGATTTCGTCGGGGCGGTCAGCCCGCGGGTCGTGGTGTTTCCGGTGGGCTACCGCAACCGTTTCGGCCATCCCCATCGCGAAGTCGTTCAGCGCTATCGCGACGCCGGTGTCCGGATCTACCGCACCGACCGGGACGGCGCGGTAACGATCGCGATCCGCGCGGAAGGCGCGATCAGCGTCACGCCCTATCGCGCGTCATATCGGCGCTACTGGCAGACGCCGCTCGCCGGGGATCCGGTGCCGGATCCCGAAGAGCTCCGAGGGATGAGGGATGAAGGATGAGGGATGACCCCCAGTCTCCGCCGGGAGCTCTCATCACTCATCACTCATCACTTAGCAAGCGGCGGAGATCGAGGGTGCACGAGCCGCCCGTAATGGCCGGCGCGGGCGGCACGGTGACTGCCCCGGCAGAGGGTCCTTTTACGACGAAGCGCGCCTTGCGCCGCGCTTCGGCCTCGGCGGCGTCCGCGGGCGCGCGGTCGTAGAGCGCTCCCGACGGATCCGTTGCGTGATAGAGGCATCCTCCGAGGGAACGCGCGATGCGCGTATCCACGACGTCGAACATGAGCGGCGCGTGGACGCCGATGGTCGGGTGCAGCATGGACGGGAACACGCGCGCCCGGTAGCGCACGCCGGCCACGCACTCGCCGTCCGCGCCGGCAGGCTGCAACGGGACGCGCTGCCCGTTGCAGAGGATGGCGTGGCGCGCGTGGTCCAGGCCGGACACCCGGACTTGCAGCCTTTCCATCGATGCGTCGACGGCGCGTGAAGTGCCGCTCGTGGATGCCGCCTCGCCCAGCACCGGCCACGGCTCGAGCGCGTGGCGCAGCTCGAGGGTGATGCCGTCGCACGACACCGTGCCGCAAACCGGGAAGCGGAACTCGAAAAACGGCGCGAGCCAATCGAATTCGAAGCCATGCCCTGCCGCGTTCAATTCGGAGACGACGTCGCGCATGTCGCTGGCGAGGGTGTGGGGCAGCATGAAACGATCGTGCAGGGCGGCGCCCCAATTGATGAGCCGCCCGCGGTACGGCGTCTTCCAGAACCGGGCGGCGAGGGCGCGGACCAGCAGCGACTGCACGAGGGCCATGCGGGCACTCGGCGCCATTTCGAACGCGCGCAGCTCCAGCAGCCCGAGCTGGCCGGCCGGGCCGTCGGGGGAAGCGAGCTTGTCGATGCAGAATTCCGCGCGGTGCGTGTTGCCGGTGAGGTCCACCAGGTAGTTGCGCAGCAGGCCGTCGACCTGCCCGGGCGTGATCGCGCCGGACTGCCGCCGCCGATCCAGTTGCTGGAACGCGATCTCCAGCTCGCCAAGGCTGTCCGTGCGCGCTTCGTCCACGCGCGGCGCCTGGCAGGTGGGGCCAATGAACAGCCCCGAGAACAGGTAGGAGAGCGCGGGGTGGTTCTGCCAATAGGAGACGAGGCTGGCGAGCAGGTCGGTCCGGCGCAACAGCGGGCTGTCCGCCGGCGTGACGCCTCCCAGCGTGATGTGGCTGCCGCCGCCGGTGCCGGTCCTGCGACCGTCGCGCAGAAACTTTTCCGCGATCAGCCCGAGCTGCCCGGCTTCCTCGTAGA
>MERD01000110.1 GCA_001771935.1 Betaproteobacteria bacterium RIFCSPLOWO2_02_FULL_67_26
ATGATGCGCGACCGCACCGACTGGAACCCTAACGGCGTTCTCGCCGCTTGACACTCAACACAGTTGCTCCGCCCTCATCCCTCGAGGTCAGAATGACTGTTCGTGAAGGGAGCCTCGAAGCGCCCACCCGCCATCCGCTCGACTGGAAATCGCCGGATTTCTACGACGCGGCGAAGCTCGACAAGGAGCTCGAGCGCGTCTTCGAGATCTGCCACGGCTGCCGGCGCTGCGTGAATCTCTGCACCGCGTTCCCGACGCTGTTCGACCTCGTGGACGCGAGCCCGACGCTGGAAGTCGACGGCGTCAGGAAAGAGGATTTGAGCAAGGTCGTCGACCAGTGCTACCTGTGCGACATGTGCTACATGACCAAGTGCCCGTACGTGCCGCCGCATGCCTGGAACGTGGATTTCCCGCACCTGATGCTGCGCGCCAAGGCCATCCGGTTCCGGCGCCACGGGGCGAAGCTCCGCGACAAGCTGCTCTCGAGCACCGATGCGATGGGCAAGCTGGCGACGATCCCGGTCGTCGTGCAGATCGTCAATGCGGCGAACAGGGCTGGATTCGCGCGCGGCCTCATGCAGCAGGCGCTCGGCGTGCACAAGGCGCGCATCCTGCCCGAGTACGCCAGCACGAAGTTCCGCGGCAGCGCGCGGCCCGACTCCTCGTTTCCGGTGCGCGACGGCAAGGGCACGCCGGGCAAGGTTGCGGTGTACTCCACCTGCTACGTGAACTACAACGAGCCCGGGCTCGGGCACGACCTGCTGAAGATACTCGCGCACAACCGGATTCCCGCGGTCCTGGTGGAGAAAGAGGTCTGCTGCGGCATGCCCAAGCTCGAGCTGGGCGATCTCGAAGCGGTGGCGCGCAACAAGGCGGTCAATGTCCCGGTGCTCGCGCGGCTCGCGCGCGAAGGCTACGCCATCCTCACCGCGGTGCCGTCCTGCACGCTCATGTTCAAGCAGGAGCTGCCGCTGATGTTCCCGGACGACGCCGGGGTGAAGGCGGTGGCGGAAGCGATGTTCGATCCCTTCGAGTACCTCGTCGCCCGCCACAAGGACGGCCTGCTCGAGACCAATTTCAGGAAACCGCTGGGCAGGATTTCCTATCACGTGCCGTGCCACCTGCGCGTGCAGAACATGGGGCAGAAGACGCGCGCGCTGCTCGAAATGGTGCCGGATACCCGCGTCACCACCATCGAACGCTGCGCCGGGCACGACGGCACCTGGGGCGTGAAGGCGGAATATTACGAGAATTCGATGAAAATCGGCCGGCCGGTGTTCTGCCAGATGGCGGAAGCCGGCCCCGATTACGTGAGCTCCGACTGCGCCATCGCCGGCCGCCACATCCTGCAGGGGATGGGCGAGACCAAAGCGCAAAAGCAGCATCCCATTACCCTGATACGCATCGCCTACGGCTTGTGACGATGGCACAAATCACCCGCGACAGCCTGATGACGCTGGAGGCCTACGCGAAAGCGCGGCCGGAATTCCGCGCGCGCGTCATGGCGCACAAGCAGAACCGCACGCTCCCCCTCGGCGGCCACCTCACGCTACTCTTCGAGGATGAGCTCACCGTCCGCTACCAGATCCAGGAGATGCTGCGCGCCGAGCGCATCTTCGAGGAGGCGGGCATACGGGACGAGCTCGAGGCCTACAACCCGCTCGTCCCCGACGGCAGCAACTGGAAGGCGACCCTGATGATCGAGTATCCCGACGTCGCGGAGCGGGCCCGCATGCTCGCCCGGCTGATCGGCATCGAGGACCGGGTCTGGGTGCAGGTCGCGGGCCACGCGCGGGTCTACGCCATCGCCGACGAGGACCTCGAGCGCGACACCGCCGAGAAGACTTCCGCTGTCCATTTTCTGCGCTTCGAGCTCGATCGCGCCATGGCCCGGGCATTGACGGAGGGCGCCGGGCTCGCCGTCGGCGTGGATCATCCCGAGTACGCGGCGACAGTGGCGAGCGTGGGACCCGCGATGAGCGCGTCCCTTGCCGCCGACCTGTCCGCGTAGCGCCTCGACGCGGCGATTGTCCGCGTCGCGCGCTACTTGCTAAGCTTGGGCATGGACTTCTTGCATAAGGCGCTCGCCGTGGCGCTGCTGGCGGGGTTGCTGGCCGCGCCGGCCCGCGCGCAATGGCGCGAGTGGGACAGCGACTTCGACGAGGACAAGAAGCCGTGGAAGGAGATCGAGGCGAAAATCCCCCCTTACCCCAAGCCCGCGAATCTGCTGCCGTTCGAAGGGGGCGGGGCCAGTCCGCACCGCTTTTTCATCGACGCGCAGTCGTTGTCCATAGGCGAGGACGAGGTGGTGCGGTACACCCTCGTGGTCAGGACCGCGGGCGGAGCCACCAATGTCAGCTACGAAGGCATACGGTGCGATCAACGCCATCAGAAGTACTACGCCACCGGGCGCGCGGACGGCACCTGGGAGCGTGCGCGCAATTCCCAATGGCGCCGCATCGAGCTGCGGGAGGTCAACCGCCATCATAACGTGCTGTATCAGGATTACCTGTGCGCCGGCGAGGGGCGCAAGTCGACGGTGAGGAGCGTGGAGGAAGCGCTGCAGCGGCTCAAGTACGGCTCGCCGCGTCCCGCGGACGCTGGCTGAGAACCCGCGCGCCGCCGCGCTCGAACCGTGGTTTCGGCCCCTCGCTGTTACAGCAGGACCAGGTTGTCCCGGTGGATGAGCTCCGGCTCGTCCACGTAGCCGAGCTTCGCTTCGATCTCGCCGGACGCGGTGCGCAGGATGCGGCGCGCGTCGGCCGCGCTGTAATTGACGAGCCCGCGCGCGACCTCGCGCCGCGACTCGTCGAGGCAGCTCACGACCTCTCCGCGCTCGAATTCCCCGCTGACCTCGCATACGCCGATCGGCAGCAGGCTCTTGCCCCGCGCCGTCAACGCCTTTACGGCGCCGGCGTCGAGCACCAGGCTGCCGCGGACCTGCAGGTGGTCGGCGAGCCATTGCTTGCGGGCGGCAAGCGTGGCCCGTTCCGCGACGAGCTGGGTGCCGATGCGCTCGCCGCGCGCGAGCCGCGGCAGCACGCTGTCCTCGTGCCCGGAGGCGATCACGGTGTGCGCGCCGCTGCGCGCGGCGCGCTTGGCGGCGAGCACCTTGGTCAGCATGCCGCCCAGCGCGATGGCGCTGCCCGTGCCGCCCGCCAGGCGCTCGAGCGCGGGGTCGCCCGCCTGTCCGTCGGCAACCAGCGTCGCGGCGCCGTCCTTGCGCGGGTCGCGGTCGTAGAGGCCGGCCTGGTCGGTGAGTATCACCAGGGCGTCGGCCTCGACCAGGTTGGTGACGAGCGCCGCCAGCGTGTCGTTGTCGCCGAAGCGGATCTCGTCGATGGCGACCGTGTCGTTCTCGTTGATGATCGGGACCACGCCGAGGGCGAGCAGGGTGCGCAGCGTGGAGCGCGCGTTGAGGTAGCGCTTGCGGTCGGTAAGGTCCTCGTGGGTGAGCAGGATCTGGGAGGTCATCAGCGCGTGCTTGCGGAAGCACGTCTCGTAGGCCTGGATCAGGCCCATCTGCCCGACGGCCGCCGCCGCCTGCAGCTCGTGCAGCGCGTGCGGCCGCTTGTGCCAGCCGAGCCGCTGCATGCCGGCGGCGATCGCCCCGCTCGAAACCAGCACCACCTGGCGTCCGGACCGCCGGAGCTCCGCGACCTGCTCCGCCCAGCGCGAGAGCGCGGCAAGGTCGAGGCCGCGGCCCTGGTCGGTGACCAGGCTCGAGCCGACCTTGACGACGATGCGCTTCGCTGTTTTCAGTATGGATGGCACCATTGATCCCCCGGTCCTATCCCGCTCGTCGCCGGGTTCTCGCCTTGATCCGGGTTGCCCCGGCGTCCGCTGTGTCCGCCGGGGTCTGAGTTTTCTGCAGCTCCAGGTGTTTCATCACCGCGAACGCCAGCTCCCGGCAGCCCTCGCCGGTGAGCGCGGAAATGATAAAGCTTTTGCCCTTCCATCCCAAATCCTTCAGGAAGCGCTTGACCGTTCGGGCGCGCGCTTCCGCGGGGACCATGTCGATCTTGTTCACCACCACCCAGCGCGGCTTGCGGTAGAGCGACTCGTCGTACTTCCGGAGCTCATCCACGATCGCTCTCGCATCGCGCACGGGGTCGGTGCCGGCATCGAGCGGCGCGATGTCCACCAGGTGCAGCAGCAGGCGCGTGCGCGCGAGATGGCGCAGGAACTGGTGTCCGAGCCCGGCCCCCTCGGCGGCACCCTCGATCAGGCCCGGGATATCGGCGAGCACGAAGCTGCGGTTGATGTCCGCCCGCACCAGGCCGAGGCTCGGCGCGAGCGTGGTGAAGGGGTAGTCGGCCACCTTGGGGCGTGCCGCCGAAAGGGCGCGAATCAGCGTGGACTTGCCGGCGTTGGGCATCCCGAGCAGCCCCACGTCGGCGAGGAGCTTCAGCTCGAGCTTGAGACGCCGGTGCTCGCCTTCGCCGCCGCGCGTGAACTGGCGCGGCGCGCGATTGGTGCTCGACTTGAAGTGCAGATTGCCGATGCCTCCCGCGCCGCCCGCCGCGAGCAGCGCGCGCTCGCCGTCGTGCGCGAGATCGGCGATGGTCTCGCCCGTCTCCAGGTCGCTCACGACCGTGCCGACCGGCACGCGGAGCAGGACATCGGCCGCCGATTTCCCGTACTGGTCCGAGCCGCGACCGTTCTCGCCGTCCCGGGCGCGATGGATGCGCGCGTAGCGGTAATCGACCAGCGTGTTGATGTTGCGGTCAGCGACCGCATGGACGCTGCCGCCGCGCCCGCCGTCCCCGCCGTCAGGACCGCCGCGCGGCACGAACTTCTCGCGCCTGAAGCTGGCCACGCCATCGCCGCCCTTGCCGGCGTGGATCTCGATGATCGCTTCGTCGATGAATTTCATTCTGGCACCGCAAACAAAAAAGCCCTGTCGCGTGACAGGGCTCTTGGCGGGCGCCGTTCCGATCAGGCGGGAACGACGCTCACCATGGTGTTGTTGCCCGGTCCCTTCTGAGCGAACTGCACGCGCCCCGCCACCTTGGCGAACAGCGTGTGGTCGCGCCCGATGCCGACGTTCGTGCCGGGGTGCACCTGCGTCCCGCGCTGGCGCACGATGATGGAGCCGGCGGGCACCAGTTCACCGCCGTAGCATTTCACGCCCAGGCGCTTCGATTGCGAATCGCGGCCGTTGCGCGAGCTGCCGCCTGCTTTCTTGTGTGCCATTGCTTATTCCTCTGTTCGCACTTGTAGGGGTGCACGAGGGGAGTATCCCCTCGTTCCTCACCTACGCAATGCCGAGAATCTCGATCTCGGTGTAGTTCTGGCGGTGCCCCTGGCTCTTGCGGTAGTGCTTGCGGCGCTTCATCTTGAAGATGTGCACCTTGTCGCCGCGGCCCTGCTTGAGCACCCTGGCCTTGACCGTGGCGCCGGCCACGAGCGGAGTGCCGACCTTGAGCGTGTCGCCGTCGGCGACCACCAGCACCTGGTCGAGCACGATCTCCTGCCCGACGTCGGCAGCGAGGCTCTCGATCCGGAGCTTTTCGCCGGCGCTGACCCGGTACTGCTTGCCGCCGGTCTTGACCACCGCGTACATATCGCGACCCTGTAAGGCCTGGTTGGGAAAGGCGCGCATTCTACAAAAAGCGCACTGAATAGTCAAAGAATATCGTGCATGCGAACTCCCGTCCGGGGTTTCCCATCAAAGGGCTGGTATCATCCCACCCTCTTTTTCGCGGGCATGACGGTGACACTCGAGGCGATACGCGAATTCGTCGCGGCGGACATGCGCGCCGTGGACGACGTGATCCGCGCCCGTCTCGGTTCCGATGTCTTGTTGATCCGGCAGGTGGCGGAGTACATCGTGGGCGGCGGCGGCAAGCGCCTGCGCCCGCTGCTGTTGCTGCTCTCCGCCGGCGCCTTCGGCTACCGCGGGCCGCACCGCCACGAGCTTGCCGCGGTGGTCGAATTCATTCATACCGCAACGCTCCTGCACGACGACGTGGTGGACGAATCCGGCCTGCGGCGCGGGCAGCCCACGGCCAACGCGCTGTTCGGCAACGCGGCCGCCGTCCTGGTCGGCGATTTCGTCTACTCGCGCGCTTTCCAGATGATGGTGGAGGTGGACAGCCTGCGCGTGCTGCGGGTGCTGGCGGACGCAACCAACGTCATCGCCGAGGGCGAGGTGATGCAGCTCATGAATTGCCACAACCCCGACATCGTGGAGAGCGGCTACCTCGAAGTGATCCGTTGCAAGACGGCCAAGCTGTTCGAAGCCGCCACGCGGCTCGGCGCGATCCTGGGCGCCGCGCCGCGCGAGCAGGAAGACGCGGTTGCCGGCTACGGGATGCATCTCGGGACCGCGTTTCAGCTGATCGATGACGTGCTCGATTATTCGGGCGAGCAGTCGGCAATCGGCAAGAACGTGGGCGACGACCTGGCGGAGGGCAAGCCCACGCTCCCGCTCATCTACTGCATCCAGCACGGCACGCCCGGGCAGGCGCAGCTCGTGCGGCACGCCATCGAGCACGGCGGCCGCGACGGGCTGGCAGCGGTGGTCGAGGCGATCCGTTCCACCGGCGCGCTCGATTACGCGCGGGACCAGGCGCGCCGGGAATCGCGCGCCGCGTGCGACGCGATCGCGCGCCTGCCGCATTCAAGGCAACGCGAATATTTGCTACAATTAGCGGACTTCGCGGTGACGCGGACGTTTTGACACGCGGCCAAGCCGCGTGTTTTTTTCTTTCAGTCGGGGTGTAGCGCAGCCTGGTAGCGCACTGCGTTCGGGACGCAGGTGTCGGAGGTTCAAATCCTCTCACCCCGACCATTTCTTTCCACCTCCGCCCGGCCGCCGGGTGAAGCCACGAGGCGCCGGCTCGACGCTCGGCGGGGGTTGGGGCAAACTAAATCCTCAATGGCCAAGATCATCCTGCTCGTCCTCGGAGTGCTGCTCGCGTACTGGATCCTGAAGAGCTACCGCCGCCGCGTCGACCGCCGCGAATCGCAGGCGCCGGCCGCGGGGCCCGAGGACATGGTGCGTTGCGCCCACTGCGGCGTGCACCTGCCGCGCGGCGAGAGCCTCACCACGCAGGGCAGCTTCTACTGCTCGGCCGATCACGAGCGGGCGCACCGTGCCGGGGAGCGCGCCTGATGGCGCCGGTCGGCGCACAGCGCCCCGAAATGTGGGAGGCGTATGCGGCCGCCCCCCCCGGAGAGCAATCCGAGCCGTTCTGGCGCTCGCTGTTCTATTTCAACGTCTACCGCCTGCTGGTCGCGCTGCTGCTGCTCGCCGTGGCGATCTGGGGCGGCAACCTGTGGTTCGGCTCGCGCAACCTGACGCTCTTCATCGTCGCCAACGTCGCCTACGTGGTGTTCTCGGTCGCGTGCTTCGTGCTGATCAGCGCGCGCCGCAGCTTCAACCTGCAGCTGGCGCTGCAGGTGGCGGGCGACGTCGGCTTCATGATGCTCCTGCTCTACGCGAGCAGCGGCATCTCCAGCGGGCTGGGGCTCCTGCTGCTGACCACGCTCGCCGGGGCGGGCCTGATCAGCCGCGGGCGCCTGACGCTGTTCTTCGCCGCGCTGGCCGCGATCGGGGTGCTGCTCGAGCACACCTACGAGGTGCTGCAGCTCGACGCGCCGGAGACCCAATACGTGCAGGCCGGGCTGCTGGCCGCGGCGTACTTCGCGATCGCCTGGCTCGCTCACGCCCTCGCGCGCTACACCGTGGCGAGCGAGCAGCTCGCGGCGCAGCGCGAGGTCGACCTCGCCAACATGGAACAGGTGAACGAGCTCGTGATCCGCGACATGCAGGACGGCGTGCTGGTGGTGGACGAGCGCGGCGTGATCCGCCAGTGCAACGCGCGCGCCGAGCGGCTGCTCGGCCCGTTGCCGCGCGGGCGCGGGGAGACGGCGCTCGGCGAGTACGTGCCGGCACTCGCCGCGCAATTCGGGGCGTGGCGCGTGCGCGCGGGCGTGGATGCCGGCCCGCGAACGACCTTCGGGGGGAACATCAGCGCGCGTTTCGTGTCGATCGGCGGCAGCCGGCAGGTCGGCGCGGTCATCTTTCTCGAGGACCAGAGCCGCATCCAGGCGGAGGCGCGCCAGCTGAAGCTCGCCGCGCTGGGGCGCCTCACCGCCAACATCGCGCACGAGGTCCGCAACCCCCTCGGCGCGATCAGCCACGCCGCGCAACTGCTGCAGGAGGAGCCCGCCGTGACCGATACCGCGGCGCGGCTCATCACCATCATCAACGAGAACAGCCACCGCCTCGACCGCATGGTGAACGACGTGTTGAGGCTCAATCGCGGCGACCGCGCGCACCGCGAGCGCTTCAAGCTCGGCGATTTCCTGCGCGGCTTCGTCGAGCAGTTCTCGCAAATCGAGAAGATCGAACCCGCCGTCTTCACGATCGAGCATGCGACCGACCCCGAAATCCTGTTCGACCGCAGCCACCTCAACCAGGTCATGTGGAACCTGTGCCGCAACGCCCTGCGCCACTCGCGCCGCGGCCCCGCGAGCATCGCGATCCGCGTCGCGGAGGCGCGCGAGGGCAGTATTGTAAAATTGGACGTGGTCGACGACGGGCCGGGCGTGGCGCCCGAGACGCGGGCGCAGTTGTTCGAGCCGTTCTTCACCACCGCGGCCGGGGGCACCGGCCTCGGCCTCTACATTGCGCGCGAGGTGTGCGAGGCGAACGGCGCCACGCTCGACTACGTCGAAACCCCGCGTGGCGCGCAGTTCACCGTGCAGTGCTGGGCGGGTTAGACCAATGAGCGCGAAATCACAGGTCCTGGTCGTCGACGACGAAGCCGATATCCGCGAGCTGCTCGGGCTGACGCTCGCGCGCATGGGGCTCGACGCGCACTGCGCCTCGAGCACCCGGGAAGCCTGCGCCCTCCTCGCGAAGAACAGCTATGACCTGTGCCTGACCGACATGCGCCTGCCCGATGGCGACGGGCTCACGGTGGTGGACTACGTCGCCAAGAATCATCCCCATCTGCCGGTCGCCGTGATCACCGCGCACAGCAGCGCCGAGAACGCGGTGGCGGCGTTGAAGGCCGGCGCGTTCGACTATCTCGCCAAGCCGGTCTCGCTCGACCAGCTGCGCACGCTGGTGCGCTCCGCGCTGAAACTGCCCCGGGCCGCCCCGCGCCGGGCGCAGGGCGAGGACGCGCCCGCGCAACCGGGGGCGCCGCAGTTGATCGGGGTGTCCGGCCCGATGCAGGCGGTGCGTGCAATGATCGACCGCCTCGCGCGCACCCAGGCGCCAATCCACATTGGCGGCGAATCCGGCAGCGGCAAGGAGCTGGCGGCGCGGCTGATCCATGTCAAGGGCCCGCGCGCCGACGGGCCGTTCATCCCGGTCAATTGCGGCGCCATTCCCGAGAACCTGATGGAGAGCGAATTCTTCGGCTACCGGAAGGGCGCCTTCACCGGGGCCGCCGCCGACCGCGACGGGTTTTTCCAGGCCGCGAACGGGGGCACGCTCTTTCTCGACGAGGTGGCGGAACTGCCGCTGCCGATGCAGGTCAAGCTGCTGCGCGCGATCCAGGAGAAGAAGGTGCGCAAAGTGGGCTCCCCCGGCGAGGAATCGGTGGATGTTCGCATCATCAGCGCCACCCATCGCAACCTCGGGGACGAGGTCAAGAACGCCAAGTTCCGGCAGGACCTCTACTATCGCCTCAACGTGATCGAGTTGAGAATGCCCGCGCTGCGGGAGATGCGCGAGGACGTTCCGCTGCTCGCCGAAGCCATGCTCAAGCGGCAGATCGCGGCGAGCGGCGCGCGGGCGCCGCGGCTGTCGGCGGCGGCGCTCGAGCGCCTGGGCGGCTACGACTTTCCCGGCAACGTGCGCGAGCTGGAAAACGTGCTGGAGCGGGCGCTCGCGCTCACCGCCGGGGCGGAGATCCGGGCCGAAGACCTGCAGCTCGCGCCGGCGCGCGTCGTGCCCGAGACGGCGCCGCCCGCGCTGACCGGCTTGCCGCTGCAGGAGCGGCTCGATGCGGTGGAGCGGCAGGCCATCCTCGCGGCCCTGGAGCAGACACGGTACAACCGCACCGCGGCCGCCAAGCTGCTCGGCATCACCTTCCGGGCGCTGCGCTACCGGATGGAGAAGCTCGGGATGAAGGACGAACTCGACGCCAAGGGCTGACGGCAGTGAAGCGGGAACGGGGAAGGGGGAAGGGAAAAGTCAGGTCCCGGGCCGCCTTCGTCATCGCCGATGAAGGGCTGGTCGAAAATGTCCGCTATATCCCTTCGCCCAATTGCGACGAGCGCCCCGCGGGCTGCGCCATAGATCTCCTGGTCATCCATTACATCAGCCTGCCGCCGGGGGCGTTCGGCGGTTCGGGCATCATCGATCTGTTCACCAATCGGCTCGACCCGGCCGCTCACCCGGACTACGCGGGCCTCGCCGGGCTCAGGGTGTCATCGCATTTCCTGGTTCGCCGCGGCGGGGAGCTCATCCAGTTCGTGCCGTGCGCGAAGCGCGCCTGGCACGCCGGCGAATCGAGCTGGAAGGGGAGGCGCCGCTGCAACGATTTCTCGATCGGCATCGAGATGGAAGGCACCGGCGAGGTGCCTTTCACCGACGCGCAGTACGAGCGGCTGGCGGCGCTGGCGCGCGCGCTGACGGCGCGCTATCCGATAGCGGATAGCGTCGGGCATTCCGACGTGGCGCCCGGTCGGAAGCACGACCCGGGGCCGCGCTTCGACTGGCCGCGCTATCGAAGACTGCTGCAAGCGGGCCGCCGAAAACGCCCTTGAAAAGGGCGTTTCCATAGGGCATTTCGAACCGTTGTCCACAGCCCCGGGACGGGGCTGTCCGCGTCTTTCCTAGTGGTTCGGGCCGCTGCTCAAACCGTGAGCAGTTTCGCCCTTTTTTTCATCACCTTGCTGGCGCTTTTTCCCAATAAATCGAGGATTTAAGAAATAGTTCAAAAAGCTATTGCTTTCGAAAAATCAGACTACTAGAATTTGTCCGAAAATGATCTGCAACCACAATATGTTGTGGTTGCGGGTGGAGCAGAGGATCAAGGTTGGGGAGGAGAACCTCCCCTTGAGTCCAAAAAAACTTAAAGCTCAAGGAGTTACGTAATGCAGCTCGCTACCGAATCGGCCCTGGTTGCCCCCGCCGCCAGCTTGGCCCTGAACGAAACCCCTGCCGCACGCGACGCGCGCTTCGACTCGTACAAGATCATCCGCCGCAACGGCTCGGTGGCGGGCTTCGAGCCCTCGAAGATCTCCATCGCGATGACGAAAGCGTTCATCGCGGTGAACGGCGGCCAGGGCGCCGCTTCCGCGCGCGTGCGCGAGCAGGTCGCGATCCTCACCGAGAACGCGGTCGCCGCGCTGATGCGGCGCCAGCCCTCGGGCGGGACCTTCCACATCGAGGACATCCAGGACCAGGTCGAGCTCGCCCTCATGCGCGCCGGCGAGCACAACGTCGCGCGTGCCTACGTGCTCTACCGCGATGAGCGGGCGAAGGAGCGCGCGAAGCAGCGCGAGGCGCTGGAGACGGACCGGCGCGCGCGCGAGCCGGCGATCAGCGTGAAGGAGGGCGGCCAGTTGAAGCCGCTCGATCTCGCGCGGATCACGGCGCTGGTGCGCGACGCGTGCGAGGGCCTCGGGCGCGAGGTCAGCGCCGAGCCGATCCTGCAGGCGATGCAGCGCGACCTCTACGACGGCGTGCCGATGGACGAAGTGAGGAAATCGCTGATCCTCGCCGCGCGCGCGCTGATCGAGCAGGACCCGGGCTACAGCTACGTCACCGCGCGCCTGCTGCTGCACACGCTGCGCCTCGAGACGCTCGGTGAAGAGGTCACCCAGTCGGAAATGCACAGGCGCTACGCCGAGTACCTGCCGGAATTTGTCCGCCAGGGCATCGCCGCGGAGCTGCTCGACGAGCGGCTCTCCGGCTACGACCTGAAGTGCCTGGGCGCGGCGCTCGACGCCAACCGCGACCTCAAGTTCGCCTACCTCGGGCTGCAGATCCTCTACGACCGCTATTTCCTGCACGTGCGCGGGCGCCGCATCGAGCTGCCGCAGGTGTTCTACATGCGCGTGGCGATGGGGCTCGCGCTGAACGAGCCCGAGGACCAGCGCGAGGCGCGCGCGATCGAGTTCTACAACGTGCTGTCCTCCTTCGATTTCATGAGCTCGACGCCGACGCTGTTCAATTCCGGCACGCGCCGCGCGCAGCTCGCGAGCTGCTACCTGACCACCGTTTCCGACGACCTCGACGGCATCTACGAGGCGATCAAGGAGAACGCGCTGCTGCAGAAGTTCGCCGGCGGGCTCGGCAACGACTGGACGCCGGTGCGCGCGCTGGGCTCCCATATCAAGGGCACCAACGGCAAGAGCCAGGGCGTGGTGCCGTTCCTGAAAGTGGTGAACGACACCGCGGTCGCGGTCAACCAGGGCGGCAAGCGGAAGGGCGCGGTGTGCTCGTACCTCGAGACCTGGCATCTCGATATCGAGGAATTCCTCGAGCTCAGGAAGAACACCGGCGACGACCGCCGCCGCACCCACGACATGAACACCGCCAACTGGGTGCCTGACCTCTTCATGAAGCGCGTGATGGAGGGGGGCGACTGGACGCTGTTCTCGCCCTCCGACGTGCCGGACCTGCACGACAAGTTCGGGAAAGCCTTCGAGAAGGCCTACGTCGAGCACGAGGCGAAGGCCGCGCGCGGCGAGATCAAGCCCTACAAGAGGGTCCAGGCGACGACGCTGTGGCGCAAGATGCTGACGATGCTGTTCGAGACCGGGCATCCGTGGATCACGTTCAAGGACCCGTGCAACCTGAGGAGCCCGCAGCAGCACGTGGGCGTGGTGCACAGCTCCAACCTCTGCACCGAGATCACGCTGAACACCGGCGCCGACGAGATCGCGGTCTGCAACCTCGGCTCGGTCAACATGCCGGCCCACCTTGACGCGTCCACCGGCCGCATGGACATGGAGAAGCTGAAGCGCACGGTCGGCACCGCGATGCGCATGCTCGACAACGTCATCGACCTCAATTTCTACAACGTCAACAAGGCGCGCAACTCCAACTTCAAGCACCGGCCGGTGGGTCTCGGCATCATGGGCTTCCAGGACTGCCTGCACCTGCTGCGCATTCCCTACGGCTCGCAGGCGGCGGTGGATTTCGCCGACCGCTCGATGGAAGCGGTCGCCTACACGGCGTACCAGGCCTCGGCCGATCTCGCGGAAGAGCGCGGGGCGTATTCGACGTTCAAGGGCTCGCTGTGGGACCGCGGCATCCTGCCGTTCGACACCCTGAAGCTGCTGGCCGAGGAGCGCGGCGGCTACGTCGAGTGCGACATGTCCACCACGCTCGACTGGGAAGGGCTGAAGAAGCGCGTGCAGCAGGCCGGCATGCGGAACTCGAACTGCCTCGCGATCGCGCCCACCGCGACCATCGCCAACATCACCGGGCTGTCGCAGTGCATCGAGCCGACCTACCAGAACCTCTACGTCAAGTCGAACCTCTCGGGCGAGTTCACGGTGGTGAACGAGTTCCTGGTGCGGGACTTGAAGAAGCTCAGTCTGTGGGACGAGGTGATGATCGCGGACCTCAAGTACTTCGACGGCTCGCTCGCCAGGATCGACCGCATCCCGCCGGAGGTGCGCAACCTCTACGCCACGGCGTTCGAGATGGATCCCAAGTGGCTGGTCGAGTGCGCGGCGCGGCGGCAGAAGTGGGTGGACCAGTCGCAGTCTCTCAACATCTACATGGCGGGCGCCTCGGGCAAGCGGCTCGACGACACCTACAAGCTGGCGTGGATCCGCGGGCTGAAGACGACCTACTACCTGCGCACGCTCGGCGCCACCTCGGCGGAAAAGTCCACGGTCACGACCGGGCAGCTGAATGCGGTCACCTCCGACGGCGTGGCGACGGACGCGAAGTTCTGCTCGATCGACAATCCCGAGTGCGAGTCCTGCCAATAGGGGGTTATCCGCCGCGAGTCACGATACACAGGGAAGTGCTTCACCGGCGCAAACGGCCCGTTCACCGATAACACCGATAAAGAACCGGCCCGCGCGTGAGGTAAGTGTCCACCCATAAGGTCAATAAAGGAGACTGAAAGATGCTGCAATTCGGGGAGCAACAGACGATAGCCGCCGTGACCGGCGCGGGCGTGCAGCCCGCCGCGCGCGCGCCCATCCGGCAGCCGGAAGTCGACGCGCAGTTGCGCCGCGTCAACGTCGCGGACAAGCGCGTCATCAACGGCAGCACCGATGTCAACCAGCTGGTGCCGTTCAAGTACAAGTGGGCGTGGGAAAAGTACCTCTCCGCCTGCGCCAACCACTGGATGCCGCAGGAAATCCAGATGAGCCGCGACATCGCGCTGTGGAAGGACCCCAACGGCCTGACCGAGGACGAGCGGCGCATCGTCAAGCGCAACCTCGGCTTCTTCGTGACCGCCGACTCGCTCGCGGCGAACAACATCGTGCTCGGCACCTACCGCCACATCACCGCGCCCGAGTGCCGCCAGTACCTGCTGCGGCAGGCGTTCGAGGAGGCGATCCACACCCATGCCTACCAGTACATCGTGGAGAGCCTGCAGCTGGACGACGGCGAGATCTTCAATGCCTACCGCGAGATCCCGTCGATCCGCGACAAGGACGAGTTCCTGATCCCGTTCATCGAGACGCTGACCGACCCCACGTTCAGGACCGGCACGCCGGAGGCGGACCAGAAACTGCTGAAGAGCCTGATCGTGTTCGCGTGCCTGATGGAAGGCATGTTCTTCTACGTCGGCTTCACGCAGATCCTCTCGCTCGGGCGGCAGAACAAGATGACCGGCTCGGCCGAGCAGTACCAGTACATCCTGCGCGACGAGTCCATGCACTGCAATTTCGGCATCGACCTCATCAACACGATCAAGCTGGAGAACCCGCACCTGTGGACGCCGGATTTCCGCGACGAGCTGCGCGAGATCTTCAAGACCGGCGTCGAACTCGAATACCGCTATGCCGAGGACACCATGCCCCGCGGCGTGCTGGGGCTGAACTCCGGGATGTTCAAGGAGTACCTGCGGTTCATCTGCAACCGTCGCAGCCAGCAGATCGGGCTCGAGCCGCTGTTCGAGGGCGTCTCGAACCCGTTCCCGTGGATGGCGGAGATGATCGATCTCAAGAAGGAGCGGAATTTCTTCGAGACGCGCGTGATCGAGTACCAGACGGGCGGCGCGCTCAACTGGGACTGATCCCGTTACAACCCAATATTCCAGGCTTGGAAGACTGAACTGCCGGCGCAACCAGGACTGATGAATTCGATGGGACCGCTACAGAGGGTTGTAACGGGACTGACGCAACGAGGGAAACAGGAACAAGGGCGCTCGTTTATCAACCAACTGGGAGGCGACTTGGGTTCGAGCCTGCTGAACCGGCGTTACCGCAGACGCAGACAGAGCATGATGCATACCATTACCGAGTGCCGCGCCGAAAGCGGCTACACCCTCTGGCTCCGCTTCGACGACGGCCTGGAGGGCAGCGTCAACCTCGGCGACCTGGTGCTCACCGATTCGTACCTGGCGATCTCCGACGAGGAAACCTTCTCGCGCGTCGCGATCGACCCGATCTCGAACGCGGTGACCTGGAGCGGCGGCATCAAGCTGGATCCCGAGGTGCTGTACCGGGACCTGGCGAGCAGGACCCAAGCGGCGCGCCATTGAAAGGCCCTGGACGCCGCCGCGCGGGCAACCGACTGGAGGACTGAATGGCGAAAGCGAAAAGGCGAGCCGGCAAGAGGAAGGCGGCGAAGAAAAAGAAGATCGCCCGGCGCAAGCCGGCCGCGCGGCGCGGCGCGAGGCGCAAACCCGCCGCGCCCCGTCCGGCCTCCCCCCCGATGGCGCCGCGCCCGGTCGTGATACCCGGCGCGTGGCCGTTCCCGATGGGCAGCAAGCCCTGACAGATCCGGAGGCGATGCGCCGGTCTGTCTCCGCGCGTTCGAACGGACGGACATTCCGCCGTTCAACGCGCGGTCCTGCCAGGAAGTACCCGCCTTGATCTAGCGCAATACCCCCGCCGCCCGTGACCGTAGAATGGCCTACTGCGCCGGGCGCGTGACGCCCGCGCATCCAATCCGGGAGGGGCACATGAAAGCAGGCTGGATCGTCACGCTGGTATTCGTCGTCGCAGGTTCATTCGGAAATGCGGCATACGCCGCCTCCGCCGACGTCGTCGTTCGCTCCACCAAGGGCGAGTTCAAGGAGGTGAAGGAGCGCGTGCTGCACGCGATCGAAGGCCGCGGCCTCGTCTTGAACTACACCGCGCGCATCGGGGCCATGCTCGAGCGCACCGGCAAGGATATCGGGGCCGCGCGACGGGTCTACGCGGACGCCGAATTGCTCGAATTCTGCAGCGCGAAGGTCTCGCGCGACACGATGGAGGCCGACCCGCGCAACATCGTGTTCTGCCCGTACGGCATCGCGGTCTACGCGCTGCCGAAGGAGCCGGGCAAGGTGTACCTCGCGTATCGCCGCCCGGGCGGGTCCGGCGCGGAGCGCTCGGCAAAATCGTTGCGGGCGGTGGACAAGCTTCTCGCGGATATCGTAGGCGAAGCCCTAAAGTAGAGAATTGAACCGCCGCGGCGCAGAGAGAAACAAGAATAAGAATTAGCCGCCGATGAACCCCGTTAGAGGCCCGGCCTCTAACGGGGTGAACGCCGGTACACGCCGATAACAACAAGAGAAAATAGACAAGATTAACGGGTCGCCACGGATCTTGTTTGAGCCACGCGGTGGAGCGGCCGGGTGCATCCGGCTTGACTTCCGCGGGACCTTATGGTCAACTTAAGATGAACTTAGGGAATTCTGAATGAACATCACCATTAACGCCAAGCAATTGCGCGCCTCGTTGCCGAAACTGGTTGAGCGCGTAAGTCGGGGTGCGCGGTTTACCGTGCTTTATCGCAGCCGCCGGGCGTTTCAAATCGTGCCGATTGACGAAGCGGACACGCCGCGTGTAGCACTTCAATCCGACCCGCTGTATCGCGCCAAGGCGGTGGGCAGATCAAGTGACGGCAAGGCTTCCGGCGATCACGACGCCATTCTGTACGGTCGATGAAGGGCCTGTTCGTTGACACCGCGGGCTGGATGGCTTGCGCCGACGCGGGAGACTCTTCGCACGCGCTGGCTTGCGAGGCGCGCGATTCAGCGCTGCAGCAAGGCGTCTTGCTGGTGACGACGGATTACGTCATGGACGAAACGTTGACGATCATCCGGATGCGTTTGGGATTGCCAGCCGCGAAAGCGTGGTGGGGGCAAGTCGAAGGCAGTTCGCGGCTGCGGTGGGAATGGATCGGGATGGAGCGCGCCGAGAAGGCGCGAAAAGCGTTCTTTCGTTACCGCGACAAGAACTACTCCTTCACCGATTGCACCAGCTTGGTGGTGATGCAGGAGCTGCGCCTCAAGCAGGCGTTGACCACCGACCGTCATTTCCGGCAGATGGGGTTTCAGGTCTTGCCGCATTCCGCGGAATAGGCGCTGTCGCCCCCGCCTCAAAGCCTTTGTCCCCACGAGAAGCAACGTCCCAACGAGGGCACCAGTTCTGGATTCTTGTCTTGTTTCACTTGGCGCGCTTGGCGGTTCAATTTTGATCTTGCTTCTCTCGGCGCCTTGGCGGTTCCATTCTTGTTCTTATTTTTCCTCCGTGTCCTCCGCGGTTAGAGGTTCTTCCACAGCTCCGCAAAGGCGCTGACCGCCGCGTCGACGTCGGGGGCGGAGATGTGGCGGTGCGTGACGAAGCGCAGGACGTGGATGTCGGCCGGCGCGACCAGCACGCCCTTCGCCTTCAGGTCCGCCGACCACTGCGCCGCCCGGCGCCCGCTCTTCCTCACGTCCGCCCGCACCAGGTTCGTCTCGACGTCCTTCGGGTCGCACAGGCTCGCGTCGATGCGGTGGAAGCCTTCGGCCAGGCGCTTCGCGCTCTGGTGGTCCTCGGCGAGCCGGGCCGTCATCGTCTCCAGCGCGACGATGCCGGCGGCGGCAAGCGGCCCGGCCTGGCGCATGTTGCCGCCGACCATGCGGCGGCAGGCGCGCGCCCGCTCGATGAACGCCGCGGTGCCGCACAGTATCGATCCCACCGGGGCCGACAGGCCCTTCGAAACGCAAAAGCACACGGAATCGGAGTGCGCTGAAATTTCAGCGACGGCGCAGCCGAGCGCGACGGCGGCGTTGAAGAGGCGCGCGCCGTCGAGGTGCACCGGCACGTCCTTTTCGCGCGCGAGCCCGTGCACCGCCGCCATGTGCGCGAGCGGCAGCACGGCGCCGCCGGCGCGGTTGTGGGTATTCTCCATCCAGACCAGCGCCGTGCCCATGTGGTGACGGGTGAGCGGCCGGACCGCCTCCCGCAGCGCCTCCACGTCCATCGCGCCGCGCCGGCCGGGAATGCCGCGGTGGAAGAGGCCGGCGGCGCCGGCGATGCCGCCGAGTTCCGCGTTCAGCGTGTGCGAGCCGTCCTCCAGCAGCACTTCGCCGCCGCGGCCCGCGTGCGCGAGCATCGCCACCAGGTTCGCCATGGTGCCGCTCGGCATGAAGGCGCCGGCTTCCTTGCCGGCGCGCGCGGCGGCCAGCGCCTCGAGCTTGCGCACGGTCTCGTCGCCGTCGCGCGAGTCGTCGCCGAAGGTCGCCTCGCGCATGGACTCGAGCATCGCCTCGGTCGGGCGGGTGACGGTGTCGCTTCGGAGGTCGATCATGGCGGGGGAGTTTTAGCGCGCGGCGACGATGCAGTCAACGACCTCGCAAAATCCGGCCCCGGCCGGCGCGTGCGTCACGTATTTCGGCTCCTCCGCGAGCTGGCCGGCAAATGCCCGGACGTTGGCGACGCCCACCGAATGCGGAAAGAACGCGAACATCGGCGCGTCGTTGGGCGAGTCGCCGACGAAGACATAGGCGCCGCGTTCCTGTTCGAGGTCCACGCCGAACGCCTCGCGCATCAGGGTCCGGGTCATGGCGAGCTTGTCGTAGGCGCCGAACCAGCCGTTGACATGGATCGAGCTCACCTTGGCCGTGAGCCCCCGCGCCCGCATCAACGCGACGATGCGGTCCACCGCCTCGCGCCCGAGCGGCGCGACATCCTCGCGGTAATCGATCGCGAGGTCGGTCTCGCGGTAGGGCTGGTCGGCGGCGACCGCGCAACCCGGCACGGACCGCACGATTTCCGCCGCGATCGCCTCCAGCCGCCCGCGGTTCCTTGCCCGCGTCGCGGCCTCGTCCGCGAAAGTTCGCCGCATCACGCGCCGGACCCGGTCGTAGCGGAAGTAGAACGCGCCGTTTTCCCCGACCACCGCGGCGGCCGGCCACATGCGCGCGATGTGGTCGCACCACCCCGCGGGGCGGCCGGTGATCGGAACGACGAGCAGGCCGGCCCGGCCCAGGCGCTCCATCGCCGCATAGGCCCCGGCCGTGAGCTGCCCGCCGGTCGTGAGCGTGTCGTCGATATCGCAGAAAACGCCTTTGACGGCCCGGCGTGCCGCGAGGGGGAAATCGCCGAGGGGCAGCATCAGCGGCAGACTTCCTCTCCCGCCGGCGGCTCGGGTCGCGCGACGAAGCCGAAGCGCCGCGCCACGTCGCCGGAGCCGATCGGCTCGATCCGGACGCGGGACTCACGGAAATTCAGCCATATCGGCACCGCCCTGCCCTGCTGCGCGAGCTCCATGAGCTCGTCGAGGACCGCTTCGGCGAGCGGGTTGCCGCCGGCGTCGATCAGGCAGGGCGGCAACCGGTCGAGATCGCGGTCATGGACGATGCCGACCCCGTGCTCGGTCTGCAGCAGCGTCGCGCCGCTGTCGTCGATCCAGGCGCCGCCGACGGCCGCAACCGGACTGCCGTTGTGGGCCTCGAGCGCCAGCGGCGCGCCTTCGGCGCTCACGATCCGGAATACGTAAGGCGTGTAAGCCAGGTCGACGAATACGCGCTGCGGCCCGTTCTGGAAGAACCAGCAACCGCGCAGGTCGCGCGAATAATTGCGGCCGATGAAGTCGGCGACCAGTTGATTCTGTACGCGCTCGCCCTTGATCAGCCAGTTGCCGCGGCGGTCGAGCGCGAGCCAGCCGTAGACCGCCGGCACGTTGGGCCATTTGGCCATGCCGCGGAGAACGATTTCATCCATGACACCCCGTTCACTCGTTCACCCGCCCGCTCGTCTACTGCTCCTCGGCGTGCACGGCGGTCTTGGCGTGCTGCTCGGCGAGCGTCTTCTGGAGGTTGGGCGGCACCGGGTCGTAGCGGGCGAACTCGATCGAGAACGAGCCCTGGCCGGCGGTCACGGATTTCAGCCGCGCCTGGTAGTTGTTCAGTTCCGACAGCGGCACCTGGCCCTTGATCACCAGCGTGCCCGGGGCGAGCGAGTCGGTGCCGCTCAGCTGGCCGCGGCGGGAAGAGAGATCGCCCGCGATGTCGCCCATGGCGCCTTCGGGCGCGTTGATCTCGATGTTGACGATGGGCTCGAGGATGATCGCGCGCGCCTTGCCGATGGCGTCCATGAACGCGCGCTTGCCGGCGGAGATGAAGGCGATTTCCTTCGAGTCCACGTCATGGTACTTGCCGTCGTAAACGATGACGCGCACGTCGTGCACCGGGTAGCCCGCGACCGGCCCCGTTTCCAGCACCTGCCGCACGCCCTTCTCGACGGCGGGGATGAACTGGTGCGGGATGGCGCCGCCCTTCACCTGGTCCACGAACTCGAAGCCCGCGCCGCGCTTCAGCGGCTCGACCTTGAGGAATACCTCGCCGAACTGGCCCGCGCCCCCGGTCTGCTTCTTGTGGCGGTGATGGCCTTCCGCCCTGGCGGTGATGGATTCGCGGTAGGGAATGCGCGGCGGCCTGGTCGTGACCTCGACGTGGTACTGGCTCGCCATGCGGTCGAGGATGTAGCGCATGTGCAGGTCGCCGAGCCCGCTGATGATGGTCTGGTTGACGGTGGCGTTGTGCTCGATTTTGAAGGTGGGATCCTCGGCGGCGAGCTTGTGCAGCGCGTCCGAGATCTTCTGCTCGTCGCCGCGGCGCTTGGGCTCGATCGCGAGCGAGTGCATCGGGGCCGGAAACTCGAGCGGCACGAGGTGGATGTGGTCCTCTTCGTGCGAGTCGTGCAGCACGGCATCGAATTTGATTTCGTCCACTTTCGCGACCGCCCCGATGTCGCCGGGCACCAGCGCATCGGTCTCGACGAAGTCCTTGCCCTGCAGCAGGTAGGCGTGGCCGACCTTGAACGCTTTTTTCCCCTCGCCGATGAAGAGCTGGGAATCCTTGGTGATCGTGCCCTGGTGCACCCGGAACACGCCGACCTTGCCCACGAAGGGGTCGATCATCACCTTGAAAACGTGCGCGAGCACGTGCTGCTTCGGGTCGGGCTCCGCGCGCACCGGCTGGGCGTTCCCGCCCTCGCCCTTGAGGAACTGCGGCGGGTTGCCTTCCGTGGGGTTGGGCATCAGCTTGACGATGATATCGAGCAGCTCCGCGACGCCGGCGCCGTTGCGCGCGGAAACGAAGCACACCGGGATGAGGTGGCCCTCACGCAGCGCCTTCTCGAATGGCGCGTGCAGCTCCTCGGGCGCAACCTCGCCCTTCTCGAGGTATTTCGCCATCAACTCCTCGTCCACCTCGACCACCTGGTCCACCAGCGCGCTGTGCGCTTCCTCGACCGACGAGAAGTCCGACTCGCCGGAGGGCGTGAAGAAGCAGTCCACCACGCGCCTGCCCCCGTCCGCGGGCAGGTTGATCGGCAGGCATTCCTTGCCGAAGGCCGCCTGGATCTTGCCGAGCAGCCCCGGCAGGTCCACGTTCTCGGCATCGATCTTGTTGACGACGACCATGCGGCAGAGCTCGCGCTTTCGCGCCCATTGCATCATGCGGCTCGTGATCATCTCGATGCCGTTCTGGGCGTTGACCACGATGGCGGCGGTTTCCACCGCGGGAAGCGCCCCGATCGCCCGGCCGATGAAATCGGGCAGGCCCGGCGTGTCGATCAGGTGCACGCGGGTGTCGCGGTGCTGCAGGTGCACGATGGAGGCGTTCAGCGAATGCTGGTATTGCTTTTCGAGCGGGTCGAAATCGCACACCGTGGTGCCCTTCTCCACGCTGCCCGCCGCGTTGGTCGCCCCCGCCTTCAGGAGCAGGGCCTCGGCCAACGTGGTCTTGCCCGAGCCGCCGTGGCCGGCAAGGGCAAAAGTGCGGATCGCTTCCGGGGAAAACTTGGGCATGTCGGACTCCTCCGGCCCTCTTGTGCGCGGGAATGCTGGGGGGTTAGTCGAGTATAAACGGGGCTCCGCCCCCCATTCAAGCCAACCCCGGCGGGCCTTTGCCGGCGTTTACAGTCGAGCATCGATTCGATGCCCAACCGGAAGGAGAAAGGCATGAAACTCAGTATGATCGCGGCGGGCGCCCTGCTGTGCGGGCTCGCGGGCCCGGCCGCGGCAGCCGGCAACCTCGCGGACGTGACGGTCCACGACCGCGCCGACGGCCGCGCGCTGCCCGTCTACCGCCACCACGGCCGCTATTACGTCGTGGGCGCGCCCGGCAACGAGTACCGCGTCCGGGTGCGCAACCGCACCGGCGGCGACATCCTGGCCGTGGTGTCGGTGGACGGGGTCAACGCGGTGAGCGGGGAGACGGCCAACTGGGACCAGGCCGGCTACGTCCTGGGGCCGCGCCAGGGATTCGACGTCAAGGGCTGGCGCAAGAGCCTGGAACGGGTCGCGGCGTTCTACTTCACCGATCACCGGAACTCGTACGCCGCCCGCACCGGGCGGCCGGACAACGTCGGCGTGATCGGGGTCGCCGTGTTCCGCAGGAAAGCGGAGCCGGGGGCGCGCGATGACAGCCCGTATCCCGCGGGCGCTGATGCCATGTCCGGGGCCGGAACGGGCGCCGCCCGCTCGGCGGAGAGCGTGGCCAGCGCGCGCGATGCGCCCTCCCCGCGCGCACCGCGGAAATCGTCCTCCCTCGGCACCGGACATGGCCGCAGCGTGAGCTCGAGCGTCACCGCCACGGAGTTCGAGCGGGCGACGGACTATCCCGAGGAGGTGGTCGCGATTCATTACGATACCCGCGCGAACCTGGTGGCGATGGGCGTGATCCGGGCGCCGCGCGTGGCGCTGCCCTCGCCGTTTCCAGGGCAGTTCGTTCCTGACCCGAGGTGATATTCGCGCCCCGCTTCCCATTTACCGGCGGGTTGGCAGGGGGCATACTGCCAACCCGTTATGTCCTGGGGCGCGGAGAGCAGCGATGAAGAGCTCATGCTCGGCTATCGCGACGGCGATGCGGGCGCGTTCGACAGCCTGTATGCGCGCCACAAGGGCGGGCTCTACCGCTACCTGCTGCGGCAGTGCCGCGATGCGGCGGCGGCCGAGGAGCTGTTCCAGGACGTGTGGATGAACCTCATCCGGGCGCGCGCCGGCTATACCGTCCAGGCGAAATTCACCACCTACCTCTATCGCCTCGCGCACAACCGGCTGATCGACCATTACCGCAAGCACGCCCGCGCCACCGCGGTTGCCTTCGACGACGAGGGCGGCGACGCGCTGCTGGAGCTGCCCGACGACCGTGTGCGGCCGGCGGACGACATCCTCGATGCGAAGCGGCGGGCGGCGCGCCTCCTGGAGTTGATCGCCACGCTGCCCCCGGCGCAGCGCGAGGCGTTCCTGCTGCAACAGGAGGGGGGCATGAGCGTGGAGGCGATTGCGCAAGCGACCGGCGTCACGCGGGAGACCGCGAAGAGCCGGCTGCGCTACGCGCTGGCGAAACTGCGGCAGGGGCTGGGCGAATGACGGTGAACGACCGCAATAGCGGTGGCCTGCCCGGCGCGGAGGAGCGCGACTCCCGCCTCGACCGCCTCTACCGCGAAGCGGAGCGCGCGGGGCCGCCGGCGCACCTCGACGCCGCCCTGCTCGCCGCGGCGCGCCGGGAGGTCGGAGCGCGCCCGCGCCCGCTCGCCTCGGCGCTGCGCAAGTGGCGCGTGCCGGTCTCGATTGCCGCGCTGGTGGTATTGAGCGTGAGCCTGGTCACGCTGGTCCGGGAGGAGGGCGGCGATGAGCTCATGAAGGTTGCGCCGGGCACGCCGCCCGCTCCGAAGCCGTCCGGGATGGCTCCGCCCCCGGCGCAACCGGCGCAGGCGGATGCGGCCAGGCCGTCGCCCCCGGCGCCCGCGGCGCGCCCGGAGCCTGCCCGACCCGCGCCGCGTGACGACAGGCGCGCCGACGCCCAGGCAGAGCTGGGGACGATGGCGGACCGGCCGCAGCCCTTCCTGGCCGCGCCGCGCGTCGAGGAGCGTGCCGCCGGCTCACCGCAGGCTGCTCCCGACATGGAGGACGGGGCAATGCGCGCGCCGGCGGCCGTGGCCCGGCGCAGCGCCAAATCGGTGGCAAGCGGCGCGCCCGCCGCCGAGGTGGAAAGCGCCAGGATGATGGCCGGATCCGCCCAATCCGGGGTCCCGGGGCAGGGCAAGGCGCCGCCGTGGCAGGGATACGAAAAGGAGCCGCCGCAGAAGTGGCTCGATCGTATAGCGGAACTCAGGAGGCAGGGTGAGACGGCGGTTGCCGGGGAGATGCTGGCCGAATTCAAGCGGCGCTTCCCCGACCACCCGCTGCCACCCGACCCGGGTGCTCGATGAGCCGGAGCGATCAGCCCATCGCGGACGCCGATCCGCGACCCTTGCCGCCCAGGGAGCCGGCCCTGGAGGAGTGCTGCAAAGGGGGGTGTGAGCCGTGCGTTTTTGACCGCTACTACGATGCCTTGGAGCGCCACCGCGAGAGCCTCCAGGCCTGGCTACTTCGTCACCCGGACGCCAGCGTGGATCGAGCGCCATGAATGAGGCCCATTTCACTTACTTAAGTAATTGGTTTTAAAAGTAAAAGGTGTAAAGTTTTGAACACATGCCCCACCCATCTGTCCAAATTCGGTCCAGCTTCGGTTTCAGTCATAACGCATTGCACCATTGCATGTCATTGTTTATTAAATAGACTTGACAAAACATATGGATACATGCATAATTCGCGCGTTTTGCGTTGCAGCAAACTAGCGCTTGCAGCGGTCCGGCGCCGTCATTGAGGTTACAGAAACATTGCGGCCTCTGACCCTAGCCACTAGAATTAGCCAGTTTCCACACAGGCGGCACAACTTATAGTGGTTGGTACCGGACCGATTCTTAGACGAGGTGTGCTGCTGCCCCGGCGGACGAATACGTGGCCGGCGCAGCCCAGGTGCCGCAACAAGGGAAAGGCCGTTATCGTGCGTATTGGCAACATCAGCCCGGGGCACCTGCAGAGCATTGAGGCCAGCCACCTGGCCCGGTGGACTCGCAGGCTCGTTTCCGTCCTCGCGCTTTGCGCGAGTATTGCGGCCCTGGCATTGATCGTGAACACCCAGCATGGACCGCTGTTCGGCGGGGGCCTGCATAGCGCTTCGGACACCCTGTCGCTGGCGGAGCCGGTCATCCAGCAGGACCCGCAAACCGCGCTGGCCCCGGGCGAGGAAAGCCGCTACCGCGCCCTGTCGGAGTTCGTGGCCAATCGCTACCGCGTATCCCAGGACGTCGCCTTCGACCTCGTCAGCCAGGCGCACCAGGTTGGCGGGCATCTCAAGCTTGATCCGCTGCTCATCATCGCCGTGATCGCCATCGAGTCGCGGTTCAACCCGATTGCCGAGAGCGTGGCGGGCGCCAAGGGACTGATGCAGATCATCCCGAAGTATCACTCGGACAAGCTGGAGGCGTTCGGCGGCGAGAGGGCGGTGTTCGACCCGTCGACCAACATCCGGGTCGGGGCGCAGATTCTCAAGGAGTATATCCGCGCCACCGGGAACCTCGGCATCGCCTTGCAGATGTACGCCGGCGCGCTGGGCGACAACGAAGACCAGTACACCAACAAGGTCCTGAACGAGAAGCAACGCCTGCAGCACGTGGTGACGCAATCGCTGCGGCGCGCGGCGCCTCCGGCTGCGGTGCGAACCGCGTCGGCCCGCACTACCAACGCCTTTCCCTTGCCGCTCGACTGAGCGGCGGCCCCCCTTCCTGGCCCGGATCCGGATCGCCTGGAACGGCGGCGGAGTGACCACTAACTTCCGGGAAACAGGTGCGGCCGGGCAGCCCGATCCGCGTCTCGCTAGAGCTTGTGTGAGCCGATCAACAGGCGCCTGAAAACCGCATAGCGCTCCCCGACACCGTCTTCCGTCGGCTCGCGCTTGACCGTGATCCAGACGTCCGCCGGAAAGCCGCCGGCCAGCTCGGCCGTGTAGGCGCATTCGTCCTCGGCGGCGGCGCGCGCGGCGTCCGGCGTGGGCGCGCCGAGATCCTCGAGGAAATGCCGCGCCAGGGATTGCCGCAGCGCCCCGTACGCCGCCTCGTCGATCTCCGCCACCTCGGCAATGGTGGCGCGGCGGCGCGACCCGGCCGCGATGAAGGTCGTGTCGCAATGGCAGCGCGGCGCGCGGTGGCCCAGGGCGAGGTCGCACACGGCATAACCGCCGGAGACGACCCATTCGCCGTCCGCCGCGGCACCCCCCTCGTCGGCCAGGATGCGGGCGTCGGAATCGTCGAGCCGCACCGCTCTCAGGAATTTCACGTTGTTGCGTCCCGGGGAAGCCCAGCACCTATAATAAATGCGTCAACCCGCGCGGTCACGCCGGAGGAGCGCCATGGCACAGCAACCCGAACTGCCGAAAGACTGGCTCGAATTCATGCAGCAGATGTGGAACCCGATGGCGTTCCCCATGCCCGGCATGGCGATGCCCACCGTCGACGTCAGCGAGATCGAGAAGAAAATACGCGAGCTGAAGGCGGTGGAGACCTGGCTCACCCTGCAAGTGGGCCTGGTGCAGATGACGGTCAAGACGCTGGAGATGCAGAAAGCGGCGCTCGAGTCGCTCAATGCGAGCGTGCAACCCAAATCCGGTTAAACCGGACGCTTCGCGCCGGTTTAACTCCGCGCGTCGGAGCGGACCGAAAGCAGCCGCTCAACGCGCGGGTGCACTCAGGCGGCAAGGGTCGAGGGGTCGAAGAAGGGCTTGTCACCCTTGATCTGGGTACGATGCATCAGGCGCCGCGAAGCGGGATCGAAGGCGTCCCTTCGATGCATCGCGCACCGGTTGTCCCACATGATCAGATCCCCGACTTTCCACTTCTGGTACCACGCGAACTCGGGCTTGCCGGCGTGGGCCCACAGGCGGTTCAGCAGGTCTTCGCTCTCGTCCATCGGCAGCCCCACGATGCAGGCGTTGCGCCGGCGGCCGAGGAACAGGGCGTTGCGCCGCGTCGCCGGATGGGTGCGGATGATCGGGTGCACCGCGCCGGGCGCGTCGCGCGGGTCGGTCACGTCCGTGTAGCCCTTGCGGAGCTCGCCGGCGCTGTTGCGGCTGGAATCGTGCTTGCAACTCCTGCCGACGATGGCCCGCTTCAAATCCGCCGGCAGCGTCTCCAGCGCGCGGTACATGTTGGAGAAGCCGGTATCCCCGCCCTCCGGGGGCACTTCGAGCGAGTAGAGCAGGCTGCCGATGGGGGTGGTCTCGTTGTACGACATGTCGGTATGCCACTCCGCTTCGTAGTGCCCGAGGTTGCCGATCGGCTTGCCGTCCACCTTGATGTTCGACATCACGGTGATCTCGGGGTAGGGGTCGTGGTCGGTGTCGTTCACCGCGTGGACCGGCGCCTTGTCGAGCGCGCCGAAGCGGCGCGCGAAGGCCAGCAGGCCGGGGTCGTCCAGGCGCTGGCCGCGAAAGCGCAGCACGAGGTGCCGGTGCCAGGCGGCTTCGACGGCCTTGAAGGCGCCGTCGTCCAGCGGCCGGGACAGGTCGACGCCGATGATGTCCGCACCGAGCGCGCCGCCGGCCGGCACTACGGTGACGCTTTTCTTGCCGGGTAAATCCATGATGTCCCCTCCAGTTCCCGGAAATGCTAATGCCTCGGGCGCCGCGCGGCAAGTCGCCGATGCGCTTCGGCCGGCGTATATTTACCCCTGATCCGGGACACGCACACCACAGGAGGGCAACCATGGCAACCACCGTCCGCAAGACCGCCTACTTCAGCATGAAGACCCCCAACCGCGCCGGCCAGGGCTCGAGACTGCTCAACGGCCTCGCCGCGCACGGCGTCAATCTACTCGCCTTCACCGGCTTTCCCAACGCCGGGCGCGCGCAGGTGGATTTCATTCCCTACGATGTCACCAAGTTCACGCGCGCCGCGCGCAAGCTGGGCTTGAAGGTGAGCAAGAGAAAGACGGTGTTCCTCGCCCAGGGCACCGACAAGGCCGGCGCGTGCGCCACGATCTGCGGCAAGCTCGCGAAGGCCGGCATCAACATGGTGGCGATGGACGCGGTGGCGGCCGGCAAAGGGCGCTTCGGCGCCATCTTCTGGGTCAAGTCGCGCGACGTGGCCAGGGCCTCGCGGGTGCTGCGCGCGCGCTGACGCCGAAATATGGTTAAATCCCCGGCTCCGATTCCCGACAAGGAGTAGACCCATGCCCTACGCGATACGAATCTACGAGCACGGCGGGCCCGAGAAGCTGCGCTGGGAGCAGGTGCAGCTCGGCGACCCGGGCGAGGGCCAGGTGCGGGTGCGCAACACCGCGGTCGGGCTCAACTTCGTCGACACCTATCAGCGCAGCGGCCTCTATCCCATGCCGCTGCCGTTCACGCCCGGCTCGGAAGGCGCCGGCGTGGTGGAGGCGGTCGGGCCCAGGGTCCGGGAATTGAAGGTCGGCGACCGGGTGGCGTACTCGGGCCCCGTCGGCGCCTACGCCGAAGTGCTGCTGCGCCCGGCCGCGCGCCTGGTGAAGCTCCCCGCCGGCATAGACGACAAGACGGCGGCCGCGATGATGCTCAAGGGACTCACCGCCCAGTACCTCCTGCGCCGCACCTACCGCGTCAAGAAGGGCGACACCATACTCATGCACGCGGCGGCCGGAGGCGTCGGCCTGATCCTCTGCCAGTGGGCCAGGGCGCTCGGCGCGACCGTGATCGGCACCGTCGGCAGCGACGAGAAGGCCGCGCTCGCGAAGAAGGCCGGCTGCAGGCATGTCATCGTGACTTCGCGCGAGAAATTCGTGGAGCGGGTGAAAGCCATCACCCAGGGCAAGGGCGTGCCGGTGGTCTACGACGGCGTGGGCAAGGACACCTTCATGGACTCGCTCGACTGCCTGGCGCCGCTCGGCCTGCTGGCGAGCTTCGGCAACGCCTCGGGGGCGGTGACGCAGTTCAACCCGGGCGTGCTCGCGGCGAAAGGCTCGCTGTTCCTGACCCGCCCGACGCTCAATACCTACGCCGCGTCGCGCGAGGACCTGGTGAAAGGGGCGCGGGAGCTGTTTGCGATGGTGAAAAGCGGCAAGGTCAGGATCTCGATCAACCAGACCTACCCGCTGCGTGATGCGGCGCAGGCGCAGCGCGATCTCGAGTCACGCAAGACGACGGGATCGACCGTGCTCATCCCGTGAGGGATATCAGCGCCGCGTTTTCATTTTCTCCGTTGCCCGCACCAGCTCGGCGCTGATGCCGGGCTCCCATGCGGAATGCCCGGCGGCGGGCACCACGACGTACTCGGCCTCGGGCCAGGCGCGCGCGAGTTCGTCGGCGGTGACGATCGGGCACACCGCGTCGTAGCGCCCCTGCACGATCACGCAGGGGAGGTGCCGCAGGCGGCCGACGTTTGCGAGCAGCGCGTCCGGCGGCAGGAAAATGTCGTGGGTGAAGTAATGCGCCTCGATGCGCGCGAGCCCGAGCGATACGCTGTCTCCCGCGAAGTGCGCCACCGTCTCGGGGCTCGGCAGCAGCGTCGAGCACATGCCCTCGTAGGTGCTCCACGCGCGCGCCGCCGGCAGGTGCACGCCGGGATCGGGATCGGCGAGGCGCTGGTAATAGGCGGCGAGGAGGTCGCCGCGCTCGGCGGGGGGAACGAACTCCGCGAACGTCCGCCACGCTTCCGGGAAGAAGCTCCGCAGGCCGTACAGAAACCATTCGATTTCGCTCCGGCGGCACAGGAACACGCCGCGCAGCACGAACCCGGCGCAGCGCCCGGGGTGCGCCTCGCCGTAGGCGAGGGCGAGCGTGCTGCCCCACGAGCCGCCGAATGCGAGCCAGCGCTCGATGCCGAGGTGGCCGCGCAGGCGCTCGATGTCGGCGATCAGGCGCGGCGTCGTGTTGTCCCGCAGCTCCCCCAGCGGCGTGGAGCGGCCGGCGCCCCGCTGGTCGAAGATGACGATGCGGTAGTGCGCCGGGTCGAAAAACCGCCGGTGCGCGGGCGAGGCGCCGGCGCCGGGCCCGCCGTGAAGAAACAGGACCGGCGCCCCCTCCGGGTTGCCCGATTGCTCCCAGTAGAGGGTGTGCACGCCGTCCAGCTTCAGCGTGCCCGCGCTGTAGGGCTCGATCTCCGGGTAGAGCTCGGTGCGCGGCTTGTAGGGAATGTCGGCCATGGCGGTTGCAGCGGAAAACATAGCATAGGCGCGCCGAAACGTGGAGGAGGGGGAGGTCGCTGGGTTGGCGGGGAATGGGCGGCGGGCGTATCCAGTACAATGTTTGAATGGACGATCCCCTCCGCAAAGCGGCGCTCGATTACCATCGGCTGCCGACGCCCGGCAAGATCTCGATCGCTCCGACCAAGGGCCTCATCAACCAGCGCGACCTCGCGCTCGCCTACACGCCGGGCGTCGCGATCGCCTGCCAGGAGATCGCCGCGAACCCGGCCGAGGCGCGCAACCTGACCGCCCGCGGCAACCTGGTCGCGGTGATCACCAACGGCACCGCGGTGCTGGGACTGGGCGCGATCGGGCCGCTCGCCTCGAAGCCGGTCATGGAAGGGAAGAGCGTGCTGTTCAAGAAGTTCGCCGGCATCGACGTCTTCGACATCGAGATCGACGAGCGCGACCCGGACAAGCTGGTGGACATCATTGCCAGCCTCGAGCCCACCTTCGGCGGCATCAACCTGGAGGACATCAAGGCCCCCGAATGCTTCGTGGTGGAGCGCAAGCTCCGGGCGCGCATGAAGATCCCGGTGTTCCACGACGACCAGCACGGCACCGCCATCATCGTCGGCGCCGCGATCCTGAACGGCCTCAAGGTGGTCGGCAAGGACATCCGGAGCGTCAAGCTCGTGGTCTCGGGCGCCGGGGCGGCCGCGCTGGCCTGCCTGAACCTGCTCGTGGACATGGGGCTGCCGCGCTCGAACATCGTCGTCACCGACATCAAGGGCGTCGTCTACAAGGGCCGCAAGGAGGAAATGGACCCCGAGAAGGAGCGCTTCGCCGTCGAGACCCGGGCGCGCACGCTCGGCGCCGTGATCGACGGCGCCGACGTCTTCCTCGGGCTCTCGGCGGGCGGCGTGCTGAAGCCCGAGATGGTGAAACGGATGGGCGCGCGGCCGTTGATACTCGCGCTCGCCAACCCCGATCCCGAGATCGACCCCGGGGAAGCGCGGAAGGCGAAGCCCGACGCGGTGATCGCGACCGGCCGCTCCGACTATCCGAACCAGGTCAACAACGTGCTGTGCTTCCCCTTCATCTTCCGCGGCGCGCTCGACGTCGGCGCGACCACCATCACCCGCGAGATGGAGCTTGCGGCGGTGCAGGCGATCGCCGAGCTCGCCCAGGCCGAGCAGTCGGACATCGTCGCCATGGCCTACGGCGAGCAGCACCTCAAGTTCGGGCCGGAATACCTCATCCCGCGGCCGTTCGACCCGCGCCTGATCGGGAAGATCGCGCCGGCCGTGGCGCGCGCCGCGATGGCGAGCGGGGTCGCCACCCGGCCGATCACCGATTTCGGAGCTTACGGCGTCCGGCTCGGCCAGTTCGTCTACCAGTCCGGCCTCATCATGAAGCCGGTGTTCGAGGCGGCCAAGGCCTCGCCCCGGCGCGTGGTCTACGCGGAGGGCGAGGACGAGCGCGTGCTGCGCGCCGTGCAGGCGGTGGTGGATGACGGCATCGCCCGCCCCACGCTCGTCGGCCGCCGGCAGGTGGTGCAGATGCGCATCGAGCGCCTGGGCCTGCGCCTGAGGATCGGCAGGGACTGCGACCTGGTCGATCCCAACGACGACCCGCGCTACCGGGAGTACTCCGAGGCCTACCACCGGCTCGCCCGGCGCAAGGGCGTCACGCCCCAGATCGCGCGGCTCGAGATGCGCCGGCGCTACACGTTGATCGGCGTCATGCTGATGTCCATGGGCGCCGCGGACGCGATGTTGTGCGGCCTGGTCGGCCGCTACGACAGCCACCTGCGCTTCGTGGACCAGGTGATCGGCCTGCGGCCGGGGGTGAAGCACTACGCGGCGATGAACATGCTGCTGCTGCCGAAGCGCACCGTGTTCATCTGCGACACCTACGTCAATTTCGACCCCACCGCCGAGCAGATCGCGGAGATGACGGTGCTTGCCGCGGAGGAAATCCGCCGCTTCGGCATCACGCCCAAGGTCGCGCTGCTGTCGCATTCCAGCTTCGGGGCCGGCACCACGCCGACGGCGGTCAAGATGCGGCGCGCGCTCGAGCTGGTCGAGGGCCTCGCCCCGAACCTCGAGGTCGAGGGCGAAATGCAGGGCGATGCCGCGATATCGGAGGAAATCCGGGAACGGGTATTTCCCGATGCCCGGTTGAAGGGCGAAGCGAACCTGCTGGTCATGCCGACGCTCGACGCCGCGAACATCGCCTTCAACCTGCTGAAGACCGCGGCCGGCGACGGCATCACCGTCGGCCCCATCCTGCTGGGCGTGGCGCGGCCGGTGCATATCCTCACGCCCTCGGCCACCGTGCGCCGCATCGTCAACATGACCGCGCTGACCGTGGTGGACGCCGGGGCACAGCGCGGCGAGCAGAAAGCGCTGCTCTGACATGGCGGGAAAATTCCGCATCGAGCGCGACACGATGGGCGGCATCGCCGTTCCCGCCGACCGGCTGTGGGGCGCGCAGACGCAGAGAAGCCTCCATCACTTCCACTTTCCGGGCGAGACCATGCCGCTCGAGGTGGTGCGCGCGCAGGTCATGGTCAAGAAGGCCGCGGCGCTCGCCAACATGGCGCTGGGCGCGCTCGACCGGAAAAAGGGCGAGGCCATCGTCAGGGCCGCGGACGAGGCGCTGCGCGGCCGGCACGACGGCGAGTTCCCCCTGGTCGTCTGGCAGACCGGGTCGGGCACCCAGACCAACATGAACGTCAACGAGGTGCTCGCGAACCGCGCCTCGGAAATACTCGGCGGCGGGCGCGGGGAGAAGCGGCGGGTCCACCCCAACGACGACGTCAACAAGGGGCAGTCCTCCAACGACACCTTCCCCACCGCGATGCACGTCGCGGCGGTGATCGCGCTCGAGCGCAGCCTCAAGCCCGCGGTGAGGAAGCTGCGCGGCACGCTGGCGGCAAAAGCCAGGAAGTTCGCGGCGATCGTGAAGATCGGCCGCACGCATCTCCAGGACGCGACCCCGCTCACCCTGGGCCAGGAGTTCTCGGGCTACGTCTCGCAGCTCGACCACGGGCTCGCGCACGTGGACGCCGCGCTCCCGCACCTGTGCGAGCTCGCGCTCGGCGGCACCGCGGTCGGCACCGGGCTCAATGCGCATCCCGAATTCGCGGTGAAGGTGGCGGCGGAGCTCGCGCGGCTCGCGAAGCTGCCGTTCGTCACCGCGCCCAACAAGTTCGAGGCGCTGGCCTCCTGCGACGGCGTGGTGCACGCGCACGGGGCGCTGAAGACGCTGGCCGCCTCGCTCATGAAGATCGCGAACGACGTGCGCTGGCTCGCCTCGGGGCCGCGCAGCGGGATCGGCGAGCTCGTCATCCCCGAGAACGAGCCGGGCAGCTCCATCATGCCGGGCAAGGTCAACCCCACCCAGTCCGAATCCATGACCATGGCGTGCTGCCAGGTGTTCGGCAACGACGTCGCGGTCAACCTGGGCGGCGCCTCCGGCAACTTCGAGCTGAACGTGTTCCGGCCCCTGGTCATCCGCAATTTTCTGCACAGCGCGAAGCTGCTGGCCCATGCCTGCGAGAACTTCAACGAGCACTGCGCGGCGGGCATCCGCCCGAACCGGGCCCGCATCGAGCAGCTCATGCGCGACTCGCTGATGCTGGTGACCGCGCTGAATCCCCACATCGGCTACGAGAAGGCGGCGGCCATCGCCAAGCAGGCGCACAAGGACGGCACGACCCTGAAGGCAGCGGCGCTCAAGCTCGGCCACGTCACCGCCCGGCAATTCGACGAGTGGGTGCGTCCGGAGAAGATGGTCGGAAAGCCCTGAACGGCGGAGGTCACGTGAGCGATCTGAAAGCGGTCAACCTGGAGGCGGTCATGAAGGCGCTCGCGCGCGGCGCCGCCCCGGTGAGCACGCTGTGGCAGGAGCCGGACATGATGGCGTTCCTGGCGAAGGGGCGGGCGTATCGCAGCGAATTCCACGTCGACCCGAGCGACGAGGTGATGGTCATGGTCAAGGGCGACGCCGACGTGCACTACATCACCCCCGAGGGCGAGCACAAGGTCGCCGCGGTGCGCGAGGGCGAGGTGTTCCGCTGCCCGGCGGGAACCCCCCACTCGCCGCGCTTCCCGCCCGACGCCTACATGCTGGTGCTGGAGAGGAAGCGCCGGCCGGAGGAGCAGGACCGCTTCCTCTGGTTCTGCGAGCGGTGCAAGGCCAGGCTCTACGAGGTCGTCAAGCACGTCGGGGACTACCGCGAGGACCCGGTGTCGCGGGCCTACGAGGCGTTCTACTCGGCCGAGTCGCACCGCACGTGCACCCGGTGCGGCCACGTCGCGCCCGGGCCGGCCGCCTGACGCAGCCCCGCTTTCCCGGGGCCTGTCGCGGCGATCCGGGAAAAAGTTCCGGAAACCTGGCGCGGACTCCGCGGTCAAACTCCGCGTATACGCCGTTCCCCGGCCAAGCGCGGCCCGATCCCGGGCGAGGCCGGCGGGGACGGATTCACAAATTCCTTGCAAACAGCTTCATGGAGATCACATGAGACGGAAAATGATTGTGGGTGCATGGGTTGCCGCGGGGCTCGCCACGGGCCTGGCGGCCGCCGGTTTTCAGCTGTACCAGCCGATCCTGCCGCATGCGAATGCGGCGGCGACGGCCCAGGCCGCCGCGCCTGCCGCGCAGCCGGCCGTGCGGGGGCTGCCCGACTTCTCGCCGCTGGTCGAGCGCTACGGGCCCGCCGTGGTCAACATCAACGTGACCCAGGCGCAGAAGGCCGGCACCGCCGGCCCGCAGCTCCGGGGCCTGGACCCGGATGATCCGTTCTACGAATTCTTCCGGCGCTTCCAGAACCCGGGACCCCAGGGCGAGATCCCGGCGCAGGGGCTCGGCTCGGGCTTCATCGTGAGCGCGGACGGGTTGATCCTCACCAACGCCCACGTGGTGCGGGATGCGTCCGAAGTCACCGTGCGCCTCACCGACAAGCGCGAGTTCAAGGCGCGGGTCGTCGGCTCCGACCCGCAGACCGACATCGCGGTGCTGCGGATAGACGCCTCGAACCTGCCGGCCGTCAAGCTGGGCCGGTCCGAGGACGTGCGCGTGGGCGAATGGGTGGTCGCCATCGGCTCGCCGTTCGGCTTCGAGAACTCGGTGAGCGCGGGCATCGTCAGCGCCAAGGGGCGCGCGCTGCCCGACGGCACCTACGTGCCGTTCATCCAGACCGATGTCGCGGTCAACCCCGGCAACTCCGGCGGCCCGCTGTTCAACATGAAGGGCGAGGTGATCGGCATCAACTCGCAGATCTACAGCCGCACGGGAGGCTACCAGGGCCTGTCGTTCGCCATCCCCATGGACCTCGCGGTGCGGATCCAGGACCAGATCGTCCGGCACGGCAAGGTCACGCGCGGGCGCATCGGCGTCGTCATCCAGGAGGTGAGCCAGCCGCTCGCCGACTCGTTCGGCCTCAAGAAGCCGGAGGGCGCGCTCGTGAGCTCGGTGGAGAAAGGCAGCCCCGCGGAGAAGGCGGGGATCGAGGCCGGTGACGTCATACTCGGGGTCGACGGCAAGGCGGTCGGCCGCTCGATCGACCTCTCGAGCCGCATCGCGGAAGTCAGGCCCGGGAGCAAGGCGAAGCTGGACGTGTGGCGCAAGGGCGCGGCGCGCGAGATCACCGTTACCGTGGGCGAGTTGAAGGCGGCCGTGGCCGCGGCGGCCGCACCGGGCGGAGCGGACCCGGGGCGCCTCGGGCTCGCCGCGCGCGCGCTCACGCCGGAAGAGCAAGCAGCGGCGGGCGTGACCGGCGGCGTGCGGGTCGAGCACGTGACCCCGAACGGCGCCGCGGCCAGGGCGGGCATACGGCAGGGCGATATCATCGTCGCGCTGAACAGCACGCCGGTGGCGAGCGTGGAGCAGCTGCGCGAGGTCATTTCGAAGTCCGGCAAGCACGCCGCGCTGCTGGTGCGCCGGGACGACGCGAGGCTCTTCGTGCCGGTGGAACTCGGCTGACCGCGCGGCGTTCGGCCGCGCCGCGCAAAAAAAATCCCCGCCCGAGGGCGGGGATTTTCATGCGCCGGCGTTGCGGTTACTTGATGTTGAGCATCTTCATCGCCTTGGCGAGCGTGTCCACCGAATCCTGGTGCTTGCCGGCCTTGTGCAGCGCTTCGCCGTCCGCGCGGTACTTCTTGACTTCCGACATCTGGGCGGCGGAGAGCTTGGCCTTCGGCAAGGCCGCGTCGATGGCCTTCATGTCCTTGGGGCAGTGAAAGGCGAATGCCGAGCTGCTGGCAAACGCCAGGGTGGTCGCGATCACGATGCTGCGCAACTTCATGTGCTTCTCCTCTTCAATGATTGACAAAATCGGCCGCCGGACCGTATCCGGTTACCGCCGCTGCGATCATACACGTTGCTCGCCCCGCCGGATGCGCCGCCCGCCGCCCACGGGTAGAATTCCCCGCGACAACAGGATATTGGCGCCTTCAGCGTGGCTCACCAACCGTTAACACAAACGCAGGACCGCGTATTCCCGTTGACACGGGCGGGCATCGCCGCCGCGCTCAAGCGGCCGGCGCCGCCGCCGGGGCCGCGCGACCTGCACGTCATCGCGCTGGAAAAGGGCGCGCGCGTGACCGAGGCCGCGGTGCTGGTGCCGCTCGTCGACCGCGCCGGGCGGCTGCACCTGCTGCTCACGCAGCGCACGCCGCACCTCGACGACCACGCCGGGCAGATCAGCTTTCCCGGCGGGCGCGTGGAGGCGGGCGACGCCGATCGGGAGGCGACGGCGCTGCGCGAGACCGAGGAGGAGATCGGGCTCGCCCGCGGCGCCGTCACGCTGCTCGGCCGGCTCCCCGATTACGAGATCCCGTCGGGCTTCCGCATCACGCCGGTGGTGGGCTGGGTCGAGCCGCCGTTCGAGCTGAAGCCGGACCCGTTCGAGGTGGCGGGCGTGTTCGAGGCGCCGCTCGAGCATTTTCTCGACGCCGCCAACTACCAGCGCCGCGATTTCCGGTTCCGCGGCCGGCACCGCCATTACCTGGCGGTCCCCTACGAGGGGCGCTACATCTGGGGCGCGACGGCGGCCATGCTCTACACGCTGTGCCGCATGCTGGTGCCGGTCGATTAGCGTTTACCCTGGATGAAGCACGAGCGGATCAAGGTGGGCCTGGTGCTGACGGGCGGCGGCGCGCGCGCCGCCTACCAGGTCGGCGTGCTGCGGGCGATCTCGGAATTCCTGCCGCCGGACGCGCGCACGCCGTTTCCGATCATCTCGGGCACTTCCGCCGGCTCGGTCAACGCGGCGGTGATCGCGGCCAACGGCAGCGACTTCCGCCGCGGCGTGCGGCAGCTGATGACGGTGTGGAAGAACTTCCGCGCGCACCACGTCTACCGCGCCGACCCGGTCGGCGTGTTTCGCAACACCACGCACTGGATCACCGCGGTCCTCGCCGGCGGGGGGCTCGGCCGGCGGTCGGCGGTGTCGCTGCTCGACAACGCGCCGCTGGGCGACCTGCTGCGCAACCGGCTCGACTTTTCCACGATCCAGACGGCCATCGACAACGGCGACCTGGTCGCGGTCAGCGTGACCTGCTCGGGCTACACGTCGGGGCAATCGGTCACGTTCTTCCAGGGCCAGCCGGGCCTGCAGCCGTGGCACCGCGCGCGGCGCATCGGCATACCGATGCCGATCAATCCCGATCACCTGCTGGCCTCGTCCGCGCTGCCCTTCGTGTTCCCGGCGGTGCGCATCAACCGCGAGTATTTCGGCGACGGCTCGATGCGCCAGATCGCGCCGGTCAGCCCGGCGCTGCACCTCGGCGCCGACCGGCTGCTGATCATCGGCGTGGGGCGCCAGCTGCAGCAGAAGCCCGAGCGCATCAGCACCGACAGCTACCCGTCGCTCGCGCAGATCGCGGGCCACTGCCTGAACTCGATTTTCCTCGACAGCCTCGAGGTCGACCTCGAGCGGATGCAGCGCATCAACCGCACGCTGTCCATCATGCCGGCGGAGATCCAGGAGCGGAACCAGGTGGCGATGCACCCGGTGGATTTCCGGCTGATATCCCCCAGCGAGGAGCTCGAGGGGCTCGCCACGCAGTACAAGCACGAGCTGCCGCCCGCGATCCGCTTCCTGCTCTACGGCGCGCTGCGGCGCAGGGGCTCCAACCTGCTCTCCTACCTCCTGTTCGAGAAGTCCTATTGCCGCGCCCTCATCCAGCTCGGCTACCAGGACACGATGGCGCGCAAGGACGACCTGCTGCCGTTTCTCGGGTATTGACCCTCGAAACGAAGGCACAAGGCACAAGGCACAAGGCATAAGGCACAAGAAGGCGCACGACCAGCCGGGTTTTTCCTTTTGCCTTTTGCCTTGTGACTTTTGCCTTCCGGCTATTGCCCCGTGCCGCGTTCGCCGGTATATAGTAAGCATCCCCCTGTGCAGGTGTCCCATGAGCCGGGCTTTTACCAAGGAAAGCACCGATGATCTGGTGGCGGGCGAACTGCCCGAGCGCCCGGTTCCCGTGCATCCCAACTACGTGACGCCCCGGGGACTGGAGCAGCTGCAGGCGCGGGCGAAGGCCTTGCAGGGGGAGCACGAGAAACTGCTCGCGCAGGCGGAGGAGGACTCGGCGGCCAAGCAGAAGCTGCGCGAGATCGAGCGCGACCAGCGTTACCTGAAGGCCCAGCTCGAGCGCGCCGAGAGCGTGGACCCGGCCGGCCAGCCGCGGGACGAGGTGCACTTCGGCGCGGCGGTGACGATGCGCGGCGAGGACGGCAAGGCGCACCGGTTCGCGATCGTCGGCGACGACGAGGCCGACGTCGCGGCCGGCCGCATCAGCTGGGCCTCTCCGCTCGCCAAGGCGATGATGGGCGCGCGGGTCGGCGACTCGGTCAAGTGGCACCGCCCGGCCGGAGACGCCGAGGTCGAGATCGTCGAGATCGCCTACCCCAGGAAATCGTGAGTCGTGGATCGTGGGTCGTGGATCGCGTTCTTGATCCCCTCACCGTTGACCGTTCACCGTTCGCCGTTCACGCGGTATGACGTTCCTGTCATTGGTGGCGGCGCTGTTGCTGGAGCAGGCGTGGCCGCTGCGCCCGGGCAACCCCGTCCACGCCGGGTTCGGCCACTACGCGCTCTTCCTCGACGGCCGGTTGAACGGCGGCGGGCATCGCCACGGGCTGGTGGCCTGGATGCTCGCGGTATTGCCGTGCATCGCCGTCGCGGCGGCGGGGTATCACGTGCTCCACGGCGTGAGCCCGCTTGCCGGCTGGTTGTGGAACCTCGCGGTGCTCCACCTCACCATGGGCTTCCGCCAGTTCAGCCACTCGTTCACCGAAATCCAGCAGGCGCTGCGCGAGGGCGACCTGGCCCGGGCGCGCGAGCGGCTCGGCGGCTGGCGCGGGGAGTCCGCTTCCGAGCTGACCGCCGGCGAGATCGCGCGCGTGGCGATCGAGCAGGGGCTGCTCGCCTCCCACCGCCACGTGTTCGGCACCGTGTTCTGGTTCGTGGCGCTGGGACCGGCGGGCGCCGTGCTCTACCGCGCGTCCGCCGTGCTCGCGGATGCCTGGGGACGGCGCGCCGACCCCGAATACGGCGAGTTCGGCCGCTTTGCCGCGCGCGCCTTCCACGGGCTCGACTGGCTGCCGGCGCGGATCACCGCGGCGAGCTTCGCCGTCGCCGGCGATTTCGAGGACGCGATCTATTGCTGGCGCACCCAGGCGGCGGCGTGGGCCGTGCCGGCGCACGGCGTCCTCCTCGCGAGCGGCGCCGGCGCGCTGGGGGTGCGCCTCGGCGACACCCTGCACCAGCACGGCAGCCTGCAGTTCCGTCCGGAGCTGGGCGTCGGCGACGAGGCGGACACGGACTTCATGCAGAGCGCCACCGGCCTCATCTGGCGCGCGCTGGTGCTGTGGATGTTCCTGATCCTGCTCGTGAGCCTGGCTCACGCGCTCGGCTGAGCGCGCTGCGCGATGCGCCGATTTTCCGCATCACCGTGGACCCCTCGCCGGACAACGGCCTGCGCCGCGTCTCGCAGGTCCAGGTCGACAAGGTGTTGACGGTGGCGCGGGAGCGCATCGGCGGCACGCCCGGCCGGCTGGACGACGCGACGATGCTCAAGGTCAACCGCTCGCTCGCGGTGTTCATCGGCATCGCCTGAACGCCTGCGAACGGCGTGAAGGGTGAACAGTGAACGGTGAATTATTGCGCTGCGATGCCATTACTTACGCTCTCTGATGCCGCGCTCTCCTACGGTGAGCTGCCGCTGCTCGACCGCGCCTCGTTCGCGATGGAAGCCGGCGAGCGCATCGGGCTGATCGGCCGCAACGGCACCGGCAAGTCCTCGCTGCTCGGCGTCATCGCCGGCACGGCCGCGCTCGACGAGGGCGAGCTGCGAAAGCGCGACGGCCTGCGGGTGGCGCTGGTGGAGCAGGAACCGAAGCTGCCGCACGCGCCGACCCTGCGGGCGAGCCTGCTGCTGCGCGGCCACGTCCCGGCGATTCACGACGAAAGGGATCGCTGGCGCGCCGAGGCGCGGCTCGCGGAGTTCCTGCACCGCTTCGGCGTGGACGAGAACCTCGCGCCCGGCGCCGCCTCGGGCGGGGAGACCAAGCGCGCGGCGCTCGCCCTCGCGCTCGCGCTCCAGCCCGAGCTGCTGCTGCTCGACGAGCCGACCAACCACCTCGATCTCGACGGCATCGCGCAGCTCGAGACGCTGCTCATGAAGCAGCCGGCGGCGATCGTGGTGACCCACGACCGCGCCTTCCTCGACCGCTTCGCCACGCGCATCGTCGAGCTCGACCGCGGCCTGCTGCACTCGTACCCGGGCAACTACACGGACTTCGATCGCCGGAAGGAGGGCGAGCTGGCCGCCGAGGCGGTCGCGCGGCGCAAGTTCGACAAGTTCTGGGCGCAGGAGGAAGCGTGGATCCGCCGCGGCATCGAGGCGCGGCGCACGCGGAACGAGGGCCGCGTCACCCGGCTGATGCGCCTGCGCGAGGAGCGCGCCGCGCGGCGCGAGCGCCTCGGCGCCGTGAAGCTCGCCATCGGCGCGGGCGGCCGCTCGGGGAAGCTCGTGGCCGAGCTCGCCGGCGTGACGAAAAGCTACCCGGGCCGCCCCGCATGCAACCCGGTGGTGAGGGGCCTCGACCTCATCATCAGCCGCGGCGACCGCATCGGCCTGATCGGCGCGAACGGCGCGGGCAAGACCACGCTCATCCGGCTGATCCTCGGCACGCTCGCGCCGGACTCGGGAACCGTGCGCCTGGGCACCAACGTGCAGCCCGCCTACTTCGACCAGATGCGGGAGGCGCTGGATCCCGACCAGACCGTCGCCGAAACCATCAGCCCGGGCTCGGAATGGGTCGAGGTGAGCGGCGCGAAGAAGCACGTCATGAGCTACCTCGGCGACTTCCTGTTCCCACCGCGCCGCGCGGCCTCGCCGGTGCGCCGGCTCTCGGGCGGCGAGCGCAACCGCCTGCTGCTCGCGCGCCTTTTCGCGAAGCCCGCGAACGTGCTGGTGCTGGACGAGCCGACCAACGACCTCGACATCGAATCCCTGGAACTGCTGGAAGCGGCGCTGCAGGACTACGACGGCACGCTGCTGCTCGTCTCCCACGACCGCGCCTTCCTCGACAACGTCGTCACCCAGACCCTCGCCGCCGAAGGCGCCGGCCGCTGGCACGAATACCCCGGCGGCTACGCGGATTGGCTCCGCCAATCCTCGAACACACGGGAGGGCGGGAGAGCGGGAGAGCGGGAGAGCGAGACGCAAGGCACAAGTCACAAGGCACAAGGATCAAGCCAAGACTCATCACCCAGCGCGGCGAACGGAGCGCGCGCAGGCTCGCGCGTGAAATTGAATAATAAGGAGGCGCGCGAACTGCAAGCGCTCCCGGAAGTAATCTCCGCGCTCGAAGCGGAGCAGCAATCGCTCGCCTCGCGCATGAGCGCGCCGGATTACTTCAAGCAGTCCCCCGGCAGCCTCCGCGCCGACCAGGCCCGCGGCGCGGAAATCGAAAAGCAGCTGATGGAAAAGCTCGAACGCTGGGAAGGGCTGGAAGCGAAGGCCAAGGCAGCGGCATCCTGACGCAGCCGCTGCCAGTGACGAGATAAGGGTGACGAGCAACCAGATCATCCTTCCGCCTTTCGCCTTCCAACTTTCGAGTTTTGCTTTCGGCCTCCGTCCGCGACCCGCCACTCACGCTCCATCAATCAGAGCTCAGCGCTTGCCGCGCTCGAGGTCCAGCTTCATCGCGGCGGCGGCGATCGGTTTCGCCCACTCCGGCGCCAACGCAAGATCGTTCGGGTTGAGTATCCTTCCACGTTCCGTGTGCAGTACCAGCGACGGAACCGGTGTATGGCCGTCGGCGGGGTCACCTTCCGCGCTGTTGTCATGGATACGTAATGCGGATAACCCGGGCAGCAGGGCAATCAGGTTCAGGCGGCTGCGCTCGAAGCGGCGGCGGATCATTTCCTCGGGAATATCGTGACCGCCTCGACGCACGCGGGATCGCACGCGCTTGATGTGCAACTCCAGGCTGGCAAGGCCCACGTACCAGATATGGATATCGATGCCTTGCGCCGCCGCTTCAGCGAGCAGGCGTGGAATCGTGCTTCCGCCCAGAGTTGATTCAAACGCATAATCGAGGCGTTGCGTAATCGCCTGTCTGAGCAGGCCGCTTCCTTGCCGCCATGCGGCGCCGTTAGCGGTCGCCTGGTCCAGCCCGGGACTGGCGGTCATGAGCTCACGGGCTGCCTCGTCGGGATTGAAATACTCGCCGCCCAGGCTGCGGAAAGCAGCGCCGCCGATGCTGCTCTTGCCGGCGCCATTGACCCCGGCGATCACATAGAGGCGCGATGGCCGGGACGGTGGCATCCGCGGGCTTTGCCCATCATCCGGCTAGCTGCGCTTGCGTGCTGCCTTGACCGCGGCGCGACCGAGCTCGGCGGGGGAGGCGTTGAACGCTGCCTTCATTCCTTTTCTTGCCTTCGGCGTTTGCATCCGGGCCAGCAGAACGCTGTATTCCGCGCTGAGGTCGTTCAGGTTGTGGGACCGCCCCCTGACCAGCGACTGGAACTCGTCGTACGAGATCAGAACCGCCTTGGGTGTGTCGTGCCGGGTGATGGCGACCGCGCCGCCGCGGAGGGCCTGCTCGAGTACGGCCCCGAACTCGTTCTTGAGGCGGGTAGCGGCGACGGCCGGGACATCGACCAGTTCGCCCTGGCTGTTGCGAAAAGTCAGAGTGGGGGGCATGGTGGGCCTCTCGAGAATATCGACTATTATAGTCGAAATAGCCTATTTATCCATATTGGCCATTTTTGGCGGAGGCCGGCGTCGGGATCGCCCTCATCCTTCATCCTTAAGGCGTAGCCGTCCCATCACTCATCACCGGGCCCTGAAGCCGCGAGGGCGGCAGAGCGCGAGAGGGAAAGATCCTTCTCACGACCTCCCGATCTGCCGGGTTTGGGGTCCTTCCGCCTTCATCCTTCTGCCTTGGGGTGGCGTCAAGTCAACGTATCGGACCGCCCGGCGTTGAATCAGGGTAACGCCAGCATGAAGGCAAGCCATGGACCAGGGAATGCCGGCGGCGGGGCGCGCAGTGACTATCCCAATTAAGGTATAGTATGGGCCAGGCACCCGGTCAGTTGAAGCCGCTGGGCAAAGCCTCTGCATGGATTCGGTTCCGCCGGGGTTCTCGAGGTCGTTGAAGATTTTCGCGGCAATGCCTATCGTGCCGTGTACACGGTCCGGTTCGAGGAGCGGGTGTTCGTGCTGCACGTATTCCAGAAAAAGTCGAAGACCGGCATCGAGACACCGAAGCGGGACCGGGAATTGATACGGAAAAGACTGCAGGCAGCTGACAGGCGGGCGAAGGAGCTGAAAGATGAGCAAGCACAAGGCAAGTGAAAAAATCCCCGTAACTGCCGGGAGCGGGAACGTCTACGCCGATCTCGGCTATCCCGATGCGGACGAGATGCTGGTCAAGGCCAGGCTCGTGATGGAGATATCCGGGATTATCCAGCGTCGTGGGCTCACCCAGGTCGAAGCGGCAAGGTTGCTGGGGCTCACCCAGCCCAAAGTGTCGGCCATGCTCCGTGGCCAGTTTCGCGGCTTCTCGGAACGGAAGTTGATCGATTGCCTGACCAGCCTCGGACGCGACGTGCAGATCGTGATCAAGGAGCCATCCCGCCGCCGCACGAACGGCAAGCTCACCGTCGTTGTCGCCTGACCCCTCACTGCGTCACCGGGCCCTGGAGCCGCGAGGGCGGCAGAGCGTGAGAGCGGCAGCATCCGTGAGGGCGGGAGCGCGCGAGAGCGGGAGAGGGAAAGATCCCTCTCACGACTTCCCGACCTGCCGATCTCCCGGGTTTGGGGTCCCTCATCCCTCATCCCTCCGTCCCGGCCCGCTGCATCGTGCCGGGCGTTCGCCGGCTCGAACGTGCGCAGGCACGTTCTTCGAATTCCCGGCTCACTCCCTCGGGCGGCGGGCTCGTAAGTCCCCGCCCGCGGCGGTATCCTAGTTGGCGGGGAGGCAGGATGGTTCGCAAAGCGCCAGAAAACTCCAACTGCGTGTTTTGCTCCATCGCGCCTGACCAGATCCTCGTTGAGGGCCCGCTCGCGCTCGCGAAGCGCGACGGCCACCCGGTCAGCAAGGGCCACACGCTCATCATCCCGCGCCGGCACGTGGCGTCGTTCTTTGAGACGACGGAGGAAGAGCGGCTGGCGATGCTGAAGCTGCTCGACGAGGCGAAAGCGCTGCTCGACCGTGAGCACCAGCCCGACGGCTACAACATCGGCATCAACAACGGCCCCGCGGCGGGGCAGACGGTGATGCACCTGCACATCCATCTCATTCCGCGCTATGCCGGCGACACCGCCGATGCGCGCGGGGGCGTGCGGTGGATCTTTCCGGACAAGGCGGCGTACTGGAAAGAGAAATGAAAACCCCACTAACAGTAACGCGGAACTGGGGCCAGAACGGAGCCGGCCAGGCGCTGCCTCAGGCGGCGACGATTTGAATGCGAGCCGAGAATCCGAGCTGATGGAGCAACTGCTCGCAATCCGCCCAGGTCAGGCCGAAAGCACGCACGTCGGCGAGGCCGAGGCGCGACACGGCCGCCGAAATGGTGGGGGCATCCTGTTCCGCGAACTCGCCCTCCATCAAGGCGTTTTCGGCCCAATCCACCAGTTGCGCCTGCGTGATGTCATGGCGCAGGTAGGCCGCAATCTTGTCCGCAACGGTCTGTTTGGTGATCGTCACAAACCCACTTTCAAGCTTCTCGAACAAAACAACCGAATCAAACCATTGCGAAGACGTCCATGGGAACGGTACGGACAGGGCGCCCCTCGCCGTGGACGAGCCTGCGCGCTTTTTCGGTGGTGGCGCGGGAAAAAGTTGCCTCGCCGCAACGCTCACACACCTGCGCCGGGATACGCTCGACCAGTACGCGGCGCCCATCGACCGTGAACACCTCGCTCACGAGATCCTCGCGCGCAGCGGTGCCGCCACAGACATGACATTTGAACATGGCTACCTCCGTTTACGGTGCTCGATCCACTCGCTCGGATCCGGTTCGTAAATCGTGATGATCTTCGCGAGAGCAGTGTCGCCAAACGTTACTTGAAAGTGCAGGGCGCGTCCAGCAGCACTAAATCCCAGCAGCAACGCGCTTGGCGCATACTTGTCATCCGGGTAATCCTCGATCAGTTCGGCAGATGCTCCAGCCTCGCGAATCTCCTGCTCGCTGATATTGCGCTCCACGGCGCGGCGGAAGGCGTGGCGGCTGAACTCGAACTCGCCCGCGACTAACCGCTGCCTCACATCATCTAGTGCCTTCATGGATTCACATTGTCTACTGGCAACCCGGTCGCGTCGACCGTAAACTCTTCCCAATGGCCGAATTTCTTCTCGTTTTGCGCCCGGGTACTCATCTGTGCGTCCACCTTTAGCGCGCGAAGGGTCGGCCCGGTTGACCTCGATTTCCGGGTCCGCGGAGCTGGAGTTCCTGACCAGGCTCCAGCGCATCCTGGGCGAAGGGCTGTTCAGCGCCAGCTACAAGTACGCCTTGCTGCTCTCCCTCGCCGAGCTGAGCATCGAACAATCCATCGCGCCCGATGGCACGTTGCGAATCGAGTTGGACGAGCTGGCCGAGCGATTCATCACGCTGTACTGGCGGCAGGTTGCTCCGTTCAAAGGCCGGATCCTGGCTCAAAACGCCGGTCGCCAGGCCAGCATCATCAGCAAGATTTCGGCGTTCAAGTCCGCGGCACCGACGCTCGCCGTTGCGCGAAATCGCACGCAGTGGCCGCGCTTGGTTCGCGAAGTCGGCCGGCTGCTGGTGGAAATGCCGCTGTGGAAACTCCAGCGGGTAGGTGAGGAGCGGCTGGACTTTCTCTATGAAGAACGTCTCGTCGACCGCGGCATCGTCCTGCGGCCCGGAATTGCAGCCTGCTTCCGCTCGCAGTTCCCTATCGTGCAGGCCCTGGTCCAGACGGCCTGGTTGTCATTCGTTCAGCGGCTGCCGCTGAACCGGTCGATCCTGGGCCCAACCAGCGAGTTGGGCGAATTCCTGTTTGGCAGCGAGCGGTCAGGGCTGAAACTGGTCGCCGACGGGTTGCGGAATGTGCAAGGCGGATCCTGCTTCTATTGTATGGAGCGGATTCGCGATGGGGGAGCGGTGGACCACTTCATTCCGTGGTCGCGCTACCCGTTAGACCTCGGCCACAACTTCGTGCTCACGCACGCATCGTGCAACCAGGATAAGCGGGACATGTTGGCGGCCACAGGTCATCTTCAGCGATGGCTCGAGCGCAATGACACTCAAGCAGCAGTTCTCGATGAGATATTCGACGCCGCCCGCTTTCCGTTCGACGCGGATGCTTCGTTGAGCGTTGCGGAATGGGCTTACGAGAACGCCGAGCGGGCGGGGGCGTTGGTTTGGGTCAGGCGCAACGGCCAAACCTCGCGCCTGACAGCGGAGTGGCGGGGGTGTTTCAAGTAGGACTTGGCCTTTGCCTCATCCTTTGAATTGCGGTCTTTTCATTTAATCCTTAATCGCCTGGTTGCCGTGTAAACCCGGGAGGCCTGACGCACGTTGTTCCCGTCAGGAGGCTTCCATGGGCGGCAAGGGCGAACACGCGGCTGGATTCAGCCTTGTCATATCATATCACCAAGTGATATAATTCATGCCTGCGAATCCGCGCCCGTTTCGCATTCTGAAGGCCCGGACTTTCGCCCGCTGGACAAAACGCGAGGGCCTGGCCGACGGCGAGCTGGCCGGCGCGGTGTCGGAGATGAAAGAGGGCCTGATCGATGCGCGTCTGGGAGGCGGAGTCTTCAAGAAGCGCATTGCAAAGCGAGGGCAGGGAAAGAGCGGTGGCTATCGGATGATCCTCGCCTCCAACCTCGGCGACCGGTGGGTCTTCATGTTCGGTTTTGCAAAGAACGAGCGCGACAACATCGATGACAAGGAACTGAAGCTGATAAAGGATCTCGCGTCGGTCTACCTGGCAATGGACGAGCCGATGCTGAAGCGGGCGATTACCGCGGGAGAACTGGTGGAGATACGGCATGGCAAACAAGAGACTGCGTGAAGCGCTGTATGAGACTGCGCGGGGGCTGTATGACATCGGCGCAATGGGTGCTGAGACGCTGCGGGAATTCGACGCGTCGCGATTGCGTCCTCTCAAGCCGTTCCGGGCGGCGGACATCAAGCAACTGCGGCTCAAGGCCAAGGCGAGCCAGGCGGTGTTTGCCGCCTATCTCAATATCAGCGTCTCGACCGTTCAGAAGTGGGAGATCGGGGAGAAGTCCCCGGGCGGGCCGGCGCTGAAGCTGCTCAATATCGTGGAGCGCAAGGGGCTTAAAGCGCTTGTTTGAGCTGCGCTTGCGTGGCCCCGTTGGTCGTCAGTAAGTCTCCCGCGCAACGGGGGGGTTGGCTCCCATCACTCATCACCCATCACCGGGGTTGAAGCCCCTTCGCCATCAGGCGGAGCCGCCCCGGGCACTTCCGACTTTCGACTTTCGCCTTAAGGTTGGCGGGGCGGGGTGTAAAATGCTGCCTGGGGAGCGTGGCTGGAATTCATGAAGCGCTGCAAACGGAGAATTGCCAATGAAAAAATTCGACCGGATCACGTCGGATCCCGCCATCCTGGGCGGACAGCCCACCATTCGCGGCATGCGCCTGACCGTGCGCCGGGTGGTGGAGGCGTTGGCGTTGTACCCCAACTGGGACGACTTGCGGGTGGAGTATCCCGAACTCGAGCCCGATGACATCCGGCAGGCGCTCGAGTTCGCGGCCAGCAACCTCGACGATAAAATCATACCGTTCGAGACGGCTTGACTCGCCTCCTGCTGGATCAGGGCCTTCCCCGTTCCACTGCCAGGCTGCTCGCGGCCGCGGGCTGGGACGTCGCCCATGTCGGGGACATCGGGTTGAGCCGCGCTGAAGATTTGCAGATTCTCGAGCATGCGCGTGAGCAGGGCAGAACCTGCGTGACGCTCGATGCCGACTTTCACGCGCTTCTTGCAACAAGCGAAGCGAAATCACCTTCCGCGATTCGTATTCGCAGGGAAGGGTTGAATGGGAAGGCGATCAGTGATCTTCTTCTCAAGGTCTGGCCGGACATAGAATCCGCCGTGAATGAAGGAGCGCTCGTTACCATCACCGCGCGATCGGTGCGGGTCAGGGCGCTTCCGGTCACCACGAAGAAAACCTAGGCTCATCCCTCATCCCTCGGGATATCCCTCATCCCTCATCCCTCATCCCTCGGGGCATCCCTCATCCCTCCGTCCCGGCCCGCTGCATCGTGCCGGGCGTTCGCCGGCTCTAACGTGCGCAGGCACGTTATTCGAAACCCCGGCTCACTCCCTCAGAAATCGGCCTCCGGGCGATTTCTTGTAGGGTTTTTCCTGACACGCCTCACCGGTTTTCAGCACTTCTGCCTTCATCCTTCTGATTTCTGCCTTCGCGCGCTAGCGCCGCCCTACGGGTCGCCGTATTATCTCCTTCCCCTAGGGGAGGGAGGATCCGGGCAATAACAAACCGAGCCCGCGTGCCAAATGATCAAGTTAGAGAACCTTCAGCCTAATGCTGCCGTGCGCGGAATTCTGCCGGACGCACTGGTTACGGTCGTAAGTGTGCAGTGGTTTGGTTCTGAGGCGCTCGAACTAACCTACAAGACGCCTACTGGGCGGGTAGCAAATGAGTTGCTATACCGTCATGATGAGCCCCGAATAGAAGTAGTGGAGCTAGGCCGCCCCTGGAGTTTTGACGGCGACGGCAGCCTATTTCGCC
>MERD01000111.1 GCA_001771935.1 Betaproteobacteria bacterium RIFCSPLOWO2_02_FULL_67_26
GGCTGCACGCGGCGAACAACGTGTTTCTCGCGCTGGTGGCGAACTATGAAGGCTCCGCGCTGGCCACCGAATCGGTGTTTACCGCGCGCGAGCTCGATCCGGTCTATTCGCTCGCGAGCCTGGTCGCCGGGGCGTTCGTCTTCCACTGGTGGATTTTCCGCGGCCGGGCCGCGCCGGCGGACGCGGCTTCGTGACCGCAGCAGGCGCGCTACAATGACGCGCCTCGCACGGGCCGGTTCGGACGCCATGCACCTTCACATCCTCGGCATCTGCGGCACTTTCATGGGCGGCCTCGCGTTGATCGCGCGGGCGGCCGGCCATCGCGTGACGGGCTGCGACGCCAACGTCTACCCGCCGATGAGTACGCAACTTGCCGCGCAGGGCATCGAGCTGATCGAGGGGTGGAACGCGGACCAGGTGGCGCTCAAGCCCGATGTTTTCGTGATCGGGAACGTCGTCACGCGCGGCAATCCGCTCATGGAGGAAATCCTCGAGCGAGGATTTCCTTACATTTCAGGGCCCCAATGGCTGAGGGAAAACGTCCTCGTCGGAAAACGGGGCATTGCGGTTGCTGGTACCCACGGCAAGACCACTGTCGCCGCCATGCTCTCCTGGGTTCTGGAACACGCCGGGCTCGAGCCCGGCTTTCTCATCGGCGGTGTGCCGGGGAATTTCGGCGTGTCTGCGAGACTCACCAACAGTCGCTTCTTCGTGGTCGAGGCCGACGAGTACGACACCGCGTTTTTCGACAAGCGCTCCAAGTTCCTGCATTACCCGGCGCGCACCACGATCCTCAACAACCTGGAATTCGATCACGCCGACATCTTTCCCGACCTGGCGGCGATCGAGACGCAGTTCCACCACTTCGTGCGCACGCTGCCGGCGAACGGCTTGATCGTCGCGAACGGCGCCGACGAGGCCCTCGCGCGCGTGCTGGCGCGCGGCTGCTACACGCCCGTCGAGCGCTTTGGCGCGCCTGAAGGCTGGAGCATTGGAGCGCAGGACGCAGGCGGCTTCGAAGTGCGCTGGAAGCGCGAGGCGCAGGGACGCGTCGCGTGGTCGCTCACCGGGGCGCACAACCAGGCCAACGCGCTTGCCGCGATCGCGGCGGCGCGGCACTGCGGCGTCGCGCCGGCGCAGGCGATTGCCGCGCTCGGCGCGTTCGAAGGCGTCAAGCGCCGCATGGAGCTGCGCGGGGTGGTGAACGGCATTTCGGTCTACGACGACTTTGCGCACCATCCGACCGCCATCGAGACGACCCTTGCGGGGTTGCGCGCCCGGGTGGACGGCGCGCGCGTGATCGCCGTGCTCGAGCCGCGCTCGAACACGATGAAGCTCGGCGCGATGCGGGACCGGCTCGCGGCGAGCCTGGCCCCCGCCGACCGCGTGTTCTGCTACAGCGCCGGCCTCAAGTGGGATGCCGCGGCGGCGCTCGCGCCGCTCGGCGCGAAGGCGGAGGCGCATGCCGATTTCGACCGCTTGCTCGCGGCCCTTGCAAGCGCCGCGCGGCCCGGCGACCATGTCGTCATCATGAGCAACGGCGGCTTCGGCGGCATCCACGACAAGCTCCTGGCCCTGCTGGCCCAAGGGAAGCCATGAACTCCATCGTCGCCAACGACCAGCTCGGCGCGTTCTGCCGCCACACCCACGTCGAGATGAATGGCGCGGATAGCGGGCCGCTCAAAGGTCTCACGTTCGCGGTCAAGGACATCTACGACGTATCGGGCGTGAAAACCGGCTTCGGCAGCCCCGACTGGTTGCGCACGCACGAGCCGGCGGCGCGCACCGCGCCCGCGGTGCAGTGGCTCCTCGATGCCGGCGCGCATCTCGTCGGCAAGACCCACACCGAGGAGATGGCGTGGAGCCTGACCGGCGAGAACGCCCACTACGGCACGCCGGTCAACGTCAACGCGCCCGGCCGCATTCCGGGAGGATCCTCGAGCGGCTCCGCCGCGGCGGTTGCAGCGGGGCTCGTGGATTTCGCGCTCGGCAGCGACACCGGCGGCTCGGTGCGGCTGCCGGCCAGCTACTGCGGCATCCTGGGCTTGCGCCCCAGCCACGGGCACATTTCGCTGGACGGCGTGTGCCCGCTCGCGCCGAGCTTCGACACCTGCGGCTGGTTTGCGCGCGATCCGGCCATCTTCGAGCGGGTAGGGCGCGTTCTTCTGCGCGACGCCGCTCCCGCGCGCGCGCCGGGACGGCTGCTGGTAGCGCAGGACGCATTGGCATTCGCCGACGACGCAGCGCAGACGGCGCTCCAGCCGGCGCTGGGCAAGGTCGCCGCGCTGATTGGCGCGCCGCAGTACGTAACGGTAGGGGACGAGCCCCTTACGACCTGGGGCGATTACTTCCGATTCCCGCAGGGCGCGGAAGCCTGGGAATGTCACCGCGAGTGGGTGACGCGCGCGAAGCCCGGGTTCGGCCCCGCCGTCGGCCCGCGAATCGCCTGGGCGGCGACCGTCGCTCCAGGAGACGTTGCGCGCGCGCGGGCGCGGCGCGAGGAGATCACCCGGCGCATGGACGAACTGCTCCGGGATGGCGCGGTGCTCGCGCTGCCCAGCGCGCCCGGCATTGCATTGCTCAGGAACTCTCCGGCCAAGGTCGTGGACGAACTGCGCAGCCGCGCGCTGCCGATGCTGTGCATCGCCGGGCTTGCGCGCCTGCCGCAGGTGTCGCTGCCGCTCGCGACGCTCGACGGCTGCCCGCTCGGTCTTTCGCTGATCGCGGCGCGCGGCAACGACGCGCTCCTGCTCGATCTCGCGAAAAAACTGTGCTGATCTACATCCACGGCTTCAACAGCTCGCCCGCTTCGTCCAAGGCCCAGTTGCTGAAGGCGCGGCTTGAAGCGCTGGGGCGGGGCGGGGAATACGCGGCGCCGGCGCTGCCGCACAGTCCGGCACGGGCCGCGGTTCTGTTGGATGCGCTCGTGGCCCGGCATCACGACGCGGCGCTGGTCGGCAGCTCGCTCGGCGGCTATTACGCGACATATCTCGCGGAGAAGCACGGCCGCAAGGCGGTGCTGCTCAATCCCGCGGTGCGGCCGTACGATCTGCTGAAGGATCACCTCGGCGTGCAGCAGAATTTCCACACGGGGGAGCGCTACGAACTCACCGCGCGGCACGTCGATGAACTCCGGTCACTGGAGGTGACGGCTATCACGCCCGACCGCTACCTGCTGGTGGTCGCGACCGGCGACGAGGTCCTCGACTACCGCAAGGCAGTAGAGCGCTACCGTGGATGCCGGCAGGTCGTGATAGAAGGCAGCGACCACGGATTGAGCGATTTCGCGGATTATCTGGACCCGGTGCTCGGCTTCTGCGCCCAGCCGCAGCCGGGCTGACCCGCGGCGCGGCGCGCCCGCGCCGCCATCGCATATAATTACGCCCGCATTGGAGACGGCGGACTGGTCGGTCCGCCGCTCAACGCGGTTTTTCTATTGAGCCGCCCTCTCATCGGCCCGCCATCGCGCAAACACCCGCACCATGAGCAAGAATGTCTTTTACGAAGAGGAGGGCGCGTTCAAGGTCGGAGCCGTGCTCGCCGATAACGATACTTCGCTGCAGGTGGAGGCCCCGCACGGCAAGCGTTCCAAGATAAAGGCTTCCGCCGTTCTGTTCCGCTTCGACGGCGCGCGCCTCGGGGAGTTCATGGGCGCCGCGCAAAAGCTCGCGGAGGGAATCGACGCCGATTTCCTGTGGCAATGCTGCGGCGGGGAGGAGTTTTCGCACGAGACGCTGGAGCGCGAATACTTCGGCCGGCCGGCGACGCCCATGGAGTCGGCCGGCCTCCTCCTGAAGCTGCACGGCGCGCCGATGTACTTCTACAAGAAGGGCAGGGGCCGCTACAAGGCCGCGCCGCCGGACGCGCTCAAGGCCGCGCTCGCTTCCGTCGAGCGCAAGCGGCGCGAGGCCGAGCAGCGCGCGCAGTACGTGGCGAGCCTCGTCGAGGGGAAGCTGCCGCCCGAGTTTGCGCCGCTGCAATCGCAGCTGCTCTACAAGCCCGAGAAGCAGGGCATCGAGTGGAAAGCGCTCGAGGAGGCGTGCGAGAGGCTCAAGACGACGCCCGCAAAGCTCTTCGAGCGCTGTGGCGCGCTGCCCTCGTCGCACGACTACCACCTGAATCGCTTCCTGTTCGAGCATTTTCCGCGCGGCACGGCGTTCCCCGGCCTGCCGGCGCCGGCGGCGCCGCAGGACCTGCCGGTCGCGGAGGTCGCGGCATTCAGCATCGACGACGTCACCACCACCGAGATCGACGACGCGTTCTCGGTGACGAAGTCGCCCACGGGCAACTTGCGCATTGGCATTCACATCGCCGCGCCGGCGCTCGGCATCGCCCCGGATTCCGCGGTTGATGCCGTTGCCCGCGAGCGGCTGTCCACGGTCTATTTTCCCGGCGGCAAGATCACCATGCTGCCGGATGCCGCGATCGAGGCTTTCACGCTGTCGGAGCGCCGGCAGTGCCCCGCGCTCTCGCTTTATCTCGACGTTGCGCCCGACGGGTCGATCGCGGCGCGAACGACGCGCATCGAGCGGGTGCCGGTCGCTGAAAATCTCCGCCGCTACGCCCTGGAGGAGGCGCTCAGCGAGGATGCGCTCGCGGCAGGCCGCGTCGAGCACCGTTTCGGCGAGGCGCTCACCGTGCTGTGGCGATTCGCCCGCGCGCTGGAGGAGGCGCGGCGCGGCGAAACCACGGATTTTGAAGCGCGCCCCGAGTACAGCATCACCATCGAGAACGACCGCGTGCGCATCGTCCGACGCCGGCGCGGCACGCCGATAGACCGGATCGTGTCGGAGTTGATGATCCAGGTGAACAGCGCCTGGGGTAGCGAACTCGCGCAAAGCGGCACCGCTGCCATCTACCGCGTGCAGGACGCCGGCAAGGTGCGGATGAGCACCGTGGCGGCAGGCCACGCGGGCCTCGGCGTGGAGAGCTACGCCTGGGCGAGCTCGCCGCTGCGGCGCTACGTGGACCTCGTGAACCAGCGTCAGCTGATCGCGCTCGCGCGCGGCGAGGCGGCGCCGTATCGCGCCGGCGACGAGGCGCTGCTGTCCGCGATGCGCGACTTCGAGTCCGCCCACGAGGCCTACGGCGAGTTCCAGCGCCAGACGGATCGCTACTGGTGCCTGCGCTGGCTCCTGCAGGAAGGCGTTTCCACGGTCACGGCGACGGTGATACGCGAGAGCCTGGTGCGTTTCGACGCGCTGCCGCTGGTGGTGCGGGTGCCCTCGCTGCCGGCGCTCGAACCGGGCGCCCGCGTCGAGCTTGCGGTCACGGACGTGGACCTGCTCGAACTGATGCTCCATTGCGAATTCCGCGGGCAGCGCAATCCGGAATCCTTCGCAACGAGGGCCGCCGGTTAGCTCTGCCGGGCCCGTTTCGAGCTCGCGACTTCACTTTAGATGAGTGAGACAACCCCGCGTTATTAAAAGGCTTTCCGTGCGGAATCCGGGCGGGTAGGTTACAATGAGCCGCATGGGTCTGCTACCGGACAGGAAAGTCGTGCCGCTCAGGCGGCGGGCGAAGCACGCCCGCCACGCGCCGTGGCAGGCCGCGGTGGACCGGCTCGAAGCGCGCGTCGCCGAGCTCGAGCGCGGCATGGCCGCGTTCGACCGCCGCATGACGGCGCTTGGCAAGCATGGGCGCATGCAGGTGGCGGTAGCCGTGTCCGTCATGTTCCACGTGATCGTCATTTTGGGCGTGAGCTTCAAGCTGCCCGACCTGTCGAAGTCGATGAACCAGCCGCTGGAAGTGACGCTGGTCAATGCCAAGAGCCAGGCCCGACCGACGAAGGCCGACGCGCTGGCGCAGGCCAATCTCGACGGCGGCGGCAACACCGACGCCAGGCGCCGCGCCCGCAGCCCGCTGCCGGTGCCGCGCGAAGCCCGGCGGGAAGCCGACCTCGCCATGGCGCAGAAGCGCGTCGAGCAGCTCGAGCGCGAGTCAAAGCAGCTCCTGACGCAGGCCAGGTCGAAAACGGCGGTGGCCGCCGCGCCCGAGGCGCCGCAGCCGAAGGAGGAAGCCCGGGCCGCGCCGAACACGGCGGACATCATGAGCCGCAGCCTCGAGATCGCGCGGCTGGAGGCGAGCATCGCGCGCGAGTGGGAGAGCTACCAGCAGCGGCCGCGGCGGCGCTTCATCGGCGCGCGCACCCAGGAATTCCGCTTCGCGCGCTACGTCGAGGACTGGCGCGTCAAGATCGAGCGCATCGGCGAGCTCAACTACCCGCAGGCCGCGCGCGACCAGCGGCTCTACGGCAGCCTGGTGGTGACGGTGTCCATCAAGTCGGACGGTTCGCTCGAGCGCGTGGACATCAACCGCTCCTCGAGGAGCCGCATCCTCGACGCGGCGGCGCTGCGCATCGTCCAGCTCGCCGCGCCGTACGCGCCATTCGCGGCCGACATCGCCAAGGACACCGACATCATCAGCATCACCCGGACCTGGATATTCACCCGCTCCGATCAATTCGTAGCCGAATAAATCCAGTTTCGAGTTTCGGGTTGTGAGTTTCGAGTTATATTGATCGTGATTTCGGTTTAAAACTCGAAACCAGAAACTCGCAACTCGAAACTGACGCATGTCCGACCAGTACGCCGTCATCGGCAATCCAGTCGAGCACAGCCTGTCGCCGGCGATCCACGCGGAGTTCGGGCGCGCAACCGGTGAGGACATCGCCTACGGCAGGATCCTCGCGCCGCTCGATGGATTCCGGACCGCCGCGCTGCGCTTCCGCGACGAGGGCGGCAGGGGCCTCAATATTACGCTGCCGTTCAAACCGGAAGCGTGGCGGCTGGCCGACAGCCATTCCGCCGGAGCGCTCGTAGCGGGCGCGGTCAACGCGCTCAAGTTCGAGGGCGGGCGCATCGCCGGCCACAATACCGACGGCATCGGGTTGGCGCGCGACCTGAAGGACAACTTGGGCTGCACCGTGCGCGGCGGCCGCGTGCTGCTGATGGGGGCCGGAGGCGCGAGCTATGGCGTGATGGAGCCGCTGCTGCGCGAGCTGCCGCAGTCCGTGGTCGTGGCCAACCGCACCGTGGAGAAGGCGAAGGCATTGATCGGCCATTTCGCGAAACTGGCGAGCGACCTCCGGGTCGGCCGGTTCACGTGGCTCCCTTACGACCGCCTGACAAACGACTCTTTCGACATCGTCATCAACGCGACGTCGGCGAGCCTGAAGGACGGCATGCCGCCGCTGCCGCGCGAGGTCTTCGCGCCGGGCGCGCTGGCCTACGACATGGTCTACGGCCGCGACACGCCGTTCATGACGTTCGCGGCCGGGTGCGGGGCGCGGGCCGCGGACGGCCTGGGAATGCTGGTCGAGCAGGCGGCGGAGTCGTTCTTCATCTGGCGCGGCGTGCGGCCCGCCACGGGGCCGGTGATCCGGCTCCTAAGGCAAAAAGGCAAAAGGATAAAGGCAAAAGGAGGCCCATGAGCATCGGCCGACTCCAGCTTCACTTGTGCCTTGTGCCTTGTGCCTTCTGCCTTTGAGGCGGCGACATGCGCCGCCTCATCCGCTGGACGTGGTATGCGATGCTGTTCGCCCTGATCGTGCTGGTGGGAGCGCAGTTCTGGATCCTGGCGCACATCTGGTACTGGACGGATCACGACCCCGAGAGCACCGCATTCATGCGGGCGCGGCTTGCGATCATCCGCGAGGATGAGCCGAACGCGCGGCTCTCTCACGTCTGGGTGCCGTACCGCCGCATCTCCGGACATCTCAAGCGCGCCGTGGTCGCCGCCGAGGACGACAAGTTCGTGAGCCACTCGGGATTCGACCTGGAGGCCATGCACAAGGCCTACGAAAGAAACGTGAGGGAAGGGGAAATCGTCTCGGGCGCCTCGACCATCACCCAGCAACTCGCGAAGAACCTCTTCCTGCCGGGAAGCCGCGCCTGGTGGCGCAAGGCGCAGGAGGCGGTGATCACGGTGATGCTCGAGACCGTGCTCAGCAAGCGCCGTATCCTCGAGATCTATCTCAACGTCGTGGAGTGGGGCGACGGCGTTTACGGGGCCGAGGCCGCCGCGCGCTACCACTACGCCACGAGCGCCGCCGCCCTGTCGCCGGCCCAGTCGGCGCGCCTCGCCGTCATGCTGCCAAGCCCACGCAGCTACCCGCCCGGTCGAGACACGGTCTACCTGCAACAGCGTTCCGCGACGATACTCGGGCGCATGCAGTACGCCCGCGTGCCCTGAGGGATGAGGGATGAGGAATGAGGGATGGGGGGTCAGGTAGAATGACCCGCCCTCGACTGACCACCGATTGGAGATTCCCCATGCAAAGAAGACAGTTCCTCGCGGGCCTGGGCGCCCTCGGCGCATCCGGATTCGTCGGCGCGGGGGAACAGGCCGCCCCGTTGCGCGGGCCCGACGTGATCTTCGTGCCGACCCCGAACGAGATCGTGGACACGATGCTCAGGATGGCGGCGGTTACCCGGAAGGACACGGTGTACGACCTCGGGTGCGGCGACGGCCGCATCGTGATCACCGCCGCCCAGAAATTCGGCGCGCGCGGCGTCGGCATCGACATCGACCCGGACCGGGTCGCCGAGGCGACGGAGAACGCGAAGAGGGCCGGCGTTGCCGACCGGGTGAGAATCGTCCGTGGAGACCTGTTCGAGGCCGACATCAAGCCCGCGACGGTGGTCACCCTGTACCTCCTGACCGATCTCAACCTCAAGCTGCGGCCCAGGCTGCTGAAGGAACTCAATCCGGGCACCCGCGTCGTGTCACACGCCTTCAGCATGGGCGACTGGACGCCCGAGCGCACGGCGGAGGTCCAGGGCACCCACGTGTACCTGTGGCGCATTCCCCCGCGCAAGGCGTAATATTTCGCGATCGGCTATCTACACGCTGGAGGAGCCATGGCGCAAATCAATGTCAATGGAAGTTCCCACCGGGTGGACGTCGAGCCCGAGACCCCGCTGCTGTGGGTGCTGCGCGACGTCCTGGGGCTGACGGGCACCAAGTACGGTTGCGGCATCGCGGCCTGCGGGGCCTGCACGGTGCACGTGAACGGCGAGCCGGTGCGTTCCTGCTCGACGCCGGTTTCGAAGGTCGAGGGCAAGCGCGTGACGACGATCGAGGGGCTGTCGCGCGACAGCTCGCACCCGCTGCAGAAGGCGTGGGTCGCCGGGCAAGTGCCGCAGTGCGGCTACTGCCAGTCCGGTCAGATCATGCAGGCGGCGGCGTTGCTCGCGAAGAACCCGAATCCGTCGCGCGGCGAGATCGTCAGGCACATGAACGGCAACATCTGCCGCTGCGGGACCTACAACCGCATCATCGCCGCTATCCAGCGCGCAGCGCGGGAGGGCTAAGCCATGACCACCAGCACGAAATCCGGTATCAACATCTCCCGGCGCCGCTTCCTCTCCGGAGCCGGAGGCCTGACGTTCTGCGTCGCGATCGGGACCGACGGCATCCGCCTGTTGTCCGAAGCGCAGGCGAGCACCGCCGCGCGCGCCATGAACGCCTGGGTGCGGATCGCGCCCGACGGTGTGGTGACGATACTGAGCGCGGGCGCCGAGATGGGTCAGGGCTCGATGACGTCGCTCCCCGTCATCGTCGCGGAGGAAATGGACGCGGACTGGTCCAAAGTAGTGATCGAGTGGGCCCCGGCCGATGCCAGCGTCTACGGCTACGGCATGAACAACCGGCGCCTGATGGCCATCGTCGGCAGCCGCGCCGTGATGCTCTATTTCAATCAGCTGCGGATCGCCGGCGCGCAGGTGCGCAAGGTCCTGATTGCGAACGCGGCGGAGAAGTGGGGCGTCGCGCCCGCGTCGCTCGCGACCGAGCCCGGCTTCGTCGTGGACCCGGCCTCCGGCCGGCGCATGAGCTACGGCGAGATCGCGGGCTTCGGCACCGTGCCCGCAGCGCTGCCGGCCGTGGACCCGGGCGAGCTGAAGGACAGGAGCCAGTTCCGGCTCATCGGCACCTCCGTCCCGCGCCGCGACATTCCGGCCAAGGTGAACGGCACGGCGCAGTACGCCATCGACGTTCGCCTGCCGGGCCTGGTTTACGCGACCGTGCGGCATTCCCCGGTGCACGGCGGGGCGCCGGAGAGCTGGAACGACGACAACGTCAAGGCGATGCGCGGCGTCAGCGGCACCGTGCGGCTGCCGGACGGCGTGGCGGTGATCGCCGACAGCCTGCCGCACGCGATGGCCGCGCGCGGCGCGCTCGAGGTCGTCTGGAAGCAGGGCCGGGCCGAGGGATTCGATTCGGAGAAGGCGCTCGAGGACACCTACGTCAAGGTACATGCCGATCCAAAAGCAAAGCGGCAGACGCTCGACTCGAAGGGCGACGTGAAGGCCGCATTCGGGTCCGCGGCCAGGACCTACAAGGCGGAGTACCGCAGCGATTACGGCTATCACGCTCAGATGGAGCCGCTGAACGCGGTGGCCCGGTTCAATGCCGCCGGTGATCACGTGGAGATCTGGGAGGGAACCCAGGCGCCCGACGTAGCCCGCGGGAGAATCGCGAAGGCGCTCGGATTCAAGCCCGCGCAGGTCACCCTGCACCAGTGTTACATGGGAGGCGGCTTCGGGCGCCGCACGCTGGGCGATTACGGGACGGAAGCGGCGCTGGTCGCGCGCGAGGCGCGCCGCCCGGTGAAGCTCGTCTGGACGCGCGAGGAGGACATGGGGCACGGCATGTTCCGCCCGCAATCCTTCCAGTGCCTGGAAGCCGCGCTCGACCAGGACGGCAAGGTCGCGGGATGGCAGCATTGCGTCGTCGGCGACGGCGGCGTGCTGCTCGCGACCGGCATCAAGATTCCCTACTACCAGGTGCCCAACCAGCACATCGAGTTGCGCGGCGTCTCCCACGGCGTGCGGCTCAAGCATTGGCGGGCGGTCGGCCACGTCTTCAACGTGTTCGCGATCGAGTCGTTCGTGGACGAGATGGCGGCGGCCCAGCGCATGGACCCGGTGGACTTCCGGTTCGAGCGCATGTCCATCTCGCCGCGCGCGCGCGCCGTGTTCGAGAAGGCCGTGCAGATGTCCGGCTGGAAGGCCCAGCGGCCCGCCGGGAGGGCGGTCGGCATCTCGATCAGCGAGCGCTCGGGCTCGCTCGGCGCGGGGGTCGCCGAAATCTCGCTCGACCGCGCTACCGGCAAGATCCGCGTGCACAAGGCCTGGGTCGCGATCGACGGCGGGCTCGTCGTCCAGCCCGAAGCGGCGCGGGCGAACATCGAGAGCGGCATCGTCTACGGGCTCTCGAGCGTGCTGCACGAGCGCGTGACCCTGAAGGGGGGCGTGGTCGAGCAGAGCAACTTCCACGACTACCACGTGGAGCGCATGGCCGACGTGCCGGAGGAGATGCACGTCGAGTTCGTGGATCGCGATGCGGCGCCGAGCGGCCTCGGCGAGATCGGCAACCCGTGGGTCGCGGCGGCGGTGGCGAACGCCTTTCACCGGTTGACCGGCAAGCGGCTGCGCCACATGCCGTTCACCCCCGCGCGCGTGCTCGCGGCGCTGAAGGCGTAATTACCTCGCGGGCTTGAGCCAGGACACGCGGACCCGGTCGTAGTCCTCGCCGCGCTCGAGCAGCTCCTCGAGCTTCACGTGCGGCGTCGCCTCGCCGATCATGGCCTCGTACTGGAGGCCGGGCGTGAAGGTGTCGCGGGCGATGAGCATGTCGGTGCGCGAGTCGGTCGTGCTCTCGCCGAGCAGCAGCGCGTTGAGATAGGTGAACTCGAACGAGCCGGAAGAGCTCGCCCAGTTGTCCGCGCGCTGCGCGTCCTCGCCGATGCCGCGCAGGTACACCGACAGCGGCTTCTTGCCGAAGACCTCGATGCCGGCGTGCGCGCGATTCTGCTCATCGCGGTAGAGGCGCCGGATCACGCCCACCCACCACGCCTTCAGCCCCGCCGGCTGGAACGCGCACAGCGCGCCGATTCTCGCCCAGGATTCATCCTGGCGCGGAATGTCCACTCCCAGTCCCCACGCGCTCGCGTCGCGCTCGGTCCATTCCACGATCGGCGTCGAGGCCTTGTGCTCTTCGAGGGTCAGGCCGGTCTGTTCCTTCATCTTCATGCTCATGTTGGTGGTTACTTCGGCCATGCCGCTGAACTCGATGCGCGTCACCAGCTGCGACGCGGCGCTGAACCCGTGCGCGACGTGGATCCTGGCGCCGATCTTCACGCGCTGCGTGCGCCGCTGCGGCGGTTTCTCGCCCCAGTAGAGCAGCAGCCGCTTGAGGATGACCAGCTTGTCCTGGACCGAATAGTCGTCCCCGAAGCGTTGTTCCTGCTCCTCCGGGTCGGCGGTGTGCCGGTCGATGATGTCCTGGATGGCGGCGCGGGCCTGGCCGGCCCCGAAGTAACGCATCGTCGCGCTTGCCGGCACGCCGGGCTTGTGGTGGGCCGGGCGTGCCGGGCGCGCCAGGTCGAAGCCGAAATGGCACTCCGCATCGGGCTGCGCGTGGAGCGCGAAGCCGCTCGCGAGCCGCGCGACGATCCGCGCCGTCAGCTCGAGCTCGAGCGGCGACTGGGATTCGGGGACCGCTGCATCCAGCATGAGCTCGCGCAGGAATTCCTGGCGCGCCTGGGTCGGAAGCTCCTTGTCATAGGGCTTCACCGCGTGCACCGCGAGGTGTCCCTTCTCGCTCAGCGCGTAGAGCTCGGCGAGGGCGGTCCATACGGGCTGCGAGACCGGCATGTAGCGCAGGTGCAGGATCTTCGCTTCGTTCGCGAGCGCGCGCAGGGCGCGCACGACCAGCAGCGTGCGCTCCGAATGCGGGCCACTATCCTGACCGGTTCCTTCGGGGATCTCCTTCAGGCACACCCGGTAGGCGGAAGAGAGATGCCCCCAGAAATCCAGCAGCGCCTGCCACAGCTTGACCCGCTCGTGGTCCGACAGCCGAGTGTTGCGGAGGAAATCCGCCAGGATCTTGTGCTCGCGCGCCTGCCCGGTCTCGTCGAGCAGCTTGATGACGCCGAGGCGGTCCGCCGGCGCATAGCCCTCGGTGGCGGTGACGCTCTCCAGCCAGTTGGCGATTTCCGCGAGCGCGCCTGCGGGGTCGGGCGGCAAGTCGCCGAGAAGCCGCTGCGCCTCCTCCGCGTTGTACATCGGATGGTCGGCCTTCTTGCCGATCTTGCCCAACCAGTCGAGCACTCACGCCCTCCGCCCAGTCACGATACGTCTATTTCCTGGGCAGGTAAAGATCGGTGATGGACCCCTCGGCGATCTCGGCGGCGAAGAAGACAGTTTCGGACAGGGTCGGGTGGGGATGGATGGTGAGGCCGATGTCGGTTGCATCGGCGCCCATCTCGCGGGCAAGCACGGCTTCCGCGATCAGTTCGCCGGCATTGACGCCGACCATCGCGGCGCCGAGCAGGCGGCGCGTGCCCTTGTCGAACAGCAGCTTGGTCATGCCTTCGTCGCGGTCCATGGAGATCGCCCGCCCGCTCGCCGCCCACGGGAACGAAGCCCTCTCGAAATCCGCGCCGCGCGCCCGGAGCTGCGCCTCGGTCTCGCCCATCCACGCCACCTCGGGATCGGTGTAGGCCACCGACGGTATGGTGCGCGCATCGAAAAACGCCTTGTGCCCGGCGATCACCTCGGCCGCGATCTTGCCTTCGTGCGTCGCCTTGTGCGCGAGCATCGGCTCGCCGCAGATGTCGCCGATGGCGTGGATGTGCGGCACGTTGGTCCGGAGCTGCTTGTCCACCGGGATAAACCCGCGCCCGTCGACGTTGATGCCGGCGGCTTGCGCGTTGATGTCTTTTCCATTCGGCCGGCGGCCGACGGCCATCAGGATCGAGTCGAACACCTCGGGCTTCGGCGCGCCGCCGCCCTCGTAGGTCACCTTGAGCCCGTCCTTTTGCGGCTCGATCTTGGCGACCCTGGTCTTGAGGAGGATTTTCTCGTAGCGCTTCTCGATGCGTTTCGCGAGCGGGCGCACGATGTCGGGGTCGGCGCCGGGGATGAGGGCATCCATCAGCTCGACCACGCTGATACTTGAGCCGAGCGCGTCGAAGACGGTCGCCATCTCGAGGCCGATGATGCCGCCGCCCACGACCAGCAGGCGCCGCGGGATGTCCCGCAGCTCGAGCGCGCCGGTGGAATCGATGATGCGCTTGTCCTCGTACGGGAACCCCGGGATGCGCGCGACGCTCGAACCCGCGGCGATGATGCAGTGATCGAACGAGATCGTCTTCGCGCCCTGCGCCGTCTGGACCCTCAGCGTGCGCGGCGCGGAAAATTCGCCCTTGCCCTGGACGACCTGCACCTTGCGCTGCTTCGCGAGCCCCGCGAGACCCTTCGTGAGCTTGCCGACGACGCCCGCTTTCCACGCGCGGAGCTTGTCGAGGCTCACCTTCGGTTTTCCGAATTCGATGCCGGCGTGCGCGACCTCCTGGGCCTCGGTCAGCACCTTGGCGACGTGCAGCAGCGCCTTCGACGGGATGCAACCGACGTTCAGGCACACGCCGCCCAGCGTCGGATAGCGCTCGACCAGCACCACTTGCTTGCCGAGGTCGGCGGCGCGGAACGCGGCGGTGTAGCCGCCGGGACCTGCGCCGAGCACCAGCACTTCAGTGTGAATATCCGCGCCTTGCACGGGCGGCGAGAGGCGGGAAGCGGGAGGCGTCGCAGGCGGGGCCTTTGCCGCGGGTGCCGCGTCGCCGGTCTCCAGCATCAGGATCAGCGAGCCCTCGGAAACCTTGTCGCCGTTCCTGACCTTGATTTCCTTCACCACGCCGGCCTGCGGCGCCGGCACGTCCATCGTCGCCTTGTCGGACTCGAGCGTGACGAGCGGGTCCTCCTTCCTGACCGCGTCGCCCGGCTTCACCAGCACCTCGATCACCGGGATGTTCTTGAAGTCCCCGATGTCGGGGACCTTGATTTCGATGACGTTGCTCATTGAAAACCCGTGATGGGTGAGCTAGGCCCTCATCCCTACTTCCTGATCTGGCCGGTGCCGATCACCACCCACTTGAGCGAGGTCAGGCCCTCGAGGCCGACCGGGCCGCGGGCGTGCAGCTTGTCGGTGGAGATGCCGACTTCCGCGCCGAGCCCGTACTCGTAGCCGTCGGCGAAGCGGGTCGAGGCGTTCACCATCACCGAGCTCGAGTCCACCTCGCGCAGGAAGCGCCGCGCGCGCGCCTTGTCCTCGGTGACGATCGCATCGGTGTGCTGCGAGCCGTAGGCCGCGATGTGCTCCATCGCCTCGTCCAGGTCCTTCACCACGCGCACCGATAGGATGGCGTCGAGGTACTCGGTGTACCAGTCCTCTTCTGTTGCCGCTTTTATTTGCGGCACGGCCGAGCCGAAGGTCGAGCGCAGAATTTTTCGCGCTTCCTCGTCCACGCGCAGCTCGATGCCCTTTTCGAGATAGATCCTGCACAGCGGCGGCAGGACCTCGGCCGCGATGCCGCGCGCGACCAGCAGCGTCTCCATCGTGTTGCAGGTGCCCAGTCGCTGCGTCTTGGCGTTGTCGGCGATGCGGATCGCCTTCTTCAAGTCCGCCTTGTCGTCGATGTAGGTGTGGCACACGCCGTGCAGGTGCTTGATCATGGGGATGCGAGATTCCCGCATCAGGCGCGCGATCAGGCTCTTTCCGCCGCGCGGCACGACCACGTCCACGAAATCCTGCATGCCGATGAGCTCGCCGACCGCCGCGCGATCCGTGGTCTCGATCACCTGCACTACGGTCTCCGGCAGACCCGCGGCCCTCAACCCGGCGTGGACGCACGCGGCGATCGCCTGGTTGGAGTGGATCGCTTCCGAGCCGCCGCGCAGGATCGCCGCGTTGCCGGACTTGATGCAAAGACCCGCGGCGTCCGCCGTGACGTTGGGCCGGGATTCGTAGATGATGGCGACCACGCCGATCGGCACGCGCATCTTGCCGACCTTGATGCCGGTGGGGCGCTTCCGGAGCCCGGTGATCTCGCCAATGGGGTCGGGCAGCGCCGCGATCTGGCGCAGGCCGTCGGCCATTGCCGCGATCACCTTTGGAGTCAAAGTGAGACGGTCGAGCATCGCGGCGTCGAGCTTCTGCCGCCGCGCCTCGTCGAGGTCGCGCGCGTTGGCCTCGAGCAGGCGCTTGCGGTCGCGCTCGATCGCCGCGGCGGTCTCGCGGAGCGCGCGATTCTTGGTTCCGGTGCCGGCCTTCGCGATGATGCGCGCGGCGGCGCGCGCCTGCCGGCCGATGCCGTGTACGTAGGTCTGGACGTCCATTGGGGAAACCCGCCGCCGGGCGGAGGCCTTCAGAACAGGCCCGGCTGGCTCCGCTCCGCCGCCCGTGCGGCAGCGGTGATTTTACCCCGTTTCGGCAAGGACTTGGCGGGGGCGCCGGGCGCGAAGCGCAGGGTGAGCTGCAGCAGCTCGTCCCAAACGTCGCCGCGGATCAGGCCCTTCACCATGCGATCCACTTTCGCGGCGTGCAGCAGCGCGGACTCGACCTGCTCGCGCGAGAAGCGCCGGCAGTTCTGCTGCATGAGGCTCTGGTGCGACGGTCCCCACACCTTGACATCGCGCCACAATTGCGGCGGCGTCTTGCCCGCGGCCAGGCCGTCGAGTACGCGCCCGACGGCGCGGACTTCATTGGCGATCGCCCACAGCACCAGCGGCGGCGCGATGCCCTCGCCTTTCAGCCCGTCCACCATGCGCGCGAGGTGCAGGACGTCGCCTTCGAGCAGCGCCTCGCCGAGCTTGAATACGTCGTAGCGCGCCACGTCGAGCACCGCTTCGCGCGCCTGCTCGTGGGCGATTTTCCCCGCCGGGAACAGCAGGGCGAGCTTCTGCACCTCCTGGTGCGCCGCGAGCAGGTTGCCCTCGACCCGCTCGGCGATGAAATCCAGGGTCTCCGGGTCCGCCTCCTGGTTCTGGGCGCGCAGCCGTCCGGCGAGCCATTCGGGCAGGCTCTTGCGCGCGACCGGCTTCGCTTCGACCAGGACGCCGGCGCGATCGAGCGCCTCGAACCAGCCTGATTTCTGGGTCCGCCATTCCAGGCCGGGCAGGGCAATCAATGTGATCGTGTCTGGCGGCAGCCCTTCGCAGTAGCGTTGCAGCACCTCCGACCCGTCAACCCCCGGCTTCCCGGTGGGAATGCGCAGCTCGAGAATGCGGCGGGTGGCGAACAGCGACCGGGAATTGCTGGCGAAAGCGAGCTCGCTCCATTTGAATCCGGCGTCCGCCGTGAGCAGGGTGCGCTCGGTGTGGCCTTCGGCACGGGCCCTGGCGCGGATGCGGTCGGAGGCTTCGAGCGCGAGCAGCGTCTCGTCGCCGAACACGGCGTAGAGCGGCTTCAGCTCACGCGCGAGGTGTGGTTGCAGCTGCTCGGTGGAGATGCGCATCTCAGGATTTCAGCTTCGCGACCTGCAGGCGCCGCACCAGCTGCTGCACCGCGTCGCTGCGCATGTCGCGGTAGAGCAGCGCCTCCTCGGCCTCCTTGGACAGCGCCTGCTCGTCGCTGAACGAATAATCGCGCTTGAGCAGTATCTCGCTCGCCGGGATGTGCTCCCGGTTCCTGGCGTCGGTCAGGCGGAAGAGGACCCGGTAGCGCAACTGGTATTCGCTCACGCGCCCGCCGCCGGAGAGCGAGAGGATCTGCTTTTCCTGCAACTCGTTCATGATCTGCAGGATGACCTCCGCCTGTTCCGGCCGGTCGGCGATGCGGGTGCCGCTGCCCGACTGCACCGCGCGCTTCAACTGGACGGCGATTTGCGATGCCGGAGCGGCCTGCACGAAGAGCGAATCGAACGGCAGCGCCGCGACGCCGCGCAGCTGGAAACCGCAGGCGGCGAGCAACAGGCTCGCCGCAAGGCACAAGGCAAAAGTCAAAAGGCAAAAGGCGTTTCGCGAACCAGCCACTTGTGCCTTCAGCCTTGAGCCTTGTGCCTTCATGAGTTCAGATTACCAGATTGACCAGCCGTCCCGGCACCACGACCACTTTCTTGATCTCCTGGCCGTTGATGTGCTTCCGCACTGCCGGGTCGGCGAGCACGATGGTCTCGATCGCCTTGCGGTCGGCGTCGCGCGGCACGCGCACGTCGCCTCGCTTCTTGCCGTTTACCTGCACCACCAGCTCGATCTCGTCCTCGATCAGGGCCGCGGCATCCGGCTCGGGCCAGGTGGCCGTCATCACGTCTTCCCCGAACCCGAGCTCACGCCACAGGCAATGCGAAATATGCGGCGCCATGGGGGAGAGCAGCCGCAGCAGGATGTCCAGGCCTTCGCCCATGACGGCTTCGCGAGCCCTGGCGTCTGCGTCGCGCGGGGCGCGCTCGAGCGCATTCAGTATCTTCATGGCGGCGGAGGCAACGGTGTTGAACTGGTGCCGGCCGATGTCGTAATTGGCCTGTTTCAATACCGCGTGCACTTCACGCCGCACGCCGGCCAGCCCCTTGGGCAGCGCCCCGGCGCTACGGCGCCCGGACGGCGCGGCGCGGGAATTCGCGAATTCCCACGCGAAGGTCCACAGCCGGCGCAGGTAGCGCGCCGCGCCCTCGACGCCGGCATCGCTCCACACCAGCGTGTCCTCCGGGGGCGAAGTGAACATCATGAAGAAGCGCGCGATATCGGCGCCGTAGTGGTCAATCAGCTCCTGCGGGTCCACGCCGTTGTTCTTGGATTTCGACATGGTGCCGACACCACCGGATTCGACCGGTTGCCCGTCCGCTTTCAGGGTCGTGGAACGGCCGCTGCGCTCGTCCGCCTTGACCTCGACTTCATCCGGGTTGAAATAGGTGATGCGGCCGCCGTCGGTCCTGCGAAAGTAAATCTCGTTCAGCACCATGCCCTGGGTGAGCAGGTTCGTGAACGGCTCCTCGAACCCGACCAGCCCCAGATCGCGCATCACGCGGGTCCAGAAGCGGGAGTACAGCAGGTGCAGGATGGCGTGCTCAATGCCGCCGATGTACTGGTCCACCGGCAGCCAGTACTGGACACGCCCGTCGGCCATGCGGCTCGCGCTGTCGGGGCAGGCGTAGCGGATGTAGTACCAGGACGAGTCCACGAAAGTGTCCATGGTGTCGGTCTCGCGCCGCGCCGGCTTGCCGCATTTCGGGCACTTGCAGTTGACGAAGTCCGCGCGCTTCGCGAGCGGGTTGCCGGTGCCGTCCGGCACGCAGTCCTCCGGTAGCACCACCGGCAGGTCCGGGTCGGGCACCGGCACGTCGCCGCAAGCCGCGCAATGGATGATGGGGATCGGCGTGCCCCAGTAGCGCTGGCGCGAAATGCCCCAATCGCGCAGCCGCCACAGCACCTGCTTGTCGCCGAGATCCCTTGCCTTCAGGTCGGCGGCGATCGCGTCCACCGCCCGCGGGTAATCGAGGCCGTCGTATCGGCCCGAGTTGAAGCAGATGCCGTATTCGACGAACGCCTGCTGGAGCGGAAGATCCAGCTTGCCGTCGGTTGGCCTGATCACCGCCGGGATCGGCAACTGGTATTGCGTCGCGAACTCGAAATCGCGCTGGTCATGTCCCGGAACGCCCATGACCGCGCCCTCGCCGTAGGCCATCAGCACGTAATTGCCGACCCACACCGGGACCGGCTTGCCGGTGAGCGGGTGCGTGACGTTGAGCCCGGTCGGCATGCCCTTTTTCTCGAGGGTGGCGAGATCGGCCTCCATCACGCCGCCGCGCTTGCATTCATCGACGAAGGCGGCGAGCTTCAGGTCGTCCCTCGCGGCGCGCGCGGCGAGCGGGTGCTCGGCGGCCACCGCGCAGAAGGTGACGCCCATGATGGTGTCGGCGCGCGTGGTGAACACCCACAGTTTTTCCGGCTTGCCGTCCAGCTCGTAGGGAAAACCGAACCGCACCCCGTACGACTTACCGATCCAGTTGGCCTGCATCGTCTTCACGCGCCCGGGCCAGCCGGGCAGCCGCTCGAGCGCGGCGAGCAGCTCGTCCGCGTAGCGGGTGATGGCGAGGTAGTAACCGGGAATCTCGCGCTTCTCGACGACGGCCCCGGTGCGCCAGCCGCGCCCGTCGATCACCTGCTCGTTGGCGAGCACGGTCTGGTCCACCGGGTCCCAGTTCACGACCTGGGTCTTCCGGTAGGCAATGCCCTTTTCGAGCATGCGCAGGAACAGCCACTGGTTCCACCTGTAGTATTCGGGCTTGCAGGTGGCGAGCTCGCGCGACCAGTCGATGGCGAAGCCGAGCGACTTGAGCTGCTTCTTCATGTAGGCGATGTTGTCGGTGGTCCACTTCGCCGGCGGCACGCCGTTCGCCATAGCCGCGTTTTCGGCGGGCAGCCCGAACGCGTCCCAGCCCATCGGCTGCAGCACGTTGCGTCCCTTCATGCGGTGGTAGCGCGTGAGGACGTCGCCGATGGTGTAGTTGCGCACGTGGCCCATGTGGAGCTTGCCCGAGGGGTAGGGGAACATCGAGAGGCAGTAGTACTTGGGGCGGCCGGGCGTTTCCTGCGCGCGGAACGCTCCGGCGGACTCCCAGCGCTGCTGGGCGTCGCGCTCGATGACGTGCGGGTTGTATTTCTGCTGCATGGCCAAGGGTCAGTCAGGGCGCAATTATATCCGCAGGCCGCGCCGTGAACGGCAAGCGTTTCGTCCGTTCCGGCTATAATCGTGGCGAGTCATGTCCCCTGATTTTCTCTCCGGTCTCAACGAACAGCAGCTCGAAGCCGTCACGCTGCCGCACCAGGCGGCGCTGATCCTCGCCGGCGCCGGCAGCGGCAAGACCCGCGTGCTCACGACGCGCGTCGCGTGGCTGATCCAGACCGGGCAGGCGAGCCCGCACGGTCTCGTAGCCGTCACCTTCACCAACAAGGCGGCGAAGGAGATGCTGACCCGCATCTCGGCGATGCTGCCGATCAACACCCGCGGCATGTGGGTCGGCACCTTCCACGGCCTGTGCAACCGCCTGCTGCGGGCGCATCACCGCGATGCGGGGCTGCCGCAACTGTTCCAGATCCTCGATACCCAGGACCAGCTCTCGCTCATCAAGCGATTGCTGAAGAATCTCAACGTGGACGAGGAACGTTTCCCTCCGCGCCAGGTGCAGTGGTTCGTGGCGGCAGCCAAGGAGGAGGGCCTGCGCGCGCCCCAGGTGGAGGCGCACGACGAGTTCACACGGCGCATGAAAGACATTTATTTCGAGTACGACGCCCAATGCAACCGCGAGGGCGTCGTGGATTTCGCGGAGCTGCTGCTGCGCTCGTACGAGCTGCTGTCCGCCCATACCGCCCTGCGGGATCATTATCGCGCGCGCTTCCGCCACGTCCTGGTGGATGAATTCCAGGACACCAACCGGCTGCAGTACCGGTGGCTCACGCTGCTGGCGGCGGGGGGCAAGGACGCCACGCGTGGCGTGGGCAACGCGATCTTCGCGGTCGGCGACGACGACCAGAGCATCTACGCGTTCCGGGGGGCGTCGGCGGCGAACATGCAGGCGCTGCAGAGCGATTTCGCGATCGAGCGCGTGATCAAGCTCGAGCAGAATTACCGCTCGCACGGGCACATTCTCGACGCCGCCAACGCGCTGATCGGGCACAACCGCAAGCGGCTCGGCAAAAACCTGTGGACCGCGGAGACGAAAGGCGAGCCGCTGCGGGTGTTCGAGGCCGCTACCGACATCGAGGAGGCCGGCTTCATCGTGGACGAGGTGCGGGCGCTGCACGCCGAGGGCGTTGCCTTGAGCCACATCGCGGTGCTCTACCGCTCCAACGCGCAGTCCCGGGTGCTGGAACACGCGCTCTTTTCAGCCGCGATGCCGTACCGGGTTTACGGCGGGCTGCGCTTCTTCGAGCGGCAGGAAGTGAAGCACGCGCTCGCCTATCTGCGGCTGATCGCCAACCTGGACGACGACGGCGCGCTGACGCGCATCGTCAACTTTCCCGCCCGCGGCATCGGCAGCCGCAGCCTCGAGCAGCTGCAGGAAGTGGCGAAGGCGCGCAGCATCAGCCTGTGGGCTGCTGCTCTCCTCAAGGCGGAAGGCCCATCACCCATCACCCATCACTCATCACCCCCGAAGGGCATTGCGGCCTTCGTCGCGCTGTTCGAGCGCCTGCGCGACGCGACGAAGAACCTGCCCCTGCCGGAAGTCATCGAGCACGTGATCGAGGCGAGTGGACTGAAGGCGCACTACCAGGCCGAGCGCGAAGGCGCGGATCGCCTCGAGAACCTGTCGGAGCTGATCAACGCCGCCGCGGCTTTTGTCGCGGAGCGCGACGTGCAGCCGGCGGGCGAGGCCGCGGGCATGGACGAACCCGACGAGTTGACCGCGTTCCTCGCGCACGCCGCGCTGGAGGCGGGCGAGCATCAGGCGCAGGCCGGTGCCGACGCGCTGCAGCTCATGACCGTTCACTCGGCGAAGGGACTCGAGTTTCACAGCGTGTTCGTGAGCGGCCTGGAGGAGGGGCTGTTCCCGCACCAGAACAGCCTGACGGAAGCCGATGGCATCGAGGAAGAGCGGCGGCTGATGTACGTCGCGCTCACGCGCGCGCGCCGCCGGCTGTACCTGTCGTTCGCGCAGAGCCGGATGCTCCACGGCCAGACGCGCTACGGCATTGCCTCGCGCTTCTTCCAGGAAATTCCTGAGAACCTGATGCGCCGCATCAACCCGGCGTCGAGCGTTCAACGATCAGCGCATAGCGGCCGCGGCTCGCGCGGCGCCGGGACCGAGTCACGAGCCACGAGTAACGAGTCACTCAGGGGCGATTCGCCCTGGCGAATCGGGCAGAGCGTTGTCCACCCCGCTTTCGGCGCCGGCGTCATCGTCAGCGCGGAAGGGCGCGGCGCGGACGCGCGCGTGCAGGTCAACTTTCGCGACGGGGGCCTGAAGTGGCTCGCGCTGGAGTATGCGAAGCTGATTCCGGCTTAACGCAGGAATGGATTGCCGCTTGTCGAAGCCGGGGGCGCCGCGGCAAAGATGTCCTGGTAACTCGCAAAGACCGAGCAGATCAGCACCGGTATCGAGGCGACCAGCAGGGCGAGCATCAACAACGCGCCGATGGGCCCCATTGCCACCGGCAGCGACAGGACGATCCAGAGCGCGAGTATCACCACGCCGTACACCAGGAACGGCATCGTGTTCCTGGCGCACGCGACGAACGACAGCCTCATCGCGACGATCGGCGGGACCCCATCGAACACCACCAGCAACGGGGCGAACCAGACCAGCATGATGAGCGGGAGGTAGACCAGCCCTCCCACGGCGATCGCGAGCGCCAGGCTGCGCACCGCCGCCCGCAGCGTCTCGATGTCCGCGCCCGGTTTGGACAGCACCTGGGGCAGCATCGAGCCGCCGGCGACCAGCAGGGCGATGCCCACCACGAGTATCGTGCCGACCAGGTAGACGCCGCCGATCGTGACCAGCGGCGCCGAATGCTGCCTGAAGCCGGCGAACAGATGCGAGATTTCCAGCGGCTCGCCGTTCTCGATCGCCCGGCAGCCGATCATCAGCCCCGCGAAGAGCGCCGGAGTGAACAGATTGAACAGCAGGGGCCCGATCAGCGGAATGAGGAAGGACACCAGCCACAGCAGCGCGAACACGATCGTCAGCGCGATCCACATCGCGGGGTATTTCCGGAACAGGACAAAGCCGTCCACGACCCATTGCCAGCCCCTGCCGGCTGCGACCAACCGCGCTTCCATTTGCGGATTATCCTGGAAAAATCGAACCGTACACGACTTACCCGGCGAGCCGCGGCACATCATCCCCGCGCGCGACGTGGCCCGCCAGTATCCGCCGGAAATGATTCGGGTCCTTGGCGTGAGTCAGCTCGCCCGGCCGCGGCAGGTAGAAGTCGTAGAGTCGCGAAACCCAGAACCGCAGCGCTCCGGCGCGCAGCATCACTGTCCAGGCGCCGCGCTCGGCCGCCGAGTATGGGCGGACCTTGCCGTAGGCCTCGAGCAGCGCCGCGGCGCGGACCCCGTCGAGCGCGCCATCACCGTCCAGGCACCAGTCGTTGACCGCGATCGCGACGTCGTAGAGCAGCGCGTCGGTGCAGGCGAAATAGAAGTCGATCACGCCGGAGATGGCGCTGCCCTGCCACAACACGTTGTCGCGGAAATAATCGGCGTGTATCGCCCCGCGCGGCAAGTCGGCGAAGCGGTAGCGCTCCTGGAACCGGATCTCGTCCCGAAGCAGCGCGGCGTCCTCCGAACCGAGAAACGGGACGATTTCGGGCAGGACCGACGTCCACCACCGCGGGCCGCGCGGATTGTCCATCCTGGCCGGGTACGACGCGCCGGCAAGATGGATCCGCGCCAGCAGCTCGCCGGCCAGGGCGCATTGCGCGGGTGTGGGCCCGGCGACGTCGACGCCGGGCAGGTAACTCACCAAGGCGGCGGGCTTGCCGTTGAGCTCCCCGAGGAAGGCCCCGCGGCGGTCGGGAACCGGCTTCGCGCTGGGGGTGCCCCGCTGCGCGAGGTGATCCATCAGCCCGAGGTAGAACGGCAGATCGTGGGCCCCGAGCTTCTCGAACAGGGTGAGGACGAATCGGCCCTGGGAGGTGGTGACGAAATAGTTGGTGTTTTCGATGCCGGCGGCGACCCCCTCGAGTCCGGTGAGGGTGCCGATGGAGTAGTTCCGGAGCCAGGTGCCGAGCTGTTCGCGGGTTACAGTGGTGAATACCGACATGCGGTGAATGGTACCGATTCACCGCTCACGCGGTCAAAACTGGAAAATCACCCACATCGGCGGTCGCAGGCCGCTGTCATAATTGTCCTGGCGCATGAACGTCCCGTCACCGCGGTAGTCGACCATGTAGTAAGGCCTGCCGCCTGGCGGCGTGACCTTGACCATGTACAGCTTGCCGCCGATCCGGTACTCCTCGATGGTGTCGGTGCCGCGCTTCAATATGGTCACCTGCGGCTCGAGCGCGGGATCGAGCTCGTAACCCGGTGGCGGGGGCGGCGGTTCCGGCAGCGGCTGGAGCGCGGGCGGTTTCGCCTGCTGGGCCGCCACCGGCAGGGCGGCGGCGAGCAGCAGGGCGGCCAGAAGGGTGCGCAGGTTCATGTCGTTTTGGACCGTCCGCTATTATCGGAGTTTCGCAGTCGAATTGAAAGCGGCACGATTTCACGCTCGGCGGCCGAACTGACATAATGCCGGAACCCTCATGAAGACGCTGCTGCTGGTTGACGGCTCGTCCTACCTCTATCGGGCGTACCACGCGCTAGCGCGCGCCAACCTGCGCAACAAGAAAGGCGAGCCGACCGGCGCGGTTTACGGCGTGATCAACATGCTGCGCCGGCTGCGCAAGGAAGTGGCGGCCGATTACGCCGCCTGCGTTTTCGACGCGAAAGGCAAGACCTTCCGCGATGAACTCTATCCCCAGTACAAGGCGAACCGCCCGGCGATGCCGGACGACCTCGTCACGCAGCTGGGTCCGCTCAAGGAAACCATCGCCGCGATGGGCTGGCCGCTGCTCGAGATCGCGGGGGTGGAAGCGGACGACGTGATCGGCACGCTCGCGCGGCAGGCTGAGCGCCAGGGCCTGCGCGTGATCATCGCCAGCGGCGACAAGGACCTCGCGCAGCTCGTGAATCCCGCCATTACGATCGAGAATGCCGATCCCCGGGACGGCGGGCGCGAGATTCTTGACGAGGCCGGCGTGGCGAGGAAATTTGGCGTCAAGCCCGAGCGCATCATCGACTATCTGGCTCTGATCGGGGACAGCGTGGACAACGTGCCGGGTGTGGCGGATGTCGGTCCCGTTACCGCGGTGAAGTGGCTCACCGAGTACGGCACCCTCGATAACCTGGTGGCGCACGCGGCCGAGTTAGAGGGAAAACGGGGCGAGAATCTGCGCAAGGCACTGCCGTGGCTGCCACGCGCGCGGGAGCTGCTCACCATCAAGTCCGACGTCGAGTTGCCGGTGACGGCGCAGGATCTCGCGCTGCGCTCGCCCGACACGGCGACGCTTGCCGGACTGTTCGACCGCCTCGACTTCAAGTCCTGGAAGCGCGAGCTGGACGAGGGTGGCGGGAGGCGGGAGGCGGGAGGCGGACAGGGCGCCGCCGCCGAGCCGCTACCCGCGCCGTCAGCCGTCAGTCATCAGTCGCCACGGCATTACGAGACGGTACTCACCGAGCAGCAGTTGGATGCCTGGATCGAAAAGTTTGGCAAGGCCGATCTGGTCGCGTTCGATACCGAGACCACCAGCCTCGATCCTCTGAGTGCGCGGCTGGTGGGCGTGTCGTTCGCGGTCGAAGCAGGGGCCGCTGCCTACGTGCCGCTCGCGCACCGCTACGCCGGCGCGCCGCCGCAGCTCGGGCTCGAATCGGTCCTGCGCCGCCTCAAGCCGTGGCTCGAGGACGCGCGGCGCGCCAAGCTCGGACAGAACGCGAAATACGACATGCACGTGCTGGCGAACCACGATGTAGGGCTCGCCGGCGTTGCGCACGACACACTGTTGCAGTCCTACCTGCTGGAAAGCCACCAGCGGCACGACATGGACAGCCTTGCCGGGCGCCATCTCGGCGTGAAGACCATCACCTACGACGAAGTCACGGGCAAGGGCGCCGGCCGGATCGACTTCGAGCAGGTGGCCGTTGATCGCGCCACCGAGTACGCGGCCGAGGACGCGGACGTCACGCTGCAATTGCACCAGGCGCTGTTCCCGCGCGTGCAGTCCGACGAGAAGCTGGCACGCATCTATCGGGAGCTGGAAATGCCGCTGGTCACGGTGCTCTTCAATATGGAGCGCAGCGGCGTGCTGCTCGATACCCGGCTGCTGCAGGACCTTTCGCGCGAGTTCGGCGGGAAGATGGGTGAGATCGAAGCCCGGGCGCACGAGCAGGCCGGGCAGCCGTTCAACCTCAACTCGCCGAAGCAGATCCAGGAAATCCTGTTCGAGAAACAGGGCCTGAAGCCGGTGAAGAAGACGCCTTCGGGCCAGCCCTCGACCGACGAGGAATCGCTGGAGGAGCTTGCGCTGGATCACCCGTTGCCGAAGCTGATCCTGGATTATCGCGGGCTGTCCAAGCTCAAGTCCACCTACACCGACACGCTGCCCGGGATGATCAACCCGAACACCGGCCGCGTGCACACCAACTATGGCCAGGCGGTCGCGGTGACCGGCCGGCTCGCGAGCAACGATCCCAATCTCCAGAACATCCCGATCCGCACCGCCGAGGGCCGCCGCATACGGGAGGCGTTCATCGCGCCCGCGGGCAGCCACATCGTCTCGGCCGATTATTCCCAGATCGAGCTGCGGATCATGGCGCACATCTCGCAGGACGCAAGCCTGCTGAAGGCGTTCGCCGCGGGCGAGGACATCCACCGCGCCACCGCCGCCGAGATCTTCGGCATGCCGCCGGGCGAGCTCGGCGCGGAGCAGCGCCGCTACGCCAAGGTGATCAATTTCGGGTTGATTTACGGCATGTCGGCGTTCGGGCTCGCGCGCCAGCTGGGGCTCGAGCGCGCTGCCGCGCAGCAGTACATGGACCGCTATTTCGCGCGCTACCCGGGCGTCGCCGACTACATGAAGCGCACCCGCGAGGCGGCGCGGGAGAACGGCTATGTCGAGACGGTGCTGGGCAGGCGGCTATGGCTGCCCGAGATCAAGAGCGCCAACCCCGCGCGCCGCCAGGGCGCGGAGCGCGCCGCCATCAACGCCCCGATGCAGGGAACGGCCGCCGACCTCATCAAGATGGCGATGATCGCGGTGGCCCGCTGGCTCGCGGAAAAGCGCCTGAAGTCCCGGCTCATCATGCAGGTGCATGACGAACTGGTGCTGGAAGTGCCGGACGCGGAGCTTGCCAGAGTCAGGCGCGAGCTGCCGGTGCTCATGAGCGGCGTGGCCGAGCTTGCGGTGCCGCTGGTGGTGGACGTCGGCGCCGGCACGAACTGGGACCAGGCGCACTGATAAGCCGGTGACCCGCGATTGGTTTAGCGCAGGGCGCCGAAGACTTTCCGGACGATGTCGCTCGAGGCGCCGACGGGGTTTCTGCGGAATGCCTTCTCCTGCTCGCCGATCATGAAGTAGAGCCCGTCGAGCGCCTTCTGGGTGACGTAGCGCTCGATGGTGGCCTGGTTCTCTTTGACCAAACCCAGGGCGGCGCCCTGGCCGGCGAGCGCGTTGTACTGCTGCGCGAGCCCGACCCGGTCGGTCGCTTTCTTGACGATCGGCAGGAACCGCTGCGTGAGCTGAGCCTGCGTGGCGCGCTTGAAGTACTCGGTGCCCGCGGTGTCGCCGCCGGTGAGTATCTTCTTGGCGTCCTGAACGCTCATCTTCTTCACGGCGTCCAGCAGGAGCTGCCTGGCCTCCGGGGCCGCCGCCTCGGCGGCGCGGTTCATCGTGAGCACGAGCTCGTCGGCCTGCTTTCTCATGCCGAACGCGCGCATCGCTTTCTCGGCCCGCTTGAGCGAGGGCGGGAGCGGGATCCTGACCTGCGGGTTGCCGAAGTAGCCGTTCTCGACGCCGAGCTTCGCGACCGCGGCGAGCGAGCCGTCGCTGAGCGCCTGCTTGAGCCCGCCCACGGCGTCGGCGTTGCTGATGCGATCGAGGCTCGCGCCCGCGGAGGCGCTCACGGCAAGAAACGCGAAGCAACCCAGAACATGACGCATGGTCCACCTCCGGATCCGTGTATCGTGCAATTCCCGCGCTATTGGCGCCTACGCAACACCTGCTTCGTGCGCCTGCCGGTCGGCATGGTAGCTGGAACGCACGAGCGGACCGCACGCGGCGTGCACGAAGCCCATCTCGTGCGCCATGCGCGCGAAGCCGTCGAACACCGCAGGCTCGGCATAACGCGCGACCGGCAGGTGGTGCGCCGAGGGCTGCAGGTACTGGCCGATGGTGAGCATGTCCACGCCGTGCGCGCGCAGGTCGCGCAGGACCTCGACGATTTCCGCGTCGGTTTCGCCGAGCCCCAGCATCAACCCCGACTTGGCGGGGGTCTGCGGGAAGCGCGCCTTGAAGTCCTTGAGCAGCCTGAGCGAGTTCCGGTAGTCGGCGCCGGGGCGCGCCTGGCGGTAGAGCCGGGGCACGGTTTCGAGATTGTGGTTCATGACGTCCGGAGGCGAATCAGCAAGCGTATCGAGCGCGATCTCGAGCCGGCCGCGAAAATCCGGCACCAGCACCTCGATGCGGGTGCCCGGGGACAGATCGCGGACCGCCCGTATGCAATCGGCGAAATGCCGCGCGCCGCCGTCCCGCAAATCGTCGCGGTCCACGCTGGTAATGACCACGTAGCGGAGCTTCAGCGCCGCGATGGTGCGCGCCAGGTTGACGGGTTCCCCGGCGTCGGGCGGCAGCGGTCTTCCGTGCGCGACGTCGCAGAACGGGCAGCGGCGCGTGCACAGATCGCCCAGGATCATGAAGGTCGCCGTGCCCTTGCCGAAGCACTCCCCGATGTTGGGGCAGCTCGCCTCCTCGCACACGGTGTGGAGGCGATGCTCGCGCAGAATTCTCTTGATCTCCTGGAAGCGCTCGCCGTTGCCGAGGCGAACACGGATCCACTCGGGCTTGGCGAGCGGCGCGGCCGGCACCACCTTCACCGGAATGCGCGCCGTCTTGAGCCGGCCTTTCTGTTTTTCGCCCGCCGCGCTCACGGCAGCCGGTCCAGCAGATGCCCGACGAGCTTCTCGCCCACGGCTTGCACGCCATCGACCACGCCGAGGTCGCGCGCCTGGGTCACGGCCAGCCCGGAGTAGCCGCACGGGTCGATCGCGTGAAAGGGGGAAAGGTCCATGTCGGCGTTCAAGGCAAGTCCGTGATAGGAGCAGCCATTGCGGATGCGCAGCCCGAGCGCCGCGATCTTGGCGCCGTCGACATACACGCCGGGGGCGTCGGCCCGCCCTTCGCCCGCGATCCCGTAAGCCGCGAGCAAGTCTATCACGGCCATTTCCATCGTCCGCACCAGCGACCGCACCGTGAGCCCGTTGCGCCGCAGATCGAGGAGAAGGTAGACGACGATCTGGCCGGGCCCATGATAAGTGATCTGGCCGCCGCGGTCGGTCTTGATCACGGGTATGCCATTCGCGGCGCGCGGCAGGTGCTCCGATCGCCCGGCGACGCCGAGCGTGTAGACCGGCGGGTGCTCGGTGAGCCACAACTCGTCGGCGCCGCCGGCGCCGCGCCGCGCGGTGAATTCCTGCATCGCGCGCCAGGCGGGCTCGTACAACGTGCGGCCGAGCCGGCGCACGGCCACGTCCGACACGGGCCCGTGCCCGGCCGCGACGCCGGTTGCGATGCTGGCTGCGGTCATGGGGCTTCTGGCAAGATCATAAGAACGATAGCAAAATGCTGCAACTTTCGTGGGATCGCGCTCACTAATGGGTCAATCATGATAATGGAACGGGTATCGATGCCGGCAATCGCCGCAGCACTGGCGCTCGCAGCGGGCGTCGCCGCTGCGTCCGAAACCACGGGCGATTACGCGACTGACCTCGGCCGTGTCTACGGGGGATACCAGCGGATGCTCGCGATGAAGGAGGCCTGCGACACCGCGGTTCCCCCCGCCCGTGCCGCGAACGAGAAGGCGTTCACGGCATGGCAGGCGCGGCACCGCGCGCTGATCCAGGACCTGCAGCGCCGGGTCACGGCGATGATCCGGCTCGCCTCGAAGGACCCGCAGGAATACGCGCGCAACCTCGGCAAGTACGAGGGCGAGATCCTCCAGGAGCGGCAGGAGTACAAGGATCTTCTGCTTGCGCTGGGGCCGGACGACCTGAGCGAGCAGTGCCAGCGCGTGCCGGAGATGCTGAAGGGTCCCGGCGCGGACCTCGGCAAGGTCTACGCGGCCGAGTGGGCGACCATCCGCAAGCGCAAGTGACGGATTTGTACCCTACGCGGTGTACAATCGCGCCGGTTCGTTACAAAATGGAGAGACACGATGGGCAAGGGTGATCAGCGCACGCGGCGCGGCAAGCTGTTCCGCGGCAGTTACGGCAAAACACGCCCCGGCAGGAAGAAGAAAAAGAAATCTAGAGCACCATGACCACCATCGGGTGGTCGCAGAGCTCCTGGTAAAGCCCTTCGAGCTGCTCGCGCGAGGTCGCGCGAATCACGCAGGTGACGCTCAGGTACTTGCCGCGCTTGCTCGTCTTCATCTCCATGGCCGCCCCGTCGAAGTCGGGCGCGTGGCGCCGCACGACGCCCAGGACGGCCTGCGCGAAGCCCGCCTGGCTATGCCCGAGGATCTTGATGGGGAAATCGCAGGGATACTCGAGCAGCGTCGGCTCGATCATCGCGGTACGGGTCTACGCCGCCTGGCGCATGACCTTGCGCTTGAATTCCTGGAACGCCTGGTGGACCCGCCTGAACACGGGGCCCGGCTTGCCGGTTGCTATGGGCCTGCCATCGAGCGTGACGACCGCCAGTACTTCCTTGGTCGACGAGGTTACCCAGAGCTCGTCGGCGCTCCGCACCTCCTGCTCCGGGATCTCACGCAGCTCGATTGGAATCGCGCACGCGGCCGCCAGCTCGAGCACGACGTCGTAGGTAATGCCGGGCAGGATCAGGTGGTTCTTCGGCGGCGCGAGCAGCTTGCCGTTCCTGACGGCGAAAACGTTGCTCGCGGAGGCTTCGGTAAGGTAACCGTCCCGGAACAGCACGACTTCGGCCGCCCCGGCTTCGGCCGCGGACTGCCGCAGCAGGCAGTTGCCCACCAGCGAGACCGATTTGACGTCGCACTTGAGCCAGCGGTAATCGGTCGCCGTGATGCAGGCCACGCCGTTGTCGATCAGCTCCCGTGCCGGGGTCGCGAGCGGGCTCGACATCATGAAGACGGTCTGCCGGGCTTCCACCGGAAAGGCATGATCGCGCCGCGCCACGCCGCGCGTGACCTGAAGGTAAATCGACTGGTCTTCGCCGGCGTGGCGCCCGACGAGGTCGTGAATCAGCCGGGTCCATTCGGCATCGGTCATGGGATTGGCGAGCCGGATCGCGTCGAGGCTGTGCTGCAACCGCCGCAGGTGCTCCGGCAGGCGGAACGGGCGGCGCGAGTAGACCGGGATGACTTCGTAGACCCCGTCGCCGAAGATGAAGCCGCGGTCCAGAACCGAGACGTGCGCTTTGTCGAGCGGCAGGAACTCGCCGTTGAGATATGCGATTTCGCTCATCTTCAACCTCGCTCAAGTGCAATCGCCGATGGCCGCATGAAGTCTACACCCAATCAAAAAGGGCGGAACCGCATTAACGGAACAACAGCCGCAGCGCATCCCAGCCGCGCCCCAGGATGCCGGCGACCGGCACGCTTTCGAGCGCCACGACGGGGATTTCCCGGAACGGCTTGCCGTCCAGCGTGAGCCTGAGCGTGCCGACGTTCTGGCCGACGCTGATCGGGGCGAGCAGCGGCTGCACGCTGTCGACGACGGCCTTGAGCTTTTCCGCGCCGCCCCGGGGCACGGTCAGATGGAGATCGCTCCGGAAACCCGCTTTCACGCTGTTGGCCGCGCCCTTGTACACCTCCAGCGTTGCGACGGGCTGGCTCCCGGAATAGAGGCGCACGCCCTCGTAGGACTGAAAGCCATGGTTGAGCAGCTTCTGGCTTTCGGCCGCGCGCGCCGCTTCGCTCGCCGCGCCGAGCACCACCGACACGAGCCGCCGTTCGCCGCGCCGGGCGGTGGTGATCAGGCAATAGCCCGCGTTCTCCGTATAGCCGGTCTTCATGCCGTCGACCGTCGGGTCGGTCCAGAGCAGGCGGTTGCGGTTGGCCTGCGTGATGTTGTTGTAGTGGTATTCCCTCTGCGAATAGAGCGGGAAGTACTCCGGAAAATCCCGGATCACGGCCGCCGCGAGCGCGGCGAGGTCCTGCGCGGTGGAATAGTGCTGAGGATGCGGCAGGCCCGTCGCGTTGACGAAGTGGGTGTTCATGAGGCCGAGCCGCTGCGCCTCGCGGTTCATCATTTCGGCGAACGCTTCTTCGGTGCCGGCGATCGCCTCGGCGAGCGCGATGCACGCGTCGTTGCCGGACTGGATGATCATGCCGCGGACGAGCTCGTCGACGGTCACCGCTTTCCTCGGCTCGATGAACATGCGCGAGCCCACGGCGCGCCACGCAAACTCGGAAACGGGCACGGCCTGGTCGGGGCGGATCCGCTTCTGCTTGAGGGCGGTGAACGTGAGGTAGGCGGTCATCAGCTTGGTGAGGGATGCCGGCTCCACTCGTTGCTGCGGGTTGTGCGCGACCAGCGCCTGCCTGCTGTGAAAATCGACGAGCAGGTAGGCCCTCGCCGCGATGGCGGGAGCGGGCGGTGCGGGAAACGCGGCTTGCTGGGCGGAAAGGACGGCGGGTACTGCCGACAGCAGGAGAATCAGAAGCAGACGCATGGGTTGGCGCCGATTATAGCCCGCCATCATCAAGGCGCGCAATAAAATCGATAAAAAACAACAGCATTTTCCTGCGGCGGGGGCCTTGAAAACCCGCTATGGAGTCCCATATTTCCAATTGTCGGCGCCACCCGCGCCCCACTGAACAGAAGGAGATCGAAAATGGCAAGCATCACCCGTTTCAACCCGTTCGACGAGACGATTGACGACCTGTTTCGCGGCTTTTTCGTGCGCCCGGTGAGCTATGAAGGTGCCGCCGGCGCGGCGCAATTCCGCGTGGACGTCGCCGAGAACGACAAGGCCTATACGCTGCGCGCCGAGATTCCCGGCGTCAAGAAAGACGATATCCAGATCACGATCGACGGCGACACCGTCGCGATCGGCGCCGAAGCAAGGAACGAGAAGGACGTGAAGAACGGCGACCGCGTGCTGCGCACCGAGCGCACCTTCGGCAAGGTCTACCGCGCGTTCACGCTCGGCCAGGCGGTCGATGAGACCTCGGCGGCGGCCAGGTACGCCGACGGCGTGCTGGAGCTCACGCTGCCCAAGAAGGCCGCGGTGCAGGCGAAGCGCATCGCCATCCAGTAAATGTTAAACCGGCAGGCTGTGCCGCCGGTTTAACTAAGCGCGTTCGAACGGACGAAATTCGCCGTTCAACGCGCTTTTTTTTGCCGTAGAATAGCCGGCGGAAAAATCGACGCGACCGCCATGGCACTCACAGGGACCACCGCCGCCGACAGAGCGAAGATCCTCGCCGAAGCGCTGCCCTACATCCGGCGCTTTCACGGCAAGACCATCGTCATCAAGTACGGCGGCAACGCGATGACCGAGGAGAAGCTCAAGAAGAGCTTCGCGCACGACGTCGTCCTGCTCAAGCTCGTCGGCATGAACCCGGTGGTGGTGCACGGCGGAGGCCCGCAGATCGACGACCTTCTGAAGCAGCTCGGCAAGAAAGGCGAGTTCGTCCAGGGCATGCGGGTGACGGACGCCGAAACCATGGACGTCGTCGAGATGGTGCTCGGCGGTCGGGTCAACAAGGAAATCGTCAACCTCATTAACCAGCACGGCGGCCGCGCGGTCGGGTTGACCGGCAAGGACGGCGGACTGATCCGCGCGAAGAAGATGCTGGTGCGCGGTGAGGGCGATTCCGATGAGTTGGTCGACATCGGGCAGGTGGGGGAGGTCGAGAGCATCGACCCCGAGCTCGTCCACCAGCTGCACACCCACGACTTCATCCCGGTGATCGCGCCCCTCGGCGTGGGCAAGAAGGGCGAGACCTACAACATCAACGCCGATCTCGTCGCGGGCAAGGTCGCCGAGATTCTCAAGGCCGAGAAGCTGATCGTGCTCACCAACACGCCGGGCGTGCTCGACAAGAACGGAAACCTGCTGACCGGGCTCTCCGCGAAAAAAATCGACGACCTGTTCGCCGACGGCACGATATCCGGCGGCATGCTGCCCAAGATCAGCTCGGCCCTCGACGCGGTGAAGAACGGCGTCAACACCTGCCACATCATAGACGGGCGCGTCGAGCACGCGCTGCTGCTGGAAGTCCTCACCGACGAAGGCGTCGGCACGCTGATCCGGCGCCGCTAGTGCGCGGGTCCCGCGCATGAGCTTCGGCAGGGTGTGGATATTCGACCTGGACAACACCCTCCACAACGCGCGCCCGCACATCTTTCCGCACATCAATCGCGCGATGACGGAGTACCTCCAGGCCCACCTCGGGCTGGACGAAGCCGCGGCCGCCGAGCTGCGGCGCCACTACTGGAGGCGCTACGGCGCGACGCTGCTCGGGCTCATGCGTCATCATGCAATCGATCCCCGGCACTTCCTGTGGCACACGCACCAGCTCCCGAAGCTCGACCGGATGCTCGTGCCCGAGCCGCGGCTGCGCGCGACCCTGCGGCGCCTGCCCGGGCGCAAGCTCGTGTTCTCCAACGCCCCGGTGCATTATTCGCGCGCGGTGCTCGACGCGCTCGGAGTCGCCGATCTCTTCGATGACGTGTTCACGATCGAGCACACCCGCTACCGCCCCAAGCCCGACAGCTACGGGTTCCTCCGGCTGTGCCGCACCAACCGCCTCAAGCCGCAACGCTGTATCATGGTGGAGGATTCCCTCGACAACCTGCGCACCGCGGGCCGGCTTGGCCTGAAGACGGTGTGGGTGACCCGGGCGGCCCGGGCGCCGGGTTACGTGGACGTGAAGATCACGGACCTCGCGCAGTTGCCCCGACTGCTGGCTCACTTAAAATAGGCACCCTGGAACGCGGGGTAACCGGGATGGCGGAAAAGACGGGCGAGCGCAGGCACCAGATCCTGCAGACGCTGGCGCAGATGCTGGAGCAACCCGCGGGCGAGAAGGTGACCACCGCCGCGCTCGCCGCGCGCCTGAGCGTCTCGGAAGCCGCGCTCTACCGCCACTTCAAGGGCAAGGCCGAGATGTTCGAGGGGCTGATCGAATTCATCGAGCAGACGCTGTTCGCGCTCATCAACCGCATTACCGGCGAGGAGAAGAGCGGATTGCGCCAGCTCGAGGGCATCATGACGGTGCTGCTGGGTTTCGCGCAGAAGAACCGCGGCATGACCCGCGTGCTGATCGGCGACGCGCTGGTCAACGAGGACGACCGGCTGCAGTCTCGCATCAACCAGCTGCACGATCGCCTGGAGGCCGCGTTGAAGCAGGCGCTGCGATTCGGCGTGAGCCAGAAGGAGATCGCGCCGGAGGTGGACATCACGGCGCAGGCGAACCTGCTCATGAGCTTCGTCACCGGGCGCTGGCACCAGTTCGCGAAAAGCGGCTTCAAGCGCGACCCGGCCGAGCTGTGGGCGAAGCAGTGGCGCCTGCTCATGGAGGGTGTGATCGCCTGACGCGCGCCGCGCGCAACGAGGTTAACTTACGGGAGATTGGGCATGGCCAACATAACCACACAGCAGCTTGCCGAGCTCATCGTCGGCGTTGCCCGCGCGCAGCAGGCGATCGTGGACGGCGTGGAAAGCCTCAAGGCGGGGTTCAAGAGCGGCCACCTGGGGCCGGCCCTCGACTATGCGGCGAAAAGCCGCGTCACCACCCGGCCGCTGACGCTTCAGGAGCTCCCGGCGCGCGTGCTGTTGCAGTGCATGGGACGCGCCGGGCCCAACATCGAACAGCTCACGCGCGACCTGGAGGCACTGCTCGGCGCCCACGCGGCCACCCCCGCCGCACCCGCGGCAACGGCCGCCGCCCCTGCGGGCGGCACGCAATCGCTCGACATGACCTAGTACGTTCAGCGGTCGGGGTTACGCGTTCCCGCACACCGGGCAGGCCGGATCCTTCGCCAGTTTAATGGTGCGGACCTGCATGGTGAGCGCGTCGAGCAGCAGCAGCCGGCCCGCAAGCGTTTCACCCGCTCCAGTGACGAGTTTCAGCGCTTCCGCGGCCTGGATCGAGCCGACGATGCCGGTCAGCGGCGCGAACACCCCCATCACCGCGCAGCGCACGTCCTCCGACTCCCCGTGCTCCGGAAACAGGCAGGCGTAGCAGGGCGCGCCGCTCGCGCGCAGGTCGAACACCGCCACCTGGCCGTCAAAACGCACCGCGGCCCCCGAGACGAGCGGCTTCTTCAGCCGCACGCACGCGCGGTTTGCCGCGTGGCGGGTAGCGAAGTTGTCACTGCCGTCGACCACGACGTCCGCGTCCGCGGCCAGTGTTTCGATGCGGCGCTGGTCCACGCGTTCCGCCAGCGCCGCGATACTGACCTCGGGATTGATCGCGGCGAGCGTGGCGCGCGCGGATTCGACTTTCCGGGTGCCGATGGCGCTGGTGCGGTGCACGATCTGCCGCTGCAGGTTGGTGAGATCGACGTCCTCGTTGTCGCACAGAGTGAGGCGGCCCACGCCCGCGGAGGCGAGGTAGAGCGCGACGGGCGAGCCGAGGCCTCCCGCGCCGATCACGAGCACGCGCGCGGCGAGCAGCTTCTCCTGCCCCTCGATGCCGATCTGTGGCAGCAGGATGTGGCGGCTGTAACGCAGCAGCTGCTCGTCGTTCATGTTTTCGCGAGGCGGGAAACAAGACGCCCGGCTGGCGCCGGGCGTTGCCGACGGAAAACCCCGGGCGGCTGCCTTAGTTCGCGACCCTGACGCTGCTGCGGCTTTTCAGGAAGGCCACGGCCTGGTTGAGCTCGTAGTCGTGCTTCGACACGATCTCGCCGGGCTCGGGCCGCAGCAACTTCTCGTCGAAGTCCTTCGGGCGCGGCGCGGGAGTGAAGTTGTACTGCTTGGCCGCCGCCGCCGTCGCCTTGGCCTTTTCCTCGTCCTTGGCGTTGTCGGTGAGGTGCTTCGTGAGATCGGACTCGCGCAGCTTCAGGCTGGCGACGCGCTCGCTGGCGCCGTCATCGAGGGTGATGTCCGGCAGGATGCCCCGCGCCTGGATCGAGCGGCCGTTGGGCGTGTAATAACGCGCCGTGGTGAGCTTGATCGCGGTTCTGTTGCCGAGCGGCAGTATGGTCTGCACCGACCCCTTGCCGAAAGTCGGCTGGCCCATGATCACCGCGCGCTTGTGGTCCTGCAGCGCGCCCGCGACGATCTCGGAAGCCGATGCCGAGCCCGAGTTCACCAGCACCACCATCGGCACCATTCTCGTCTCCGGCGGGAGCTTCCTGACGTAGTCGTCCCGGACGCGGCCGCGCAGATAGTGCTCCGGGCTCGCGTTGAGCTTCATCTTGGAGTCCTCGGTGCGGCCGTCGGTGTACACCACCAGCGAGCCGGCGGGCAGGAAGGCAGCGGACACCGCCACCGCGCCGTTGAGCAGCCCTCCCGGGTCATTGCGCAGGTCGAGCACGATCCCTTTCATCGGCCCCTGGTTTTCCCTGAAGTGTTTCTCGAGCGCGCGCGCGAGCGCCTCGCCGGTGTGCTCCTGGAACTGGCTCACGCGGAAATAGGCGTAGCCCGGCTCGAGCAGCTTCGCCTTGACGCTCTGGATCTTGATCACGGACCGCGTCAGCGTCACCACGATCGGCTTCGGCTCGCCCTTGCGCACGAGGGTGATCGTGATCTGGCTGTTGGGCTTGCCGCGCATGCGCTTCACCGCCTCGTTCAGCGTCATGCCCTTGACCGAAGTATCGTCGAGCTTGACGATGAGGTCGCCGGGCTTCAGCCCCGCGCGCGCGGCCGGCGTGTCGTCGATCGGCGCGATCACCTTGACGAAGCCGTCCTCCATGCCGACCTCGATGCCGAGCCCGCCGAATTCGCCCTGCGTGCCGACCTGCAGTTCCTTGAACGCTTCCTGGTCGAGATAGGCGGAGTGCGGATCGAGCCCGGTCAGCATCCCGTTGATCGCCTCGGTGATGAGTTTCTTGTCGTCCACCGGCTCGACGTAATCGCTCTTGACGCGGCCGAACACTTCGGTGAACGCGCGCAGTTCCTCGATCGGCAGCGGCGCGGCGGTCGTCGCCCCTTTCTGCGCCACCGCGGAATAGTTGAGGCTGACCGCGATGCCCACCAGCACGCCGACGACCAGTAATCCGATTTGCTGCAGCTTGTTGCTCATTGCCAGCTCCTGAAAACCCGCGAGTCGCGAGTGGCGACTATTCCTTCACCGAATGTCCACCCAATCCAGAGGATCGAGCGGCCGGCCCTGGTGCCGGAGTTCGAAGTATAGACCTGAATCGGCGTTGCCGCCGGTCGCGCCCACTGCCGCCACCGGGTCTCCGCCGCGGATCGGGTCCCCGACCCGCTTGTAGAGGGACTCGTTGTTGCCATAGAGGCTCATGTAAGCGTCGCCGTGGTCGACGATCAGGAGGTTGCCGAAGCCGCGCAGCCAGTCGGCGAATACCACGCGCCCGTCGGCGACCGCGCGGACCTCTTCACCCGCCCGCGCGAGGATGAACAATCCTTTCCAGAGCACCCCGCCATCCGAACGTGGACTGCCAAACCGGTTCGCAAGTTCCCCGCGGACCGGAAGATTGAGCCTGCCCTTCAGCTCGAGGAAGGGGCTGTCCCCCGCGGAGGATTTCGGCACGCGCTCGTTTCTCAGCCGGGGCGCGGGCTTTGCGCGCGCCACCAGCCGCGCCAGGCGCTCTACCAGCCGCGTGAGCCGGGTCTCGTCGCGTTTCAGCGTGCCGATTTCGCGCCGCTGGCGCTGGATGTCGCGCGAGATGCGGGTAAGCAGCTGGTTGCGCGCGCGCTTCTCGCGCTCGAGGCGGGCGCGTTGCGCCTTGTTCTCGGCCGTTATCGCGGCAAGCTCGGCCGCCTTTTCACCCGCTTCCCGCGCAAGCTGCCGGAGCTGCGCGAGGCTCGCGCGCGTATCCGCGATCAATCGGGCGCGCGCCCGGGACACGTAGCTGAAATAATGCAGGCGGCGGGCGATCTCGTTCGGGTCCTCGCGGTTGAGGAGGAGCTTCAGCGGCTCGAGCTGCCCGCCGAGGTACTGCCGGTAGAGCAGGTCCGCCAGCAGCGCGTGTTGCGCCTTCAGCGCGTCCTCGCGCCGGCGCGATTCGGCGCCCAGCGCCGCGATCTGCTTCCTGGCTTCCCGTGACTGGATGCCCAGTTCGCGCAGCGCGCGGTTGGCCTCGGAAATCCCGCGCTCGGACTCGCGCAGGCCGTCGGCGGCCTCGTTCTTCGACTCCTCGGCTTCGGCGAGGCCTCTTTGCAGCGCCTCGATGCGACTGCGCAATTCGCGCAGTTCCTTCTCGCTCGCGCCTGGCGCCGCGGTTTCGGCCGCCGGGCTCGCGAGCAGCAGGAGGAGCAGGACGCCGGTGGCGCGGGCGATCACGTGAAGGCGATGAGCGGCTTTCCGGTCATTTGCGGCGGCTGCGGCAGGCCCATCATCGCGAGCAGCGTGGGGGCCACGTCCTGAAGCGCGCCGCGGTTGGCGATTTTCGCCTTGCGGCCGACGTAGAGCAGCGGCACCAGGTTCAACGTGTGCGCGGTATGAGCCTGCTGCGTCGCCGGGTCGAGCATGGTCTCCGCGTTGCCGTGGTCGGCGGTAATCAGCACCTCGCCTCCGATTTCCCGCATCGCCGGGACCACGCGCCCGATGCATTCGTCGAGCACCTCGATCGCGCGGGTGGCGGCAGCGAGATTGCCCGTGTGGCCCACCATGTCGCCGTTGGCGAAATTGCAGATCATGGCGTCGTACTTGCGGCTCGCGATCGCCTCCACCAGCCGGTCCGTGACCTCGTGGGCGCTCATCTCGGGCTTGAGATCGTAGGTGGCGACCCTGGGCGAGGGCACGAGGATCCGGTCCTCGCCGGCGTACGGCGTTTCGACGCCGCCGTTGAAGAAGTAGGTGACGTGCGCGTACTTCTCGGTTTCCGCGATGCGCAGTTGCCTGAGTCCGTTCGCGGAGAGATATTCGCCGAAGCCGCCCGCCACGCTCTGGGGCGGGAAAGCGGCCGGGAGGTGGGCGAAATCCTCGCCGTAGCTCGTGAGGGTGGTGAAGCAGCCCAGCTTCGGACAGTGCCCGCGCGCGAAATCCTTGAAAGCGGGATCGGTGAGGGCCCGCGTGAGCTGGCGGGCGCGGTCGGCGCGGAAGTTCATGTACACGACGGCATCGCCGTCGCTCATGCGCGCCGGCTCGCCGATAACGGTCGCCTTGACGAACTCGTCGGACTCGCCACGCTTGTAGGCAGCGTGCAACCCCGCGACCGCAGTCGCGGCGCGATGCTCCGCGCTTCCCTGGACGATGAGATCGTAGGCGGACTTGACGCGCTCCCAGCGGTTGTCGCGGTCCATCGCGTAATAGCGGCCGCAGATCGACGCGATGCGGCCGGTCTTGAGATCGCGGCATTTGTTCTCCAGCGCCGCGAGCGAGGACTCGGCGCTCCTGGGAGGCGTATCTCGGCCGTCCAGAAAAGCGTGCAATCGCACATCATTCAGGCCCGCGCGCGCCGCCATCTCGAGCATGGCGTGAATCTGCGTTTCGTGGCTGTGCACCCCGCCGGGCGAGAGCAGTCCGAATATATGCAGCGCGCGGGCATTGCCACGGGCGGTATCCAGCGTCCTCACGAGCGCCGGATTCCTGAAGAATTCCCCGCTCTCGATGGCGTTCTCGATGCGGGTGTAATCCTGGTACACCACGCGTCCGGCGCCGATGTTCATGTGCCCGACTTCCGAGTTGCCCATCTGGGCTTTCGGCAGTCCCACCCATTTCTCGGAGGCGTCGATGACGGCGTGCGGGCAGGTCTGCCACAGGACGTTCCAGTGCGGCTTGCGCGCCTGGCAGATGGCGTTGTGCTCGCATTCCTCGCGGTAGCCGAAACCGTCGAGTATGATCAGCAGAACGGGTGTGACCTTCATGTTTTCACGTGCGTTCCGGCATGATTCTTCCTGCCGCTAATTCTAAACTATTCGCCCGCGCGAGCTTGTTTCTCATCGGGCTCGTGTGTGTGTTGCCGTTCCTGGTGTCGTACCACCGGCCGCCGCTCGCTACGTTTTACAATGAATGGATCGCGTTTGTCCTGGGTATCGCGGCGCTTGGGGTCTGGCTCCAGAAAAGCATGTGGCGAGAAATGGAGCTGCCTGTCATCGCGCTGTTTCCGCTCTTTTATCTACTGGTGCTTCTGGCCCAGGGCGCTCTCGGGCTGGTTGCTTATTCGGAGCAAGTTACGGTTGCTGCCTACTATCTGGTATGGGCCACTTGCCTCGTCGTGCTGGGTGCCGTCCTGCGGCGGGAGTTGGGCGCAGCGAAAATTGTCACCGCCATCGCCTGGGCCCTACTGATCGGCGCGGCACTTAGCGCAGTTGCTGCATTACTTCAACACTACGCCCCTCACAGCTTGCGGATCCTGACGATAGTTCACGGCAGTTCCGTTAGGGTCGACGGCAATCTCGCGCAACCAACTCAATTCACCTGCTACATTACGCTAGGTCTGGCTTCGATCGCCTACCTGATTGCGGCCAACAGAATTCGAACCTTTTTCGCGGCAAGCTTCTGCGTCTTGCTGCTGCCTCCACTCGCATTGTCCGGATCGCGTAGTTCATGGTTCTATATCGCCGCAATTGTCGTCTTCGCGGCCATGCTCCGTGCTCGGAATCAGGGCGTGCCCGCTACACGGATGCTGACCTTTAGCGCTGCGCTCCTGCCCGCGTTTCTGGTTGCGAACTGGGCCGTGGGGCTCGAGTTCCTGAGAACGAGCTATGACTCAACGACGGCACTTATACGGCTGTTCGGCGAAGCACATGGACCGAGCCAGCGACTTGAGCTATTGCGCGAATCGTGGTGGATGTTCCTCCAGTCACCATGGATCGGCGTGGGCTTCAAGCAGTTCGCGTGGTTTCAGTATAAGCATCACCTGGAGTTCGGCACGAGTTCGGTCGAGCTCGATGACCACGCGCATAACATTTTGCTGCATGTTCTGGCTGAGACAGGATTCATAGGGGCGCTGGTTCTTCTGGCGGCGGCGGGAGTGTGGCTGGCTGATGTGTGCCGCGCAAAGTTCGACCTTGAGCGTTGCCAGATTCTCACGCTGGTCGCGATCGTAGGCCTCTATAGCCTTAACGCATACCCGCTTTGGTACAGCTATTTTCTGGGCGTAACGGCATTCCTCCTGGGGGTGGGGGCGACGCATCGCCTCACCCTCAGCCTTGAGCGCGTAGGACAGGGAGCCGCCATTCTCGTTATGGCCGGTGCATTCCTGATCGCGGCTCTGACCGTGTCTGCTTATCGCGAGTTCGAGAGAACATTTTTCCTTGTCGATGCCAACAGTGCGCAACCCCATGACACGGATAGGGTCTCAAGCGTGCTTTCGCGTTTGTATCGCGATCCGCTGCTCGTGCCGTACGTTGACCTGGCGCTGGTTTATGGCGTGCCAATAACGCGGCAGAATGCCCGCGATCTGCTCGCACTGAACACTCGTGCAATGCGGCTTATCCCGAACTCAATCGTGATTTACCAGCAGGCGTTGGTGCTTGCGCTCAATGGCGATCGGGACAGCGCTCTTCGACAGCTGGACGCTGCAGTAACTGTCTATCCCAACGAATTGCAGAAATTTGCGCGCGAGGTGCGCGAGATGAGCAGCAGGTATCCCGAACAACTGCAACCACTTCTGGAAACGGCACAAAGCAAGATTGCGAATCTTCGCGCGCAACCTGCGACCCAATGATCAGCAATAGCGTGCCTCCACAAAGCGGCCCGAGCCTGACGGCGGCGCATTTCAGCCTTGCTGCGATCGGCCTGATGTGGACCCTGCCGTTCCTGCAGCCATATCACCGTCCGCCACTGACCTCCTTTTACGGTGAATGGCTTGCTCTGGCGCTGGGCTTGCTGGCGCTGACGCTCCTCGCCCGCAGGTCATACTGGCGCGCTGCACCGGTGCCGGCTGCCGCGCTGCCGCTGATCGGTTTCGTTGCCGTGCTGGGTGTCCAGTTCGCGCTCGGGCAGGTTGCCTATGGTGGACAACCGCTCGTTGCCGCGCTTCATCTCCTGTGGGCGGCGCTGCTGATGGTTCTGGCGTGCGGTCTCCGCCGCGAGATCCATCTGAGCGGGATCGTCACGGTGCTCGCGTGGTTTCTCGTCATCGGCGGCGTCGTAGGCGCGCTCTTCGCGTTGTTGCAGCACTTTCAGATCTCGGACCTGCCCGGCACACTGATCATGCCCAAGCGCTCGGCAAACGTGTACGGCAATCTCGGGCAATACAACCACTTTGCCAACTACAACACGCTCGCGCTCGCCTCGCTGGCCTATTTGTATGCCGCGGGCCGCCTGCATTGGGCAGGGGTTGCGGCCGGCGCAGCTCCACTGATTTTCGTGATCGGCTTGTCCGGGTCTCGCAGCGCGTTGTTGTTCCTTGCCGCCCTGATTGTCCTGGCGATCCTGTACGGGTGGCGAGGTGGCGCCGGCGGAAGACGGCTCTTCGGATGCATCGTGCTCCTGATTGCGGGATTCGCCGTTGCCCAATGGCTTGCGACCGCGCCCTGGCTCGCATCCACTGGCGGAACGGAAACGGTGACGCAAAGGCTCGTTGCCGGCGAGGGGGGCACGGGCGCGAGAAGCGTCGCTTTTCGCCTGCAACTGGCGCGCGAAGCGTGGGGAATGTTCCTGCAGGCGCCGTTCCTTGGCGTCGGTTGGGGACAATTCCCCTGGCACGACTTCACAGAGCGGGCCCAACAGGGCAGCAACATCAGGACCTGGCCATTCAACCATGCGCACAATATCGTGTTGCAGCTGCTTGCAGAGACGGGTGTCGTCGGCGCCGCGCTGATCGTCGGCGCCGTCGTGCTCTGGCTGTGGGGCATGAGGCGCGCCACAGTGGATCTCGAGCGCTGGTGGCTGGTCGCGATTCTGAGCGTAATCGCCGTTCACAGCCTGCTCGAGCACCCGCTGTGGTTCGCCTATTTCCTCGGGATCGCCGCTGTCGCAATGGGCCTGGGTTCGGAACGGAATTTCACGATCAAGCTGGAGCGCATCGGCTCTCCGCTGGTGATCCTGGTTCTCGCCGTTGCCGGGATGTACGCCGTTTCAATACTTCTCAACTACCGGGATTTCGAGCGGCTGTTTGCTCGCGGAGGCGCGAACCCGGGAACGGTCGAGTTCACCTCGGCGCTGGCGCGCGCCTACCGGGAGCCGCTGCTGAGGCCTTATGCTGAACTGGCGATTTCGGCCAGTTTCGAGCTCGATGGCGTCCGTACGCTCGAGAAACTTGAACTCAACAGCCGCGTGATGCGCTTCGCTCCGATTGCCAGCGTCGTCTACCGGCAGGCCATGCTGCTTGCGCTGGCCGGCGAGCACGGGCCGGCAGCGCGCCAGCTCGAGCTTGCAGCGCGCGTCTATCCCGACGAGCTGCAGGCCACCATGAAGATCCTGGGAGAGCTTGCCGCGCGGCATCCCGCTGAACTGACGCCTCTGCTAGAATTGGCGACCGCGAAATTGACGGACTGGCGCAAATCGCAGAGCGGGAAGTGACGTGACTCGATCCCAAAGGGAATAGCTTGGAGCAGTTCCTGTACTTTCTGCAGAAGAGCCCGTTTCACATGCTGTTGTTTGGCCTGGCGGCGGCTTCGGGCACGATGCTCATCTGGCCGCTGGTGTCGCGGCCGTTTCGGCAGGCCCACGAAGTGGGCACGTTCGAGGCCGTGCAGCTCATCAATCGAAAGGACGCGCTGGTTCTGGACGTGCGCAATACGGGGGAGTATGCCGCCGGGCACATCGCCAACGCCAGGCACGTCCCCGAGGCGCAGCTGGCGGACCGGATGAAGGAACTCGACAAGCACAAGTCGCGCACGATCATTGTCAGCTGCGGTACCGGTTCGCGGGCCCACGTTGTGACCGGCATGTTGCGCAAGCAGGGATTTGCCGAGGTGTTTGCGTTGAAGGGCGGTGTCGCTGCGTGGCAGCAGGCGAGCCTGCCGCTCGTAAAAAGCTGAGCGTGGCGATGGCCGAAGTCACGATGTACAGCACCGGGGTGTGCCCGTTCTGCCAGATGGCGGAGCGATTGCTGCGCTCGAAGGGCGTATCGGCCATCGCCAAGATCCGGGTCGACCTGGAACCCGGGCGGCGGGTGGAGATGATGGAAAAGACGGGGCGCCGTACCGTCCCCCAAATTTACATAGGCGAGACGCACGTTGGCGGCTACGAGGACCTTGCGGCGCTCGACCGGACTGGCAGGCTGGACGAGCTGTTGCGCGCAGGCCGGGAAGAACTCACTTAGCGAGCGCCAGCATGAGCGAACAGCAGCCGGTTTTCACCATCGAAAAGATCTACCTCAAGGATCTGTCGCTCGAGATCCCGAACGCGCCGCAGGTCTTCACGGAACAGGAGCCGCCGAAGATCGACATCAGGCTGCACAACGAGGTGAAGACCATCGACAACGGCATCTACGAGGTCGTCCTTACCGCCACCGTCACCGCGAAACACAATGACAAGACGGCGTTCCTGGTCGAGGTCGCGCAAGCGGGAATTTTCCAGGCCCGCGATTTTCAGCCGCAGGACCTGGACGCGGTGGTGAACGTGGTGTGCCCCAAGAACCTGCTGCCTTATGCCCGTGAAACGGTCTCGGCCGTGCTCAGCCGGGCCGGCTTCCCGGCGGTGATCCTGCCCCACGTGGGCTTCGAGGCGATCTACCAGCAGCGGCTGCAGGAGCAGCAAGCGCAGCCGCAGGCCGGACCGCCGCCCGTGGCTTAGCTTCACTGACCGGTAACTCGAGACCGGAAACACACCGGACCCGCGCATGGCCGCTCGTTTCGCATATTTTCTTGCCGTGGCGGCCGCGGTTCTCGCCGGACCTCATGCCGTCGCTGCCGACTTCCGCTCGGTTGCGGACGGCGCGGCCGTGCTCTATGACGCGCCCTCGGCGAAGGCCAGGAAGCTTTACGTCGTGAACCAGGGCTACCCGTTCGAGATCGTGGTGGTGGTGGAGGGCTGGAGCAAGGTACGCGACGCCAGTGGAGAGCTGATGTGGATCGAGAGCAAGCATCTCGCCGACCGGCGCACGGTGCTGGTCAAGTCGCAGCTGGCCCAGATCCGGGAGGCCGCGGATGACAATGCGCCGATGGTGTTTCAGGCCCAACAAAACGTATTGCTCGAGTTGCTGGAGGTCGCGGGAGGCTGGCTCCGCGTCCGGCATCGCGACGGCCAGGCCGGCTACGTCAGGGTGACGCAGGTCTGGGGCGCCTGAGCTTAGATGAAAATCGCGGTTCTCGGCGCCGGCGCCTGGGGCACGGCGATCAGCATCAACCTGTGCGCGCGCCACGAGGTGCGATTGTGGGCTCGCGGGCCGGCGCAGGTCGAGCGGCTCCGCGCTGACCGGGTCAACCGGCGCTATCTCCCCGATTTTTCATTGCCACCGGCAATCATTCTGGCGGGGGAGATGGGCCGGGCGCTGGACGGAGCGGAACTCATTCTCGCCGCCGTGACCACCAACGGGCTCCGCGAAACACTGCGCTCCGTGCGGTCGACGGGGCTCAATATCCCGCTGGTCTGGCTGTGCAAGGGCTTCGAAAGCGAGCAAGCGCGATTGCCGCACCAGGTCTGCGCGGAGGAAATGCCGAATAGCGTGCCGCGCGCCGCGCTTTCCGGCCCGAGCTTCGCGGAGGAAGTGGCGCGAGGGCTTCCCGCCGCGCTTGCGCTGGCTTCGACCGACGCCGGATTCGCGCGCGACGCGGCGCGAGCTTTGCACGGCGCCACCCTCCGAATCTATCCGAGCGAGGACGTCATTGGGGTGGAGGTGGCGGGCGCGGTGAAGAATGTGATCGCAATCGCCGCGGGGATCTGCGACGGGCTCGAATTGGGGTTCTCCGCTCGCGCCGCACTGATCACGCGCGGGCTTGCCGAGATGACGCGGCTCGGCGTGGCGCTCGGCGGCCGGTCGGAGACCTTCATGGGGCTGGCCGGGGCGGGCGACCTGATACTCACTTGCACCGGTGACCTGTCGCGCAACCGGAGGGTGGGGCTCGCGCTTGCAAAAGGCATGCCGCTGGCGGAGGTGCTGGCAGCCCTGGGCCACACGGCCGAAGGCGTATATACCGCCCGCGCCGTCACGCGCCTCGCCACCGAGGCCAGGGTGGAAATGCCGATTACGCGCGCGGTATGCGGCGTGCTTGAGAATCCGAAACAGGCGCGCGCGGCGGTGCAGGAGCTGCTCGCGCGGGAACAGCGGGCCGAGTACTGAGGAGTTGCCGCGAGGCCGAAAACAAGTTATCCTTATAGATCAAAGGCATGTACGGCGAAGATCATGCAAGACTTAAGTTCGGGCGGAGGGGGCCATGGGCCGACCTGAAAAAGTCCGCCTCGGCGAAATACTAATACAGCAGAAACTGCTCACCGAGGAGCAGCTGAAGAGCGCGCTCGAGGAGCAGAAGAAGTCCGGCCGCCGCCTCGGCCGCGTGGTGATCGAGAAGGGCTACGTCACCGAGGACCAGATTTCCCAGGCGCTTGCCCGCCAGCTCGGCGTCCCCTTCATCAGTCTCAAGCAATTCAACACCAAGCGCGAGGTCACGATCAAGCTGCCGGAAACGCAGGCGCGCCGCTTCCGCGCATTGGTGCTGGAGGACACCGGCAGGACCTACAAGGTCGGCATGGCCGACCCGACCGATCTCACCGCCTACGATGAACTCGTGCGCGTGCTCAAGCGCGACATCGAGCTTGCGGTAGTCTCGGAGACGGAGTTGCTGCGCGTCATAGACCGCACCTACCGGCGCACGGAGCAAATTACCGGGCTCGCCCATGAACTCGAGGCGGAGGTCGGCGACACCGTCGTAGTGGACTTCGGCGCGCTGGTAATGACGCCGGGGCTCGAAGAAGCCCCGGTGGTGAAACTGCTGCAGACCGTGTTCGAGGACGCGACGCAGGCGCGCGCTTCCGACATCCACATCGAGCCGCAGGCCAGGCGGCTGCAGATCCGCTTCCGCATCGACGGCGTGCTGCACCTGCAAACCGAAACCGACCCCAAGATCGCCTCCGCCGTGGTGTTGCGGCTGAAGCTGATGTCGGGGCTGGATATTTCCGAGAAACGGCTGCCGCAGGACGGGCGCTTCAACATCAAGATCGGGACCAACCAGATCGACGTGCGGATCTCGACCATGCCGACGCAATATGGCGAGTCGGTGGTGATGCGTCTGCTCAACCAGGCGAGCGGGATGCTCGGGCTGGACAATATCGGATTTCCACCGGACCTGCTCGTGCGGTTGCGCGAAGTCATACACCGGCCGAACGGCATGGTGCTGGTGACGGGTCCCACGGGAAGCGGGAAGACCACCACGCTCTATGCCGCGCTCGGCGAGCTCAATACCCCCGAGCGCAAGATCATTACCGTGGAGGATCCGGTGGAGTACCGGCTGAACGGCATCAACCAGGTGCAGGTCAACGAGAAGATCGAGCTCTCGTTCGAGCGCGTTCTGCGCTCCGCGCTGCGGCAGGACCCGGACGTGATACTGGTGGGCGAGATGCGCGACCAGCCGACCGTCGAGACGGGGCTGCGCGCGGCGATCACCGGCCACATGGTGTTTTCCACGCTGCACACGAATGACGCGGTGTCCACGCCGGTGCGCCTGCTCGACATGGGCGCGCCGCGTTACATGGTCGCGCTTTCGCTGCACATGGTGATTGCGCAACGGCTGGTGCGCGTAATTTGCGAGAGCTGCACCCAGGCCCACGAATTGTTGCCGAACGAGCGCGAATGGCTGCGCCAGGAGCTGAGCGACAAGGTGGACGGGCACGCGTACAAGCATGGCAAGGGCTGCACGCACTGCAACGGAACCGGCTACCTGGGCCGAACCGGCATCTACGAAGCACTGGAGATGACGAGCCCCGTCGTCGAAGCGGCCAATCACGACGATATCCAGAACTTCATCCGCGTTGCGCGCGAGCAGATGGCAGGCAAAACGCTGCGCCGGCACGCCGCGCAGCTGGTCGCCGCCGGCACGACCACGGTCGAGGAGGCGATGCGCGTCAGCAACCAGTTCGAGGATTAGCGATCAGCAATCAGATTTCAGCCTTCAGCGTCTCGCGGACGGGCTTTGAGTGACAGGATTGAGGCAACTCAGGGTTTGGGAAAAATCACACCGGTTGGTGCCGCGAATCTACGAAGGCGGCCGTTAGATGCCGCATTTCGCCTACAGGGGCCGCGACCGGGGAGGGCAACTCGTAGAAGGAGTGCAGGAAGGCGCCGACAGCGGCGCCGTGGCCGGTCAGCTGCTCGCGACCGGGGTCACCCCCATCGAGATCAAGCCCACATCGGCGCCGCTGCGCGCCGGCCCGGGGCTGCTCGAGCGGTGGAGCGAAAAGAAAGTCGAGCATACCGAGGTCCTGCTCTTCTGCCGGCACATGTACACGCTGCTCAAGGCGGGCGTGCCGATCATGGGTGCGCTGAAGGGGTTGCAGGAATCGGCCGAAAACAAGACGTTCTCAGGCGTGGTGCAGGACATCCGGGAGAATCTCGACAGCGGGCACGAGCTGTCCGTCTGCCTCACGCGGCATCCCAGGGTGTTCGACCCGTTCTACGTTGCGATGGTGCGCGTGGGCGAAGTCACCGGCACGCTGGAGGAGGTGTTCCTGCGCCTGTTCAATCACCTGGAGTTCGAGAAGTTCATGCGCGACCAGGTCAAGGCGGCCGTCCGCTATCCCACATTCGTGGTGGTGACGATGGGGATCGCGATAGTGATCATCAACATTTTCGTGATCCCGGCGTTCGCCAAGGTCTATCAAGGGTTCAAGGCCGAGCTGCCCGCCCTGACCAAGGCGCTGATCGGCTTTTCCAATTTCATGGTGGCCTACTGGCCGGCGATTCTGGTGGTATTGGCCATGCTGGTTTACGGCTTCCGCCTCTACATCGGCACGACACGGGGCAGGCTCAAATGGGACGAATTCAAGCTGAAAATCCCGATCGCGGGCCCGATCGTGCTGAGGGCGACGCTTGCCCGTTTCTCGCGGAGTCTCGCGCTCGCGATCCGAAGCGGCGTGCCAGCGGTGCAGGCGCTGTCCATCGTCGCGAACACCGTGGACAATACGCACGTGGCGCGCAAGCTCGAGGGAATGCGCGAAGGCGTGGAGCGCGGCGAATCGATACTGAAGACTGCTCTGGCCACGGAAATTTTCACGCCGATCGTGCTGCAGATGGTAGCGGTGGGCGAGGAAACCGGAGCGCTCGATGATCTCATGTCGGAGATTGCCGACATGTACCAGCGCGAAGTCGAGTACGACCTGAAGAACCTCGCCGCGCAGATCGAGCCGATACTGGTGGTGGGCCTCGGCGTGCTGGTGCTGATCCTCGCGCTCGGCGTGTTCCTGCCGATCTGGGACTTGGGCACTGCCGCGCTGGGCAAGAAGTAGCCCGGTGCTCAAAGTTCGAGGAGCTGCAACGTGGAACCTGGAACTTGGAACGCGGAACCGCGAACCACGATATCGTGGCAGCGGGGCTTTACGCTGTTCGAGCTCGTAATCGCCATCCTGATAATCAGCGTGCTGGCGACGGTGCTGCTCGACCGCTTCAGTTATTACCAGGAACTCGCGGAAAAGGCGGCCATGGAATCGACGGTCCGTGGGATCAAGACCGGCCTTCAAATCCGCCTCGCGGAATTGATCATAGGGAACCGTCAGGCGGAGGCTGGCGTGCTCGAAACGGAGGACCCGGTCAATTGGCTGGAGAACAAGCCGGCCACCTACGGCGGCGCTTACCCGGAGCACCCCCTTCCCGGAACGTGGTATTTCGATGGCCGCGAGCGACATTTGGTGTACGTCGTAAACACCGGCAACCGTCTGGAAATCGACACCGGCACGGCCTCGAAACAGATCCGATTTCGGCCGCGATTGCTACGGGACCGGGTCAAAACGGGTGGGGGGGCGGTCGAAAGCGTAACCGGCATTACTTTGGCCCCAGTTCGGCCTTATCGCTGGCAGTAATCTGACCACAGGGGTATACTGGCACGAGTTTTGCTGCTGTATCAAGGAGATGCATAGGTTGGCGAGGATGAGTGCGCATGGCGTGCGAGGGGCGTTGAGGGAAAAGGGCTTTACCCTCATCGAGTTGATCGTCGTGATTATCATCCTGAGCATACTGGCGGCGACGGCATTGCCGCGATTCGCGAACCTGCAGACCCAGGCGCGCATCGCGAAGTTGAACGGCGCACTGGGTGCGATGAAGGGGGCATCAGCGCTGGCCCATGCGGGCTGCCTGGCGTCCACCCCGCAGTGCACGGGCCAGCCTGGGAGCGGGACCTACAACATGGAGGGTGTAAACATTACCATGATCAACCTTTATCCGACTGCCGACGCTGCGGGGATCGTATCGGCATCCGGGATCAATGCCGGCCCGCTCTCGACCGACGGTTACGACATATCGGGCGGCGGCAATTCCGAGGGCAGCGTCTTGCGGATGATGGTCATGGGCAACGATCCGGTGAATTGCAGTTTCACCTACACCTCACCCGTTGGCCCCAACCAGGCGCCGGGGTTTGGCATTCTGGTCACGTCCGGGTGCTAGGGGAATACGATTCTATTTCATGGTGTTTGCGGAAGTCAGTGTTAACATACAGTGAATTCAGGTAAAGGAGGCCGTTTTATGAAATCTGCACAACAGGGCTTTACGCTGGTGGAGCTGATCGTCGTGATCGTGATCCTCGGCATTCTGGCTGCGACCGCCTTGCCCCGTTTCGCGAGCCTGACCACGGAGGCAACGGCGGCGGCGCGTTCCGGAGTTTCCGGCGGACTTAACTCGGCGGTCGGCATCGTTCACGCGAAGTGGCTTGCCGCTGGTTCGACCGGCACTGGCGTCTCCATGGATGGTGCAGTCACGGTAACGGTGAATGCAAGCGGCTATCCGGACATCGGCGGCACCGCCTATGACGCCGACGCTGAATGTGCGACGTTGCTCCAGCAACTGATCGGCGGACCTTTGCCGACCGCCGGTGCTACCTGCGGAACGGTGCCCCTGAGGGTCACTTACGGCACGAACACCTGTGTCGTTCAGGCATGCCCGACCGCGTACGCGACGCCGGTTACGTTGTCGCCGACATCCGCTGACTAGGGCAAAGCCGCGCGATTGGCCGTGCGTTTGTGGGAATTCGCCTAGGCTGAGCCGCCCTGCTCGAACTGGCGTGGAGCATAGCGCGCCATGGGCTGTCAGATGAGCGAGTATTCGGTTGTGGCGCCCCGCGGCTTCACGCTCACCGAGCTCGTGGTGACGATCCTGATTGTCGGCGTTCTTGCCGTGGTGGCGATTCCGCGGTTCACTTCTCCCAAGGGTTTTGAATCGCGCGGTTTCCACGACGAAGCGCAGGCCGTCGTGCGCTACGCGCAGAAAACGGCGATCGCGTGGCGGCGCTCGGTCACGGTCTGCGTAGCGGCGGGCGCCATTTCCGCAATCTCCAACAGCAACTGCGCCGCGCCGGTCACGCTGACGCATCCGGCGACGGGCGGAGCGCTGACGAGCACCGCGCCAACGGGTGTCACGCTGTCGCCGACGGGAAACTTCAGCTTCGACGCCATGGGGCGTCCCAGCGCGGCGACGACCATCACCTTCACCAGCACCATCGTTGGCGACCCGGCGCGGCAGATCATCGTCGAAGCCGAAACCGGGTATGTCCATCCTTCGTGAACTGCGGGCCACGCTCGCTCGCTTAGAATCGCGCATCATTCGCGACCGATTCCGTACAGCAGGAACCAGCTGTCGGAGCGCCGGGCGAGGCATCTCGCTGGTCGAGCTCGTCATGTTCATCGCGATCGTCGGCGCCGCGGTGGCGGGCGTGTTGTCGGCGCTGATGGTGTCCACCCGCGGCAGCGCGGATCCAATGGTCCAGAAGCAGGCGCTCGCGATTGCCGAAGCACTGCTCGAAGAAGTCCAATTGCAGCCGTTCACGTACTGTGATCCGGATGACGCCAATGCGGCCACGGCAACCGGCACCGCGGGTTGCGCTTCGGCTATCGAAGCCCTCGGCCCCGAAGCGGTGGATGTGCCGCTTACCGGGCCCGCGGAGACGCGCGCTGGCACGGTGCGGCCGTTCGACAATGTGAACGACTTCAACACTTTCAGCATGGGCCCCGGCATCACCGACTTGAGCGGCAGCGCCATCGGCGGTCTCGACGGCTACTCGGCGACGGTGGGCATCGCCGGCCTGTCGCTTGGCTGCATTTCCGCGACCGAATCGTTGTTCATCACCGTCACGGTCACCCATTCCCAGCTGCCGTCTGGCGTGGTGGTGCACGGTTATCGCGTGCGGTACGCACCCAACGCGCTTCCCTGACGGGGATCGGCAATGCGGAATCCCACGATCCACGATCCACGACCCACGAATCACGGTATTCGAGGCGAGAGCGGCGTATCGCTGGTGGAGATGATCGTGGTGATCGCGATTACCGGCATCATTGCCGGAGCCGTGGCGGTATTCATCCAGCGGCCGGTGGAAGGGTACGCGGACGCCGCGCGGCGCGCGGAGCTGACCGACATCGCCGACACCTCCCTGCGCCGCATCACGCGGGACCTGCGTACCGCGCTGCCCAACAGCATCCGCACCACCACTTCGGGCAACGTGAGGTACATCGAATATCTCCAGACCCGCGGCGGCGGGCGCTACCGGTCGGAAAAGGATTCGAGCGACGCGGGAAACCCGCTCGATTTCACGGCGGCGATCACCGACTTTGATGTCGTCGGCACGATGCCCACCCTGGTGAGCGGCGATTCCATCGTGATCTACAACCTGACTGGCGACACCACGCTGGCCGTGGCCAATGCTTACGAGGGCGACAACCGCTCGGCGTACTCCAGCAATACCGCGACCACCATTACGATCGCGTCCAAGCAATTCCCGTTCGCGTCTCCGGGCAAGCGCTTTCAGATCCTGCAGCACCCGGTGACCTACGCCTGCGACCCGCTGCCGTCGGGGACGGGACAGCTGCGCCGCTACTGGGGTTATACGCCCCAGCGCACGCCGCAGCCCACGCCGCCGGCCGGCGGCAGCAATGCGCTGCTTGCGACAAATGTCACGGATTGCAGCTTTACCTACTCGACGAGCGGCGCCAGCGGGCGGACCGGTGTGGTGGCGCTCACTTTGCAGGTGGAGCAGAGTAACGAGAAGGTCCGGCTGTTCCAGCAGGTGCATGTCAGCAATGTCCCGTAACGCGCATCACCCATCACCCATCACCC
>MERD01000112.1:0-977 GCA_001771935.1 Betaproteobacteria bacterium RIFCSPLOWO2_02_FULL_67_26
ACATGATCCAGACCGGCGTGGTCGACGGCTGCATGCTGTGGCCCGAGGCCGCCGCGACCTTCAAGCTGGCCGAGGTGGCGCCCTACATGATGCGCGCCGACCTCGGCGCGGTGAACACCAAGGTGGTGACGGTCAACGCCGACACCTGGAAGCGGCTGCCGCCCGAGGTGCGCACGGTGCTGAAGGAGGTGGCGGTGGCCTACCGCGACCACATGGCGAAGGTCGCGCTGGCGCTGGCCGACGACAGCGTCGCCGCCTATACCAAGGCCGGCGGCCGCGTCTACGACCTGCCGCGCGCCGAGCGTTCCCGGTGGGCGCGCTCGCTGCCCAACCTGGCGAAGGAATGGGCCGAAGGACTCGACAAGGAGGGCCTCGACGGCAGCGCGATGCTCAAGCACTACATGGACGCGATGCGCGCCGCGAACCAGCCCATCGAGCGGCAGTGGGACCGGGAGTAGGCCGGGGTTTCGACCGCCTGGTCGTCGGCATGAACGCGGCGGGATCGTTCTGGGTCCTGCTGCTGATCCTGCTGGTCACGGCGGACGCGCTGGGCCGCAGCCTGTTCGCCGCGCCCATCGTCGGCACGGTCGAGCTGACGCAGATCTCGATCGTCGGCATCGTGTTCCTGCAGCTTGCCGACGCGCTGCGCACCGGGCAGCTGACGCGGGCCGACAGCTTCCTCGACGTGCTGCGCGGCCGCGCGCCGCGCGCCGCCGCCGCGCTCGAGGCGGCGTTCTTCGCGCTGGGCGCCGCCTACATGGCGCTCGGCCTCTGGGGATCGGTGCCGCTGCTCGCCGAAGCGGTGCGGCGCAACCACTGGATCGGCAACGAGGGGGTGTTCACCGCGCCGGTCTGGCCGGTGAAGAGCGTCATCGTCGCCGGCCTCGCCGTGTGCCTGCTGCAGTTCCTGCGGATGGCGGCGGCCGCGCTGCGGAGGGCGGCGGGTTGGAGCTGAGCAGTGTCGCGGTCGGCATCGC
>MERD01000112.1:1011-2199 GCA_001771935.1 Betaproteobacteria bacterium RIFCSPLOWO2_02_FULL_67_26
GTGTCGCGGTCGGCATCGCTTCCGTCGCCGCGATCGTAGTCTCGATCTACGCCGGCGCACACATCGCCATCGCCCTGGGCCTGATCTCCTTCGCCGGGGTGGTGCTGCTGAAGGGGAACGCGGAGGTCGCGGTCAATCTGCTCGCGCTGGCGACGGCCGACTCGGTGTCCGACGAGGCCTTCGCCACCGTGCCGGCGTTCGTGATGATGGGCCTGGTGGTGAGCCGCGCCGGGCTGGGGCGCGACATCTACGACTTCGCCAACGATCTGTTCCGTCCGCTGCGCGGCGGGCTCGGCGTCGCCACGGTGGCGGCGAACGCGATCTTCGCCTCGGTGACCGGGTCCTCCATCGCCTCCGCCTCGGTATTCACCAGGGTGGCGGTGCCCGAGATGCTGCGCTTCGGCTACGGCCGGCGCTTCGCCGTCGGCGTGGTGGCGGGCAGCTCGGTGCTCGGCATGATCATCCCGCCCAGCGTGATGCTGATCATCTACGCGGTGGTCACCGAGCAGTCGGTGGGCGCCATGTTCCTCGCCGGCATCGTGCCCGGGCTGATTCTCGCCGCCGCCTACTGCGTCGCCATCCCGCTGCTGCACCGCTTCGCGCCGCGCTACGTCGGCGGCCCGGCGGCGGGCGAGCCCTGGCCGCCGCCGCGCCGCCTCGCGCTGGGCCTCGCCACCCAGGTCGGGCCGGTCGCGGCGCTGGTGCTGATCGTGCTGGGCGGGATCTACGGCGGCGTGCTGACGCCGGTCGAGTCGGGCGCGGCGGGCACCGTGGCCGCGGTGATCATCGGCGCGCTCAAGCGCCGCCTGCGGTGGCGCGCGCTGTGGAGCGCGCTGGTCGAGACCGGCCAGATCACCGCCAACATCCTGTTCCTGATCATCGCCGCGTCGATCTACAGCCGCATGCTCGGCATCGCCGGGCTGCCGACGCTGTTCGGCGAGTGGCTGGCGTCCATCAACATGGGCTTCGCCGGCTTCATGCTGCTCTACGTGCTGCTGCTGCTCGCGCTCGGCACCATCATCGACACCGCCTCGATCATCCTCATCGTGGTGCCGCTGTTCCTGCCGGGGATCGAGACCTTCGGCGCGTCGCTGGTATGGTTCGGCATCGTCACGGTGATCGGCGCCGAGATCGGCCTGCTCACCCCGCCGTTCGGCATCTCCTGCTTCGTCATCAAGGCGACCCTCA
>MERD01000112.1:2241-2409 GCA_001771935.1 Betaproteobacteria bacterium RIFCSPLOWO2_02_FULL_67_26
GACCCTCAACGATCAGTCGATTGCGCTGCGGGACATCTTCCTGGGCGCACTGCCCTTCTCCGCCCTGATGCTGGCGGTGCTGGGCGTGCTGATCGCCTACCCCCGGCTCAGCCTGCTGTTTGTCTAGGGCGGCCGGGACAGGTTGCCATTTCCCGGGGGCTTCAGCAC
>MERD01000112.1:2455-6618 GCA_001771935.1 Betaproteobacteria bacterium RIFCSPLOWO2_02_FULL_67_26
TTGATTACCATCGCGGCGGCGCTCGCCGTCGCACTCGGCTGCACGGCGCCGCTCGTCCAGGCGCAGCAAAAGCCGATCAAGATCGGCTTCAGCATGGCGCTTACCGGCGGCCTTGCCGGCGCCGGCAAGGGGGCGCTGATCGCCATGGAGATCTGGCGCGACGACGTCAACAAGAAGGGCGGTTTGCTTGGCCGCCAAGTGGAACTGGTCTTTTACGACGATGCCACGCAGCCAGCCAATGTTCCCGGGCTTTATACCAAGCTGCTCGAGGTCGACAAGGTCGATCTGCTGGTCTCGGCCTACGGCACCAACCTGATCGCCCCCGCGATGCCGATCGTGATGCGCAAGAAGATGGTGTTCCCGGCGCTGTTCGGGCTGGCGGCCAACGAGGAGTTCAAATACGACCGCTACTTCCAGATCATGCCGGCGGGTCCGAATCCGCTGACCGACTGGTCGAAGGGCTTCTTCGAGCTCGCCATGGCGCAGAACCCGAAGCCCAAGACCGTGGCGATTGTCGCGGCGGACGCCGAGTTCGCGCTCAACGCGGCGGCCGGAGCACGCAAGAACGCGCAAGCTGTGGGCCTCAAGATCGTCTACGACAAGACCTACCCTCCGCCCACCACCGACTTCTCGCCCATCGTTCGCGCCATCCAGGCGACCAACCCGGATGTGGTGTTCGTCGGCTCGTACCCGCCCGACTCGGTCGGCATGGTGAAGGCGGCCAACGAGGTCGGCCTGAAGGCCAAGCTGTTCGGCGGCGGCATGGTCGGGCTGCAGTTCGCCGGGATCCAGAAGAACCTCGGGCCGCTGCTGAACGGCATCGTCAACTACGATTTCTGGGTGCCCGAGCCTACGCTCAACTTTCCGGGCGTGAAGGAGTTTCTGGCGAAGTACCAGGACGCAGCCAAGGGCAAGGGCGTGGATCCGTACGGCCACTACCTGCCGCCATACGCCTACGCTTACCTTCAGGTGCTGGGCCAGTCTGTCGAGGCGACCAAGGGGCTCGATCAGGGCAAGCTCGCCGCTCACATGCAAAAGTCCACCTTCAACACCGTGATCGGCAAGGTGAAGTTCGGCAAGAACGGCGAGTGGGCCACGACCCGCGTGCTGCAGGTGCAATTCCGCGACGTGCAGAAGGACAACATGGAGCAGTTCGCCGGCCCGGGCAAGCGCATCGTGCTGTATCCCAGGGAGTGGAAGTCGGGGGACATCGCCTACCCCTACAAGCAATAACCCGCGCCCGTAGGGCACCCGCGCGACGGTGTTTTCCGCAGACCTCCTAGCGAACGCCGTCGTGTCGGGGATTTTGCTCGGCGGTTTCTACGCCGCCGTGACGATCGGGCTGGCGATCGTGTTCGGTCAGCTCGATATCGTCAATATCGCGCACCCGGCTTTCATCATCGTCGGGGCGTATGTCGCCTACATCCTGAACAGCCATTTCGGCCTCGATCCGGTGCTGGTCGGGATTGTGGCCGCGCCGGTGTTCTTTTTCGCGGGCGCGTTGATCTACCGCGTCTACTTTTTCGCTTTCGAGCGCACGGGGCAGGAGTCGCTCTCGGGCCTGGCATTCTTCTTCGGCCTGATGTTCATCATCGAGGTGGTGCTGATCCTGATCTACGGCGTCGACTACCGCCTGGTGCAGGCCGACTACATCGGCCAGACCTGGCGCGTCGGTTTCGTCGATTTTCCGCTGCGCATGCTGGTGCCGTTCGCGGTGTCGCTGGCGCTCACCGTCGCGATCCACGCGTACATGTCGCGCACCTTCATTGGTCGCGCCATCCAGGCGGTGGCGCAGGATCGGGTCGCGCTGCAGCTGATGGGGGCCGACCCGGTGCGCATCAAACAATGGGCCTTCGGTCTGGGGATCGCCACCGCGGCGATCGCCGGGTCGCTGCTCATTGTCATCGGCCCGGTCGAGCCCTCGGTGGGGCGGCAGTACATCGGGCGCGTCTTCGCCATCGTGGTGCTCGGCGGCATGGGCAGCATCCAGGGCATGTTCATCGCCGCATTGATCCTCGGCGTCGTCGAGAGCATGGTGTCGACCTTCGCCGGCCCGTCCTGGTCGCCGGCCGTCGCCTTCGGCGTGCTGGCACTGACGCTGGCGCTGCGCCCCGCCGGATTGTTCGGCAGGCAGTAGATGAAACCGGTCGCATTCTGGGGCGCGCTTGCCGCCGTCCTCGCCGCGGGCCTGGCGCTCACCAGCGTGGTGGCGAACGAGTATTACTACAACGCACTCTACGTGATCCTGCAGGCCACGATGATGGCGGTGGCGTGGAACATCCTCGGCGGCTTCACCGGCTACGTCAATTTCGGCAGCGCCGGGTTCTTCGCCATCGGCGCGTATACCACCGTCGCGCTCAACAAGGCGCTCGGCCTGCCGCTGCCGCTGCTGATCCTGGCGGGCGGCGCGGTCGGCGGCCTGGTCGGGTTGGGCCTGGGCTACCTCACGTTGCGGCTGAAAGGCGTGTACTTCGCCATCGCCACGCTCGCCATGGCGATCGTCGTCGAGACGTTGGTCAACAACTGGTCCTACGTCGGCGGCGCCAAGGGCTCGTACATGCTGACGCCGGAGAAGCACCTCTGGTTCGACAGCTACATCCAGATGCTGTTCGTGGTGATGCTGCTGCTGACGCTGTCGGCCGTGGCGGTTTCCCGGGCGCTCAGTTCCTCGCGCCTCGGCCGCGGGCTTGCGGCGATCCGCGACGACGAGGTCGCCGCCGAGTGTGCCGGGGTGCCGACGCTCAGGCTTAAGCTGGTCTCGACGACCGTGATGGGCGCGATGATGGGCATCGCCGGGGCGCCGTTCCCGTACTTCGTCACCTATGTCGAACCGGGGTCGGCGTTCAGCCTGTTCATCGCGGTGAATGCCATCGCGATGCCGATGATCGGCGGCACGGCGCACTGGCTCGGCCCGGTGATCGGCGCGCTGCTGGTGGGCACGACGCAGGAGATCGTCAAGGTGACGGTGTCCTCCGAGATGAACGTGCTGATCGTCGGCGTCATGCTGGTGGTGTTCATCACCCTCGCGCCGCAGGGCATTGTCGGCGTGGCGCGAAAATACCTGCGCCGGCGGGCGGCGTGAGCGACGAGCTGCTGCGGGTCGGCAAGCTTGGCAAGCGCTTCGGCGGCTTCGTCGCGCTCGACAACGTGTCGCTCACGGTGCGCGCCGGCGAGCGGCTCGGCCTGATCGGCCCGAACGGCTCGGGCAAGACCACCTTGATCAATTGCATCACGGGGGCGCTGTTCAACGACCAGGGGACGATCCACTTCGACGGCCGGGACGTCACCCTGCTGCCGCCGTTTCAGCGCGCCCGCGCCGGCATGGCGCGCACCTTCCAGATCCCCAGGCCGTTTCGCAGCATGACGGTGCTGGAGAACCTGCAGGTGCCGTTGGAGTACGCCGCGCGTGGCCCCTCCGGGCGGCGCGCCGTCGACGAGGCGCTCGAGGTGCTGGAGGTGATCGGGCTGCGCGAGCGCGCCCAGGAGGATTCGGCGCGTCTCACCCAGATCGACATGCGCAAGCTCGAGCTGGCGCGCGCCATGGCGGCCAAGCCGCGGCTGCTGATCTCGGACGAGGCCATGGCGGGGCTGTCCTCGAACGAGGTCGACGATGTGCTCGGCATCCTGCGGCGCCTCAACGACACCGGCATCACCATCATCATGATCGAGCACATCATGCACGCAGTCATGCGTTTTTCCGAGCGCGTCATCTGCCTGGACGCCGGCCAGATCATCTGCGAGGGCACGCCGCAGTCGATCGTGCAGGACGCCGGCGTGCAGAGGGCTTACCTTGGCGCTTGAGCTCTCCATCCGCGACGTCGAAGCCGGCTACGGCGCCGTGCGCGCGCTTCATGGGGTAAGTCTTTCAATAGAGGAAAGAGAGACGGTCGCCCTGCTTGGCACCAACGGCAACGGCAAGAGCACGCTCATGAAATGCATCATGGGCATGGTCAGGCCGACCCGGGGTTCGGTTTCTCTGACGCTGGACAGCGAGAAGCATGATTTGACGGCGCTTTCCACCGAGGAGATCGTCAACCTCGGCGTGGCGATGGTGCCCGAGGGGCGGCGCCTGTTTCCCAAGCTCACCGTCGAGGAGAACCTGCTGCTCGGCGCCTTCCGCCCGAAGGCGCGCGGCGGGATCGGGAAGAACCGCGCCTTTTCCT
>MERD01000113.1:0-12868 GCA_001771935.1 Betaproteobacteria bacterium RIFCSPLOWO2_02_FULL_67_26
AGGAGACCGGGCAGGAGCCCGATCCCGCGCTGCTCGCCGAGAAGATGGAGATGCCCGAGGAGAAAATTCGCAAGATCCTCAAGATCTCCAAGGAGCCGATCTCGATGGAGACGCCGATCGGCGACGACGACGATTCGCACCTCGGGGATTTCATCGAGGACCAGTCCACCGTCGCGCCGAACGAGGCCGCGGTCTACGCGAGCCTGCGCGGCGTCACCAAGGACGTGCTCGACACCCTCACCCCGCGCGAGGCGAAGGTGCTGCGCATGCGCTTCGGCATCGAGATGAACACCGACCACACGCTGGAAGAGGTCGGCAAGCAGTTCGACGTCACCCGCGAGCGCATACGCCAGATCGAGGCGAAGGCGCTGCGGAAACTGCGCCACCCCTCGCGCTCCGAGCGGCTGCGCAGCTTCCTCGACCAGGAAAATTGAGATTCAGGGATGAGGGCGGACGTCTCTTCATCCTTCGTATAATCCCCGGCGGGGGTCTGTAGCTCAGCCGGTCAGAGCAGGGGACTCATAATCCCTTGGTCGTTGGTTCGAATCCAACCAGACCCACTCGCAACCCGCGAGTTCCGCTACACTTCTGGCGCCATGAAGGTGATCCATGCTGGCTTGATTGCGCTGCTGGCCGTCCCGGCCGCCTCGGCGCAGGTGCCGGTCGAGGACCGCGCGAGCCGCGAGCCGGCGATCCAGCAAAGCCAGCAGCGGACCGGCGCCGCGTACCGCGAGCTGCAGCAGGCTCAGTACGAATCGAAGCTGGCCGGGCAGGAGCTGCTCAACGCGCGGGAAGCGCAGCGCGCGGCGCAGCAGCAGGCCGACGAGATGAAGCGGCGGCTCGACGCCGCGAACAAGGCCCTGGCCGCGGCGCGGCAGAAGGAAACGCAGGCGCGGAAACGCTACGACGAGTCGCTGGGCGCCGTGGACCGGGCCTTTCAGAAACCCTCGACGAAGTGACCGTCACCGATTGGTGCGCGCGGCGGCGCCGCCGTCGACGGAGATGACGGTCCCCGACACGTACGACGCGCGGTCCGAGCAGAGGAACGTGACGACGTCCGCGATTTCCTCCACCGTGGCCGGCCGGCCGAACGGAAAGCCCTTGGTCAGCTCGCGCCAGCGTTCCGGGTCGCCGAGGTCCTTCTGCGCCTGGTTGCGCCAGCGCACGACCCCGCGGTCGGTCGCGGTCGCGCTGGGATTCAGGCCGATCACCCGCACGCCGTGGTTGGGGCTGTCCGCCCCGAGGGCCCGCGAGAACGCCATCAGACCCGCGTTCGCCATGCTGCCGGCGATGTAGCCGGGGGTGGGCCGCTCGCCGGCGCCGCCGATGATGTTGACGATGACGCCGCGCTTGCGCTCGCACATCGCCGCGTAGATCGCGCGCGACAGGTTGATGTAGCCGAACACCTTGAGGTCCCAGGAGTCGCGCCACGCCTTTTCGTCGAGACCGGTGAGGGTGCCCTGGGGTATCGCGCCGGCGTTGTTCACCAGGATGTCGACGCCCTTGCACGTCTCCCCGAGCTTCCGCGCGTTGTCGCTGACGGCGAGATCGAGCGCGTGGCAGGTCACGTTGACCTTGTGCGCCGCCAGGATCCTGCTGCGCGCCGCCTCGAGGTCGGCGGCGTTGCGCGAGGAGAGGTGGAGGTGGCAGCCCTCGGCGGCGAGCGACTGGGCCACGCCCAGGCCGATGCCGCGCGAGCCGCCGGTGATCAATGCGGTGCGTCCGGAAAGCTTGAGATCCATGGGGTATGAACAGGGGTCGTTGTTGTCGGGCGGCTATTCTACTGTACCCGTCCGGCGACACCCCGCCGGGGGGGCGGCGGCGGTCAACCGCCGCCGGGTTGGCGCGTTATTAGCTGCACCGGAAGCATTTTCCGGGACAACCATCCCGCACTCTAGAAAAGGAGAGACCATGAGCAAGCTGCTGTCCACCCTGATCGCCGCTGTCTTCGCGGCAACCACCTTCGGCGCCGCGGCGCAGGCCCCGGCCCCGGCCAAGGGCGACGCGCCCAAGGCAGCGCCGGCGACCCCGGCCACCCCGTCGCCCATGGCCGACAAGCCCAAGGCGGAGAAGAAGGCCAAAGCCGAGAAGAAGGCCAAGGCGAAGAAGCCCAAGGGCGAAGGCAAGAAGGCCAAGGGCGAAGGCAAGAAGAGCGTAGGCAAGGCCAAGGGCAAGGCGAAGGCCGCGGAAGAAAAGAAGTAAGGTCGCTTCCAGCCGCGCCGCTCGCGGCGCGGAGCCGGAAAAAGGCGGGTATCCCCCGCCTTTTTCTTTTACGATGGGGCCATGCATTACATCGATTCGCTGACCGGCGCGACCTACCCGCTGGAGGCGCCGCGCTGGCGCGGCGAATCGGGCGGCCACGTCAATCTCGGCGATGCGCCGGGGCTCGCTCGCCGCGACATCGATTCCTCCGCCCATTCCCTGTGGCGCTACCGGAAGGCACTGCTGGTGGACGCCGCGGACGCGGTGACGCTGGGCGAGGGCTGGACGCCGCTCGTGGCCGGCGAGTGGGACGGAGCGCCGGTCCGGTTCAAGCTCGAGTTCATGATGCCGACCGGTTCCTTCAAGGACCGCGGCATGACGGTCATGGTGAGCTACCTCAAGAGCCGTGGCGTGACCGAAGTGCTGGAGGATTCCTCGGGTAACGCCGGCGCCTCCCTGTCCGCCTACTGCGCGCGGGCGGGCATGCGCTGCCGCGTCCTCGTGCCGGAGACGGCGTCGTACCCGAAGATCGCGCAGATCGCCGCGTGCGGCGCGGACGTGGTCACGATCCGGGGCTCGCGCCAGGACGTGGCCGATGCGGCGGCTGCGATGAGCCGGGAGATTTTCTACGCCAGCCACAACTGGCAGCCGTTCTTCGCTGAAGGCACCAAGACGCTCGCCTACGAGCTGTGGGAGCAGCTGGGCTTCCGTGCGCCGGACAACGTCGTGGTACCGGTCGGCTACGGGGCCAACGTGCTGGGCTGCGACCGCGGCTACTCCGAGCTGCTGCGCAACGGCGAGATCAAACGGATGCCGCGCCTCTACGGGGTGCAGGCCGCCAACTGCGCGCCGTACTACGCCGCCTTCCGGGCGGGCGTCGAGCATCTCGTGCCGGCGCCGGTCGGCCCGACGGTCGCGGAGGGGATCGCATCCTCGAAGCCGACGCGCATGCGCGAAGTGCTCGCGCCGGTGCGCGCCTCCGGCGGCGAGATCGTGGCGGTGACCGAGGACGAGATCGTGCGCGCACTGGGCGCGCTGGCGAAAAAGGGGTTCTACGTCGAGCCGACGTCGGCGGCCGCCGCGGCGGGTGTTTCGCAATTGATCGCCCGCGGCGCGATCCGCAGGGACGAGACCACGGTGCTGGTGCTGACGGGCTCCGGCCTGAAAGCGTCCGAAACGATCGGAAAGCTGCTCAAGCTCGGCGCGCGAAGCGGGTAATCAACGCCGGTTGTGAGGCGCGCGCCTTGCACGCTTCGACCGGCAGCCAGGGCGCGGGGAAGCGCTTGCCGCGCTCCGGCGGTTGGAATAAATTGCTCGTTGTGACCGCTGATACCGCTCACAACCCGCCCGGATCATAGAGGCGCGCAACCGGACGGGCGGTGAACGAAAACGTGGCTTGCAGGCGTAGTCGATTTAACTGTGGACGATGAATTCCCCGGCTGATCCTGCCAAGCTCGATGCCCTCGCCAGCGTAGCCTTGAACGCGCTTGCGCGCGGGCGCGCGGACCTGGCGCGCGCGCCGATCGAGAAGCTCTACGCGCTCCTGCCGGCCGACTCCGATGTCGCGTATCTCCACCAGTGCGCGGCGATCATCGGTTTCAAGTGGCCTGCGCAACGTGCGCCCCACACGACCACGTCGGGACCGGCGCCCGACCCGTCGTCGATCGACGTGGTGTCATTCCATGTCGACCTTCCGCAGGCGCTAAGCGGCGTTCACCTGAACATCGACTACCTCGCGGCGCTGGCGCTGGCCTTCGAATCGGCCCAGCTGCGAGCGCCGCGAGCACGGCGCATCCTGCTCACCGACGAAACGACCGCGGTGCCCCCGGGGATGAAGGTGGACGAGGTGATGCGCTTCCCGATGGATCGCAACCGCTTGATGTACGAACGCATGCGCGTCCAGGCGGCGTACCTCGAACGCCGGCCGGCCAGCCGCCACTCGGTGCTGGTGGACTCCGACATCGTGGTGAATCGCGACCCCACCCCGATATTCGCCGAGGATTTTGACGTCGGGCTCACCTGGCGCGGGGGATTCCCTGATGCGCCATTCAATGGCGGGATTATTTTCGTATCGAGCGGCGAGGCGGGCCTGGAGTTTTTCCGCAGGTCGCGCGCCTGTTACGACGCAATTGCCGAGAACCGTGCAATTGCCCGCGCAATCCCGCAGGACCTCCGGGCGTGGTGGGGAGATCAGTACGCCATTGCGCATGTCGTCGGCTATCGCGCGTTCGCCGAGCGAAAGACCGACTGCCTGGCGGTCGAGGGCATCAGGGTGCGCTTTTTCCCGTGCAGCGATTACAATTTTGCCTTGGAGGCGCGTGGCTATCCCATGTCGCTACTCGCGCCAAAATATTTCCTGCACTTCAAGGGAAACCTGAAGTCCAATCAGGCGAAATACCTGGACCTGATGCGCGCCGGGAAGTCCTGATCCGGGCCCGTGGCTGAAAGTCCGGCCGAGGCTCTTGCGCCTCCCGCCGCGCGGGATCAGGCGACGCCGTATTTCCTGAACCACGCCTGCATCCGCTTCCAGCCGTCCTCCGCCGCTTCCTTGCGGAAGCTCGGGCGGTAGTCGGCGTAGAAGGCGTGCGGCGCCTCCGGATAGACGACGATCTCGCTCACCGTGTTGCCCGCGCCGTTCAGCGCCGCGCGCATCTGCTCGACGTGATCGGGGGGAATGCTCGCGTCCTGCCCGCCGTAGAGCCCCAGCACCGGCACCTTGAGGTGCGGCGCGAGATCCACCGGATAGGCGGGCTGCAACGCCGCCCTGGCGGGCGCGACGAGCCGCCCGTACCAGGCAACGCCCGCCTTCACCTTCGGGTTGTGCACGCAATAGGTCCAGGTGATGCGGCCGCCCCAGCAGAACCCGGTGACGCCCAGCCGCGAGGTATCCGCCTTGCCGGTGGACTCGGCGTAGACGATAGCGGCGTCGAGGTCGCTCATCACCTGGCTGTCGGGCACGTGGTTCACCACCTTGGCGAAGATTTCCTGATTGTCGGTGAATTTCGTGACGTCGCCCTGGCGGAAGTAGAGCTCGGCGGTGATCGCGAAATAGCCGAGCTTGGCGAGCCGGCGGCACACGTCCTTGATGTGCTCGTGCACGCCGAAGATCTCCTGCACCACCAGCACGACCGGCAGCTTGCCGCCCTTTTCCGGCATTGCGCGGTAGGCGGGCACCGGGCCGGTCATGGTCTGGATCTTCACTTCGCCGGCGACGAGGCCCTGCGTGTCGGTGGCGATCGTCGTCGAGGCGATCGGCTGCACGATCTTCGCGAAGCCCTGCGGCAGCCACGCGGTCATGATGTCGCGCAGGTTGGTTTCGCTCAGGTTACTGTCGGACGGCGGAACGCCGCGCAGCACGGATTCGGTCATGAGAACTCCCCCGGTTGAAAAGTTGCGCCGCCCGGCTGGCGGCGTGGAGCGGAGAATTATATAGGCTTGTGCGGCCGCATCAATCGGCCGGCTTGACGTTCTTGACCGCGCCGCGCCAGCCGCTCGCGGTGATATCGAAGATGATCCCGGTGGGGTCGCGATACTTGACCTCGTAGTAGCTGTTCGGCGTGTTGGGCGGGCGGCCCTGGTAGTGGACGGCCCCCGCCTGCTTGACCTGCTCCTCGGCCTGCGCCAGGTCGTCGACCCACACGCCGAAGTGCATGACCCCGTAGTACGGGTTGTCGATTCCCGGGACCTTGCCGCCCTTGGCGAGCAGCGCGACGTTGATGGTGCCGTCGGTCATGTAGATGCCGTTCTGCGCGTCGCCCGCCTTGGTCATGCCGAACGCGTCCTCGAAGAATTTCTGGGCCTTCGCCACGTTCTCGACCGAGAGCGCGATGTGCCGCAGCTTGTATTTCTGCTTCGCCATGAGGGGCCCTCCGGTTCGACCCGTTGTTTATGCGATCATAGTATGCAAGGCAATATTTCCATCCGCAACCCGGCACAAGGCACGCATCCATCATGAAAATCACCGCGGTCAAGAGCTACACGGTCCATCCCGGCTGGCGCAAGAATCTCATCTTCGTGAAGGTCGAGACCGATGCCGGCGTCCACGGCTGGGGCGAGGCCTACTCGCAATACGACCGCGACACCGCGGTGATGGCGCAGCTCGAGGCGCTCGGCCGCTACGCGGTGGGCAGGAGCCCGTTCGACATCAAGCATTTCACCCAGGTCGCCTTCGACGACTACGCGCAGCGGCGCGGCTCGGTCGAACTGTTCTGCGCGGTCTCCGGCATCGAGCAGGCGATGTGGGACATTGCCGGCAAGGCTTGCAAGCAGCCGGTATACAACCTTCTCGGCGGGCGCTGCCGCGACAAGATCCGCGTCTACGCCAACGGCTGGGGCTATCAATTGAAGGTGCCGGCGGATTACGCGCGCGCGGCGGAGGAAGTGATCAAGCAGGGGTTCACCGCGCTCAAGCTCGACCCGCTGCCGGCCCCGTGGCGCACCTGGATCCCCCGGGAGGAGGAAGAGCGCGCCGTGAGCGTCGTGAAAGCCGTGCGCGACGCGGTGGGCCCCAAGGTGGACATCCTGATCGACCAGCACCGGCGGCTCGCGCCGATGCACGCCATCCGGCTCGACCAGCGGCTCGCGGAGTTCGGGCTCTACTGGATGGAGGAGCCGAACCTCGCGGAAATGCCGGAAGCCATGGCGGAAGTGCGCCGCGCGACGGGGCTGCCGATCGTGATCGGCGAGGCGACCTACACCAAGACCGGTTTCCGGCCGCTGCTCGAGGCCCGCTGCGCCGACATCCTCAACCCGGATGTAGCGTGCTGCGGCGGCATCCTGGAGCTGAAGGAGATCGCCGCGATGGCCGAGCCGTTCCTTGTCGCGATGTCGCCGCACAACTACAACTCGACGCTGGTGGCGCTCGCCTCCACCGTGCACGCCTCGGCCACGATGCCCAACTTCATCATCACGGAGTATTTCGTGCCCTTCGTGGATTTCTGCGACAGGATCTCGCCGAACCAGCTGAAGCCGAAAAACGGCTTTATCGAACTGCCGACTGCGCCGGGGCTGGGCGTCGATGTCGACGAAGAGGCGCTCAGGAAATATCCCGGCAAGCCCTATTCCATCCGCAAGCTGCGGCACCCCGGGGACGAGCCCGGCGGGATCTAGACCCGCGGCGCGTTCAGAGCGCCACCACCACTTCGTCCCCTTCCACCGAGAACCGGGTTCCAAACGGGGCGCTGCGCTCGGTGAGGTCGAGCAAGGCCCCCGGCTCCTCGCCCGCCGTCCGCAGCAGCGTCTCGTTGCGGTCGTTGTGGCGCACGAACTTGAGCGCGACGCGCCTGACCGTTCGGTCTTCAACCGTCACCCGCGCCGTCAGGCCGGTCCAGTCGCCGTGCCTGCGGCCGCCGTGCCCGGTGTGGAACGAGAAATTGCCCATCCCGTAGAAGATGGGCTTGCCGTTGTAGATTTCGACGGGCAGGACGAAGTGGGGCCCATGGCCGATCACCACGTCGGCGCCGGCGTCGATCGCCGCGTGCGCGATCTCGGTCATGTACTCCAGCACGTCCTGGTGCAGGCCCCAGTGGTGCGACGAGACCACGACGTTGACCTGTTTGCGCAGGGCGGCGAGTTCCTCGCGGTATCGGGCCAGATACTGGGTGTCGGCCCACGTCAGGATGACCGGCGGCAGTCCCGGGCGGTTCATCGGCGGGATTTCCGGCCGGATCTTGTGCGCCGGCACCTGGTACGCGGTATGGCCACGGATCACGGCGACGCCGGGAGAGTGCTCGCCGGCTTCGTGGTTGGTCGGCCAGTAGACCGAGGTGCGCTGCATGATCCCGAAGCGCAACCCGTTGCGCTCGATCACCGCGGGCGCGTGCGCGGCCGCGCGATTGGCGCCGCTGCCCGTGTGGGCAATGCCGAGCCGGTCCAGTTCCCGCAGCGATTGCATGATCGCGTCGGGGCCGTAGTTGACGTTGTTGGCCGTGCCGACCGCGTGGTAGCCGGCGAGCGTCAGCGCCGCGCCCACGGCGGGCGCTGCATAGAACCCTTCGTCGGCGAGGGAGCGCTCGGCTGGCGGCGCGTAGAGGCAGCACTCGAGATTCCCGAAAACGAGGCTGGCCGCGCCCAGGGTGCCGGCGACATGCGCGAACGGCACGCGGGCATCAGCCACGTTCATGAGATTGACGTCGCCGGTGAGTAGCAGCTGGCACTGCACGGTCGGAGGCGGGGGATGAGGAGTGGTGAGCGATTATAGCCGGAGCCTTCCTCCGGGGCCGGGGGCACGAGCCGATGCGCCGCCCTTGACAGCCCCGGCTTTGAGCGACAAGCTTGACGCGGGGTCCGGATGATGGAACCCGTTCAATAGAGCGCGGAGGAGGCGCCGATGTTCAAGAACATCCTGATACCGACCGATGGCTCGGAGCTGTCGCAACGCGCGGTGCGCACGGCCATGGAGCTTGCGAAGCTGCATCAAGCCAAGGTCACGGCGATACACGTCATTCCCGATTACCACCTGCTGATCGCCTACGAGGGCGCCTTCGACCCGGTCACCGAGGAGCGCATCGAGGAAGAAGCGAAAGCGCGCGCGGACGGATACCTTGCGTTCGTGCGCAAGGTGGCGGACGCCGCCGGGGTGCCGTGCGATACCGTGTGCGAGACCAGCGACCACCCGTACGAAGCCATACTCAAGTCCGCGGACGGGCGCAAATGCGACCTCATCGTCATGACATCGCATGGCCGCAAGGGGCTGGCTGCAGTGCTGCTAGGCAGCGAAACACGCAAGGTATTAACTCATTCCAAGATACCAGTCCTCATAGTTAGGTAGAGCAAGTAATTGATTCTAAATGTTTTATGTATGTTGGGCCGTATCTTATATTGCATAGCAGCAGCAAACGCTTGCATTTAGCCACAAAGTTCGGGATAATGGTGTCGTGCTGGTGTCTCCCAGATGTCGGCACACTCCTCCAAAACCTCCTCCTTTGGTGGAACCTTAAGCGCAACCCTTACCGGTTGCGCTTTTTTTTGCCCGCATCGCGCAGCGGCCTCGCGCGCCAACGCCCGTTCTCGGCATCCCGCCGGGAGCGCTATTCCGGTTTGTTATACTGCCCCGCTCGACACAGCGCTCCCCATGAAAATCCACGAGTACCAGGCCAAGGAAATCCTGCGCAAGTACGGCGTCGCCACGCCGCGCGGCACGCCCTGCTTCAGCGTGGACGAGGCGGTGAGTGCGGCGAAGAGGCTCGGCGGCAAGGTGTGGGTGGTCAAGGCCCAGATCCACGCCGGCGGCCGCGGCAAGGGCGGGGGCGTGAAGCTCGCCAGGTCTCTCGACGAGGTGAAAAGCCATGCCGGGAGCATCCTCGGCATGCAGCTGAAGACCCACCAGACCGGGCCCGATGGCCAGAAAGTGCGACGGCTGCTGATCGAAGAAGGGGCCGACATCCGGAAGGAGCTTTATCTCGGGATGGTGGTGGACCGCGGCACGCAGCGCGTGGTGCTGATGGCGTCCAGCGAAGGCGGCATGGACATCGAGGAAGTCGCGGCGAAGACGCCGGAAAAAATACACAAGGTCGCGGTCGACCCGGTCAAGGGACTCGCTGACACGGACGCCGAAGACGTCGCGCGCAAGATCGGCGTGCCGGCGAAGGGCATCCCGCAGGCGCGCGATCTCCTCAAGGCGCTCTACCAGGCATTCAACGAGACCGATGCATCGCTCGCGGAGATCAATCCCCTGATCGTGACCGGCGACGAGCGCGTGCTCGCGCTCGACGCCAAGATGAACTTCGACGACAACGCGCTGTTCCGCCATCCCGAGATCGTCGCCATGCGCGACCTCGACGAGGAGGACCCGGCGGAGATCGAAGCCTCCAAGTACGACCTGTCCTACATTTCGCTCGACGGCAACATCGGCTGCCTGGTGAACGGCGCGGGACTGGCGATGTCCACCATGGACATCATCAAGCTCTACGGCGGCAGCCCCGCCAACTTCCTCGACGTCGGCGGCGGCGCCTCCACCGAGAAGGTGACGGAAGCGTTCAAGATCATGCTGAAGAATCCGAACCTGAAGGCGATCCTGGTCAACATCTTCGGCGGCATCATGAAATGCGACGTCATCGCGGAGGGGGTGGTCACCGCCGCGCGCCAGGTGAGCCTCAAGGTGCCGCTGGTGGTGCGGCTCGAGGGCACCAACGTCGACCTCGGCAAGAAGATCCTCGCCGAGTCGGGGCTGCCGATCATATCCGGAGCCAACATGGCCGATGCCGCGCAGAAGGTCGTTGCGGCGGCCAAGGGGAAATGACCGGGTGACCCCGCTCGATTCAGCCTCCCGAAACGCCTGAAGTGAGCAACCACTAACCTCGGATTTCCAGCGCCGCGCCATGAGCATACTGATCAACCAGAACACCCGCCTGATGACGCAGGGCATTACCGGCAAGACCGGCCAGTTCCATACCAAGATGGGCAAGGAATACGCCAACGGCAAGAACTGCTATGTCGCCGGCGTCACGCCGAAGAAGGGCGGGCAGAGCTTCGAGGGCATCCCGATATTCGAGACCGTCAAGGAGGCGAAGGAAAGGACCGGCGCCACGGTGTCGGTCATCTACGTTCCGCCGCCGTTCGCGGCCGCGGCGATCGACGAGGCAGTCGACGCCGGCCTCGATCTGGTGATCTGCATCACTGAGGGCATCCCGGTGCGCGACATGATCCTCACGCGCTACAAGATGCAGGGGGCGAAGACGCTCCTCGTCGGGCCCAACTGCCCCGGCGTGATCACGCCCGACGAGATCAAGATCGGCATCATGCCCGGCCACATCCACAAGCGGGGCCCGGTCGGCGTGGTGTCGCGTTCCGGCACCCTGACCTATGAAGCGGTCGGCCAGCTGATGGAGGTGGGGCTCGGGCAGTCCACCTGCGTGGGCATCGGCGGCGACCCGGTGAACGGGCTGAAGCACCTCGACGTGCTCAAGATGTTCAACGACGATCCACAGACCGAGGCGGTGGTGATGGTGGGCGAGATCGGCGGCACCAACGAGGAAGAGGCGGCGCGCTGGGTGAAGGCCAATATGAAGAAGCCGGTCGTCGGCTTCATCGCTGGCGTGACGGCGCCACCCGGGAAGCGCATGGGCCACGCCGGGGCCATCATTTCCGGCGGCAAGGGCACGGCGGCGGAGAAGCTGACAGTGATGGAAGAGTGCGGCATCAAAGTGACGAGAAATCCCGCGGAAATGGGCAAGCTGCTGAAGTCGGTCTTGAAATAATTTTCATACGGGCTCAATCAGTCCCGGGTTCGAGGAGCGCGGTTGGAAGGCGGTAGCGTGAAGAAGAAGCGCGACGGCGGCGCGCGCGGCAGGCCCAAGGGCCGCCCCGTCGACTCCCGCGCGCTGGCCGAGGTCGGGGCGCTGCTCGAGGAAGGGCGCCGGGAAACCGGCATGGAGCCGCGGCGCCGCGACCTCCTGATCGAGCACCTGCACAGGATCCAGGACCGCTACGGCCACATCGCGGCGGCGCACGTGGTGGCGCTCGCCCGTGAAATGGGCCTGGCGCCGGCCGAAGTCTACGAAGTCGCCACGTTCTACCACCATTTCGATGTCATCAAGGAAGGCGAGGTGCCGCCTGCGCCGCTCACCGTGCGCGTGTGCGATTCGCTCTCCTGCGAGCTGTCGGGCGCCGGCGAGCTGATGGCCGGCCTCAAGCGGGCGCTGGGATCCGGCGTGCGCGTGATCCCCGCGCCCTGCGTCGGCCGTTGCGAGCAGGCGCCGGTTGCCGTGGTGGGGCAGAACCCGGTGGCGCAGGCGACGGTGGAGAAGGTGAAACCGCTCGCAGTCGCGGGCAAGACGAAGTGCCCGGTGGCCCGGTACGTCAGCTATTCCGAGTACCGGAAAAAGGGCGGCTACAAGATCGCCGCCGAATGCCTCGCCGGCAAGCGCGACGCCGAGAGCCTCATGAAGACGATGGAAGACTCCGGCCTGCGCGGGCTCGGCGGCGCGGGCTTTCCCACCGGGCGCAAGTGGCGGCTGGTCAGGAACGAGAAGGCGCCGCGGCTGCTCGCGATCAACATCGACGAGGGCGAACCCGGCACCTTCAAGGACCGCTATTACGTCGAGCGCGACCCGCACCGCTTCCTCGAAGGCGCGATCATCGCGGCCTGGACGGTGCAGATCGCCGAAGTCTATATCTACCTGCGCGACGAGTACGCCGGCTGCCGCCAGATTCTCGAACGGGAGCTGAAGTCGCTGCAGGCCGATCCACCGTGCCCGCTGCCGCCGATCCATCTGCGGCGCGGCGCCGGCGCCTACATCTGCGGCGAGGAATCGGCGATGATCGAGTCGATCGAAGGCAAGCGCGGCATGCCGCGCCTGCGGCCACCCTACGTCGCGCAGGTCGGCCTCTTCGGCTATCCCACGCTCGAGCACAACATGGAAACGCTCCACTGGGTGCGCGAGATCCTGGAGAAGGGCGCCGCGTGGTTTTCCTCGCATGGGCGCAACGGGCGCAAGGGGCTGCGCTCGTTCTCGGTCTCGGGCCGGGTGAAGAAGGCGGGGGTGCACCTGGCGCCCGCGGGTATCACGGTGAAGGAATTGATCGAGGAGTATTGCGGCGGCATGCAGCCGGGGCACTCTTTCTACGCCTACCTGCCGGGCGGCGCGTCGGGCGGCATCCTGCCGGCTTCGATGGGCAACATCCCGCTCGATTTCGACACGCTCAACCAGTACGGGTGTTTCATCGG
>MERD01000113.1:12919-23843 GCA_001771935.1 Betaproteobacteria bacterium RIFCSPLOWO2_02_FULL_67_26
TGAAGTTCTTCGCCGAGGAATCCTGCGGGCAGTGCACGCCCTGCCGGGTGGGCACGGCCAAGGCGTTGAAGCTCATGGAAGCGCCGCGCTGGAACCGGGGCCTGCTCGAGGAACTCTCAGTAGCCATGGCCGACGCTTCCATCTGTGGGCTGGGACAGGCGGCGCCGAATCCGATACGCTGCGTGGTGAAATATTTTCCGAAGGAAATCGAGTGAGCCGGGAAGCGAGAGGCGAGCGATGACGGCGATGAGCAAGGACGAGCAGGCGGCGATGCCGGTGGAATTCAAGCTCAACGGCCGGGACGTGGTCGGTCACGGCAACGAGACGATCATCCAGGCCGCCAGGCGCTACGGCGTCGAGATCCCGCACCTCTGCCACAAGGACGGGCTGCGCCCGGACGGCAACTGCCGCGCGTGCGTGGTCGAGGTCAAGGGCGAGCGCGTGCTCGCGGCATCGTGCTGTCGCAAGCCGGCCAAGGGCATGGAGGTCTTCACCGACAACCCGCGCGCGCTGGCCTCCCAGAAGATGGTGCTGGAGCTGCTGCTCTCCGATATGCCGAAGGCGCGGCACACGCTCGATTCGGAGCTCGACCGCTGGGCCGCCGCGCTCGAGGTGGGCAAGCCGCGTTTTGCGCCGCGGCACCAGCCCCGGGCCGATGCGTCGCACTACGGCATCGCGGTCAATCTCGACTCCTGCATCCAGTGCACGCGCTGCCTGCGCGCCTGCCGCGAGGAGCAGGTGAACGACGTAATCGGCTACGCTTTCCGCGGCGAGCATTCAAAGATCGTCTTCGATCTCGACGACCCGATGGGCGATTCCACCTGCGTCGCGTGCGGCGAGTGCGTGCAGGCCTGCCCGACGGGCGCGCTCATGCCGGCGCGCGACGCGGGCATGGTGAAACCGGACAAGCAGGTGCACTCGGTCTGCCCGTATTGCGGCGTGGGCTGCCAGCTCACCTACGCGGTCAAGGACAACAAGATCCTTTATGTCGACGGCCGAGACGGGCCCTCCAACCACGGGCGGCTGTGCGTGAAGGGCCGCTACGGCTTTGACTACGTGCACCATAAGCAACGCCTCCTGAAACCGCTCATTCGCAAGCCGGGCGTGCCCAAGCACGCGGATTTCACCATGGATCCCGCGAACCCGCTCGAGCACTTCCGCGAGGCAAGCTGGGAGGAGGCGCTCGATATCGCCGCCGGCAAGCTGAAGGCAATCCGGGATAAGGATGGCAAGCATGCGCTGGCCGGCTTCGGCTCGGCCAAGGGCACCAACGAGGAGGCGTACCTGTTCCAGAAGCTGGTGCGCACCGGCTTCGGCTGCAACAACGTGGACCACTGCACCCGGCTGTGCCATGCCTCGAGCGTCGCCGCGCTGATGGAAGGCATCAGTTCCGGCGCGGTGTCGAACCAGGTCAACGACGTTGCCCACGCGGAAGTGATATTCCTGATCGGCGCGAACCCGGTGTCGAACCACCCGGTGGCCGCGACCTGGATCAAGAACGCGGCCAAGCGCGGCGCGAAGCTCATCTACGCCGACCCGCGCCGCTCGGACCTCTCGCGCCACGCTCATGTCATGCTGCAGTTCAAGCCCGACACCGACGTGGCGCTGTTGAACGCCATGATGCACGTCATCGTGCACGAAGGCCTCGTAAACGGGGAATTCATCAAGAGCCGCACCATCGGCTACGAGGAGCTCAAGAAGAACGTCGCCGGCTACAGCCCCGAGGCGATGGCGCCGGTCTGCGGCATCCCCGCCGAGACCATCAAGGAAGTGGCGCGGCTCTACGCCACGTCCAAGAGCTCGATGATCCTGTGGGGCATGGGTATCTCGCAGCACGTCCACGGCACCGACAACGCGCGCTGCCTGATCGCGCTCTGCATGATGACCGGCCAGATTGGCCGTCCCGGCACCGGCCTGCACCCGCTCCGCGGCCAGAACAACGTGCAGGGCGCATCCGATTCGGGCCTGATCCCGATGGTGTTTCCGGACTACCAGCGCGTGGACAATGCCGGGGCGCGCGCGCGCTTCGAGAAGCTGTGGGGCACGACGCTCGATCCCAAGCCTGGCCTTACGGTGGTCGAGATCGTGCACGCGGTGCTCGACGGCAAGATCCGGGGCATGTACATCATGGGCGAGAACCCGGCGATGTCGGATCCCGACGCGCACCACGCGCGCGAGGCGCTCGCGAAGCTCGACCACCTGGTCGTGCAGGAGATCTTCCTCACCGAGACCTGCTATTACGCGGACGTGATCCTGCCGGCGACGGCATGGCCCGAGAAGGACGGCACCGTCACCAACACCGACCGCATGGTGCAGCTCGGCCGCAGGGCGCTCACCGCCCCGGGCGAGGCGAAGGAAGACCTGTGGATCATCCAGGAGATCGCGCGCCGCATCGGGCTCGACTGGAACTACGGCGGCCCGGCGGACGTGTTCAACGAGATGCGCAAAGGCATGAACTCGATCGCGGGCATCACCTGGGAGCGCCTCGAGGCGGAGAGCTGCGTGACCTACCCGTGCGAGAAGGAAGGCGACCCGGGGCAGCCGGTGGTGTTCGTGGACCGGTTTCCGACGCCGACCGGACGCGCGACGCTGGTGCCCGCCGACATCATTCCCGCCGCCGAGCGCCCGGACCGGGAATTCCCGTTCGTCCTCATCACCGGGCGCCAGCTCGAGCACTGGCATACCGGCGCGATCACGCGCCGCGCGTCGGTGCTCGATGCAATAGAGCCTGAGCCGACCGCCTCGCTCCACCCGCTGGATATCGACGCGATGGGCGCGAAGCCCGGCGACGTGATCACGGTGGAATCGCGCCGCGGCATCATTTCGCTCTATGCGCGGGCCGACGACGGCACGCCGCGCGGGGCGGTATTCATCCCGTTCTGCTTCTACGAGGCGGCGGCGAACCTGCTCACCAACCCGGCGCTCGATCCGTTCGGCAAGATACCGGAGTTCAAGTACTGCGCGGTGAAGGTGATGCGCGGCGGGGAGTTGACGCCGCGCTCGAGCTACGGCGGCGGCCAGGCCTACGCGGAAGCGACGACCGGCGGGGCCTGAAACGGCTATTTCTTGTTCCGCGCACGGACGGCTTGCAGTGCCTGCTCCACCGCGGCCCGGTCGCCGGGATCACGAACCAGCGCGTGCGCAGCGGAAAATTGCGTTTCGGCCTCCTGGCTGCGTCCGCTATCCAGGTACGCCAAGCCAAGATGAAGCCGGATACGGCCTTCGTATTGGGGATCGAAATGTGGATCCCGCGGCCGGCGCAAGGCCTCTTCCAATAGCTCGACTGCCGTTTGGGAACGGTTGCGGGAACGCTCCAGGACGGCGAGCCGGATGCGGTTCATGTAATCGTCGGGGTTGGTTTCGAGCGCGCGCCGGTGAGCGCGTATCGCTGATTCGTAGTTTCCGAGTGAAGTCTCGATCGCGCCAAGGGCATACCACGCAAAATGATAGTCGGGATGCAGCTCTATCGCCCGCAGATAGGCATCGCGGGCCTTGGGTAGCTCCCACTGCCGCACGTAATACGCCCCCAGGTTCGCGTAACGCCAGGAACTCGGCCCATCCTGGCGGATCGCCCACGTGTTCATGACGGCGTCGTTCTTCCACAGCGGAATGATCACGCGGACATTGGCGGCGGAACCGAGCAGCCACACCGCGAGGATCAGACCGAGAAACGCCCTGCCGTACCGGACACGTTTCGCGAGGGCCGTGTCGGCAGAACGGACGAGGAACGGTACGGCGAGGCACGCAAACACCAGCGGAAAGGTGAGATAGCGGGAGGCCACACCAATCTCGCGGGGGTCGGTCACGGCGGGAATGGGCACGATGTTGGCAACGGGGATCAGCGCGGCGACGAAGGCAAGAAACAGCAAAGCCGGAACACGACCGGCGCCACCCTTCCAGGCAGCCAGCAGCGCCACGACGATCACTGCCGCGCTGGCCGCGGCCGTCGGCAGCACCTCCATCGCGTCGATCGGCAAGGGCAGTTGCCGGCCCGGGGCAATATTCTGAAACGGCCAGAGGGCGTTCCCGATGTGCTGCGCCAGGCTCGCCACCACCACCAGCGCGTGCTGGCCGAAGGACCCGATATAGCGCGCCGGGGAATCCATATCGGTCAACCCGAAGGCCGGTCCCAAGACGGCGAAGCGAGCCGCAAAGTAGAGCGCCAGAGCGCCCAGCAGAGCGGCGTAAACCCGGTAATGCGACGCCCACAACGTCCTCAGCGGATGCAACCCGAGCGGAGCCTGCGGCCGCAGCCGTGCCAGGTGCAGGAAAGGCAGAGCGGCGAGGAACCCGACGGCTGTTTCCTTGCTCAACAACGCTGCAAGAAATCCGGCCCCGACGGCTAGCGCCCTTTGCCTGCTGCCCTCCTGCAACGACTGGTCACCCAGCGCGGCCAGGCACAGCATGCAGGTCATCACCACATCGGCGCGGGCCGAGATAAAGATGACGGGCTCAGTGAGCGCCGGATGGATTCCATAGATAAGCCCGCACAAAGAGGCCAGAACGAGCCGCTGCGTCGGCGGCAACGACGGTTCGTCCAGCAGGCGCCACGCAACGAGCGTAAGCAGCAATACGTTGCCGGCGTGAATGAGCAGATTAACGATGTGAAAGGATTCGGGTCCGGTCTGCCCCGCCCACAACTGCAGCAGAAAGGTCAGCATCAGCAACGGCCGGAACAGCACCGCATACTCCGCCGGCGGCCGCAGCAAGGCCTCCTGCCACGACATCGCGGCGAGACCGTCCGCAAATCGATCCACTATGGCCCAATCGTCCCAGACAAAATCATTTTCCCGGACCGGCCAGTACAGGGCCAGCGTCACCAGCGCGGCAAGCAGGCCGCAAGCCATTGCTGAACGCCGAGTCATTGCGGGCAAACAGCCGTTGTGTCCGTTACGGCGTCCGATGGTAGAGTGGGCATGGAGCAGTTTGGCGAATCTTGACTAAGGTCAAGGCCGCGGGGATTGTATTCAAGCAAGAATGCGGGCCACACGGCTGGATTGAAAGAATAGCATTAGTTGCGAAAACGCTAGAGGGGACGCACATGTTGAGTGACATCGAGATCGCACAGAAAGCCGGCATGAAAAGAATCAACAAGATTGCCGAGCGGTTGCAGATACCCGAGGAGTATCTCGTTCCCTATGGGCACTACAAGGCCAAGGTATCTCTCGAATACGTGGACAGCCTGAAAAACCGCAAGGACGGCAAGCTGATCCTGGTGACGGCGATCACGCCGACCCCCGCGGGCGAGGGCAAGACCACCACGACCGTCGGCCTGGGTGACGCGCTCAACCACATCGGCAAGAAGGCGATCATCTGCCTGCGCGAGCCGTCCCTGGGACCCGTCTTCGGCATGAAAGGCGGCGCCGCCGGCGGGGGCTACGCCCAGGTGGTGCCGATGGAGGACATCAACCTCCATTTCACCGGGGACTTCAACGCCATCGGCCTCGCGAACAACCTGCTCGCGGCGGTGATCGACAATCACGTCCATCACGGCAACGAGCTGGGGATCGACGTGCGCCGCATCACCTGGAAGCGGGTGATGGACATGAACGACCGCGCGCTGCGCGACATATCGGTCGCCCTCGGCGGCCCGGGCAACGGCTACCCGCGCCAGGACGGGTTCGATATCGTGGTGGCGTCCGAGATCATGGCGATATTCTGCCTTGCAACCTCCCTGAAGGACCTCAAGAACCGGCTCGGCAACATCGTGATCGGCACTACCCGCGACCAGAAGCCGGTGCGCGCGAAGGACCTCAAGGTGCACGGCGCGATGAGCGTGCTGCTGCGGGACGCGCTCGCGCCCAACCTCGTGCAGACGCTCGAAAACAACCCGGCGTTCATCCACGGCGGCCCGTTCGCCAACATCGCGCATGGCTGCAACTCGGTGATTGCGACGCAGACGGCGCTGAAGCTCGCCGATTACGTCGTGACCGAGGCCGGGTTCGGGGCCGACCTCGGCGCCGAGAAATTCGTCGACATCAAGTGCCGCAAGGCGGGCCTGCGGCCGGGCGCGGTGGTGATCGTGGCCACGATCCGCGCGTTGAAGCACCACGGCGGCGTCGACCGCGCCGATTACAACAAGGAGAACCTCGCGGCGCTGGAGAAGGGCATCGCCAACCTCGAGCGGCACGTGAACAACGTGAGGAACCACTACGGCCTGCCGTGCGTGGTCTCGATCAACCGCTTCAACTTCGACACACCGGCGGAGATCGAGCTGCTGAAGAAGAAAATGGCGCACCACGAGGCGCCGGTGATCCTGGCGACCCATTGGTCGGACGGCGGCAAAGGGGCGGAAGAGGTCGCGCGCGCGGTGGTGAACCTCATCGAGAAGGTCCCCTCCGACTTCAAGTACGTCTACGACGACGCGATCCCCCTGTGGGACAAGATCAGGACCATCGCCACCAAGATCTACGGCGCGGCCGATGTCACGGCCGATGCCAAGATCCGCGGCCAGATCAAGAAGCTCCAGGAAGACGGCTATGGGAGCTATCCGGTGTGCGTCGCGAAGACCCAGTATTCGTTTTCGACCGATCCGCAACTGCGCGGCGCGCCGTCCGGCCACGTGATCAACATCCGCGAGGTGCGGCTCGCCGCGGGCGCGGAATTCATCGTGATGGTGTGCGGCGACGTCATGACCATGCCCGGGTTGCCGAAAGTGCCGTCGGCGGAAAAGATCGACCTCACCGACGACGGGAAAGTGGTCGGCCTGTTCTGATCCGGTATAATCCGCGCGCGCCGCAACCAGGGCGTCATCACGAGGAGTGACCGCGAACGATGGAACTGTGGAACGAGATTCAGACCACCGCGTTCTGGATCGGGCTATGGCAGATCATTCTCGTCAACATCGTCCTCTCCGGCGACAATGCCGTGGTGATCGCGCTCGCCGCGCGCTCGCTCCCGCCGCGGCAGCAGACGCAGGCGGTTCTTTGGGGCGCGGGCGCCGCGGTGGTGATGCGGATCATACTCACCATCGTCGCGGTGGAACTGCTGAAATGGCCGTGGCTCAAGATGATCGGAGCGGTGCTGCTGCTGTGGATCGCGGTGAAGCTGCTGCTGCCGGAAGATGGCGGCGACGACGGCATCGAGTCGAGCGAGAACCTGTGGGCGGCAATCAAGACCATCCTCATCGCCGACCTCGTGATGAGCCTCGACAACGTGATCGCGGTGGCCGCCGCCGCGAAGGGCAGCCTCACCTTGCTGATACTGGGGCTCGCGATCAGCATACCGCTGGTGATCTTCGGCGCGACCATGCTGATGAAGATCATGGATCGCTATCCGGTCATCATCACCATCGGCGCCGCGCTGCTCGGCTGGGTCGCGGGCGACATGGCCGCCACCGACCCCGTTGTGAAAGGCTGGGTGGACGCGAACGCAGCCTGGCTGCATTGGGCGGCGCCATCGGCGGGCGCGGTACTCGTGGTCGTGCTCGGCAAATGGCTTGCCGCTCGCGCCGAGGCCGGGCACAAGGAAATCGTGGACCTTGGCGAAGGCAGCGAGACCAGGGCGCCACGCTGAAGTCAATCATGGATCATTCAGGAGCGCCCCGATGCTGAAGTTCCTCATTCCGGTGGACGGGTCCGAATCCTCGAACCGGGCCGTCGACCTGTTGATCAAGAAGCTCGGCTGGTTCAAGGACGGGGTCGAGATCCACCTCCTCAACGTGCAGCATCTGATTCCCTACGGCGACCGGGTCTCCTCGGTGGTGGGTCACGACAAGATCGCGCAGTTCCACCAGGAGGAGGGGATGGCGGCGCTCGCAGCCGCCCGGCAGAAATTCGACGCCGCCCGGCTCAAGTACCACTACCATATCGGGGTGGGCCACGAGGCCGAGATCATCTGTAAGTACGCGAAGGAAAAGGGGTGCGACCAGATCGTCATGGGCACCCGCGGCATGGGTTCGGTGTCGAACCTGCTGTTGGGATCGGTCGCGACCAAGGTCATCCACCTGTCCCCGGTGCCGGTGCTGCTGGTCAGGTAGGCCGCCTCCCGCAAGGCCGGCCATTATGCCCCCGCTGCGACCGGGGGGCCTGGTTGCGGTAATATTGCGTAAGGTTGACAGGGGTCAATTCCATCCGGGGCCGGAATTGCGGATGATTGTCGGCTGGAAGCTGGAACAGGTGGTAGGGTCCCGAACGGCGGTTGTGGCGCAAGTGAAGTTCAAACCATAAGGAGGAGCAAGTCATGCGTACCCAGCAAGTTCTTACCTGCAGTGCAGCGATGATTGCCGCCGCGTTCGCGGCCGCGCCGGCGGCGGCGTGGGAGCCAACCAAGACGGTGGAGTTCATCATACCGGCCGGCACCGGCGGCGGCGCGGACCAGATGGCGCGCTTCACTCAGGGGGTGGTCGCCAAGCACAGCCTGATGAAGCAGTCCATCGTGCCGATCAACAAGTCGGGCGGAGCGGGCGCGGAGGGTTTTCTCGACGTGAAGGCGTCGAAGGGCGATGAGCACAAGATCATCATCACGCTGTCCAACCTGTTTACGACGCCGCTCGCAACCGGCGTGCCGTTCAACTGGAAGGACCTGACGCCGGTGGCGATGCTGGCGCTCGATAACTTTGTCCTCTTTGTCAACGCCGACACGCCGTACAAGAGCCCGAAGGACTACATCGATGCGGCCAAGAAAGCGGGTCCGGGCAAGTTCAAGATGGCCGGCACCGGCGCGAAGCAGGAGGACCAGATCATCACGGTCGCGATCGAGAAGGCGGGCGGCGTCAAGTTCACCTACGTCCCGTTCAAGGGCGGCGGCGCGGTGGCGACCCAGCTGGTCGGCGGGCACGTCGATTCGACGGTGAACAACCCGATCGAGGCGGTGGCGCACTGGCGGTCCGGCAAGCTGCGTCCGCTGTGCGTATTTGAGAAAGCGCGCATGCCGTACAAGAACAAGGTGACCGAGACCATGTCGTGGAACGACATCCCGACCTGCAGGGAAGCCGGCATCCCGATGGATTACCTCATGCTGCGCGGCATCTTCATGCCGGCCGGGGTGTCGCAGGATGTGGTTGATTACTACATCGGGTTCTTCAAGAAGGTGCGCGCGACCGCGGAATGGAAGAAGCTCATGGAAGACGGCGCTTTCAACCAGAGCTTCATGGCCGGCAAGGAGTACGTCGACTGGGTCGCGGCAGCGGAGAAGGTGCACCGTGACCTGATGCGGGACGCGGGCTTCCTCGCCAAGAAATAGCGGCACTTCCGGGGGCGGGCGCCACGCCCGCCCCCTTTTTTCTCCGGGGCGGGGCGTCGGTCCGCGCCCCGTGTTTGTCGCGCTTACCGGGGCAGTGGCGGAGATGGAGAACAGCAGCGGATCGGCGCAGCGCGCGGTACGCATCGTCACCATGGACGTCGTCGTCGCGGCGCTGGTGTTCGCGCTCGGCGCGCTGGTGGTCTACGAAAGCCACCGGCTGGGTTCGGGCTGGGACGAAAACGGCCCGCAGGCGGGGTATTTCCCGTTCTACATCGGATTGCTGGTGTGCATCTCGGGCGTGGTGGTGTTCGTGCAAGGCCTGCTCAAGCTCAAGTCCGACGCGAGGGTCTTCGTCCGGCAGGATCAGTTCGGCCAGGTGCTGGTGATCCTGCTGCCCTCCGCGGCCTATGTGCTGGGAATCCAGCTGATCGGCATCTACGTTCCGTCGGCCGTGTTCATCGGGCTGTTCATGAGGCTCGCCGGGAAATACAGCTGGCTGCGCAGCGCGATAGTCTGCCTCGCGGTCAGCGTGACCGCATTCCTGCTGTTCGAGGTCTGGTTCAAGATTCCCCTGCCCAAGGGCCCGTTCGAGAAGCTGATCGGTTTTTGATACCGGCACGGACGAGGACAATCGACGGTGGAAGAACTCAACGCGCTGTTTCACGGCTTCTCGGTCGCGCTGACGCCGTTCAACCTGATGCTGATGTTTATCGGCATCATCCTCGGCGTCATCATCGGCGTGCTGCCGGGACTGGGCGGCGCGAACGGGGTGGCGATCCTGCTGCCGCTCACGTTCGCCATGCCGCCGACCTCTGCCATCATCATGCTCTCCTGCATCTACTGGGGCGCGCTGTTCGGCGGCGCGATTACCTCGATCCTGTTCAACATTCCGGGCGAGCCCTGGTCGGTGGCGACCACCTTCGACGGCTACCCCATGGCGCAACAGGGCCGCGCCGGCGAGGCGCTGACCGGGGCATTCACCTCGTCGTTCATCGGCGCCCTGGTGGCCGTCCTGATGTTCACATTCCTCGCGCCGTTGATCGCCAATTTCGCGCTGCAGTTCGGGCCGCCCGAGTTTTTCTCGGTTTATCTGCTGACGTTCTGCAGCTTCGTCGGCACCGGCAAGGGCAATCCATTCAAGATTATCGCCTCGATGATGCTGGGCTTTGCCATGGCGGCGGTCGGCATCGACATCGTCACCGGCCAGCTGCGGCTCACGTTCGGGTTCACCGAGCTGCTCTCCGGGTTCCATTTCCTGGTGGCGGTGATCGGGCTGTTCGGCATCGGCGAGATCCTCCTGTCCATGGAGGAGGGCCTGTCGTTCTCGGGGCACAGCGCCAAGATCAATCCCAAGATCGTGCTGGAAACCTGGGCCAAGCTGCCGCGTTACTGGGCGACCTCGATCCGCAGTTGCTTCATCGGCTGCTGGATGGGGATCATACCGGGCGGCGCGCCGCCGGCTTCGTTCATGAGCTACGGCGTCGCGCGCCAGATGTCGCGCGAGGGGGACAAGTTCGGCACCGGTCAGCTGGAGGGGGTGGTCGCGCCGGAAACCGCGGCGCACGCCGCCGGCACCTCCGCCCTGCTGCCGATGATCACGCTGGGCATACCCGGCTCGCCAACCGCCGCCGTGCTGCTCGGGGGCCTGATGATCTGGGGGCTGCAGCCCGGCCCGCTGCTGTTCGTGGAGCAGAAGGACTTCGTGTGGGGGCTGATCGCCAGCATGTACCTCGGCAACATC
>MERD01000114.1:0-4519 GCA_001771935.1 Betaproteobacteria bacterium RIFCSPLOWO2_02_FULL_67_26
TGAAAATCTCCGGGAAACCAGTCGGTTTCCTCAATCAGATTGGCAAATTCCTCTTCGTTTACACGTCTTGTGCCCTCAGAAAGGTATTTGCGCCAGTATTCCGTTACCTCAGCCGTACTCGCATGGCCAGCGCTGGCGTCTACAAATGCGTCATCGCCAAACATGTCATTCATTCCTGTCTTGGCGGCGCGCGCTGCTTGTCTGGCGGTGGCCCTAACCGGTATCCCGAACAATCTCGGACTGATCATCAAGGCTACGAGACTTCTTGAATTTGACGATGTCCTGCGTCCATTGGTTCGTTGAACCGCGCTATTTGAGGTGTGCTATAGCAGATGGTTGCTCGAATCATGCGGGTCTTCTCCTGCGCTCCCCGCAGTGAGAGGCTAGAATCCCCGCATGATCTGCCTGTTCACCGACTTCGGCGCCGCGGACCTCTACGTCGGGCAGGTGAAGGCGGTGCTGCACCAGGTCGCGCCGGAGGCGCGGGTGGTGGACCTGCTCAACGAGGCGCCGGCGTTCAACGTCAAGGCCGGCGCGCACTTGCTCGCGGCGCTCGCGGCGCGGATCCCGGCGGGGAGCGTGACGCTCGCGGTGGTGGATCCGGGCGTGGGCGGCGCGCGCAAGCCGGTCGCGGTGCTCGCCGACGACCGCTGGTTCGTCGGCCCCGACAACGGCCTCATCTCGGTCACTGCCGCGCGCGCAAAAAGAGCCGATGTTTTTTCCATCGGCTGGAAGCCGCAAAGCCTCACTGCGTCGTTCCACGGCCGCGACCTGTTCGCGCCGGTCGCGGGCATGCTCGCGCGCGGGGACCGCCGCGCCGCGAAGCTGGAGGCGAAGGCGAGGCTCGCGCAGAGCTTCGGGGCGGACGATCTGGCCGAGGTGATCTACGTGGACCACTACGGCAACGCGCTGACCGGGCTGCGGGCGGGCGGCTTGCGGCGCGCGCGCGCGCTGGCCGTGAACGGGCGCGAAATCGCGCACGCGCGCGTGTTCTCCGACGTGGCCCCGGGCGCGCCGTTCTGGTACGAGAACAGCCTGGGGCTGGTCGAGCTGGCGGCGAATTCGGGCAGCGCGGCCACGGTGCTCGGCATCCAGGTGGGGCAGGCCGTCACGGTCGCGCCGGGCTGAGGCGTTTGGTGGCACACTAGACGCAGGTGGCTACGGTCGCGCCCGCCGCTCCGGCGGAGCCTGCGGCGGGAACGTCCTTGAAAGGGAGGAGCGATGAAACGGGGTGCCTGGGGTTGGATGCTCGTCTTATGCTGCGCGTGGGCGGCGGCCGCGCCGGCGCAGGCCCAATATCCGAACCGCCCGATACGCCTGATCGTCCCGTTTCCACCGGGCGGCAGCTCCGACACGCTGGCGCGGATCGTCGGACAGAAGCTGGGTGAAGCCCTGGGCCAGCAGGTCGTCGTGGACAACCGCCCCGGGGCCTCCGGCACCATCGGGGGCGAAGCCGCCGCCAAGGCGCCGCCCGACGGCTACACGCTGCTGCTTGGAAATCTAGACCAGGCGCTCAGCGTGAGCCTCGAGCGCAAGCTCAACTACCGCCTGCTCGAGGACCTCGCGCCGGTCACGCAGCTCGCTTACACGCCGCTCGTGCTGACGGTGCACACGTCGCTTCCCGCGAACTCGCTCAAGGCGGTCGTCGGCCTGGCGAAGGCGCGTCCCGGCCAGGTCGACTACTCCTCCGCCGGCTCCGGCAGCGCCGGCCACCTGGCAGGGGTGCTGTTTTCCCAGATGGCGGCCGTACGAATGAACCATGTGCCCTACAAGGGCGGCGCGCCGTCCACTGTCGCACTGCTGACGGGCGAGGTCGCTGTCGGGTTTCCCGCGCTGCCCACGGCGCTGCCCTACATCAAGTCCGGTCGGTTGCGGGGCCTTGGGGTCTCCAGCACCGGGCGCATGACGTCCGCGCCGGACATTCCGACGATGGGCGAGGCGGGGCTCCCCGGATACGAGCTGGTGCTGTGGGCGGGGCTCTTCGCGCCGGCCGGCACGCCGGGCGCCGTCATCGCCGCATTGCAAAGGGAATCCATGAAAGTGGTGACGCAGCGCGAGGGGCGGGACCGGCTGCAGGCGGCGGGGCTGACGCCCGCCGGCACCACCGCCGAGCAGTTCGGTTCCCTGATCCGCTCGGAAATCGACAAGTGGCGCAAGGTGGTCCGGACCGCCGGCATCCGCGTCAATTGATACGGGATACTGACAAACGGAGGAGCGCATGAAACCCTGCTATCGCGTCTGGCTGGTCTGCATCGTTGCGGGTCTGGCGTGTGCCGCAACCGCGTCCGCGCAGTACCCGAACCGGCCGGTGCGCATGATCCTGGCCTTCCCGCCGGGCGGGGGCACCGACGCGACGGCGCGCATCATTGCGCCGAAGCTCTCCGGCTACCTCGGCCAGCAGGTGGTCGTGGAAAACCGTCCCGGCGGCGGCGCGAACATCGGCGCGGAGATCGCGGCGAAATCGCCGCCGGACGGCTATACGCTGTTCATGGCCACCACCGCGCACTCGGTGAGCGCCACCCTCTACCGGAAGCTCGGCTACAGCCTCGTGAGGGATTTCGCGCCCGTCACCCTGCTCGCGTCCACCGCGAACATCGTGGTGGTGCACCCCTCGGTGCCCGTGCATTCAGTGAAGGCGCTGATCGCGCTCGCGAAGGCGCGCCCGGGGCAGCTCGACTTCGCCTCCTCGGGAAGCGGCAGCCAGCCGCACCTCGCGGGGGAGCTCTTCAACAGCCTGGCGGGAACCAAGATGCTCCACATCCCGTACAAAGGCGGCGGCCCGGCGGTGGTCGCGCTGGTCTCGGGCGAAGCCGCGGTCGGGTTCGCGACCATGCCCTCGGTGGTCCACCACGTCAAGTCCGGCAGGCTGCGGGGGCTCGCCGTCACGAGCGCGCAGCGCTCGCCGCTGGTTCCGGACCTGCCGACGGTCAGCGAGTCGGGCGTTTCGGGCTACGAGGCGGGCCCGTGGTACGGCCTGCTGGTTCCGACCGGCACCCCCCGGGAGGCCGTCTCGCGGCTCAATGCGGAAATGCTCAAGGTGGTAAAGCTGCCGGATGTGAAGGAGCGCATGGCCGCCCAGGGGCTCACCCCGCTCAACAGCACGCCCGATGAGTTCGGCGCGTACGTGCGCAGTGAAGTCGAGAAGTGGGGGAAGGTGGTGAAGGCCATCGGCATGCGCGTCGACTAGGCGCTGATGGCGTACCGCCCCGATTTCAGGGCGCGCGCGATACTGATCGCGGACCGCGTCGACCTGCGCGTATGGAAGGCGGAGGAACGGCTGGCCTCGAACCCGGTCGCGGTATCGGTGCCGGGCGGCGGGCTGGCGGTGCTGTTTCGCTACGGCGTCGTGGTGTTCTTCGACACGACCGAGCGCGAGGAGTCGGATTTCTTCGGCCAGATCGGCCCCTCGCTCACCGGCGCCCTGCCCGAGCCCGAGACCGACGAGGTCCGGATCCGCATCGATTTCAAGGCGCGGGAAGGCATGCAGGGCGACACGGTCTTCCTTGCGACCGACGAGATCGAGCGGCTGCAGGTGATCGCGGATGTGCTCTCGAAGAGCGTGCTGCTGGCCCGCTACGAGACCCGGATCGCGGGCACTTTCGAGCGCATCGAGCCGCTCGCCTCCGAGCTGCAGGCGACCGGCCGCATCAGCGCGCCGGCCCGGGATCTTTCCCGGCACATCGGCGCGATGCTGCTCTCCGGGCATCTCATGGTCGGAGCCGCGGAAGTGGGCGAGAAGCCGGAGCTGCTGTGGGACCGGCCCGACCTGGAGGGGCTGTTCCTGCGCCTCGAGGACGAATTCGAGATCAAGGAGCGCCACGCCGTGCTCGAGCGCAAGCTCAATCTCATCTCCAGCACCGCGCAGACCCTCCTCCAGCAGCAGCAGAGCCGCCACTCGCTGCGGCTCGAGCTCTACATCGTGATCCTGATCGTCTTCGAGATCCTGCTGATGCTGTACGAGCTTTTTCTGAAGTGATTCACGCGCCGCCGGCGAGGCGCAACTCGGCGGCGAGCGGCTTGGCGGGGTAGTGGAAAGCCACCGGTCCGTCGGGCAGGCAGTCGACGAACTGGCGCACGAAGGGGTCCTGCGAAGTTTTCACCTCGGCGACGGTGCCGTGCGCCGCGACGACGCCTTCGGAGATGAAGTAGATGAAGTCGGCGACCTTGAGCGATTCGACGACGTCGTAAGTGACCACGATGGAGGTCACCCCGAGGGCGTCGTTCAGGCGCCGGATCAAGTTCGCGATCACGTTGAGCGAGATCGGGTCGAGCCCCGCGAACGGCTCGTCGTACATGATGAGCATGGGATCGAGCGCGATGGCGCGCGCCAGCGCCACCCGCCGCTGCATCCCGCCCGACAGCTCGTTCGGCATCAGGCGATGGGCGCTGCGCAGCCCCACCGCGTGCAGTTTCATCAGCACCAGGTCGCGGATCACCGGGTCCGGCAGCGCGGTGCGCTCGCGCATCGGGAAGGCGATGTTCTCGAACGTCGAGAGGTCGGTGAAAAGGCCGCTGCGCT
>MERD01000114.1:4568-28314 GCA_001771935.1 Betaproteobacteria bacterium RIFCSPLOWO2_02_FULL_67_26
GGGCCGCAGCTGCCCGCCGATGAGGCGCAGCAGCGTGGTCTTGCCGACGCCGCTCGCGCCGAGGATGGCGACCACCTTCCCGCGCGGCACCTCGAGGTTGATGCCGTTCAGGACCCGGTTGTTGTTGTAGGAGAACCGGATGTCCTCGATCTCGATCAGGCTGCCGGCGGCGCTGGAGCCCGTTGCCAACGATGCGTTCACCGGCGCGTCACCGTGTCTCACGCCGACCGGCGCGCCCGCGGCGCCTCGCCCGCTCTCAGGGTATCCATCAAGCTGCGCACGGACTTGAGGTCTTCCAGCCTCGTGATCGCGGCGATTGCCTCCTCGACGCGCGCGCCCGGCAGCACGCTCTTGCCGTAGGCGCGGAACTTTTCCACGATCTCCGCCCGGGTGAGCGGGTTCTCGGGCGATCCCCTGGAGTGATCGCAACGCACCGCAACGGTCCTGCCGTCGGCCAGGTCGGCCTCCACGATGGACTGGACGCCGGTGAGCGAGGAATCGACCTTCGTCTCCACCTGCTCGGCGGCAAAGCGCGCAAGCGTCGGGTCGTTGTAGCGCGCGGGCTCGAACTGCGCAAGCGTCAGCGCCCGGTCGTGCAGGATCGCGGCCGCGCAGTAGTGGGTCGACAGCAGCGCCTCGAACTTGCCCTGGTAGCGGGGGAACATCCCGTGCATGTCCACCCCGGCCTGGTTCATGAAGACGCGCACCTTCCTGACGTGGTCGAAACTCACGCGGTGCTTTTCCACGAGTTCGAACATCGCAGTGGCGAAACCCTGGATGGTGGAGGCGGACGGCCACAGGCGCAGCGCGATCTGCTCCAGCTCCCAGCGTTTTCCGAGTTCCGCCGTGACGAGGTCGGGACGTCCCCCGTTCGAGTAGGTATTGAACAGCCCACCGTCCTTCGCGGTGAGGAATTCGCGCGTGGCCACAAACTTCTGCTGCGCAAGCAGCGCCGCCATCAGTCCCGAGAGCGCGCCCCGGCACTGGTGGAACTTGACGGTCGGCGTGCCCCACGCGGCGAACGTGCCCGCGGACTGGCTGCCCGCAAGACCGTAGGCCCGCGCCATGGTTTCTTCGTCGAATCCCAGCAAGCGTCCGACCGCCGTGGCCGCGCCGAACGGGCCGAGGACGCCCGGTCCGTGCCAACCCCTGGCGCGTGCCGCGGGCCAGTCCATCCCGATGCCGATGCGGGTCATCACCTCGCCGCCGGCGGCGAGGGCCACCAGCAGATCGCGCCCGGACAGCCCGTCGCGCTCCGCGATCGCCAGCGCGGGCGGCACGACTTCCGGCGTGATGTGGGTGAGGGTGGCGCGATGGACATCGCACATGGTGACGGCGGTGATGAGAAAGCCGTTCAGCAGGGTGGAGCCGGCGAGCGACAGCCGGTCGCCGCCGATGATGCTCGCTTCCGTCGACTGGGCCAGCGCCGCGGCGAACGCCGCGACCTGGTGCGTTTCTTCCCCCTGTTTCCCGGCCAGCGCGCACGCCACCGCGTCGAGCAACAGGTTCTTGCAGTGCTCCCGGGCGGAGTCCGGTATCTGGTCGTACGTCAACGTGGCCGCGAATCGCGCCAGCGCCTGGGTCAAGTCACCTGCCATCGGAATCTCCTGGTATCGCCGGCATTTTTATTATCTTACGCCTGTTGCTTGAAGTCGGCCGCCCTGGACGGCTGGGGCCGGGCGCGGCTCGCGGAACTGATGAGCACCCGGTTGCGGCCGGTGGTCTTGGCCTCGTACAAGGCCTGGTCCGCCGCGCGCAGCAGGGACTCGGGATCATCCGCATGGTCCGGGAACAGCGCGACGCCGAGCGACGCGGTGACGCGTCCGAGCCGTCTCCCGCGATGGCCCGGCTCGAGGCGCCCGATCGCTTCCCTGATGCCCTCGGCCCTGCGCCGCACGGCGTCGAGCGTGGCATCGGGCAGGACGAGCGCGAACTCCTCGCCCCCGAAACGGCAGGCGATATCGCTGGCGCGGACATGGGTCTTGAGCAGCCCCGCGACCTCGGTCAGCACGTAATCTCCGGCATCGTGCCCGAAGGTGTCGTTCACCGGCTTGAAGTGATCGAGATCGATCATGACGATGGCGATAGGGCACTTGCGGCGCCTCGCGCGGATCCATTCGCGCTGCAGAAACTCCCACAAGGAGCGCCGGTTCGCGAGCCCTGTCAGCGGATCGGTACTTGCCTGCTCCCGAAGGTCGCGCAGCGCCTGTTCGAGCTTTTCCCTGTTGCGATTGCGCTCGCCTACCGCGGCGCTCAGCATGAGGCCGGTCGCCACGATGGTGCTGATGAACGCCAGAAGCAGCAACAGCGACAGGTTGAGCGTATCCAGGGCGAAAGGGCCCTGTCTCTCGACGGTGTACCACACGGCGATGGAGCACACTGCTGCGATCGCCGTGGTGACCTCGCGCCGGCTGAAGCGGAATGCCGCCCAGATGATGAACGGCAGGATCACGAAAGTGAGCGGCAACGAGGAAAACTTCGGGGTGCCGTTGCCGAAAACCAGGAATGCGGTCAGCAGCAGTGACGATGCGAATCCGGCGGCTTCCCATTTCTTTGCCGGAGACCAGGCAATGTCGTAGCGCACGATCCAAGTGAGGATCAGCGGCGTGACGATGATGATGCCCGCGGTGTCTCCGTGCCACCAGGTTCCCCAGTTCGGGACGAACTCCGGCCAGGGGACCGAGCGCTCCAGCGCGAGCGACCCGACCCCGATCGTGGCGGCGACGGTGGAGCACACGGCCGCGAAAGCGACGAACATGACGACGTTCCGCACGCGATCGAAATAGGGGGGGGTGTCGGCGATGTATCGCCGTACCAGGGCCGCCCCCGTAAGTGCTTCCAGGGTGTTACCGGTGCCAATGAGGATCGCAGCGAATGGCGACGCGGCCACCGTGAGGTTGACGAGCGCTGCGCCCAGCCAGATTCCCGGCCAGCAACGGGGGCCGAGCAGGAGAGCAGCCGCGAGGGCGATCCCCGACGGAGGCCAAACCGCCGTGGCGTAGCCGGGCGGGATGGCGAACATGAGCGAGACCTTGGCCGCCGCGAAATACGCGGCGGCGAGCAGGCCCACCCGCCCGAGGTATGGCAACCATCCAATCGAAGCAATCAAAACGTGCATGTTTCCCCCGAAACATTGAAGTTGCCCCCTGCACATTCCTTGTTCTTGTGATCGCAGACCGATCAAACCGGATAGCGATAGCATCCGCCCGGCGTGCTGTCAGTGGCAATCTTCACGAATGGGGATCAGCGGGTGGGGCCCGTGAACAATGTCACGATTGAATGTCATAATTGCGCACGTCCGTAATCAGCGAGTCCGCATCATGATGAATACCCGCACCGCGCGCATGCTCACGCGCTACAACGCCTGGGCCAACCGGATGATCTTCGACGCCGTCGCCGCGCTGCCCGCCGGCGAGGCGATCAAGGAGCGGCAATCGCTGTTCCGGAACATGGTGCACACGCTCAATCACAACTACGTCATCGACCGGATCTGGCAGGCGCACCTCGAGGGGCGGGAACACGGCTACGAAACCCGAAATACCAAGGACCATCCGCCGCTTGCCGAGTTGTGGCGCCTGCAGCAGGAGATCGACCGCTGGTACATCGCCTGGAGCGACGCGCTGTCGGAGGCCGCGCTCGACGAGAAGGTGAATTTCACCCTGATCGGCGGCAACCCGGGCGTGATGACGCGCGGCGAGGTCCTGCTCCACATCGTCACTCACACGAGCTACCACCGCGGGTTCGTTGCCGACCTCTTCTTCCAGGTGCCCGCGCGCCCGCCCACCACGGACATCCCGGTGTATCTGAGGGAAGGGATGAGGGATGAGGCCGCAGTGTCAGGCCGCGTCCCGTAGCACGCCCTGAGTTCATGACAGAACCAGTCCTTGCCGGCGCGGCGGACCGTGCCGAGCCGCCCTCGTTCGCGGCGCTCCGCCACCCCGCCTTCCGGGTCTACGTCGTGACGACCGCGGCCGCGATGATGGCCGACAACATCGAGCACGTGATCAGCTACTGGGTCATGTTCGAGAAGTTTCATTCTCCGGCGCTGGCGGGCTTCGCGGTGCTCTCCCACTGGCTGCCGTTCCTGTTTTTCTCGGTGTACTTCGGGGCGATGGCCGACCGCTTCGACAGCCGGCGCATCATCCAGGTCGCGATGCTGATGTTCATGGCCGTCTCGTTCGCATGGGCCGTCCTGTTCTTCACCGATACGATCGAGATATGGCACGCGGCCGTGCTGCTTGTCATCCACGGGTTGGCGGGGGTGCTGTGGGCGCCGGCGAGCCAGGTGCTGATCCACGACATCGTCGGGCGCGACCACCTCGTGAGCGCGGTGCGGTTGAACGCCACGGGCCGCCAGTTCGGCATACTGCTCGGTCCCGCGATCGGGGGAGGGCTCATGCTGCTGCTGGGACCGGCGGTGGGGCTGCTGGTGAACGTCCTGATCTACCTCCCGCTGGTCTGGTGGCTGTGGAAAGCCCCGTACGGGGCGCGACGGCACGGCGCGACGGGCAGGCCGGCGCCCGGCGGCGGCTGGGCGGACGCGGTGCGGACCTACCGTGCCGTATCGGGCAACCGCACGGTCCGGTCCATGATCCTGCTGGCGGGCGTGTCCTCGCTGCTCGTGGGCAACGCCTTCCAGGCGCAAATGCCCGAATACGCGAACGACCTGGGCACCGAGAAGGCGGATTTTTCCTACGCCGTCCTGCTGGCCGCCAATGCCGGGGGCGCGTTCATTGGCGGCGTGATCCTGGAGATGAGGGGGTTGCTCCGCTCCACGCCCCAGACCGCGATCGTCCTGACGGTCCTGTGGTGCATCAGCATCGCCGGCTTCGCGGCGACGGACAGCTATCCCGTCGCCGTCGCGCTCATGTTCGTGGCGGGATTCCTGAGCCTCGCATACAGCTCCATGGCCCAGGCGCTGGTCCAGCTCGAAGCGCCGGGGCACCTGCGCGGCCGCGTCGTGGGGCTGTTCCAGATGTCCAGCAACGGCCTGCGCGCGTTCAGCGGCATCACGGTGGGGTTGGCGGGCAGCCTGATCGGTATCCACTGGTCGCTCGCGCTGAGCGCCCTCACGCTGTTCGCCGTGACGAACGTAATGCTGGCGTTCACGATGCGTACGCGGTAGTGCCGTTCCACCGAATTTCGCACGGAAAGAGTGAGAAAATCCGGAACGATGGCGAAGACCCCAAGAGTCGTTGTGGCCGGGGCGGGCCCGGTCGGGCTGTTGACCGCTCTCGCGCTCGCGAAGCGGGATATTTCCGTGCTGGTGCTGGAAGCGGAGCCCGGGCTCACCGTGGACCTGCGCGCGGGCACCTACCATCCGCCTTCGCTCGAGATGATGGCGCCGTACGGGATCACCGACGAGATGCACAAGACCGCGATCCCGGTGCCGCGCTGGCAGATCCGCGACAGAAAAGAAGGCGTCATCGTGGAATGGGACGTGACGCTCATCAAGGACCTGACGCCGTATCCCTACCGCCTGCACCTGGAGCAGCACCGCCTGACCCCGATCCTTCACTCGAAGCTGGCGGAATGCCCGAATGCCGAGGTGCGCTTTTCGCACGAGGTCACCGACTTTTCGCAGGACGCCGGCAAGGTCACGGTGACGGCGCGGACGCCGGGCGGCGTCGAAAAGTTCGACGCGGAGTGGCTGGTCGGCGCCGACGGCGGCCGCAGCACGGTGAGGAAATGCATGGGCGTGGGGTTCGAAGGCTACACGTGGCCCGAGCGTTTCCTCGTGGCGAGCACGACCTACGACTACGAGCCGCACGGCTACACGCTGAACGCCTACGTCGCCGACCCGGTGGACTGGAACGCGATGTTCAAGATGCCGGGTGACGGTCCGCCGGGGATGTGGCGGGTGCTGTTCCCGGTCGCGCCCGAGGAGGACGAAATGGCGGCGCTTTCGGAGCGCAACGTCGAGCGGCTCATGCAGGGCTTCCAGCCGAAGGCGGGAAGCTATCCGATCATGTACAAGAGCATCTACAAGGTGCACCAGCGCGTCGCCAGCGACTTCCGGGCCGGGCGCGCGCTGCTGGCCGGCGACGCGGCGCACCTCAACAACCCGATCGGCGCATTCGGGCTGAACGGCGGCATACACGACGCCATCAACCTCGCCGAAAAGCTCTCCCGGGTCTGCCGCGGGGAGGGGGACGCGGGGCTGCTCGATCTCTACGTGCGCCAGCGCCGGACCGTGAACCTCGAGTACGTGCAGGAATACTCGGTCAGGAACCTGAAGCGGCTGATCGCCAAGACCGAAGCGGAGCGGAGGCAGAATTTCGAGGAGCTCCGGGAGGCCGCGGCAACCGTCGAGGGGCGACGCAATTTCCTGCTGGTCTCCAGCATGATCGCGAGCGTGCGGCGCGCGAATGCCATTACCTGAGCCCTTGCCGTTACCATAGAATATTGAAGTCAGGAGGAGCCATCATGGCGCAAACTGCGCAGCAACCCCCGTTTCGGGCTGATCACGTCGGGAGCCTGTTGCGCCCGCCCGAGCTGAAGGAGGCGCGCGAGCGGGCGAAGCGCGGCGAGATCAACGCCGCGCAGTTGCGGGCGGTCGAGGACAAGTGCATCCGCGACGTGGTCGCGTTCCAGGAGTCGGTCGGGCTGCAGGGCATCACCGACGGCGAATTCCGCCGCGACTGGTGGCACATCGACTTCCTGCGCGGCTTCGACGGCGTCGAAACGGTCCAGGGCGCCACCTTCGGCGTGCATTTCCAGGGCGCCGACGAGCAGCCGCCGCTGATGCGGGTGAGCGGGAAGCTCCGGCGCTCGAAGCCGAGCATGTTGGACCACTTCAAGTTCCTCAAGAGCGTCACGCACCGCACGCCCAAGTTCTGCATGCCCTCGCCGGCGATGCTGCACGCGCGGGGCGACCGTGAGGCGCTCCGGAAGTCCTATCCGGACGTGAAGGAATTCTGGGCCGACCTGACGCAAGCCTATCGCGAGGAGATCCGCGACCTCTACCAGGCCGGCTGCCGCTACCTGCAGATCGACGACACGACGGTCGCCATGATGGGCGACCCGAAGGTGCAGGAAACGTTCCGCAAGCTGGGCGACGAGCCGAGGAAGGACACGGAAATGTACACCGACGCGGTGAACGCGGCGATACGGGACGTGCCGGACGACATGACCGTCGCCATCCATACCTGCCGCGGCAATTTCATGAGCACGTGGCTCGCCAGCGGTAGCTACGACTTCGTCGCCGAGATCGCGTTTTCGCGGCTCGACGTGGACGGGTTCTTCCTCGAGTACGACACGGAACGGGCCGGGGGCTTCGAGCCGCTGCGCCATGTGCCGAGGGGGAAAAAGGTCGTGCTCGGGCTGGTGAGCTCGAAGTTCCCGGCGCTCGAGAAGAAGGACGACCTCAAGCGCCGCATCGAGGCCGCGGCGAAGTTCGTCCCGCTCGAGAACCTGTGCCTGTCCCCGCAGTGCGGCTTCTCCAGCACGCACCACGGCAACAAGATGACCGAAGACGACCAGCGCCGCAAGCTCGCGCTGGTGCTGGAGGTCGCGCGCGAAGTGTGGGGGAGTGCTTGATATGGATAAAGCCCCGCAAGTCAACCTGCAAACGACCGCGAACTTCTTTCTCGAGGGCCTGAACGAGATCGGCATCGAGTACCTGTTCTGCAATTTCGGCACCGACTACGCGCCGCTGATCGAGGAAATGGCGCGCTGGCGCGGCGAGGGGCGCAAGTTCCCGACGCCGCTGCTGTGCCCGCACGAGAACACCGCCGTGAACATGGCGGTCGGCTACGCGATGGCGACCGGCCGCGGGCAGGCGGTGATGGTGCACGTGGACGCGGGCACCTCGAACTCGGCGATGGCGATGCACGACGCCTGCCGCAGCCGCGTTCCGGTGCTGCTGATGGCGGGAAAGGCGCCGTACACGGTGCGCGGCGAGCTGCCCGGCTCGCGCGACACCTACGTGCACTTCATCCAGGAGCCGTTCGACCAGGGCGGGATCGTCCGCAACTACGTGAAATGGGAATGGACGCTGCCGAGCGGGGTCATCACCAAGGAAGTTCTGCGCCGCGCGCACACGGTCGCGCACAGCGATCCGCGGGGGCCGGTGTACCTGATGCTGCCGCGCGAGACGCTCGCCCAGACCTGGGACGCGGCCGCGGTGCGCTCGTTTCCCGAAGAGCGCTACGGGCCCTCGGGCGCGGGCGCGGCGGAAGCGGGCCTGGTTGGCGCCATCGCCGATCGCCTGCTCGCGGCGAAGCACCCGATACTCATCACGTCGTACGCGGGCCGCAACGCCCGGGCGCCGGGACTGATCGAGGCGCTGGCACAGTTCGCCGGCATCCGCGTGTTCGAGTTCAACCCGGTCCATCTCAACATCTCGCGCGCCTCGCCGTGCTTCGGCGGCATGGTGCCGGGAAAGCACGTGGCCGAGGCCGACGTCGGGCTGCTGGTGGACGTGGACGTGCCGTGGATCCCGAGGGACACCCGCGAGAACCCCGATACCTGGTGGGCGCAGATCGACGTCGACGTCGTGAAGGAGCGTTTCCCGATCTGGGGCTTTCCGTCGAACCTGCGCTTGCCGGGCGACAGCACGCTGATCCTCGCGCAGCTCATCGAGGCGCTCAAGGCGAAGGCGACGCCCGCGTTCCGCGATGCGGCGGCGAAGCGCCTCGAGGCCATGACGCGCGAGCGCGGAGAGCGCCGCGCGGAGGCGGCGAAGCTGGCCGCGGCCAAGGGGGCCCCGGGCGCCGTGAACACGCACTACCTTTGCGCGGAGATTGCCAGGGCGCTCGGCGAGAACGACATCATCGTCAACGAGTCGATACGCAACGCCGGGGTGGTGTACCGGCAGATCACGCGGACGCGGCCCGGCACGTCGCTCGGTTTCGGCGGCGGCGGCCTGGGCTGCTCGGGCGGCATCGCGCTCGGCGCCAAGCTCGCCCGTCCTGACGCGACCGTGGTGCAGCTGGCCGGCGACGGCAGTTTCTACTTCGGAAACCCGTCCTCGGTGTACGCCGTGTCGCAGCAGTACAAGATCCCGATCTTCACTGTCGTGCTCGACAATTCAGGGTGGTCGGCGGTGAAGGAATCGACGCTGCGGATGTACCCGGACGGCGCGGCGAAATCGCTCGGCGAGTTCGGGGCGCGGCTCGCTCCCGACGTCGAATTCTCGAAGATCTGCGAAGCGGCGGGGGGCTACGGCGAGAAGCTGACGGACCCGGATGCGGTGCCGGCAGCCATCCAGCGCTGCCTCGCGGCGGTGCGCGGCGGCCGCCCCGCTGTGCTGCACGTAAAGATCCCCGTGCTTTGAACATGGCAACCATCATCGGCGGCATCGGCACCTCCCACGTGCCCACGATCGCAATGGCGTACGACCGCAAGAAGCAGGGCGATCCGGACTGGGCGCCGCTGTTCAAGGGCTACGAGCCGGTGACGAAGTGGCTCGCCGAGCGCAAGCCCGACGTGCTGGTGTTCTTCTACAACGACCACGCGACCACTTTCTTCTTCGACCACTACCCGACTTTCGCGCTCGGGGTGAGCGCCGAGTACCCGATTGCCGACGAAGGCCTCGGCCCGCGCCCGGTGCCGCCGTTGAAGGGGCACCCGGCGCTGGCGCGGCACATGGCGGAATCGCTGGTCAACGAGGAGTTCGACATCTCGGTGTTCCAGGATCTGCCGCTGGACCACGGCTGCCATTCTCCGCTCACCATGTTCTGGCCGCCGGCGCCGGACTGGCCGGGGAAGATCGTGCCGGTGGAGATCAACGTGCTGCAGCACCCGCTGCCGACGCCGCTGCGCTGCTACAAGCTCGGCCAGGCGGTGCGCCGCGCGGTGCTGTCCTATCCCGAAGACCTGAAGGTGGTCGTGGTGGGCACCGGCGGCCTGTCGCACCAGCTGAACGGCGAGCGCGCCGGCTTCAACAACGAGGAATGGGATTTGAAGTTCCTCGAGCTGATCGACAGCGACCCGGGCGCGCTGACGAAGATGACGCACGCCGACTACATCCGGCTCGGCGGCACCGAGGGCGCGGAGGAGGTCATGTGGCTGGCGATGCGCGGCGCGCTCTCCGAGAAAACCAGGAAGGTGCACCAGAACTACTACCTGCCGATGACGGCGGCGATGGCGGTGGCGCTCTTTGAAGAGCCCGCCTGAAGGCAAGGCAAAAGGCATAAGGCACAAGTCACAAGGAGTCATTCAAGGGAGGAATACAATGCTCAATCTGCTTCGCACATTATGCCTTTTGCCTTGTGCCTTGTGCCTTGGGATCGCCGCCGCGAGCGCGCAAGGCTATCCCTCGCGGCCGATCCGGCTGCTGGTGCCGAACCCGCCGGGCGGCGCGACCGACAACCTCGCGCGCGTGATTGCGCCCAAGCTGACCGAGTTGCTCGGACAGACCGTGGTGGTGGACAACCGCCCGGGCGCGGCCGGCAATCTCGCAGCTGAAACCGCCGTGCGGGCGACGCCCGACGGCCACACGTTGTTTCTCGCCGCCGACGGCCAGATCGTCATCAGCCCGCATGTGTACCGCAAGCTGCCGTACGACACGCTGAAGGACCTGACGCCGGTCGCGAGCCTGGTTTCCACGCAGATGCTGCTGGCGGTCCACCCGTCGCTGCCGGTGAAGAACCCGAAGGAATTCGTGGACTACGCGCGCCGCGCGAAGCCGCCGCTCACCTACGCCTCGATTGGCAACGGCAGCCAGCACCACCTCGCCATGGAGCTCCTGAAAAGCCGCACCGGCATCAACCTCGTGCACGTGCCGTACAAGGGCGGCGGTCCGGCCCTGGTGGCCCTTTTCGGCGGCGAGGTGTCGGTGATGTTCGGCGGCAGCTCGGCGGCCCCTCACGTCCGCGCGGGCAGGCTGCGCGCCCTTGCCCTGGCCGGCAGGCGCAACGCGGCGTATCCGGGCCTGCCGGCGCTCTCCGAGTCTTTCCCCGGCGTCGAAGTGAATCCCTGGCTCGGCTTGTTCGCCCCGGCGGGCCTGCCATCGCCCGTGCTCAACCGCCTGCGTGCCGAGGCCGGCCGGATGCTCGCGGATCCGGACACGGCCGCGCGCATCCGCAAGATCGCGCTCGACCCCTTCGTCACCACGCCGAAGGAATTCTCCGCGCTGATCCGGGCCGATTACGCGAAATTCGGCGAGGTCGTGAAATCCGCCGGCGTGAAGATCGACTGACGGATGAATCCGCAACTCAAGGGCATCGAAACGCTTGCCGGGACCTACCTCTTCGATCTCGAGCGGAGCGGCAGGGGGCTGCGGCTCAACCGTTTCCTGCACGGGCTGACCCGGCCCGCGAAGCGCGCGTTGTTCAAGGAGGACCCCGAGGCGGCGTTCGAGGAGGCGGGTCTTGCCGCCGGGGAGCGCCGCATGGTGCGCGAGCTCGACTGGGTGGCGCTGATCCGATACGGCGCGAGCTTCTTCTGCCTGGAGAAGCTCGCGCGCGTGAAGGGGGTCTCGAACCCGGAGATGGTGTCGGCGTTCCGCGGAGAAACGCTCGAGCAGTTCCTCAAGACGCGGAATGTCCCCGGCGCCCGCTAGGGGAAGACGCGTGAATCGTGATTCGTGGATCGTGATCTAATCGGCGCGCTGCTTGAACAGCTCGGCCGTCAGGTGGCCCTGGGTGCCGATGCCGGGCGAGCCATAATATAGGGAGCCGTTTCCGGAAGCGCGGATTTGAGGACCGTGGAATGAGCAGCGTGCGCGAGGTGTTTACAATGGCGCCTGTGCCGAGCGCGATCGCCGAACCCAGGGAGCGGAATTGAACACCACGGGGCTGGTCATGGAACTGGTTGATGCGTGCGCCAGCGGCCGGTTGCGCGTGTCCGATTGCGGCCCGGTCTGGCAGATGGGTGTCATTGCCGTGCTGCTGGTCATCATGGTGGCGACGCTGGTGGTGCTCAGGCTGCACGCCCGCCTGCTCGCCGACAGGGCGTGAGTTTACCCGTCGCGGCCCTCGCGGTGGGCCGGCCGGCTGCCGCGAATGTTAGGATAGCGGCGTGGCATTGAGTCCATCCTTCGTCGCGCCACCCAAGGGCGATCTCGCCCACCTGCTGCGCCTTGGCCGATTTCTGGTTCCCTACCGGTTGCACGTTGCCGGCGCGCTGGCGGCGCTGGTCGTCGCGGCGGGCAGCGTGCTGCTGCTCGGGCAGGGCGTGCGTCACGTGGTGGACGGCGGCTTCGGCAGCGGCGACCCGCGGCTGCTCAACACCGCGCTCGCCGGCGTGGTGGCGGTGTCGATCGTGCTGGCGTGCGCGACCTTCGCGCGCTTCTATCTCATGATGAGCGTGGCCGAGCGCATCATTGCCGACCTGCGCCGGGCGGTGTTCGGCCACGTGCTCACGCTCTCCCCCGCGTTCTTCGACGTGTCGCGCACCGGCGAGATCGGCTCGCGCGTCACCAACGACAGCGAGCAGCTGCGGCAGGTGATCGGTTTCGGTTTCTCGATGTTCCTCAGGAACGCGCTGATGATGGCGGGCGCGCTCGTACTGCTGTTCGCCACCAGCCCACGGCTCGCGGCGCTGATCGTGCTGGGCGTGCCGTTGACGCTGGTGCCGATACTCGTGATCGGGCGCAGCGTGCGGCGGCTCTCGCGCGTCAACCAGGACCGGGTCGCGGACGTCTCCGCGCACGTTGACGAATCGCTCCACGAGATCCGCACCGTGCAGGCCTACGGCCACGAGGACCGGACGCGCGGCAAGTTCGACCAGGCCGCCGAGGCGGCCTACGCGGCGGGCGTGTACCGCGTGCGGGTCAAGGCCTGGCTCATCTCGCTCGTGATGCTGATCGGGTTCTGCGCCGTCGGGGTGATCCTCTGGATCGGCGGCCACGACGTGCTCGCCGGGCGCCTGACCGCGGGCGAGCTGTCAGCTTTCGTGTTTTACGCCGCCGTGGTCGCGAGCGGGGCGGGAACGGTGTCGGAAGTGTGGGGCGAGATCCAGCGCGGCGCGGGCGCGACGGAGCGCCTGATGGAGCTGCTCGATACCCGGCCCGAGCTCGTCACCGCGGCACCCGTCATCACGCTGCCGCCACGCGTGGCAGGCACGATCCGCTTCGACGAGGTCGTGTTCGCCTATCCGGGGCGGCCGGAAACGGTCGCGCTCGGCCCGGTGTCGTTCGCCGTCAATCCCGGCGAGCGCGTGGCGCTGGTCGGCCCGTCCGGCGCGGGCAAGTCCACGATCTTCGCGCTGATCCTGCGCTTCTACGACCCGGTGTCGGGCCGCATCCTGCTCGACGGCGCCGACATCCGGCACTGCGAGCCGCACGGCCTGCGTCGCGCGGTCGCGCTGGTGCCGCAGGACCCGGTGATCTTCGCCGCGGGCGTCACCGAGAACGTGCGCTTCGGCCGGCCCGATTCGACCTTCGACATGGTGCGTGAAGCCTGCGCCGCGGCGCACGCGCTGGAGTTCATCGAGCGCCTGCCGCAGGGATTCGACACCGACCTCGGCGAACGCGGGGTCAAGCTCTCCGGCGGCCAGCGCCAGCGCATCTCGATCGCGCGCGCGATCCTCGCCGACCGGCCGGTGCTGCTGCTCGACGAGGCGACGAGCTCGCTCGACGCCGAGAGCGAGCGCCAGGTCGCGCAGGCGCTCGAGCGCCTGGCGCGCGGCCGCACCACGCTCGTCATCGCGCACCGCCTCGCGACGGTGCGCCACGCCGACCGCATCATCGTCATGGACCGCGGCCGCATCCACGCGGTCGGCACGCACAACGAGCTGCTGCGCGCCGACGGACTCTACGCCCACCTCGCGCGGCTGCAGTTCATCGCCGAGGGCGAAACGGCGTAAATCGGGTATCATCGCGATTCCCTTGACGGAGGACCCGCATGACCGCATCGCGCTTTTTGCGTCGTACTTTCCTGACGCTGTTCGTTCCCCTGGTCGCCGCCTGCGCCTTTGCTCAGGACCGGCCGGCGGGCCAGGAATTCACGCCGGAAGTCGGCCAGGCCGGCAAGGACGTGGTCTGGGTGCCGACGCCCCAGTCGCTCGTGGACAAGATGCTCGACCTGGCCAAGGTCATGCCGAAGGACTACGTGATCGACCTCGGCTCGGGCGACGGGCGCACCGTCATCACCGCCGCCAAGCGCGGGGTCCGTGGCGCGGTCGGCATCGAGTACAACCCCGACATGGTCGCGCTCTCCCGGCGCAACGCCGCGCAAGAAGGCGTCGGCGAGAAGGCGAAGTTCATGAAGGCCGATCTCTTCGAGACCGATTTCTCGCAGGCGACCGTGATCACCATGTTCCTGCTGCCCGACATCAACCTCCGGCTGCGGCCGAAGATCCTCGATCTCAAGCCGGGCACGCGCATCGTGTCGAATTCCTTCACCATGGGCGAGTGGCAGCACGACCGCAGCGTGGAGGCGACCGGCAAGGAAGGCTGCGAGTCCTATTGCACCGCCTATCTCTGGATCGTGCCGGCGAAGGTGGGCGGCGTCTGGAAACTGCCGGCAGGGGAGCTCACGCTGAAGCAGAGCTTCCAGGTGGTCACCGGCACGCTCAAGACGGGTGGGAAGGAAACCGCCATCAAGGGGCGCATGAACGGCGATCAGATCAGTTTCAAGGCCGGCAACGCCCAGTACAGCGGCCGCGTCACCGGCGACGCGATCAAGGGCTCCGTCAAGTCCGGCGGAGGCTCCGGCGAGTGGAGCGCCACGCGCGCCGGCAAGTCCGCCTCCTGAAGGCGGGAAGCGGAACACTGCATCACGTCGTATGACTTGCATGCGGCGCCTGCGCCGGCCCTTCCTGTGGCTGGTCCTGAGCGCGCTGGCGGGCGTTGCCGCCGCCGCGCAGACGTCCCGGCCGCACTTGCCGGATCCCGGCGAGATCGGCAAGGACGTCATGTGGATCCCGAGCGACGACGTCATGGTGACGAGGATGCTCGACGTCGCGCGGGTCACGGCCCGCGATTCCGTGCTGGACCTCGGATCGGGCGACGGCCGGGTCGTCATCGGCGCTGCGCGGCGCGGCGCCCGCGCGCTCGGCGTCGAGTACAACGCCGACCTGGTGGAGTACGCCGCCTGGCGGGCGCAGAAGGCCCGCGTCGCCGGCAGGGCCCGCTTCGTGAAGGGAGACCTGTTCGAGGCCGATCTCTCGCAGGCCACCGTGATCACGCTCTTTCTCCTGGAGGAAAATAATCTCAAGCTGCGCCCGAAGCTCCTTGCGCTCAAGCCGGGAACCCGCATCGTGTCGAACACCTTCGCGATGGGGGGGTGGAAGGCGGACCGCGAGCTGTCCGCGAGCGTCACGGAAGGCTGCGCCGCGTACTGCGTCGCCTACCTGTGGATCGTGCCGGCGAAGGTGGGCGGCGTCTGGAAACTGCCGGCAGGGGAGCTCGCGCTGAAGCAGAGCTTCCAGGTGGTCACCGGCACGCTCAAGACGGGTGGGAAGGAAACCGCCATCGAGGGGCGCATGAACGGCGATCAGATCAGTTTCAAAGCCGGCAACGCCCAGTACAGCGGCCGCGTCACCGGCGACACGATCAAAGGCACCGTCAAGTCGGGCGGCGGCGCGGGCGAATGGAGCGCGGCGCGCGCCGCACGGGCTGCGTCCTGAGCGTCCGCCGGGCGCGGTGCGGGCGGTTCCAGAGCCGGCGGGTCGCGAGGCGCGCGCCTTCGGCGAGCGCCTCGAGCTTCGCCCAGGCGATCCGGGCGTGCCCGACCCGCGGGCCCAGTCCGCAATCCGTCCCGCCCATCACGTTTTCCCGCCCGACCAGGTTGGCGTAGCGCACCAGCCGCTCGGCCACCAGCTCCGGGTGCTCGATGAAGTCGGTGCAATGGCCGACGACCCCGGGAATCAGCGCGGCGCCCTCCGGCGGCTTGACGCTTTCGAATACGCGCCACTCGTGCTCGTGGCGCGGGTTCGATGCCTCGATCGAGTAGCTCCCCGCCCGCACCCGGAAAATGATGTCGACGATGTCCTTGAGGGGGATGTCGTGCTGGTGCGGGCCGTGAAAGCTGCCCCAGCACACGTGCAGCCGGATTTTCTCGCTCGGAATGCCGCGCAGCGCGTGGTTGAGCGCGTCCACGCGCAGCGTGGCGTAGCGCCGGTAGTCGGAGACGCTCATCCCGGGGTACATCTGCCAGCCGTCGGGCAGGTCGGGATCGTCGATCTGCAGCAGGAAGCCCGCGTCCGTGATCGCCTGGTACTCCACGCGCATCGCCTCGGCGATCGCGTGGACGAATGATTCCTCGTCCGGGTAATGCTCGTTGCGCAGCCAGTGCTCGATCGTGCCCGGCGTGTTGGCGGGCAGGAACGCCTCCCCGGCTTTCACCTCCTGCAGCGCCGACTGGAAGCGCTCGATATCTTCCCGCAGCGCCTCGTGGCCGACGTACTGGAGCGGCGCGACGCAATAGACCTGGGGCCGGCTCGGCCCGGCCCCGGCGAAAGCGCCGAAGCCGCGGCCGCCCGTGGCGAAGTACTCCGGAAAGCGGATGCGGTCGCGGCCGGCGATGGAGAGCGGCTCGGGGTCCTGGCCGGGACGGAACGGCCGGGATTCGAACCCCGAGAGGCGCCCGCGGACGTAATGGTTGAAATTGGTCTTGCCGAGCTCGCCGTCGTTGACGCTGTCGATGCCGCACGCGATCTGCGTGCGCACGACCTCGGCGATCTCGCCCCGCAGGCGGCTCGCCAGGGCGTCCCGGTCGTAGGGCCGGCCCTCCGCTTTCGCGAAAATCAGCTGGCGCAATTCATCGGAGCGCGGCAGGCTGCCGGCGTGCGTGGTCAGGATACGGTCCGTGCTTCGCTTCATCGCGGATTCATCTGGGCTAGCCGCATTCTCCCAAATTTGCGGCGCCCAAGGTAGCATATAACCCAAAGTACGGGAGGGCGTAAGAGCGGGAGGGCGGGAGAGCGACGTTTCCATCTCCCGATTTCCCGATCTCCCGATCTCACGTGTTTTTCCCGGAGGGAGAATTTATGATGCGCAAGCTCAGGACGCAACGCGACAATCAGCAATGGATGCTCGACCTCGCGCTCAACATGCGCGGGCGGGTGCAGAATTTCGAGCGCGACGACATCGAGGTGCCGGCCGGCAAGCGCGCGCGCAACTACCGCATGCTGCCCAAGGTGTGGCGCGAGGCGGCGGAGCGGCACGAAAAGCTCGCGAAGCGCGCGCAGGCGATGGGGGCGAACGAGACGGCGACCTACCACTACGACCACGCGATCGAGTCCTATCGCATGGCGCAGCACCCGATCTATTTCGACGACCACCCGGTGAAGCAAGTTCTCCACAAGAAACTCAGCGAGATGGTGGACCGCCGCTCGAAGGTCGCGGCGTACCCGATCGAGCGCGTCGAGGTGCCGTTCGGCGGCGGCAAGACCATCTCCTGCCTGCTGCACCTGCTGCCGGACCGGAGAAAAGCGCCGGTCGTGATCTACGTGCCGGGCATGGACCAGACCAAGGAGGTGTTTCCGAAGGCGTACCACAACATCGCGCTCTCGCGCGGCTTCCACGTGCTCGCGATGGACGGGCCGGGGCAGGGAGCCTCGAACCTGCAGAAGATCCGCGCGGTGAAGGACAACTACGAGCGCGCGGGCGCGGCGGTGATCAGCACTCTGATGAAACGCCCCGAGGTGGACCCGAAGAAAATCGCGATCTACGGCATCAGCATGGGCAGCTACTGGTCGCTGCGTCTTTCGAGCTACGACCACCGCGCCGCCGCCGTGGTGAGCGCGGTCGCGTGCTTCAACCCGAACAACACCATCTTCACGCAGTCGTCACCGCGCTTCAAGCAGATGTTCATGTACATGGCCGGCTATGACGACGAGGCGAAGTTCGACCGGGAGGTGGCGAGCGGCATGACCGTGCGCGGCTACCTCGGCAAGGTGCAGTGCCCGACGCTGCTCGTCACCGGCGAATTCGATCCGCTGTGCCCGCTGGAGGACGCGGTCGAGGCGTTCCACGACCTCAGGGTGCCGAAGGAGATGTGGGTGTTCGAGAACCAGTACCACCCGCTGTGGGGCCTCTCCAACCTGGGCGGCATGGACACGCACGACTACGTGATGGACTGGCTGAAAGGCCTGTTCTCGGGAAAGCGCAAGCCCGGCAAGCGCGGCCGCATCGCCTACATTCGCGAGGGCGGCGACGGGCCGTGGGGGAAATGCGATTGGGTTCCACCCATTAAGCCTGGCCAGGCCTACTTCTAGTTAAATCCGGACGCTGCGCGCCGGTTTAACTCCGCGTGTTCGATCGGACGAGTGGTCCGCTGTTCAACAGGCGGGAGACTCCTCACCCATCACTCATCACCGGGGTAGGGCGCTGCTCGGGCGGCTCTCAGGGGCCCCAACATCAAGACCGTCACAACCTGGAGCGATTCGCGAGGGTGGTCCCCTTTATCTCTTGGTAAGCCCCGGGGCCTCTACCTGCGTTAATTCCGGAAGACGCAGATGACAACGACACATGGACAAGCGGGCACCAACAGCGACGCGTGCAGTAATTCCAGTCGAGCGGATCACGAGGGCCATCTTGTTGATCCGTGGGCAAAAGGTACTACTGGACACGGATTTGGCCGAACTATACGGCGTGGAGACGAAAGCACTGAATCGCGCGGTGAAGCGCAATTTCGGCCGATTTCCCGACGATTTCATGATCCAGCTCACCGCGGAGGAAGCCGAACGTTTAAGGTTCCAAATTGGCACCTTAAAGACCGGGCGCGGGCGACACCGGAAATACCGCCCCTACGCCTTCACTGAGCAGGGCGTAGCCATGCTCTCCAGCGTGCTGCGCAGTGAACGGGCGGTCCGGGTCAACATCGAAATCATGCGCGCCTTCGTGCAGTTGCGGCAGATGCTGTCCTCCCACGCGGACCTGGCGCGCAAGCTGGCCGCGCTGGAGAAGAAGTACGACGCGCAATTCAAGGTGGTGTTCGACGCGATTCGTGAGCTGACGACCCCGCCTGAGCCCACGCGGAAGCGGCGGATCGGATTCATGTCGGACGACTGACGGCCAATCGCTGGGGCGTGGGTCGCATCACCCATGACCCATCACGGGGTTGTGGCGCTGCTCGGGCGGCGAACAGGGGCCCCCGAGGCCACATTCCGTTACCAGTTGGTTATCGTCTATTATTGCGTTCCGCCGTAATGGAATTCTCGCAACGAGCCATATTCAACTTGTTAACTGAAGCAGGAGATCCAAATTGAAGCTTTTGCATCGCGTATTTACTGCATTTGTATTGATTTGCTTCATGTCAGTTGCCGGCGGGGCTATCGCCGCCGAGGCGGCCGAGAAACCGTACGAGCCGGTCGAGGGCCAGGAAGGCAAGGACGTGGTGTGGGTGCCGACGCCGTTCGTCCTGGTGGAGAAGATGCTGGAGATGGCGCGCGTGACGCCGCAGGACTACGTCATGGACCTCGGCTCCGGCGACGGCCGCAACGTGATCGCCGCCGCCAAGCGCGGCGCCCGGGCGCTCGGCGTCGAATACAACCCGAACATGGTCGAATTGTCGCAGCGCGCCGCGGAGCAGGAAGGCGTTGCGGAAAAAGCGGCGTTCGTGCAGGGCGACATGTACGAGGCCGACATCTCACAGGCCACGGTGCTGGCATTGTTCCTGCTGACCGAGAACCTGAACAAGCTGGCGCCGAAATTCCTCGAGCTGAGGCCGGGCGCCCGCATCGTCGTGAACGGCTTCGGGATCGACGGCTGGGAGGCCGATGAGACCGGCATGGCGGACGGCGACTGCGGGAGCTGGTGCACCGCGTACCTGTACATCGTGCCGGCCAGGGTGGCGGGCACCTGGCGGCTGCCGCAGGGAGAGCTGGCGCTCGAACAGAGCTTCCAGAGAGTGTCCGGCGTGCTGTCGTCGGGCGGCGCCGGCAAGCCGATCGCGAACGGCCGGCTGCTCGGGGACCAGATCAACTTCACCATTGGTGGCGTCAAATACTCGGGGCGGGTCGATGGCAACTCCATGCATGGCGACAACGGCGCCTGGAACGCCACGCGACTGAATCCGGTGACGAGATAAGGGTCACTGTTCATTTCCTGCTAGCATGACGGCGTGAGTTGATTGTCTGCAGGAAAGGAAGTGCAAGCATGCCAATCACGGGCAAATGGATCTTCACCGCCGCCATGGACGTTGACCCGGACAAGGAAGCCCTGTTCAACGAGGTGTATGACCAGGAGCACGTCCCGACCCTCTCCCGGGTGCCGGGCGTGATCTCGGTGACGCGCTTGAAGCTCGACACGCTGCGCATCACGATGGGCGGCGAGACCCGGACCATCGAGCCGCAGGGCGCGCCCCGCTATGCCGCGATCTACGAGCTCGAGAGCCCGGACGTGCTGACCAGCCCCGCGTTCGCGCAGGCGGTGGACCAGGGACGCTGGCCGACGCACGTGCGGCCCTATACCCGGAACCGGCAGCATACCTTGCACAAGGTGATGAAGTAGGAGAACACCATGGACACGCCGACGAAAACCGACAAGCTGATCGCGCGTAAAGACGGCGCGATCGGCTGGGTTATTTTCAATAATCCGCAAAAACGGAACGCGATGTCGCTCGAGATGTACGAAGCGACGGCGGCGGCGCTGGAGGAGTACGCGACGGACCCCGCGATCCGCGTCGTGATCCTGAAAGGCGAGGGCGACAAGGCGTTCATCTCCGGCGCGGATATCTCGCAGTTCAAGGACCGCCGCTCGAACGCGGAGCAGGTGAAGTCAGCCGACGCGGTTTCCGAGCGCTGCAACAAGGCGATTCGCGAATGCCCCAAGCCGGTGATCGCGATGATCCGCGGTTACTGCATGGGCGGCGGCCTGGGTATCGCGGTGGTGTGCGACCTGCGCATTGCCTCCGATGATTCCCGTTTCGGCGTTCCGGCGGCCAAGCTCGGCGTGGGCTACCGCTTCATGGGTATCCGCCGGTTGTCGGAGCTGGTCGGCCCGTCGTTCACGGCGGAGATCTTCTACACCGGGCGCCAGTTCAGCGCGCAGGAAGCGCTGCAGATGGGGCTGGTCAACCGCGTTCTGCCGGCGGCCGAGCTGGAAAAGTACGTCATGGACTACGCCGCCACGCTTTCCGCCAACGCGCCGCTCACCATCGCCGCGGTCAAGCGCTGCCTCATCGAGCTGCGCAAGGACCCGGGCGAGCGCGACATCGCGCTCTGCAACAGGATGGTGGACGACTGCTTCGCCAGCGAGGACTACAAGGAAGGGCAGGCGGCGTTCATGGAGAAGCGCAAGCCGGTTTTCAAGGGCAGGTGATGGACTTCACTCCGCTTTTACCCCGGCCTGAATGATGACTTTCTTCCACTGGTCGTGGTCCTTGCGGATCAGCTCGTGGAGCTGCTCGGGCGAGCCGCCGCCGGCGGGGAAGACGCCACTCGAATGCAACCTGTTCTCCATGTCCTTCCGTGACACGATCTTTCGCACCTCGGCGTTGATGCGGTCCACCACCGCGCGCGGCAGGCCCTTCGGCCCGATCATGGCGTGCCAGTTGGTCGCTTCGTAGCCGGGCACGGCCTCGGCGAGCGCGGGAATGTCGGGCTCGGTGGGGATGCGCCGCGCGCTCGTCATGCCGATCGCGCGCACCCGGCCCGCTTTCACGTGCGGCAGCCCCGTCTGCGGCGGCGCGACGACGAGCTGGACCTGGCCCGCGATGACGTCGATCAATGCCGGCCCGCCGCCCTTGTACGGCACTTGCGTCATTTTCACCCCCGCCTTGAACAGGAACAGCTCGGTGGAAAGATGCACGATGGTGCCCTGCCCGCTGCTGCCGTACGCAATATCGCCGGGCCTGGCCCGTGCCAGCGCGATCAATTGCCGCGCGTTCCGCGCCGGCAGCGAGGGGTGCGCCACCATCACGAACGGGCCCTTGCCGATCAGGACGATCGGCGTGTAGTCGTTGAGCGGATCGAATTTCGGCGGCCGGAGGCTCGGGTTGATGACGTAGCTCGGCGAGATCTCCAGCAGCGTGTAGCCGTCCGGCGCCGCGCGGATGGCGACCTCGGTGCCGATCGCGCTGCCGGCGCCGGGCCGGTTCTCGACGACGATCTGCTGGCCCAGGGCTTCACCGAGCTTCTGCCCGACGAGGCGCGCGATGAAATCCACGCCGCCGCCGGGAGCGAACGGCACGATCACGCGCACGGGTTTGGCGGGATAGCCTTGCGCGCCGACCGGCGCGCAAACCAGCGCCAGACCAAGGCAGAAGGCAGAAGGCGGAAGGCAGAAGTAGCGAGGCAAGCTGTTCATCGTTTTTCTCCTCGGTCAGTATGGGTCGAACCACGATCCACGACCCGCGGTTTTGTTATTATCGAGCCATGGACGCTCCCGCGCCACAGGCGATGCAACCTGCCCCCTCGGAAGGAATGGTGACGCTCACCCACGTGCTCTACGGCCTGCACGGCTTCAGCGCGCTGATGGGCATGCTGGGGCCGGCCTTCGTCGTGACCGCTTTCCTGACCGGCTGGCCGTCCATCATCGCGGTGATCATCAACTACGTGAAGCGCGGCGCCGCGCGCGGCACCTGGCTCGATTCCCACTTCGGCTGGCAGATCCGCACGTTCTGGTACGCCGTGCTGTGGATCGTGATCGCCGGGCTGGTTTTCATCACCGTAATCGGCATCCCGTTCGCGTGGCTGCTCGCAATGGCGCTGGGCGTCTGGGTGCTCTACCGCATCATCCGCGGCTGGATCGCGCTGGCGAATGGCCGGCCCATGCCGGTGCCGAATTAGGGATGAGGGATGAAGGATGAGGGATGAGGGATAAGGAGGAATCGCTATGACACTCTTCTGGATCAGATTCATTGTTGCTGCGCTTGTTCCAGTTTGGCTCGCGGCGCCGGTGCTGGCGCAGGACAAGTACCCGTCGCGGCCGATCCGCATGATCGTGCCGTATCCGCCGGGCGGCTCGACCGACCCGACCGGGCGCGCGTTCGCCGCCTGGCTCACCGAGGCGCTGGGCCAGCAGGTCGTGGTGGACAACCGCCCTGGCGCGGGCTCGACGATTGGGCACGGACTCGCCGCCAAGGCGACGCCCGACGGCTACACCATCCTGCTGGGGACTTCCGGCGGCCTGGCATCGGGCCCGGCCCTCGCGCCGAAGCTGTCGTACGACCCGGTGCAGGATTTCGCGCCGATCGGACTCGCGGTATACGCGCCGTTCCTGCTGGTCGTGCACCCCAGCGTTCCGGCGAAGAATATCCAGGAATTCATCGCCCACGGCAAGGCGCCGGGAAGCCGGATCAATTTCGCCTCGCCCGGCGTCGGTACGCCCAATCATCTCGGCGCCGAGCTGCTCAAATCCATGACCGGCTTCCGGTTCGTCCACGTGCCGTACAAGGGCGGGGGCCCGGCGGTCGTGGACCTGATCGCCGGGCGCGCGCAGGCGCTCTTCGGCAGCACGCCGTTCACCGGCCCGCACGCGAAGAGCGGCCGGGTGAGGGCAATCGCAACCGGCCATGCAACCCGCATACGCTCATGGCCCGACCTGCCGGCGATCGCGGAAACGCTGCCGGGGTTCAGCAACACCACGTGGTTCGGGCTGCTCGCGCCGGCCGGCACGCCGAAGGCGGTGATTGCCCGGATCAACGCGGAAATGAAGAAGGCGGTCGCGAACGCGGCGTTCATCAAGCAGCTCGAGACGATCGGGCTCGAGCCGGCGAGCAGCTCGCCCGCGGAGTTCCACGCCATGATCAGGAGCGAGCTCGCGCGCTGGTCCAAGATCATCAAAGCGGCGGGAATCACCGCCGCGACCGCGCAATAACCGCCGTGAGCGCTAATTGCGGGAAATGATGATCGTTGATGCTCAGGTGCATATTTGGGCGCAGGACACCCCCGGGCGACCGTGGCCGAAGAA
>MERD01000114.1:28335-71579 GCA_001771935.1 Betaproteobacteria bacterium RIFCSPLOWO2_02_FULL_67_26
GGACGTGCCGCTGGGGAAGGACGAGCTGCTGCGCGAGATGGACGCGGCCAGCGTCGATCGCGTCGTGATCGTGCCGCCGTCGTGGGAAGGGGACCGCAACGATCTCGGGCTCGCCGCGGCGAGTGCGCACCCGGACCGCTTCGCGGTGATGGGGCGAATCGATCCGGAGGCGCCCGAGTCGCGGGCGAAGGTCGCCGGCTGGCGCAGGCAGCCGGGGATGCTCGGGGTGCGCTTCGTGTTCCACCGTTCGCCGCTGCTCGAGTTGCTTACCGAGGGCAAGGCGGACTGGCTGTGGCCGGAGGCGGAGAAGCACGGCGTGCCGGTGTATATGCTGGTCCCCCACCGGCATATGCACCTTGTCGAGAGGATTGCCGCGCGCCATCCCGCGTTGAAGCTGGTGATGGACCATTCCGGGCTGGTGGACGGCAGGGACGAGGAAGCGTTCAAGGAACTCGACAAGCTGCTCGCGCTCGCGAAGCACCCGAACGTCGCGACCAAGGTGAGCTGTTTCCCGTTCTTCACGACGCAACCCTATCCCTTCCGTAACCTGCATCCCTGGATCCGCAAGGCCTTCGACGCGTTCGGGCCGCAGCGCACGTTCTGGGGCACCGATCTCTCGCGCCTGCCCTGCACCTACCGCCAGGGCGTCACGCTCTTCACCGAGGAGCTGCCCTGGCTCAAGGGGCAGGACCTCGAGTACGTGATGGGGCGGGGGGTGTGCGAGTGGCTCGGCTGGAAAACATGAAACTGACAACCAAAAGTCATGGCCATGCCAGTTGTGGATTCGCAAGTACATATTTGGGCGCGTAGCAGCCCGGAGCGGCCGTGGCCGGCGCGGCACCAGCCGCACCGGGCGGAGCCGATCACCGCCGACGAGCTGCTGCGCGAGATGGATGCGGCCGGCGTGAAGGGATGCGTGCTGGTGCCGCCGTCGTGGGAAGGCGACCGCAACGACGTGTGCCTGGACGCGGCACGACGGCACCCCGGCCGGTTCGCAGTCATGGGGCGCCTCGACCCGACGCTGCCGGAGTCGCGCGGCCTCATCGCGGACTGGCGCAAGCAGCCCGGCATGCTGGGGCTGCGCTTCACGATGCACCGGCCCACGCTGCGGCCGTGGCTGACCGAGGGGCACATCGACTGGCTGTGGCCGGTGGCGGAAAAGCACGGCGTGCCGATCATGACGCTGGCGGTCCATACGGACATGCACCTCTTCGACAAGGTCGCGGAGCGCCACCCGGGTCTCAAGCTGACGATCGATCACCTCGGCCTCACGACCGGCAAGGACGAGGAAGCGTTCAGGGGGCTCGACCACGTGCTCGCGCTGGCGAAGCGCCCCAACGTCGCGGTCAAGGTGAGCTGCCTGCCGCATTACACGACGGACCCGTACCCGTTCCGCGCGCTGCACCCGTACATCCGCCGCACCTACGATGCCTTCGGCCCGAAGCGCATGTTCTGGGGCACGGACCTCTCGCGCCTGCCGTGCAGCTACCGGCAGGGCGTCACGTATTTCACCGAGGAAATCCCCTGGCTCACCGCCGGGGACAAGGAGTGGATCATGGGACGCGGGGTGTGCGAGTGGCTGGGGTGGGTGATAAAGTAACCGCCCGCGTTCAAACAATCACGGATGGGAGGGGCTGGCGGTGGAACGAGCGCTCTGGATAACCTGGTACGGCCTGCCCGCGGACGGGCGCGACGCCTACCTGGCCTGGCTGCACGGCAAATTCATGCCGAAGATCCTGAAGAAGCCCGGCGTGCTGTGGGCGGCGCACTACGCGGCGCAGCCGCAACCGCTCCCGGCCGGGGGCACGCCGCGGCTGCGCCACACCGACGACCCGTCGGTGCCGACCGGCAACGGCTACATCCTGATCTTCGGCGGCAAGACCGCGCACGCTTTTGCCAACCTGATCCCCGCCAAGCTGCTGCCGCAACTGCCCGAGAACGACCGGAAGATGCTGGCGCTGCGCGTCGGCGAGCGCGTGAACATCGTGACCGAGGAGGATCGTTCAGTCGGCCCCTCGGCGAACAAGCGGGAGGGCAAGTTGGCGCTTGCCCCCTGCATCCAGCTCGGCAGCTTCAATTCCGGATCGGCGCACGACGACGAGGTGCTGGACTGGTACGCCAACCTGCGGCTGCCGGCGATGGCAAAGCTGCCCGGCTGCCTGGGGATCCGCAAGTACGTCTCGGTCGCGGGCTGGGCGAAGCACATCGTGCTCTACGAATTCGAATCGCTCGCCGCCCGGGACGAGTATTTCCCGTTTCACGACAAGGATGATCCCGGGATGGCGGCGTGGACCGACGCACTGGTGCGCAAGCTGATCCACGCGCCGGGCTCGCCCAACGTGGCCACCCGCCTGTGGCCCGCGGTAAAGAGGCGTTAAAACGGACGCGAAGCGCCGTTTTAACTCCGCGCGCTGGAGCGGACGATGAGGTCGCCGCTCACCGCGCGGTAAGTATGATGGTGTGACAGTGTCTGAAAGGAAGGTCAAATGGAACACAAGAAGCGCATGAAGAAGGGCTTCGAGGTGCTGCGGAAAATGGGGCGCCTCGGGACCATGATGAACCAGAAGGAGATATACCCCGATCTCTACGACCTGTCGGTGGGCTACCTGTTCGGCGAGATCTGGAGCCGTCCCCACCTCAGCATCCGCGACCGGGAGCTGATCACGCTGGCGTCCAATATCGCGCTGGCGCGCCCGGCCGGCACGCACTCGCATTACCGCAGCGCCAAGCACCTCGGCTTCACGAAGGAGGAGATCATGGAGATCATCATCCACGTGGGGCACTACGCGGGATGGCCGGCGATCGCTCATGCGCTCATCCAGTACGAAGAGGTGCTGAAGCAGGACGCCGCGGCGCGGAAGACGAAAAGGAAAGGGAGAAAGCCATGATCCTCGAAGTCGCCATACTGCACATCAAAACTGACCAGATCGCGGCCTTCGAGGCGGTCTTTCCGAAGGTCGAGCCTATTTTCCGCAGCATCAAGGGCTACATCTCGCACGAGCTGCAGCGCTGCATCGAGACCCGGGGCCGTTACCATTTCCTGATCCGCTGGGAAACCGTCGAATCCCACACGGTCAACTTCCGGCAGTCGCCGAAATTCCAGGAATTCCGCGGCCTGGTCGGCGGATTCTTCGCCCAGCCGCCGGTCGCCGAGCATTTCGAGCGGGTGACGGACAGCCATATCTGAAGGCGGAAGGCGGAAGGCCGGGACATGCTTGATTTGATACCGCTCGCGGAAAGAATCGCCGCGATCCTGAAAGCGCGCAAGGAGACGGTCGCGGTTGCCGAAACGTCCGCTGGCGGGCTCATCTCGGCGGCGTTGCTTGCGGTGCCGGGCGCGTCCGCCTATTTCATCGGGGGCGGCGTGCTGTACACGCGCCGGGCCATCCTCTCCCTGAAGGACACCCGCGAGGCGATGTTCGAGGGCCAGCGCGGCGGGACCGAGGGGTGGGCGCTGCTCATGGCGCGCACCCAGCGCGAGCGCTGCGCGGCGACTTGGGGCGTGGGGGAAAGCGGCGCGGCGGGCCCCACCGGGAACCGCTACGGCGACCCGCCGGGGCACACCTGCCTGGCCGTGACGGGAAAGGGGATCGAGCGCGCCGCCACGCTCCGGACCGGCAGCGGCGACCGGCTCGCCAACATGCGCGCGTTCGCCGCGGCCGGGCTCAAGCTCTTTGCGGAAGTCCTGGAGGACGCCGCCGCCACGAAACTCGCGTAAAATACGTGCTGGACGGGGTTTACCGGGGGCTCGATTTTGAAGTGTCATCACTGCGGCAAGACGACGGTCGTCTATACCAATGGCAAGGGCGACGAGTTCCTGCATCGCTGCCAGCATTGCCACGGCTACCACAAGTTCACCAACGCCGGACGCCACGGTTCCGGCGCCATCAATTATCGCGTCACCAAGCTCGCGCAGGCGCCCGGCGGCAAGTAGGCCGGCCGGCCCCGGCGCACCGTTTTTTTCCAGAAAGGGGATCCCAGTGCCCAGCGGCAAAGTGAAGTGGTTCAACAAGACGAAGGGTTACGGTTTTATCCAGCCGGATGACGGCTCGAAGGACGTGTTCGTGCATATCTCGGCCGTCGAGCGCGCCGGCCTCGGTACGCTCGCGGACGGGCAGCGGGTCCAGTTCGAGGTGGTCCGCGGCAAAGACGGCAAGACCTCGGCCGACAACCTGAAGTCCGCCTGACCCGCGCCCGCCGCGACCCCGGAGCCCTGCCTTGGCAAAACCCAACTACCAGTTCGAGAGGCGCCAGAGGGACCTGGCGAAGAAGCGGAAGCAGGAGGAGAAGCGGCAGCGCAAGCTCGCGGGAAAGGCGCAGGCGGACGACGGCGCCCCCGAAGCGCCGGCGGAAGCACCCGCGCCGGAGCAGCCTGCGGCAAGCGGCTCGCTGCCCGGCACGGGCGAGTCCAAGACCTGATCGGCGTCATATATGCTGAAGGGAAAGGCTGCCCTGGTGACCGGGTCCACCAGCGGCATCGGCTTGGGCATCGCCGAGGCGTTCGCGAAAGAGGGCGCCCATATCGTGCTGAACGGGCTCGGGCGGCCCGATGACATCGAGGCGCTGCGCGCGCGCATCGCCGGCGAATTCCGGGTCACCGTGCGCTACGACGGCGCCGACATGACCCGGCCCGACACCATCGAGTCGATGATGCGGAAGGCGGTCGCCGAGTTCGGCGCGGTGGACGTTCTCGTCAACAACGCCGGCATCCAGCACGTCGCGCCGGTGGACGAGTTCCCGCCGGAGCAATGGAACGCGATCATCGCGATCAACCTGGTGGCGTCGTTCCACACCATTCGCCTCGCCCTGCCGGCGATGAAAAAGCGCAAGTGGGGCCGCATCATCAACATCGCTTCCGCGCACGCGCTCGTCGCGTCACCCTACAAGTCCGCCTACGTGGCCGCCAAGCACGGCGTCGCCGGGCTGACCAAGGCGGTCGCGCTCGAAGTGGCCGAGCAGGGCATCACCGTCAACGCCATCTGCCCGGGCTACGTGCGCACGCCGCTGGTCGAGAAGCAGATCCCGGACACGGCGAAAGCGCGCGGCATCACCGAGGAGCAGGTGGTGCGCGACGTGCTGCTCGCGGCGCAGTCCACCAGGCAGTTCGTCACGATCGGACAGGTCGCGTCGCTCGCCCGCTATCTCGCCAGCGACGACGCGGCGTCCATCACCGGCGCCATCCTGCCGGTGGATGGAGGGTGGACCGCACACTGATTGCACCTCCGTTGCGCAGCATGAAGTCACGGGGAATCTCTAGCACAAATCGTTCCAAATCACTTCGTCACCTCAACGCTGCATCACCCTGTTTGCGGTATCCTTCCGCGACAACGCGAATAGTCCGGAGGAGTTCGGATCGTGGCGAATAACGACGGTTACTACGAAGCTTTGTGGCCGCGCAGCCCGCGCCAGGCGAAGGTCAAGCCGCTCGCGCCGCGGCTGGCGTCGCTCGACGGCAAGACGGTGGCCCAGCTCTGGGACCACGTGTTCCGCGGCGACGAGGTGTTCGAGTTCCTCGAGGCGGCCCTCAAGGCGCGGTTCCCGGGCGTGCGCTTCGTCGGCTGGCGCGAGTTCGGCAATACCCACGGCAGCGAGGAGCGCGAGGTCGTGGCCGCATTGCCCGAACGGTTCAAGGCGCTGGGGGTGGACGCCGTCATTTCCGGCATGGGCTGTTGAGGGAGCTGCACGCCCGCCGTGTTGCGGGCGAGCGCGGCGGCCGAGGGCGCGGGCGTGCCGTCCTCGACGCTCGTATGCGAGGGGTTTCTCGGCCTTGCGGCGGCGGCGTCCGTCGGTCTCGGCCTGCCGAACCTCCCGGTTGCGCGGGTGGTCGGGCATCCCGGCGTGCAGAGCAAGGAGATGCTCGAGCGCAACGTCCTCGACGTCACGCTCGAAGGGGTGATGAATAACCTGCTCTCCGCGCCCGCGGCGGCCGGCGCCGACCGGGAGCCCGGCGCGCGCGACGTGATCGCCAGCGGCAATTTCGACGAGATCAACGACGCCTTCTACGCCAGCGGGCTCTCCGATGGCCTGCCGATCATCCCGCCAACGCGCGAGAAGGTCGAGCAGTTCCTGCGCCGCACCGACCGCGACCCGGACGAATCGCTCGGCAATCTGCTGCCCGACAGCCGCGCCGCGACGGTCTGGAGCGTCGCGGTGAACGGGGTGATGGCGGGCTGCCGGCCCGAGTACATGCCGGTGCTGGTGGCCCTCATCGAGGCGATGGCCGACCCGGCCTACGGCGTCGAGCACAGCGGCAATACCCCGGGCGGCGAGACGCTGATCATCCTCAACGGGCCCATCATCCGCCAGCTCGGCTTCAATTACACGCAGGGCGTGATGCGCGACGGTTTCCGCCCGAACACCTCGATCGGGCGCTTCTGGCGGCTGTATCTGCGCAATGTCGCGGGTTTCCTGCCGCACAAGAACGACAAGGCGACCTTCGGCAACACCTGGCGCGTGGTCGTGGCGGAGAACGAAGACGTCGTGAGGAAGATCGGCTGGACCGCCGTGAGCGAGGACATGGGCTGCGCCGCGGGCGACAGCGCCGTGACCATCGCGCGCTACACCGGCGGCAACCACATCTCGTCGGTGTCGGGGGCCACGCCCGAGGCGATGATGCCGTACCTCCACGACGCGATGGTGAGGCAGTACTCGTGGCAGCTCATGTTCACGGTCGGGCAGGGCATGGGCACGCTGCGCCCGCTGATGCTGGTCTCGCCGATCATCGCGGAGACCATCGCGGGCTGGGGCTGGTCGAAGCGCGACCTGCAGCGCCACCTCTTCGACCACGCGCGGATGCCCGCGCGCGAGTTCGAGCGGATACTGCGCGACTGGACGCAGAAGCCGACCTGGAACCTCAAGGCAGAGCACGAGGCGGGGCGCATCCCCAGGGTGTTCCACGAGTCCGACGATCCCGGCCGGATGGTGCCGCTGGTGTGGAAGCCCGAGGACTACATGATCGCCGTCACCGGCGACCTCACGCGCAACAGCGTCTACATCTTCGCGCACAACGGCGTGCTCGGCTTCCCGGTCGCCAGGCGCATCGCGCTTTCCGGCAGCCGCGCCGCGACGTAAGGGCCGCGGGGCAGGCGGCCTCTCCACTGTCGCCGTTCGGCGACAACGTCCCGTCAACTAGTTCCTCCCCGGCGGCGCACGGCCGCTTGCACAATGACCCTGCGCCTCGTGCATCCGGCGCATGCCGTTCCGAGCCATCGTGTCCAACGTTCCGGGGGGAACCAACATGGAAACGATCAGAAGGGTCGTGCTGTCGCTGTCACTTGCATTGTTCACGCCGCTGTCGCAGGCCACGGAGACCGCGCCCGACGCACTGTTGAGCGCGGTGACTGCGGAAGTGCTCGCCGTCCTCAAGCAGAACCGCGAGGCGGACAACCCGGCGCGGCTCGCCGAGCTGGTCGAAACCAGGGTCCTGCCGCTCTTCGACTTCTCCCGCATGGCGCAGCTGGCCGCGGCGCGCAGCTGGCGGCTCGCGTCGTCCGCGCAGCAGAGCGCCCTGACCACGGAGTTCAGGACGCTGCTCGTGCGCACCTACTCGACCGCCCTGGCGGTCTACCGCGACCGGACCATCGTCTACAAGCCGCTGCGGCTGGTGCGCGGCGACACGGACGTGACGGTCAGGTCGGAGGTGAAGCAGGGGGGCGGGCAGCTCAAGATCGATTACGACATGGTGAAAACGCCGGAAGGATGGAAGGTCTATGACGTCAAGATGGACGGCGTCAGCCTCGTGACTGCGTATCGCGAGGGCTTTGCCGCCAAGGTCCGCGACGCCGGCGTGGACGGCCTGATCAAGGCCCTGGCGGAGAAGAACCGTCAGGGCGATTCCGCGGCCAGGCCGGCCGGGGCGATCGCCGCCCGCTCGCAATGAGCGCGCCCTAGTGTGGTGGCAATGGGCAACGGGCGCCGGGCTAAAATGCAGCCATGCCCGGCCTCGAAGTCCTCGGCATTCTCCTGCTCGGCGGGCTGGCCTGGCTCTGGTACGACAGCCTGCGGGCGCGCGAAGCGGCGATCCGCGCCGCCCGCGAGATCTGCGCGGCGGAGGGGCTGATGCTGCTCGACGACACGGTGTCGATCTCGGGCCTGAAGCCGGTGCGCGAGGAGAACGGGCGCCTCGCGCTGCAGCGCGCTTACGACTTCGAGTTCAGCGACACGGGCAACAACCGCCTGAAGGGCGGCATGGTCCTGCGGGGCCACCGGCTCGTATTGCTCAACGTGGGGCTGCGCGACGAGCCGACGGTGAGAACGCTGCACTGACTCAGGCTTCCGGCCCGGCGTACTTGCCGGCCGTGTCCGGGAACAGGTTCTTCACGATCTTGAACTTCGTGATGTCCACGGTGCCGTCCATGTGGAGGTACATGGAGGCGTCGCGGTAGAGCTTCTCGATGCCGAATTCGAGCATCGTGCCGTTGCCGCCGTGGAGTTCCATCGCGTGCCGGCAGACGTCGAGCACGGCCTCGGAGGCGTAGAGCTTCACCATGTTGCACAGCACCTCCGCCTCGGGAAGCCGCTCGTCCACGGCCCGCGACGCCTCGCGCAGGAGTCCCCGCACCGCGCAGATCTTGGTGGCCATCTCCGCGAGCCGGATCGCGGTGGCCTGATGCTTGATGAGAATCTTGCCGCCCTGAACGTAGTCCTGGACGTACTTCGAGGTCTCCTCGAACGCCCGCACCGCGACGCCCAGGTTCTTCGAGCCCTGGATGATCTTGCCCGGCCGGAAATAGACCCCCGCCCTGGCGAGCGCGACGTCCTGCACCAGGCAATGGTCCCGCGGCACGGCGCAGTCCTCGAGCACGATCTCGCCGTTGTTCATGTAGCGCCCGCCCAGCGTCTCGTTGCACTTGACCGGGGTCAGGCCGGGCGCGTCGCGCGGCACGAGGAAGCACGACGTGCCCTTGGTCATGCCGGCGCCGGGCCTGGTGGTCGCGTAGACCACGTAGAGCTTCGCGTCCCAGGCGTTGGTGATGAACTGCTTGCGGCCGTTGATCACCCACTGGTCGCCCTTCAGCTCGGCGCGCGTGTGCATCATCGCTTCCGGCACGTCGTAGGGGAGCCAGCGGTCGGAGGCGCCGCGCGGCTCGGTCAGGCAGTGAGAGAGCAGGAACGTCGGGTCCTTCACCACCTCCGGGAACCAGCGCTCCTGCAGGTGGCGCGGCGCGATGTTCCGCAGCAGCACCGACACCTTCCAGATCTGCACCAGCTTCTCCGAGAGGCCGCAGTCGCCGCGGGAGACCTCCTCGGAGATCACGGCGAAGGTCCGGGTCTCGGTCTTCGGGTCGAGCGGCGTGCCGCCGAATTCCTCCGGGACGCCGAGCGTGCGGATGCCGATTTCGTCGGCCACCTCGAGTATCTTCCGCGGCAGCCGCTCGTCGGGGTTCATGTTCCATTCGCGCTGCCAGTTCTGGCGCGTGAACGGGATGACCACCTCGTCCGCGAACTTGCGGGTGACGTCCCGCATCATGCGGGTCTCCTCCGGGAGACCGCGCTCCACCATGTCGTCGAGCAGCATCGTCGTCCGCCGCGCTATTGCAGCGGCGAGAAAGCGGCGGGCATGAGGATCTTGTTCTCCTGGTGCACCAGGTGGTATTCGGGCAGGCCCGCCTTCTTGGCCGCGGCCGACGGCGGCCAGTTGCCGGTCTCGCGCAGCTTGTTGCGCAGGTTCCAGCGCTCGTCGAGTGTCTTGTACGGCCAGATGTGCATGAACTGGTTGAGCCCGCCGAGCTCCGAGTACAGGATCGCGGTCGGCTTGCCGTGCTGCATCCGGAACGGGATGGCGTGCGCCCACGCCCGGGTGAGGTTTTCGAGCTGGCCGGTGGCATAGGTGTAGATGCGCATCTCGAAGAACGGCCCCTGCCTGCCGGGTTTGATCTCGGGCGAGAAATCGAACGGGATGAAGATGTCCGAGCGCTGTCTCACCATGAACTCGGAGGTGTTCGGCGGCCACTTGCCGGCGCCTTCCTTGACCGCGGCGTCGCGGATCCTGGCGCGCTCCTCGAGGTCCTGGTACGGCCAGACGTGGATGACCTGGTTGAGCGGCCCGATCTCGGTGTGCCAGTACGCGGCGAGCGGCGAGAATTTCTTGCGCGTCTCGTAGGCCTCGCCGAAGCGCTTCTCGACCTCCGGCAGCGAATGCGGCTTGATGTCGTAGGTCCTGAATTCGTAGATCATGGAAAGCTCCCCCTGGAGTGGTCGTGTGTGGAGCGACGCCGCAAGCCGAAGGAATTCGGAGGGCGGCCGCTCGGATCAGGCCGGTAACTGTACTGCGAAGCACGGCGCTTGGCCAGCGCCGGCAGTCCACTCTGTGAACCGTCAGCCCGCGTTCACGTTGCCGCGATCCCGGCGCCGGGACATCAGGGCCAGTACGATCAGGGCGAGGCTCAGAACCGGCATGGCGTATTCGAGATATCCGTGCGCCAGGCTGCCGGCAATGCCCCTCTCCTCGATCATTCCGGCCGTCACGCGCCACGAGCTGCTGTAGTAGAAATGGAGCGCCGCCGGGAGCGAGGAGAGTTCGAAACCCGAGGTCAACGCGACCATGCGGATGACCCGGACCGCGTAGAACACCAGGTAGACGCCTGACGCCAGCATGACGACGGGACGCCAATAGGCGAAATTCAGGATCACCGCCGCACCGGCAAGGAGCCCGCAAAACCCTATGGTCAGCGCCGACGGCGGATAGTCGGGAGCGTAGAAAAAGGCCGCCAGCAGCACATAGGCAGACCACGTGGCAACGGCCGCAACGCCGGGCACGCTCATCAATTCCTCTGCTCGACCAGAGTCCTGATGAGATCTCTCGCCGCCGGGCTGTACCAGTCCGCCGGACCCCACATCCGGGCCAGGGCCACGCCTTTCCGGTCGATCAGGTAGGTTGCGGGAAGGCCGAAGGCCCCGTAGAGCAGCCCGACCTCGCCCTCGGGATCCATCAGGACCAGGTAGTTCACCTTCAGTCCCTCGACGAAGGCGAGCGCGTCCCGTCGCTTATCCTTCACGTTCACCGCCACGATCTCCAGTCCCTTGCCCTTGAACTCCCGGTAGAGGCGTTCCATGGACGGCATCTCGTCGCGGCAGGACTCGCACCAGCTTGCCCAGAAATTCAGGAACACGACCTTGCCGCGGAAATCCTTGAGCGAAACCTTTCTGCCGCCCGCGTCGGGGAGGGTGAAATCCGGGGCGGGCGGGCGGTCCTTCAGCTCCTGCAGCTTGGGAATCAGCTTGAAGTCAGGGGCACCCGCGGCCTGGGCCCACGGCGCTCCCCCGGTGAGCAAAAAAACAACGGCCAGCAGGAGCTGGCCGGAGAAAATGGAAGGGAACGGGCGCTCGTCACCCATCAGTCATCACCCATCACTAATTGAGCTTCTTGAGTTCCTCGATCAGCGTCTCGTTCGACACCAGTGGTTCCTTCGGCGCCAGCACCTTCTTGTAGCGGACGATGCCCTGCTTGTCGACGATGAACCAGGAACGCTGCGCCAGCTTGCGCTCGGTGTTCAACACGCCGTAAGCCGCCATCGTCTTCAGCCCCGGGAAGTCGGTGAGCAGCGGGTAGTTGAGCTTGAGGAAATCGGCGAAGGCCTGCTGCGAGAAGCGGACGTTCGCGCTGATGCCCACGATCTCGGCATCGGCCGCCTCGAACTTCGGATAGTCGTCCCTACTGGACGACAGTTCCTTGATTCACGTCGGCGTGAAATCGAGGACGTAGAACTGGATGACCAGGTTTTTCTTGCCGGCGAGCTCGCTCAGCTTGAATTTTCCGCCCTTGGTGCTGATCAGCTCGAAATCCGGGGCTTTCTCCCCGACTTCCACCGCCGCCGCGTGGCCGGGCAGGCCGACGAGCGAGAGAGCCATTACGACGGCCGGGATAATGCCGAATCGCTTCATAAACCCTCCTGTCTTGGCGAACCACACCGTAAACAGCATAGCCCGGCGGAACATTCCCCGCCTTCGGCGTCCGATCATGCCAGGCCGGCCAGGAGCAGCCAGCTGCCGGCCAGCCCGATCGCCGTGCCGCCGGCCCGAAGGATGCCGGGACGCGCCTGCAGGGCGACTCCGGCCGCAACGCCGATCGCGTGCAGCGCCGCGGTCGCGGCCAGGAAGCCAGCGAAGTAGAGCCACGGCGACGAAAACGCCGGCATCTCGCCGCCGTGGGCGTGCCCGTGGAACAGCGCGAAAAGCGCAACCAGCGCCACCGGCCAGTACCATTTGGCGCTGACCGCCAGCGCAACCAGCAGGCCCAGCACCAGCACCGACAACGCCACCATGCTCTCGACCTGGGGCAGGGCGATTCCGTGGGTGCCGGCCACCGCGCCGGCCGCCATGGTGGCGACGAAAGCCGCGGGAAGGATCAGCCGGTAGCGCCCGCCGAGCTGGGCGGCCCAGATGCCCACTGCCACCATCGCGAGGAGGTGGTCCAGCCCCATGAACGGGTGCGCGAGGCCGGCCGCCAGCCCGCCGTCGGGATGGACCCCGACGTGGGCGAACGCCGCGCCGCTGACGATCAGCGCGAGAAAGCCGAGAAAAATCTGCACGCCCTGAGTCATCTGTAGCCCCATCACCGCCTTCAGGCCGGTTCCTTGACCTTCGCCCCCAGGTAACGCTTGATCACCTCGGCCGTGAGCACGACCTTGGCGTTGTACTCGGGCGCGTCCTCGATCTGCTCGAGGTCGTTCAGGCCGCAGTACTTGTAGACGCGGTTGATCGCCGATATGAGCCGCACGGGGCGGTCGGGGTCCGCGTTGAAGTGCTGATGGATGGTGTTGGGCGGGATGTAGATCACGTCCCCGGCCTCCCATTCGTAGCGCTTGATCTCGTCCTGCGGCTTCCAGTGGTAGGTGTCGGTGATCTCGACGTCGCAGTCCTGGTGCAGGTCGTAGCCGCGGCCCTCGAGCACGTAGAGGCATTCCTCGGCGAGGTGGCGGTGCTTGCCGGAGCGGCTGCCCGGAGGAATGATCTGCATGTACGCGTCCACCGTCTCCATGCGCGTGTTCATCTGCTCGTTGAGCAGGTGCTTCAACAATCCCTGCCGCGACATTTCCCAAACCATGTCGTCCGGACGCACGATTTTCTTGCGCTTGGCGTTTCGCGCCGGCGCGCTCATCGCGTCATCGAGCAGGTTCTGGTAGAGCCTGCCGCTCGTCTTGCCCTTCAACCAGGCTTTCGCTTCACCCCATGCCATCGGTCACCCCGCGTGGTTGTAGTCCTGCTCTTCTTCGCGCGGCTTGAACCCCGCGCCGCCCGGCGTCGCCTCGGTGGGGCGCGGGATCACGGTTTTCTGGAAGAGCATGTTCAGGAACAGGTACATCGGCTTGGCCTTCAGCACCAGCGCGCGCGCCGGCTTGTCCGGGTCTGCGTTGTGGTGCTGGTGCACGCAGTTGTTGTGGACGATCGCCACGTCGCCGGCCTGCCAGTCGTAGCGCACCCCGTCGTGGATCTCGTAGCCGGTGCCGTCGAGGATGTAGAAGGCGGCCTCGTTCACGTGACCGTGCTTCTGCGACACGCCGCCGGGCCCGTATTCCTCGAGGTGGATGTGCAGCGTCTGCCCGAGGCCATCCACCGGCTCGATGTAGTGCCGGCTGTAGCACTGCGGTCCGTCCATGAACTTGAGCTCGCTGCCCTTCTTCACGCGCGGCAGGGCGCGCAGGCGCTGGAGCTCCTCCTTCAGGTTGTAATGCCCCTGGATGCCCCGGACGAACACCCGGTCCTTCTTGCTGTGGTAATGCGACTCAATGCCCATGGCGGCTCTCCATTCGATGCGCGATTATAGCGCGCCGGGCGCTGGCGCAGAAGGCGGAAGGGCCGGATTTGCGCGCGCGGATCACGGCTCTTCCCCGCGGCGCCAATTCCCGTACATCTCCAGCTGAAATCGCCTGGGCTTGAGGCCGCGGCAGATTTCCCGCACGGCCTCCGCCTGGCGCAGCGGCAGCCCTTTTTCCTTCGCCATGGCGGCGACGATCTCCATGTCGTCGTCGGCCCACGCCATCGTCTGCTTGCCCCAGTGCTCGAGCGCGCCGTTCGCCGAGTGGGTCGTGAGCAGCGCTCTTCGCATCATCTCGACGTCGAGCCCGTAGCGCTGCGCGAGCGCGAGCCCTTCGTGGTCGGCGACCAGGCAGGCCCACATGATCATGTTGTTGACGGCTTTCGCCACCTGCGCGCTGCCGGGATCCCCGGTGTGAATGATGTCGCTCGAGTAGGCCGCGAGCACCGGCTTCAGGCGCGCGACGGTCTCCGCGGCCCCGGCGACGAACGAGAGCAGCGTGCCCTCGTCGGCGGCCCAGCCGCCCCGGCAGACGGTGGAATCCACGACGTGTATCCCGAAGGGCCGCGCGCGCTCCGCGAGCTCGCGGACGGTGCCGGGATGCACGGTGCTCAATATGGCGACGATCGTGCCGCGGCGGGCGTCCTTGAGCAGGCCGCGTTCGGACAGCAGCTCGCGCAGCTCGCGGTCGTAGCCGACGCAGATCAGGATCGCGTCGGCTTCGCGCGCCAGCGCGGGCAGACCGGCGAGCCAGCGCGCGCCGCGCGCCTCGACCGCGGCCCGCTTGCCGGGATCGACGTCGTGGACGAGCACCGAAAACCCCTTGCGCGCGAGGTGGCCGATGATCGGCTGCCCCATGCGGCCGGCGCCGATGACGCCGACGGTCTTTACCGCCTCACCATTCACCATTCACCATTCACAAGTTGCCCGTCACCGCTTCTGGGTGATCGTGTCGAGCAGCGCCGGCTGTCCCGCCTTCACTCGCGCGATCGCCCGCTTCAGCGCGGGGCCGACGTCCTTGCCGTGCTCGATCGGCCCTTCCGCGTACCAGCCCATGGAGCGCGCAAGGCCGGCGAAGTCCACGTTGGGCGTGTCCAGGTCCATGCCGATGTGGGCGCGCTCGACCGGCGTGCCGCGCAGCCGCGCCATGCGGATCTGGTGCTCCCAGTCGTTGTAGTAGGCGCGGTTGTTGTACATCACGACCAGCATCGGGATCCTGTGCTTGACCGCCACCCACAGCGCGCCGGCGTCGAACATCAGGTCGCCGTCCGGCTGGATGTCCACCACCAGCCGCCCGGCATCGCGGTGCGCCAGCGCGACGCCGAGCGAAATGCCGATCTGCGTCGAGGTGCCGAGCGACTTGCCGGGATGGCGGTACGGCTTGTCGAAATCCCACAGCATGCGCGCCCAGTCCTCGAGCGTGTTCGCGGTGAGCACCCAGTCCTCGCCCTTGACGGCCTCCCAGATTTCAGTGGCGAGACGGGGCAGGGGGATCGGGCTCGCGTCCCAGTCCTCGCGCGCTTCCTTCGCCCACTTTGCGCGCGCCGCGCGGTGCCGCTCGCCGGTCTTGCGGGCGCGCGCCTCGATCAGTTTCCCGAGCCCCGCGTTGCCGGCGATTTTCCCGCGCACCAGGTCGGTCAGCGCCGGGATCGCCAGCGTCGTGTCCGCGAGGATGCGCAGCTGCGCGTGCTTCAGGCGCTGGTAGTCCATGGCCCAGCTCGACAGCTCCAGGTCGCCGAAGCCGATGTCGATCCACGTGCAGTCCGGCGGCTCGATGCTGGTCAGCTTGCGCGTCGTGCTCACGAGCTCGGTCGTCGCCCGCTCCCAGTCGCGCACGTCGAGGCACAGGATGAGGTCGGCGTCCCGGAACACCTCCTTCACCATGCTCATGTTGAGCGGGTGGCAGCCCGGGAAGTTGAGCCGGCTGTTGACGTCGTACACCGGCGCGCCCAGCGTCTCGGCGAGGGCGACCAGGTGGTCGAATGCCCGCGGGTCGCGCCCGACGAACTCGGCGAGGATGACCGGCCGCTGCGCGGCGGCGATCAGGTCGGCGGCGCGCGCGAGCGCGGCCGGGTCGGCCGAGTACGAGGCCGGGACCGGCATCGACGTCTTCGGCGGCAGCGGCACGTCGTGCTCGAGCGGCTGCTCCTGCAGCCACGCGTCGTAACACATGTAGATCGGCCCCTGCGGCTCGGTCATCATCACGCCGTAGGCGCGGGCGAACGACTCCGGCACGCCGTCGACCACGGTCGGCTGGTAGTCCCACTTGGTGTAATCGCGCACGGCGGTGCCCTGGACGAGGGCGGTGTGCGTCCAGTCGATGCGCGGGCGCCGCTTGGTCTCGTCCATCGGGCCGGTGGCGCCGATGATGAAGATCGGCGCGCGGTCGATGTAGGCGTAATAGATCGCCAGGTTGGAGTGCAGCAGGCCGACCAGGTTGTGCACGATCGCCACCATCGGTCTTCCGCACGCCTTGGCGTAGCCGTGCGCGATCTGCACCGCCGTCTCCTCGTGCTGGCACAGCATCATGACCGGCTTGTTGCCGCCGTAGTTGACCATCGAGTCGTGCAGCCCGCGGTAGCTCGCGCCGGGGTTCAACGCCGCGTACGGCAGCTCGTAGCGGTGCAGCATGTCGACGATGACGTCGGACCCCCAGCGCCGGTCCGTCTTGGCCGGGGGCGCCGGTTTCTTTGCTTTCGAGGAGGTGTCGGGCATGGGTGTCGTGGCTATCGGGTTGGGACCTGCTTGACGATGATCTCTTCGTACAGCTTCGTCCACTTGTCGCCCTCGTCGAGCACCAGCTTCGGGTCGATCAGCGTGAACTGCGGAATGTCCGTGGCCGAGGCGGCCACCCTGGCGGAGGAGGGTGCGAAATTGCGCTTGAGCATGATTTCCTGCGCGTCGCCCAGCATGAAATCGAAGAACAGCACCGCGGCATGGGGATGCGGCGCCCGGCGCGCGACCGCGACCCCGTTGGGCCGCGCGACGGCGGGCGGGATGACGAACCAGTCGATGGGCGCGCCCTTCTTTTTCAACTGCACGGGCCGGTAATAGTACACGGTGAGCGCCAGCGGGACTTCGCCCGAAACGACCAGGTTGGAAAGCAGCGTGTGGCCCTTGCGCACCGACATGCCGTTGGCGGCCACGATCTCCCGGAACTGCTTCAGCCCCTGCGCCTCGCCCAGCCCGCCGACGACGCCCGCGAACCAGTCGTGATCGTAGGCCTCGATGCCGAGCCGGCCTTTCCAGCGCGGGGCGGCGAGGTCGGCCCAGGTCTTCGGCAGTTCCTCCTTCTTCACGAGATCCGTGTTGTAGGCGGCTACGAAGATGTTGAACCGGGTGCCGGCCCATTCACGGTGCGGGCGGATCGCGTGGGGCACGAGGCCGGCAAGCTGGGGCGACTTCACTTCCTGGAGCAGCCGCTCGCGGTGCAGCGCCTCCAGCTCCGGCCCGTTGGTCTCGAAGGCGTCCACCTCGAAGCGCTGCGCGCGCGCTTCCGTCACCGCGCGCTGCAGGACGTTCTCCGAGCTGGAGCGCCAAGGGGTGACCTTGATGCCGTATTTCTTCTCGAAGGCGGTGACGAAGGCGCCCAGGTCGGTGGTGGAGAAGGAGGTGTAGAGCATGAGCCCGCCTTCCTTCCGGGCGCCCTCGATCAGCCGCTGCTGGCGGTCGGGCCCCTGGTACATCGCGATCTCGGCCACGCTCGTCTGCGCGAGCGCCGGCGCCACGACAAGGCACAAGGCAAAAGGCACAAAGCACAAGTGTCTACGTGTCATCCCTCATCCCTCCACTCTCATCCCTCGCCGCGGCGGCTACGCGGCTTTTGTCGGAAGCGTGGCCACCTCCGCGGCGTAGGCGTCGTCCATCCGCGACTTGATGCCGTGCTTCGCGAGCGCCTCCGCGAACCACTTGCGCACGACCGGGGGCTCGTCCGAGTAGTCGACCTGGTCGCCGCCCAGCCGCTTGCTGATCCACGCCTTGGGCACGCCCTGCTGGTTGCGGATCGCGACCCCCTCGTGCTTGAACGCGAGATAGCGCGCCGGGGTGGTGCCGGTGTTGAAATGCTGGTGGAGCCACATGTTGGGCGGCACGATCATGGTCCCGACGCGCCACTCGTAGCGGCGCGGCTCCTCGCCCTCGGGCCACATCAGCGAGTAGCCCTCGCCGGAGAGAATGATGACGTGCGCGCCGGGTCCGTGCGCGTGGGCCTTCTTGTAGGTGCCGGTCGGGAACTGCGAGATGTGGCTGTTCATCGAGCCCTTGGCCATGTTGAAGCGGATGTGGCCGCCGCCCGCGCCCCGCTCCTTGGCGGAGATGAGCGGGAGATTCACGGCGTCCGCGACGAAGTTGGTGTCGAGCAGGAATCCCTTCTGCTCGCTCTTGGGCGAGAAGTAATCCGGCTCGCCGGCAAAACGATTCTTGAAGTCGACCCTGGTGTTGAAGATGAAGTCGACGTCGTCGTAGAGGTTGATGACGATCGGCCCGTTGGTGACCGCGACGTAGCGCGCCGGCGCCTCCCCGGAGCCGTTGAAGTGCTGGTGCCAGGCGTTGACCGGGACCGCGAACAGGGCGCCCGCCTTCCATTCGAAAGTGATCCGCTGGCCGGCGTCGTTCCACACGGCGGTCGAGCCGCGGCCGGAGAGGATCATGATCATCTCCTCGAACAGCTGGCGCTGCGGCGCCAGCTTGCCGCCGGCGGGGATCTCGCACACGTGGCAGTCGTTCGAGGTGCGCGAGGCCTCGTGGTTGAGGTACACGCCGCGCCCGCCCCGGCGCGCCCACGGCTTCAGCTCGACGGTGTTCAAGTCGGGGACGTAATGCGAAGGAATGATGTCGAGCCCCTCGCTCTTCACCCAGCGCGTGTAGGGCGTTTCCTTCTCCGTGGCGAACTTGTTCGCCATCTCGTCCGATACCATCGCGGTCTTTGCCATTTCGAGCTCCTCGATACTGGGTGCCGAAAATTTACTCCAACGCCCGAGCCTTTGCCAGCGGCGTCACTTCTTGTCGCCCGCGAGGGCGACGCACTTCTCGGTGCTGATCCGCAGGTAAATGGGATCGCCGACCGGCGTGCGCAGGGTGGGGTGCGCCGTCGCGAGCAGCAGGGTGGCGCCGACCGCCACCTGGAAGTCCACGGTATCGCCGAGGAACACTTTCGCGCTCACCGTGCCCGTGCAGACGTTCGCGCCGTCCGGGCGGGTCTCGGACAGCTCGATGTCCTCCGGCCGCACCGAGAGCGCCACCGCGTCGCCCGCCTTGAGCGCGTCCACCGACAGGCCGTGGAGCTCGCCCAGCGCCGTCCCGAGGCGGTAGTGGCCCGCGCCGTCGGCCGCGACGACCTTCGCTTCCAGCAGGTTGGTGCGGCCGATGAAGTCGGCGACGAAGCGGCTGCGCGGCCGCTCGTAGATCTCGCGCGGCGTGCCGACCTGCACGATCGAGCCCTCGTTCATGACGGCGACTTCGTGCGAGAGCGCGAGCGCCTCGGCCTGGTCGTGGGTGACGTAGACGGTGGTGACGCCGGTGTCGCGCTGGATGCGCTTCAGCTCGAAGCGCATGCGTTCGCGCAGCTTGGCGTCGAGATTGGACATCGGCTCGTCGAGCAGCAGCAGCAGCGGCTCCATCACCAGCGCCCGCGCGAGCGCGAGTCGCTGCTGCTGGCCGCCGGAGAGGTTGGTCGCGGGGCGGTCCCAGAGCGCGTCCATGTCCACGATGCCGAGCACGCGCATCACCTTGTCCCGTATCTCCGCTTCGGACAGCTTCCGTTGCCCGACCTTGAGCGGGAACGCCGCGTTCTCGAACACCGACATGTGCGGCCAGATCGCGTACGACTGGAACACCATGCCGATGTTGCGCTCGTTCGGCGCCATGAAGATGCGGCGCGCGGACGAATAGACGGTGCGCCCGCCGAGCGTGATCTCGCCGGACTTCGGCCGCTCCAGCCCCGCGATCGAGCGCAACGTGGTGGTCTTGCCGCAGCCGCTGGGGCCGAGCAGCGTGAAGAGCTTGCCCTCCGGCACCTCGAAGGCGACGTCGCGCGCGGCCCGCACCGGGCCGTCGTCGGTCTCGTACTGGGTGTTGAGCCTGCGCACGCTCAGCATGCCGCCACCCCAAGACCAAAATAGACAGGATTAACAGGATTAACAAGATTCAAACAACAAACCCATGCGTTATTCCATTCTGTTCTTGTTCTAATCCTGTAAATCATGTAAATCCTGTCCATTTTTTCATGCCTCGCGCACGCCGTAGCGGCTGCCCGCGAGCTGCGCCAGCATCACCATGACGAACAGCAGGATGATCAGCATCACACCGAGCGCCGAGAGCTCCACGTACTGGCCGTTCTCCCACAGCTCCCAGATCATGATCGAGACCACCTCGGTGCCGGGGCTGTAGAGCAGGATCGAGCTCGACAGCTCGCGCAGCGAGACGATCGCGATATAGATCCAGCCGGCGAGGAGCCCGGGCTTGAGCAGCGGCAGGATCACGCGCACGAACACCGCGAACCAGGAGGCGCCGCTCATCGCCGCGGACTCCTCCAGCTCCTTGTGGATCTGGATCATGGAGGCGGTGTTGTAGCGGATGCCGTAGGGCATGAAGCGCGTGACGTAGGCGAGCAGCAGGATCCAGATCGTGCCGTAGATGCCGACGTTGACGTTGAGGTAGAACACCATGATCGCGAGGCCGAGCACCAGGCCCGGGAACACGATCGGCAGCGAGGCGAGATTGTCGAGGAGCCAGCGCCCCGGGATCTTCGTCTTCACCACCATCCAGCAGATCACCGAAGTCACCAGCATGATGATGGTCGCGCTGCCGACGCACAGGACCAGGCTGTTCCAGATCGAGCGCAGGAACGCCGGGTGCTCGAGGATGAAGCGGTAGGGGTCGAGCGTGAGGTTGGCGAGCGCCGCGGCCGAGGGCACGCTGTAGTACTTCTGGATCGACGACCACACCAGTATGAACAGCGGCGCCGCTACGATCAGCAGGAAATAGGCGATGAAGATCGCCGCCGTCAGATAGCGCCAGCGGCCGAGGTCGATGCGCCGCGGGCGGAAGCCCTTGCCGGTCACCGTCGAGTAGCGCTGTCCCGACGCGGACAGCCGGGACTGGAACCAGACCCCGGCCGAGGTGAGCAGGAGCAGCGTCACGCCGTAGGCCGAGGCGAGACCGATCTGGCTCGGGTAGCGGTGGATCGCCTCGTAGATCGCGGAGGTGAAGACGAAGATCCCGGCCGGCATCCCGAGCAGCGCCGGCACCTCGAAGGATTCGATGGCGCGCACGAACAGGATCAGCAGCGTCGCGAAGATCGCGGGCCACGCCAGGGCGAGCGTCACCCGCCGCAACACCTGCCACAGGTTCGCCCCGCTCATCGCGGCCGACTCCTCGAGCGCGGGGTCCATCGAGCGGAACGCCGCGGTCATCAGCAGGAACGCCATCGGCGAGTAGTGCAGCCCGTCGACCCAGATCATGCCCCACATCGTGTAGACGTTGAAGAAGACGTAATCAGTGCGGAACCCCTGCTGCAGCAGCAGGTTGAAAATCCCGATCTTGGGGCTGGCGAGCATGATCCACGAGATCGTGAACAGGATGCCGGGGATGATGAGCGGCACCAGGGCGAGCCCGAAGAACAGCCGCTTGAACGGCGTGTTGGTGCGCTCGTTCATCCACGCCAGCGCGGTGCCGGTTACGAGCGAGAACGCGGCGGTCCCGACGGCGAACACCAGGGAGTTCGCGAACAGCTTCGCCGTCTGCACGCTCGAGTACGCCGCCGCGTAGTTGCCGAGCGTGAACACGGCCGGCTTCGCCGCGGTGTGCGGCGTGAAGAAGCTCTGCCACAGCAGGAAGCCGAGCGGGATCACCGCCAGGTACGCGACCAGGGCCACGCACAGGCCGAGGATCACCCACTTCAGGTCGAGGGATGAGGGATGAGGGCGGAGGGATGAGGGGCCAGGGGCGACCGACGCGTGATTCATGATTACTTGTGCTTGGGGTGGTGGTGATGCCCGTGCCCATGACCGTGATCGTGGTCATGATCATGATGGTGATGATGCGCGTGCCCGTGGTGCGGATGGTAGTGCAGCCCCGGGTCGTTGGGGTGCCGCGGGTCCTCGCTGAACAGCAGCGACTTGATCGTGACCGGCACCGTGTGCGACGGCAGGCGGATGCGCCCGAGGTCGATGTAGTCGAGGTCCCACAGGGTCACGCCGTCGATCACCAGCAGCTCGTTCGCGAGCCGGTGCTCCTCCTTCAGGATCGCGCCGAGCGTCTGCGCGATGTCGCCGTCCAGTACGAGGTAGATCGGCTTGCCGCTCGCGATGGTGCGGGGGAGCCCCTCCACGATGCCCCGCGCGAACGCGGCGATGCGCGGGTACGAGGGCGCGCCGGCCCAGCGGAACGCGAGCGCGACCTCGGAATCGCCTTCCTCGAGGTCGAAGGCGGTGAAATGCGCGCGTAGCGCCCGCGCCAGTTCGCCGGGCACGATCTCCTCGCCGCAAACGTAGGGGGGCTGCAGCACCTGCAGGTTCTTGCGCGGCAGCAGGTCGCCGGGGCTCGAGATGTAGATCGTGTTGCCGGAGAGCTGCACGCTGTACTCGGAGGCGCCGACCGCGGTGGCGCGTATGCATTCGCCCGGCGGCAGCAGCGGCCACGGCAGCGCGCCGTGCGCGAGCCGGTGCGCGATGGCTTCACCGAGGAGCTTGCCGAGGTCGCCGAAGTCGCGGCTCTCCCGGCCGTACACGTACTCGCCGACGCCGCCGGAGAACATCACGCCGTCGATGCGGCCGGGATCGGGAATCGGATCGGTGAGGTAGAGATGCCCGACCGCATGGGGCAGGGGCCGCTCGCGGATTGCCGCGATCAGCGCGTCGGCCATCCCTTCCGCGACGCGCGCCATGTCCGCTCGCGGCGCGCGGTCGCCCGGCTTCCAGTCGAAGCCCGCCACCGCGGCGTGATGGCGCCCGGCGGGATCGAGCCGCACGATGCGCCCGCTCTCGTCCACCACCTGCAGCCGCCCGCCGATGTGCACCGCGGCCATGGCGACGATCGTTCCGCCTTCCACCACCGCGAGCTTGGTCGTGCCGCCGCCGATGTCCACGTTGAGGATGCGCTTGCCCTCGTCGTGGGACACGCGCGCCGCGCCCGAGCCGAACGCGGCGAGCATGGCCTCGAGATGGTGGCCGGCCGCCGCGCACACGAACTCGCCGCCGTTCTCGGCGAGCAGCCCGGAGATCGCCTGCGCGTTACTCCGGCGCAGCGCCTCCCCGGTGAGGATCACCACGCCGGAATCGATCTGGTCCGGGTGCAGCCCCGATTGCGCGTAGGCCTCGTCGATGATGTCGGCGAGCTTTTCGGCGTCGATCATTTCTTGATCCCGGTACGGCGTCAGGGCCACCGGCGACTGGAACAGGGTCTCGCGCGAGACCACGCAGTAGCGGCTCGATAGATCTTCGCCGAGGCGCCGCAGGTTGATGCGGGAAAAAATCAGTTGAGTGCCCGACGAGCCGATGTCGATGCCGACGCTGGTGAGCGAGACGTGGTCCTGGATCCACAGGCCGTTGCTCTCGGGCCCGTCCCCGCCGCCGAAGTCGTCGTGGTCGTGGTCGAACGCGTCGTCGCCGTCGTGGGTGTGGCCGGTGTCCGTGCCGTACTGGTGGTCGGCCAGGTTGTGGCCGGGCTGCTTCGGCGCGTTTTCGTTTTCTGCCATCAGCGGTAGAGCTCCGGGTACTTGGCGCGCACCCGCGCCGCCAGTTCCGGCGAGCTCTGGCACACCTTGGGGAAGGTCTCGAGCCGCTCGTAGGGGCGGCAGGCGTCGATCACCATGCGCGAGTTGTAGGGCAGGGTCTTGTCGGTGACCAGCGTGTCGAGCCGCGACGACCAGCAGTGGTCGAGGAGCGTGGTGCGCGACTTCGGGTCGCAGCGCGTGCCCATCGCCCAGATGACGTCGTGGATGTCGGTCGGGTCCACGTCCTCGTCCACCACCACGATCCAGCGGCTGATGTAGCCGACCGAGGCCACCTGCGAGGCGACGAGGCCGACCTGGGTCGAGTGGCCGAAGTAGCGCTGCTTGACCGACACGACGCAGAACGTGCGACCGCCGCCGGCCTGGTGCAGCCAGGCGCCCTTCACGTCCGGGATGCCGGCGCCCTCGAGCGCGTCGAGCAGCGCGGCCGAGCGCAGGAAGCAGCGCTCGAAGAGATGCGAGTGCGGCGGCTTCTGGCTCGCGGCGCAGGTGAGGATCGGGTGGGTGCGGTGGTAGATGCGGTTGATGCGGATCAGCGGCTCCTGCTGCGCGTCCCCGGCGTAGTAGCCGTGCCACTCGCCGAACGGGCCTTCGAGCGTGGTCTCGGTGGCGGAGATCTCGCCTTCCATGACGATCTCGGAGCGGGCGGGGAAGGGCAGCCCCGTCGTCTCGCCCTCGATCAGCTCCAGCGGCCGGTCCATCAGCCCGCCCGCCCATTCGTACTCCGGCATCGAGTCCGGCATGGTGAAGCCGGCGGCGAGGTAGGTCACCGGGTCGGTGCCGATGATGATGACGACCGGGCACGGCTTGCCGGCCTTCAGGTACTTGTCGCGGTGGATGCGGCCCTGCTTGCCGTTGGAGATGTAGGACGCGCAGGTGTTGCCGTTCACCACCTGCACGCGGTAGGTGCCGACGTTGATGCGGCCGGTGTCCGGGTCGCGGGTGACGACGCCGCAGGCGGTGCCGATGTAGCGCCCGCCGTCGTCCTCGTGGTGGATCGGCACCGGGAACTTGAGCATGTCCACCTGCTCGCCGCGCAGAACGTTCTCGAGAACCGGGCCGTCCTTCACCATCTTCGGCGGGATGCGCTTGAAGCCTTTCCTGATGTGCTTGCGGAAGTGGTCGAGCATCTCCTTGCGGTTGTCGGAGAGCGCCGGCTCCATGCCGAGCACGAGCGAGAGGCGGTACGGCGAGCCGAACATGCCGTAGGCGCAGCGCCAGCCCTGCGGGTAGTCGGGGATGTCGTCGAACAGCAGCATCGGCGATTTTTCGACCTTCTGGCGGTAGAGCACCTCGGTCACCGCGCCGAGCTCGCGGTCCCAGTGCGCGTTCTTCACGCGGGCGAGCTCGCCGCGCCGCTCGACGGCGGTGATGAACTCGCGCAGGTCGTTCTGGAATGTCGCTCCGTTGCCGGCCATGGGGTTCTCCTGGGGCGCTGCGTTGCCTCTATAATCGCATGCCCGGGTAAGTGCTGCTATCCTATGCGCGCGACCCGGTCGCGCGGCGGCCGATGACAGACGAGGAGGATACCGTGATGGCATACAAGAGATGGACCTGGCTGTTCGCGGCGCTCGCCGCGCTGCAGTGCGGGGGCGCGTTGGCGCAGGCGAAGCCGGAAGACATCCTGAGCTACCAGGGGCCGGACCGCGACAAGCGGCTGCTCGAGCAGGCGAAGCAGGAGGGCATGCTGGCGCTCTATACCTCGCTCGCCCCGACGGAATCGAAGCCGCTCGCGGCAGCGTTCGAGAAGAAGACCGGCATCAAGGTCGAGCTCTGGCGCAGCCAGTCGGAGCGCGTCGTCCAGAGAGTCCTGAGCGAGGCCCAGGCCGGGCGCCATGTCGTGGACGTGATCGCGACCAACGGCCCGCAGATGGAGTCGCTCGCCCGCGAAAAGATCCTGACGACGTATTTCACGCCCCACGCCGCGGACCTGCCGCCCGCCAGCATTCCCGGGCATCGCCTGTGGATGCCCGACCGGCTGCAGTTTTTCGTCGTCGGCTACAACACCAACCTGGTGCAGCGCGAGGATCTGCCCAAGAGCATCAAGGGATTCGTCGATCCGAAGTGGAAGGGCAAGCTCAGCGTCGAGGCGGGCGACGCCGAATGGATGGCGACCCTGGTCAAGAAGTGGGGCGAAGCCGAGGGCATGGCGGTGTTCCGCAAGCTGTCGGAGCTGCGGCCCACGGTGCGCAAGGGCCATCCACTGCTCGCGCAGCTCATCGCCGCCGGCGAGATCGCGGTGTGCCTGACCGCCTACAGCGCCAACGTGGAAACGCTGAAGCGCAAGGGCGCGCCCATCGATTTCGCGCCCATCGACGCGGTGGCGCGGACACAGGGCATCGGCATCTCGAAGAACGCGCCGCATCCCGCGGCGGCGCTGCTGTTCGCCGACTTCGTGCTGTCCGCCGAGGACGGGCAGAGGCTCTACGAGTCCATGGGACGCCCGCCGGTCAACCGCAAGGTCAAGTCGAAGCTCACGGACTTCGAGCACGTCTATCTCGACATCGGCGCGGTGCTCGATGAGGCGGACAAGTGGGACAAGCTGTGGGAGGAGCTGTTCCTCAAGAAGTAGGGATGTGGGATGAGGGATGAGGGTCAACCCGCGTTCCGGGCGCCGCCGCTGTCCTGCGATAGTCACTTCCACGTGTTCGGGCCGGCTGAGAAGTATCCGTACGGCGCCGACATCCGCTACCAGCCGCCGCTGGCGCCGCTCGAGGACTTTCTTGCGCTCGCGCGCCATCTCGGCTGCGAGCGCTTCGTGTTCGTGCAGCCGAGCGCCTACGGCCGCGACAACGCGTGCATGCTCGACGCGATGCGCGAGGTGGGCACGCAGAAGTGCCGCGGCATCGTGGACATCGACGAGAACGCGCCGGATGCCGGGCTGGCGCGCCTGAACGCGGCGGGCGTGCGCGGCGTGCGTGTCAACGTCAACCCGATCAAGCCGCCGGAGCCGGGCTTTTCGAAGACGATGCTCCCGCGCATCGAGCGCCTCGACGCGCGCTGCGCGGAGCTGGGCTGGATGCTCGACTTCCTGACGCCGGGCTGGCTGACGCAGGAACTGCTGCCGGCGATGCGCAGGCTCAAGGCCCGCTTCACCGTCGCGCACATGGGGATGTTCCTCGCGAAGGACGGGCCACGGCAGCCGGGCTTCCGGCAGTTCCTGGAATTCCTGCGCGAAAGCGGGCGCGGCTGGGTGAAATTCACCGGCACCTACCGCATGTCGGTCGCGCCGGGCTTCGCCGACGCCGCGCCGATGGCGCGCGCGCTGATCGAGGCCGTGCCCGGCCGCATCATCTGGGGCAGCGACTATCCCCACCTCTCGTTCGCCGACAAGGTCGGCTCGGTCGAACTCTTCAACCTGCTCGGCCAGTGGGCCCCGGACGACGCTACGCGCAGGAAGATCCTGGTGGACAATCCGCAGAAGCTTTTCGGCTTCTGACCTCCGCCCTCATCCCGCGGGCGGCGCTACCTCCGCCGCAAATAGGCCGGCCGCTGCCCCATCGGCGGCGGCGTGTTGACGTCCTTGTGCCGGAAGTTGATGCGGCCCTTGGTGAGGTCATAGGGCGACATCTCGACGGTGACGCGGTCGCCGGTTAGGACGCGGATGTGGCGCTGGCGCATCTTGCCCGAGGCGTGGGCGGTGATGGCGACGCCGTTGTCGAGCGTCACGCGGAACACCGCGTTGCGCATCACTTCGTCGACGATGCCGATCATTTCGATCGTTTCTTCCTTGGCCATGTGCAAACTTTCCTGGCGGGATCCAGGCGGCGCTGCCGCTTGCCCGCGGTGATGTGCTGCGCGTGAATTTCCCGCGACCCGCGCCCGGGATGGGCTCGGCATCGAGCAGGGAAGACGACGATGGCGTCCGGACGGGGTGGAAACGCTGTCCGGATGCCGGTACGACCCGCGAGTATGAGGCTTTGTGGCCATGTTAGCAATGAAACACCGAGTCATCAGCCGTCACCGGGTTCGAGTGAGGTAACCCCGGTTTCCCGCAGCCTGTCCCCGGTTTCGGTCCGCTGTAAACTATACGTCCTATGCCGCTCACCGCCGAGAAGCCTTCCACCGGCACCCTTCGCGCCGGCTTCAACTATATCGTCGATACCGGGGTGCCGCCGGTGCGCTACATCGATTGGCCGGAGATGGCGCACAAGGCGGTCCCGCCCCAATACCGGCAGGTCGAGATGACGGTGCGCGACGGCAGGCCGCTGCGCGACGCGTTCAGGCTCGATACGCACGGATTCGTGTTCGTCGACCACGACACGCGGGTCAAGGACTTCACCGATGAAGCGGAGCGCGCGCGCGTCTACGACCTGGAGGTGCAGGCGCTGATCAGGAAGCATTCCGGCGCCTCCGAGGTCGTGGTGTTCGACCACACCCTCCGCGTCGGCGACGAGGCGATGCAGAAGACATTGAACGCGCGGCCGACGGTAAAGGGCGTGCACAACGACTACACCGAGACCTCCGCGCCGCGGCGGCTGCGCGATATCGTCGGCGATGCCGAGGCCGCGCGCCGCTTCAACAAGCGCTGGGCCATCATCCAGGTGTGGCGGCCGATCCGCGGCAAGGTGCTCATCGATCCGCTCGGCATCTGCGACGGCCGCACCATTCCGAAGAAGGGTTTCATACGGGTCGAGCGGCGCTACCGGGACCGCACCGGCGAGGTCTACCACATCGCCCACCATCCGGCCCACGAGTGGTACTACTTCCCGCAGATGGAGCGCGACGAAGCCCTGGTGTTCAAGGTATTCGATTCCGATGCCGGAAAGCCCTCGCGCTTCACCGCGCACAGCGCGTTCGACGACCCCGGAACGCCGGCGGGAGCGCCGCCGCGGGAGAGCATCGAAACCAGGACCTTTGCGTTCTTCGGCTCTTGAATACCGATACCACCGAGTCCGGCCGCAAGGCCACGATCGACGCGCTGCTGCTCAAGCTCCCGGGCGTCAGCGCGAGAAAAATCAACGGCCTTGACGCCTACTTCGTCAGCGACAGGATGTTCGCCTGCATCAGCGGCCGCGGCATCGGGCTGCGCCTGCCCGTCGCCACCGCGACCGAGCTGCAGTTCTCGAGGGACAACGTCGTCCCGTTTCAACCCGGCGGCATGACCAGTTCGCGGGAATGGATACAGATCGACCGCGACGACGCGGCCGAGTACGAGAAGGATCTCCCGCTGTTCCAGGCCGCGCTCGAATTCGTGAAAGCCGCCCGGGCCCGCTAGTCCGGCGCGGGGAGCCTTCGAGTGTCGAGTCGGGCCGCAACAATCGGGGACAGCAGCCTGCCCCGGCCCATCATCCACGCGGGGATCAGCCCGAGCACGAAGATGATGGCGACGATCAGGAAGCTGTCGCGAAAGCCCATCGTGTAGGCCTGGGCGTAGACGACGCGGCCCAGGTAATGCAGCGCGCCCGCCGACTGCAGGTCCGGCGACGCGCCGATCTGCGCCAGCAACGCCTCGACCTGGCGCAGCAGGTCCGCGGTCGCGCCGTTGGCCGCGGTCTGCACGCTCGTCAGCGTGTCGCTGTGAAAGAACGTGCGGCGGTCGAGGATGACCGACAACAGGTTCACGCCGAAGGCCCCGCCGAGCTGGCGCGCGAAGTTGATCATGCCCGCTCCCTGCCCGAGCAGCTCCGGGCGCAGCGAGCGCAGGGCCGCGACATTGAGCGCGGGCTTGATCAGGCTCAATCCGACGCGCGAGACGACGACGCACCACGCGACGGTCCAGAACGACATGTTGGCGTCGACGCCCGCGAGCCACCAGGAGGACACGGCGAAGCACAGCAGCCCGGCGATGATCAGGTTGCGGGCGGGGAAGCGGTCGCTCAGGTAGCCGGCCGCGGGCATGAGGACGCCCATGATGAGGCCGGCCGGCATCAGCATGAGGCCCGCCGCGTACGGCGTGAGGTGCTGCACGGTCTGCACGAACAGGGGCACGAGGTAAGTGGAGCCGAACAGCCCCACGCCGAAGAGCGCGGCGACGGCGGCGGCGCCGGTGAACTGCGGATTGGCGAGCACCCTCAGGTTGACGAGCGGCCGCGGCGCGCGCAGCTCCCACAGGACGAAGCCCGCCGCGGACAGCGCCGCGACCGTGAAGAGCGCGAGGATCAGGTTCGAATGCCAGCCTTCGCGCTGGCCGTTGGACAACCCGGTGAGCAGGCAGGCGAGCGCCGCCACCAGCAGCAGGAATCCCGGCCAGTCGAAACGCACCGGCGCCTCCGCCTCCTCGCGCTCCGGCAGGAACAGGCTCCCCATCAGGATTGCGACCGCGCTCACCGGGACCCCGACGGTGAAGATCGCGCGCCAGTTGAAGTGCTCGATCATCACTCCCCCCAGCACCGGGCCGAGCGCCGGGCCGAGGATCACGCTCATGCCGAAGAAGCCCATCGCCATGCCCCGCTGCTCGGGCGGGAACACCCGGAACAGGGTGTACATGGAGAACGGCTGCAGCAGGCCCGCCACGGCGCCCTGCACGATGCGGCAGAAGATCAGCACATTCTCGTTGGGGCTCGCGGCGGCGAGCACGAGCGAGGCGGCGAATATCCCGAGCGCCCCGATGAAGGTCCGGCGCTGCCCGAAGCTCGTCAGCATCCACGCATTGAGCAGCATGCCGACGGTCATCGCCGCGAGCGTGCCGGTGGACAGCCACTGCGCGCGGTCCTGCCCGATGCCGAAGGCGCCCATGATGTCCGGGATCGCGACGTTGACCGAGGTCGTAGTCAGCATGGCCGCGATCGCCCCCAGCATCACGGTGGCGGTGGCGAGCCAGCGGTAGCCCGGCCCGTAGCGCGCGAACAGCGTGTCACTCGTCTCGGACGGCAATGGAGACCTCGACCATCATCCCCGGGCGCAGCGCCGGGTCCTTGTCGGCGAGCCGGATGCGCACCGGCAGGCGCTGCGTGATCTTGGTGAAGTTGCCGCTCGGGTTGGGGTCGGGCAGGAGCGCGAACTTGCTGGTCGCCGTCTGCCCGATCCGGAACACTTCCCCGGCGAAGACCTTCCCGGGGTAGGCATCGACGCGGATGTCCGCCTTCAGGCCCGGCCTGAGCAGCCGCACCTCGGTCTCGCGCACGTTCGCCTCCACCCAGATCTCGTCCGGGTCGTGGAACATGAGAATGCGCTGCCCGGGTGCCACGTGCTCGCCCTGGCGCGCGAAGGTCATGACGACGCGGCCGTCGGCCGGCGCCGTGATGGTGCGGTCGGCGATGTCGGAGTCGCGCCGGCGGATCTCGGCGCGGATCTCGTCCGCCTGGTGCCCGAGCGCGAGCAGCTGGCGCGCCATCACCTGGAGCTGGCGGCGGCTGCCGCCCGCAGCGGAGAGCGTGCCGCGCGCGGCCGCCACCTCGGATTGCGCCTTGCGGTGGTTCTCGCGGACCTGCTCGTAAGTGGTGCGCGCGCGCTCCATCGCCTGCGGCGAGAGCCACTTCGCCGCGGCGAGTTCCTTCGCCCGCTGGTAATCGTCGTTCGCCTGCTTGACCTGCGCGGCGAGCGACGCGACCTCCGCCTGCGTCGCGGCGAGGCGGTTGGTCTCGCTTTCGAACTTGCCGAGCGTTTCCTGGTCGATCTGCCCGGTCTGCGCCCGCATCGCAGCGGCCTGGTTTTCGAGCGCCTTCAGCCGGGCGACAAGGACCTCGCGCTGCAGCAGCATGTCGCGCGCGTCGATGCGCACGAGCAACTGTCCCTTCTTCACCCGGTCGCCCTCGATCACGGGGAGCTCCGTGATCCATCCCGAGACGCGGCTCGAGATCGAGACCACCTCGCCGTCGATGCGCGCGTCGTCGAGGGTGACGTGGGTCCAGCGGTAGTACAGCCAGTGCGCGCCCCACGCCGCGAGCAGCAGGGCGGCCGCGCCGACCAGCCAGGTCTTGCCCTGCCCGGGAAAGCGCGCACGGGCGGGCACCGGCGCGCGCTCGGCGCCGGAGGAACCTGGCTCGTTCGTCGTCATGGAACGGCGTACCTCCGCGGGGAGCCGGGCGGGCGGCCCGGCCGGAAACGATGACCAGTTTAGGCCAACCGCCCTGCGGCAAGCGAGGCGAATTCCATTATGTGGCCGCCGGAAGCGCGAACGATGACCGGGAGCGCGCGGCCCGCAGCGCCGGGCGGGTCAGCGCGACGGCCGTGACGGCGGCGGCGTATACTTTCGGCGTCCGTTCTTCAATCGAGGGGCGCATGATCATCGACACCCACGTTCACGTCTACAGCTTTCCGTCGTTCCGCGACCTGAGCAAGCACATCCGGACGATGGAGGACGCGATCGCGTTCCGCACGCGGTATCCCGATCTCTACCAATGCAACAACACGGAACAGCCGGTGGACAACACCGACGACCTGGTCGCGGACATGGACCGCAACGGCGTCGATTTCGCGCTGGTGCAGGCGCGGGCGGGCTACGTGTCGAACGACCTGGTCGCGGCCGCGGCGAGGCGGCACCCGAAGCGCATGGTCGCGCTGGCGCGGGTAGGGCACGAACAGGAGGCGGCGGGCTACCACGAGGACCCCGGCCCGGCGCGCGAAGCGGCGCCAGCCGAGCTCGAGCGCTGCCTCGGGGCGCTCGGGATGAAGGGCGTGGGCGAGACCTTCGTGCGCGCGCTCACCGACCACGTCAACCCGGAGAAGATCGCCAGGGACCTGTCCGGCATCATGCGCGTGGTGGAAAAGCACCGGGTGCCGATCCAGTTTCCGACCGCGTGGTCCCAGTTTCCGGGCGGACTGTTCTACGGCGATCCGCTGTGGGCCGACGAGGTCGCGGCGCGCCATCCGGCCGTCCCGGTCATCCTGACCAAGATGGGGCGGAGCATCACGCGCTATTTCGACAGCGCGATGACGGTCGCGATGCGCAACGTCAACGTCTACTTCGACGTGGTCGGGACCAGCCCGCAGCATCTGCGCTTCGCGATCGACAAGCTCGGCGCCGAGCGCATACTGTTCGGCACGGACTGGTCGGCGACGTGGCGCTGGCTGAGCGTCCCGGCAACGCTGCACCAGATCCGGATGAAGGTCCTGGACGACGCCAGGCTGACCGAGGCGGAGCGCGAGCAGATTCTCTGGAAGAACGCCGCGCGGCTGTTCAGGCTGGAGTCGGGCGCGCGGAGCGCGGAGAGAGCCGCGGCGTAGTCGCAGCGAGGAGAGAGACCATGAACCGACGCATATCACTGGCATTGGCACTGGCCGCGGTTGCGGCGTCCGCGCTGTCGTTCGGGGCGCTCGCGCAGTCGCAATATCCCACGAAGCCGATCCGGGTGGTGGTGCCATTCCCGCCCGGCGGCGTGGTGGACACGGTGGGCCGCATGTGGGTGCAACGGGTGTCGCCTTCCCTCGGCACGATCGTGGTCGATAACCGGCCCGGCGCGGGCGGCGTCATCGGCGCGGGTGAAGTCGTGCGCGCCCAGCCCGACGGCCACACGCTGCTGATCGGCAACACCAGCACGCAGGTGCTGAACCCGGCGGTGATGAGGCGCCCGCCGTACGATCCGGCCAGGGATTTCGTGACGGTCGACATCATCGCCATCTCGGCCACGGCGATCATGGTCCATCCTTCGCTGCCGGCGCGGAGCCTGAAGGCGCTCATCGCCTACGCCAAGGCGAATCCGGGCAAGCTCTCGTACGGGTCCGCGGGGGCGGGCACCCTGACCCATCTCGCCGGAGAGATGTTCAAGCAGCGCGCCGGCGGCCTGCGCATCCTCCACGTCCCGTACAAGGGCGTGGGCCTGGCCGCCACCGACCTCGTGAGCGGCTATATACCGCTGCTGGTGGCGAACGTGACCAGTCATTTTCTCAGCCTGCGCGAGGCCGGGAAGATCCGCATCGTGGCGGTGAACGCGCCGGCGCGCCTCAAGGCGGCGCCCGACGTCCCGACCGCGAGTGAAACCGTGCCGGACATGCTCGCCCAGCTGTTCACGGGAATATTCGCGCCGGCCGGCACGCCGAGACCCATCGTCGACCGGATTTCGCAGGCCACGCGCAAGGCGCTGGCCGAGGGGAGCTTCCAGAAAATCCTGATCCAGTCGGGGGTCGAGCCGGTGCTGGACTCCAGTCCCGAGAAAGCGCAACGCTTCGTCGACCAGGAGCACGCGCGGCTCATCCCGGTGATCAAGGCCACCGGCTTCAAGCTTGATTGAGCCGCGAAAGGGGCGGCGGCCCACGCAACTCCCGGAACCGCTATGACCGTCAGCATGCTCGGGCGCTACCAGATCGTGGCGCAGCTCGGACGCGGCGCAATGGGAACCGTTTACCGCGCGCTGGACCCGGCGATCGAGCGCACGGTCGCGATCAAGACCCTCAATCCCGACCTGCCCGACGAGAACCTGCCGGAAGTGCGGGAGCGCTTCCTGCGCGAGGCGAAATCCGCGGGCCGGCTCAATCACCCGAACGTCGTCACCGTCTACGACGTCGGCGAGGCCGACGGCATCGCCTACATCGCGATGGAGTACCTCGAGGGCCGGTCGCTGCGCCAGGTGCTCGATGCGGGCCCGCCGCTCGCCCTGCACACCGTCACCGACATCGTCTCCCAGATCGCCGACGCCCTCGACTACGCCCAGCGCTACGGCATCGTCCACCGCGACATCAAGCCCGCCAACATCATGCTGTCGCCGGCCGGCCTCGCCAAGCTCACCGATTTCGGCGTCGCCTACATGCCCTCGTCGTCGATGACCCAGACCGGGACGGTGCTGGGCTCGCCCAAGTACCTGTCGCCCGAGCAGGTGCTGGGGCTGCCGGTGGACGGGCGCGCCGACATCTTCGCGCTCGGGGTGGTGCTGTTCGAGATGCTGGCGGGACGCACGCCGTTCGAGCGCCCGGAGATCACCGTCTACGGCCTGATGCAGAGCATCTGCGCCGACCCGGCGCCGCGCGTCACGGAGCTGAAGCGCGACATTCCCGAGGCGTTCGACAGCATCCTGGCGCGCGCGCTGGGCAAGCGACCCGACGACCGTTACCAGCGCGCGGCCGAATTCGCCAGCGACCTGCGCAACTACAAGCGGATCACGGTCACGCCGGCGGACAAGACGCTGATCGCGCCAGGCGCCGCCGCCGATGCCACGGTCGTGGTGCGCCCGGGCGCGGCGCCCCCCGAGTCCCCGCCCGCGCCGGACCCGGAGATGGAGCAGCGGATGTCGCAGCTCCTCTCGGACCTCGAGACGTTTTCATTCAATTTCGAGGAGGAGCAGCGCAAGCTGGTCGAGAAGGCGGCTGCGATGATGGAAGAGCGGGCCCGGGCCGAGGCGGAAGCGGCGCAGCCGCAGGGCACAGCGTCCCGGCCCAAGGCGCGGAGCGCGCTGGTCGGCCTGCTGCAGGAGCAGGCGAAGGGGAAGGCGCGCCCGCAGCCCGCCAGGCCGACGCTCGAGACGGTGCTGGCGCTCGACGCGAAGCTGCGCCGGGCGTTCGACATCCTGTCGGAGTTCGTGGGTGAGTTCAACGATGCCGCGCCCGCGTTCGCCGGCAAGCTCAAGCTCCCCTACGCCGGCGAGCTGCCCGGACTGACGATGGGCGACGGCTTCGTGGATTTCCGCACGCTGAAGTTCATGGACAAGCCGGTCATCGACCACATCGCGCTCACCTACCGCATGATCTCGGACGAAAAGCTGAGCGTGACCCTCAACAAGGACGAAGCGAGGGCGCTGAAGGTCCAGCTGGAGCGCGCCGAGATGAAGTTCGAGGAGCGGGACGTGGTGCATTTCCTGCACCGGGTTCCGCGCACGGCGCTGGCGATCGATTGCAGCGTGACCGCGCGCGCCAGGCTGCGCGCGGACTACGGCGCGCAGGCGGTCGAGTTCCTGTGCCAGAACATCGGCGCCATCGGCGCGGCCCGCTACCGCATCGGCGCCGCCCAGGTCAATGACGAGGCCATCGAGGAATTCGGCAAGCGCCTGCTCGGCCTGCCCAACCGGTTCGCCGAGCTCAAGAGTGAAGGGTGAGGCGTGACGAGCGGGCTAACGCCGCCCGGCCACGGCCTTCCGCAGGTCCATGACGCGCTTGAAGCAATCGGGGCAGGCGTAGCGGACGCCGCCGCCGAACCGCGTGCGCGACAAGGGGCGCATGGCGTGAGCCGGCACGAGCCGCCGGCATTCCGGGCACTGCTTGATCTTGGAGGGGTCTTTGGTCACTCGCGCCCGGTGTAATGGATGTCCTGAGAGGTGCATTCCAGCTATTCCGGCTGGATGCGCGCGTCCTTGATGACCCGGCCCCACTTGGCGATGTCGGCCTTGAGGAATGCAGCGAACGCTTCGGGGCGCGACGTCACGATGTCATAGCCGGCGGCCACGATCCCGTCCCTCGCGTCGGGGAGGGCGAGCAGCTTGACCAGTTCGCCGTGCAGCCGTTCGATCACCGGCTTCGGCGTGCCGGCCGGCAGCAGGACGCCGTACCACACCGCCGCTTCGTAGCCGGGGACGCCGGCTTCCGCGATGGTCGGCACGTCGGGCAGCTGCGGCGTGCGCTTCGCGGTGGTGACGCCGAGCGCGACCAGGCGCCCGGCCCTGGCGTGAGGGATCGCGATGGCCACGCCCGGAAATCCCACCTTGACGTGGCCGCCCAGCAGATCGGCCGTGGCCGGCCCGCTGCCCTTGTAGGCCACGTGGTTCATGTTGACCCGCGCCGTCGAGAGGAACAGCACCGCCATCAGGTGCTGCGCGCCCCCGGTTCCCGAGGAGGCGTAGTCGATCCGGCCCGGCTGCGATTGCGCCAGCGCGATGAGCTGCTTCACCGACCGCGGCGGCAGCGACGGGTGCACCACCAGGGCGTTCGCCGTCAAGGCGACCTGCGCGACCGGCGCGAAGTCCCGGACCGCATTGAACGGGAGCTTGCCGCGATAGATGGTCGGCGCGAGCGCGAACGCGGTGCCGGTGAGCAGCATCGTGTAGCCGTCGGGCTGGGCCCTGGCGACGATTTGCGAGCCGATCGTGCCGCCCGCGCCGGGGCGGTTGTCGATGATCACCTGCTGGCCGAGCGCGCCGGAGAGTTTCTGCGCGATGATCCGGCCGGGCACGTCGGTTGCGCCGCCGGCGGAAAACGGGATGACCATGCGGATGGGGCGCGCGGGGTAGCTCTGCGCGCCGGCGGCGCCGGCTGCGGCGAGCCCGCCGGCGATCAGCGCGGCGCCGAGGAGCCGAAGCCAGGATTTCGCGCTCGTCAGGTGCATATCATGCGGATAGTACTGGAATGACCCAAGAACCCGTGGCGACTGACGGCTGATGACCGACGGGCCAGTATAAGGGATGGAGGTGGAATTCGGTAATATGGGGCTATTACGCTGACCCCGTGCTCGCTTGCGCAACGTGCAAAGGCAGGATTTCTCCGATACGAAGCTGCTGCGCCTGATGGCGGCGGCGGCGCTCGCCATCGCCGCCTGGTTCGTGGCGCGCCAGTGGCTGCCGGAGCCATGGCGGATGCCGGGGAGCCCGGCGCTCTACCTGGCCGGCGTCGCGGGCGCGGCTCTCCTGCTGGTGCCGGCGGCGTTCGCGCTCGCGAAGCGCGGCGGATCGAGCCGCGACCCGGTCGGCTGGTTCAACGCGCACATCGTGTGCTCCTCGCTCGGCGCGGTGCTGATCGCGGTTCACTCCGCCGGCTACCTGCGGCGCGCGCCGGCGCTGCTCCTGCTGGCGATCCTGGCGCTGGCCGCGCTCGGGGTCTGGGCGCGCGTGCGGGGCTCGCGCCGCATGGCCGCGACCTTCGCGTCGAAGGCGCCCGCGTTCGCCGTCCCCGACCCCGCCACGCGCGAGCGGCTGAAAGCCGTCATCTCCGCCAAGCGGCGCCTGCTCGCCGATCTCGACCCGCAGGCGCAGGAAGGCACGTTCTCGGTGACGCTCGCGCACTGGCTGCGCGCGCCGCGGCTCGCGGCTGCCTACCACCGGCTCGCGCGCGAGGAGGCCGCGATGCTCGGCACGCGCCGCGCGGCTGGCCTGCAACAGGGCTGGTGGCGGCCGGTGCACATGGCGCTCGCCTGGATTTTCGTGGCGGGCGTGGCGGTCCACGTCGTCACCGTGACGTTCTTCGCGGGCTACGTCGCGGACGGCGGCCCGATCAACTGGTGGCATCTCGCCGCATGGTGACCCGATGAGCGCGGCGGCGGAATCGCGGAAGCCGGGGCGGCTCGCCCTGATGATCGACCTCGAGCGCTGCACCGGCTGCAAGAGCTGCGAGGCCGCGTGCAAGCAGGAGCACCGCCTCGGCCCGGGCGAGTACCGCAACAAGGTCGTCTGGGCGAGCGGCCTCGAGGAGGCGGGGCTCGCCTTCCTCACCCTCACCTGCCAGCATTGCGAGCGCCCGGCGTGCCTGCGCGCCTGCCCGGTCAACCCGAAAGCGATCGAGAAGGACCCGGTGACGGGCGTGGTCAGCGTCGTGGAGTCGCGCTGCACCGGCTGCGGCGAATGCGTGATGGCATGCCCCTACAGCGCGATGGGCTACGACCCCCGGGAGCACCATGCCGTGAAGTGCGACCTGTGCACGGACCGGCGCGCGCAGGGCCAGACCACGGCGTGCGCCAGCGTCTGCCCGACGAGCGCCATCCGCTTCGGGGCGCGCGACGAGCTGCTCGGCGAGGCCGCGCGCGAGGGGCGGGCGCCGCTCGACCTGGACCACTTCCTGCTGGGCCCGGCGACGATATACCTGGAGCGCCTGCCCGCCCAGGGCGAGCCGGGCGCGGCCACCGTCCCTTCCCGCGCCGCCGGGTCCTCGCGCCCGGCATTCATGGACGCCGCCGCATCCCAGGCGGTCGTGGTCGAGTCGAAGCCCGCCTTTCCCTACGGCCTGCCGCGCGCGGACGCCACCGCCGACCGGGTTGTGCCGGGAGGCTGCAACATCTGCTTCAACTGCTGCACGGCCAACTTTCATTTCAAGGGCGATGACCTGGTTCGCATCACCGGCAACGAGGACGACCCGCTGCTCCAGGGACGCGTGTGCCCGAAATCGCAGCTGACGCTCCAGCTCTATCACAACGAGCACCGGCTGCGTCATCCCCTGAAGCGCGCGGGGGCTCGCGGCGAGAACCGCTTCGAGCGCATCTCGTGGGACCAGGCGCTCGACGAAATCGCCGAAAAATTGAAGCGCGTCCGCGAGGCGTATGGCCCCGAGGCGCTGGCGATGTTCATCGGCACCCGCACCGGCACGCTCGACAACCTCGGTTACACGCGGCTCTTCGCCCAGCTCTGGGGCACGCCGAACAAGGAAGGCACCGATCCGTTCTGCGCGAGCTCGAAGAGCGTCGCCTACGAGCTGACGCAGGGCCGCATCGGCAGCGGCAACAGTTACACGCCCGGCGACATCGGCTCGGCCCGCCTTTTCGTCTATTTCGGCGACAACCAGGCCGAGACCCGCCCGGTCTACTTCGGCATGGTCAACGACTGGCGCCTCCGCAGCGGCGCGAAGATGGTCGTGGTGGACCCGCGGCTCTCCGCCACCGCGGCCAAGGCCGACCGCTGGCTCGCGATCCGCCCCGGCACCGACATGGCGCTCGGCCTCGCGCTGTGCCAGCACATCCTCGCGCGCAACCTGCACGACAGAAAATTCTGCGGGGACTGGACGCTCGGCTTCCAGGAATGGCGCGACTTCATCCTGGCGCGCGGCTACACGCCGGAGTGGGCGGAGCCGGTCACCGGCATCGCCGCCGCGGAGATCCGGCGCCTCGCCGAGGAGATCGCCGCCGCCGACGGCTGCGTGATCTTCGGCAGCCGCGGCATCAACCAGCATACCAACGGCACGCAGACCAATCGCGTGCTGATGTTCCTCGCGGCGATCACCGGCAACTGGGGCCGGCGCGGCGGCGCCTACTTCAACATGACCGCGGGCACGCCGATCGCGCCCAACGCGCCCGAGCACCGGCGCCCGAAGATCAACCGCCAGAAGGTGCGCCGCAGCCCCGCCGGCTGGACCGACGCGATGCTGCACGGGAAGCCGTATCCCCTGCGCGCGCTCATCGCCTGCAACAACCCGCTCGCGCAGTGGCCCGGCCAGGCGGCGGTCCGCGCCGCGTTCGAATCGCTCGACCTCATGGTCCACATCGAGCTGTTCGCCAACGAGACCTCCGCCTACGCGGACTACGTGCTCCCCGCCGCGACCGGCATCGAGAAGGGCGAGATCGGGCGCTCCAACGACGATCGCCGCATCGTCTGGATCGACAAGATGATCGCCCCGCCCGGCGAGGCGAAGGCGGACGGCTGGATCTGGATCGAGCTCGGCAAGCGCTTCGGCTTCGACGACGTGCTGCAGGAGCGCTACAAGGACACGCAAGTGTTCTGGGACGAAGTCTGCATCGGGAGCGAGCTCCTGCGCGGCTGCACGCAGAAGCGCCTGCACTCGGTGCCCTGGCGCTGGGTGCGGCATCCCGTGGCGAGCGAGGACGCGCCGGAAATCGAGACGCTGTATCTCGAGGGCACGACCGCGCCGGGCGTGCCCGCCGGGCACCGCTTCCCGACGCCCAGCGGCAAGCTCGAGTTCTGGACCACGGAGCTGGAGGGGAAATTCCGGACGATCGGCCTGTCCGCGCTGCCCGAGTTCTATTCGGAGCGCGAGCAGCTCGTCGACCTGCCGTACCTCGAGCTCGAGCACAGCGACGCCGACGCCGGGGTGATCTCGCCGTTCTGCCGCCCCGACACCGGCACGTCGCGCGCGCGGATCGTCGCGGGCTCCGGCGACGCGCCGGGCGCGCGGCTGCGGGCGCAAGGGTACGACACCGAGCTCCTGACGGGGCGGCCGTCTGCCGCGCACTTTCACAGCTGGACGCACTACTTCTGGCAGTCGCAGGAGATGTGGCCCGACCTCTTTTGCCAGATCCATCCCGACAAGGCCGCGCGCCTCGGCATTGCCGACGGCGAGCGCGTGCGCGTCGAGACCGCGCACGGCGCGATCGAGGCGGTGGCATGGCTGCACGCCGGGATCCGCCCGAGCGCCGTGTTCGTCCCGATCGGCTGGGGCGAGCGCCAGCCGTTCCACCCGTGGCGCTCGGTCAATTTCCTCACCGACAAGACGCAGCGCGATCCGGTGTCCGACCAGACCAATCTCAAGGTGCTGCTGTGCCGGGTGGCGCGCGCTGACTGACCGCGAGCGATGAGGGATGAGGGATGAGGGATGGACGGAGAACTGCCTGATCGAGCTGGCGGAGTTACCGGAAGGGCACCCCTGAACTCAGCAATCCCAGGGCTTCGAAGCGCAAGTACAGCTCCCGGCAGGCCCAGGCATCGGTGGCGGCGTAGGTGATCTGCGCCGGGGCGAGGCGCGGCGCGGCCCAGTTCGACGTGCGGGCGCCCTTGGGAATCCGGAAACCGAGAAACATTCCGGCGAGATTGCGCACGCCGGTCTGGCCGAGGCCGCGGCGGCGCGCGACAACGCCCAGGTCGAGCACGTTTTCCACCGTGAACGGAAACACCAGCTTGAGCTGGCGCACATCGTGCGCCAGCCCGACGCCGGCCTTGACGACGGCAGGGCTCGCCAGCAGTTCGACGAGGGCGGGAAAGACATCCAGGCGGCTCAACTGGAACAGGTATACCGCCCGGGCCGTGGCCGCCTGGACCAGGCAGGGCAGGTGGCTCTCGCCTTTCCGGAACGCGGGCCGCGTCTCGGTGTCGAGTCCGACGACCCGCTCCTGCCGCAGGTCCGCGCGCGCCCGCTCCAGCGCCTTCGACGCCTCCACCAGGCTGACCTCGCCTTCGTAGCGGCGGATCGGCAGTTCCGCCAGCGCTTCCTTGGAGATGCTTATCATCGGGGTTGAGCGGCCAGAATACACCGGTCCCGCGTGACCGGGGCCCGTGACATAATTTCCGGATTCCACAGGCGCAGCCCATGACGACATCATTCGCAGACCGCATCGCCGCCATGAACGCGATGTACAAGCTCCCCGCCCACGATCGGCCGACGCTGCCCGCGGACGTGGCGGATCGATTGACCAAGTTCAAGGCGACCCTGCTCGACGAGGTGCACGAGATCGACGAGATCGTGAAGCTGTCGAAGGAAGGCGCCCCCGCCATCGACATCGCCGTTGCCGTGGCGGACCTGCTCGGCGACATCATGGTCTACTGCCGGTCCGAGGCGCTGAAGTACGGCCTGCCGCTGGAGGAAGTGCTCGACGTCATCATGGACAGCAACGAGAGCAAGCTCGGCGCGGACGGCAGGCCGATCTACGACGCGAACGGGAAGTTTCTCAAGGGGCCGAACTACTGGCGGCCGGAACCGCGGATCAAGGCGCTGCTCGAGCAGCGCGCGATCCGCGCGCGGCCGCCAGGAGGCGCGGGATGACGGCGCGCCGGGTGGCGTTCGTGACCGGCGCGTCGCAGGGGCTCGGCGCGGAGGTCGCGGTCGCGCTCGCGCGCGACGGCTGCGACGTCGCGGTGTCCTCGCGGCGGGTGGAAAAGCTCGTCGGCACGCTCGAGAAAATCGCTGCCGCGGGCGCGCGCGGCGCGCCGGTCGAGCTCGATCTCCGCTCGCAATCGAGCATCGAGCGGGCGATGGCGCAGGCGGTCGGCGCGCTCGGGCGCGTGGATGCGCTGGTGAACAACGCCGCCGTCACGCTGCGCCGCCCGGCGCTCGAGGTCACCCGCGAGGAGTGGGACGAGCTGATGGCGGTCAACCTGAAGGGGAGCTTCTTCATGACGCAGCAGATGGGCCGGCACCTGATCGCGGCCCGCCGTCCCGGCTGCATCGTGAGCCTCGCCTCGACGCACGGCCTGGTCGGGTTCGCGCAGCGCTCCACCTACGGCATTTCCAAGGCCGGCCTCGCGCACATGACGCGGATGCTGGCGATCGAGTGGGCGGAGCACGGCATCCGCGTCAACGCGGTCGCGCCCGGCACCGTCGACACGCCGTCGCGCGCCGAGTACTTCGCGTCCCATCCCGGCGCGAAGCAGGCAATGGTGGAGCGCGTGCCGTTCCGCCGCTTCGCCACGCCGGCCGAAGTGGCGGCGCTGGTATGCTACCTCGCGAGCCCGCAGGCGGCCTACATCACGGGGCAGACGGTGGTGATGGACGGCGGATTGACCTCGTACTGAAAACACGGGAGAGCGTGAGGGCGGGAGAGCGATAGAATCCGTGACTTCCATCTCACGATCTCCCGCTCTCACGTCTTTTGGAGAATGTAATGACCGCACCCGAAAAAGCCGCACGCGTATCGCAGCCGAAAGACTGCAAGCTGATCGTCGAGAAGGACGTGAAGATCCCGATGCGGGACGGCACGCTGCTCTACGCCGACATCTTCCGTCCGGATGGGAAAAATGAGGGCGGCACGGAGCGCTTCCCCGCGATCATGAACATCAGCGTCTACCAGAAGGACAAGGTGTGGATCCCGCCGGCGGACCTGGAGGAGAAGGCCAACCCGTACCTGAATTGGGAGACGGTCAACCCGGAGTGGTGGTGCGTGCGCGGCTACTCCTGCGTGCGCGTGGACGCGCGCGGCTCGGGCAAGTCGCCCGGGCGCTCGGACCCCAGCTCGTACCAGGAGTCGGTCGACTTCTACGATGCGATCGAGTGGGTCGCGAAGCAGCCGTGGTGCTCGGGCAGCGTCGGCACGCTCGGCATTTCCTACCACGCGAGCTCGCAATGGCGCGTCGCGAACCTGCAGCCGCCGTCGCTGAAGTGCATCATGCCGTGGGAGGGGCGGGCGGACCAGTACCGCGACCAGGCCTACCACGGCGGCATCTTCTCGCTCGGATTCATCGGCAACTGGTGGCTCACGCACACCGCGCACCACCTGCTGGGGCGCCCGCGCAGCTACAACCCGGACGCGTTCCAGAACGACCTGCTGTGGAGCATGATGCGCAACGACCTGGATTCGGAGTGGTGGCG
>MERD01000115.1 GCA_001771935.1 Betaproteobacteria bacterium RIFCSPLOWO2_02_FULL_67_26
GACCACCGACCTGACGCTGCGCTTCGATCCGGAATTCGGGAAGATCTCGCGCAGGTTCCTCGACGACCCGCAGGCCTTCGCCGATGCCTTCGCGCGCGCCTGGTTCAAGCTGACGCACCGCGACATGGGCCCGCGCGCCCGCTACCAGGGACCGGAAGTGCCGAAGGAAGAGCTGATCTGGCAGGACCCGATTCCCGCGGTCAACCACAAGCTGATCGGCGAAAAGGAGATCGCCGACCTCAAGAAGAAAATCCTCGCCTCGAAGCTGTCGGTTGCGCAGCTGGTGTCGACGGCCTGGGCGTCGGCCTCCACCTTCCGCGGCTCCGACAAGCGCGGCGGCGCCAACGGCGCGCGCATCCGGCTTGCTCCGCAGAAGGACTGGGCGGTGAACCAGCCGGCGCAGCTCGCGAAGGTGCTGAAGACGCTCGAGGGCATCCAGGCCGACTTCAACAAAAAGGCCTCAGTTGGCAAAGGCGGCGGCAGGAAAGTGTCACTCGCCGACTTGATCGTGCTCGCGGGCTGCGCGGGCGTCGAGCAGGCCGCGAAGAAGGCCGGCGTCTCGGTGAAGGTGCCGTTCAAGCCGGGACGCATGGACGCCTCGCAAGCGCAGACGGACGTCGAGTCCTTCGCCGTGCTCGAGCCGATCGCCGACGGCTTCCGCAACTACATGAGCAGTCAAATGCGGGGCAAGGACACGGTGCCGGCCGATGCGCTGCTGGTCGACAAGGCGCAGCTCCTGACGCTCACGGCACCGGAGATGACGGTGCTGGTCGGCGGCCTGCGCGTGCTGGGCGCCAACGTCGGCGGCTCGAAGCACGGGGTCTTCACGACGAGGCCGCAAACGCTCTCCAACGACTTCTTCATGAACTTGCTCGACATGGGCACGGAGTGGAAGGCGGTCTCGAAAGTCGCTGACGTGTTCGAAGGGCGCGACCGCAAGACGGGCCAGGTCAAGTGGAGCGGCACGCGTGTCGATCTCGCCTTCGGCTCGAACTCCCAGCTGCGCGCCCTCGCGGAAGTCTATGCGTGCAGCGACTCGCAGAAGGCGTTCGTGCGTGACTTTGTGGCGGCCTGGAGCAAGGTGATGAACCTCGACCGATTCGACGTCGCCTAGTCTTGTCCGGGAGCGCGTGAGGGCGTGAGCGCGGGAGATCGAGTTAGTGACTTACGATTCTTCCCTCTCCCGATTTCCCGCTCTCCCGATCTCCCGGGTTTTCAGATCTTCTCGGGCTCCATCGCGATCGCGCCGCACGGGCACTCGGCCGCGCACAGCCCGCAGCCCTTGCAGTAGTCGTAGTTGAACTCGAAGCGCTTGCCCGGGCCGAGCTTGATCACCGCGTTGTCGGGGCAGATGCCGTAGCAGTTGTCGCACTCGAAGCAGTTGCCGCACGACAGGCAGCGCCGCGCTTCGTAGAGCGCGTTCGACTCGTCGAGTCCGCCCACGATCTCGTCGAAAGTGGACTGGCGCCGCAGGATGTCCAGGGTGGGCCGCACCGTCTTCGGCGCGTCCGAGTAGTACCAGGGGTTGAGCTTGTCGAACGTCGCGAGCTCGTGCCTGGCGGGCGCCGTGTAACGGCGGCCCCGCAGCCAGGCGTCGATGTGGCGCGCGGCTTTCTTGCCGTGGCCGACCGCCACGGTGACGGTGCGCTCCGATGGCACCATGTCGCCGCCGGCGAATATCCCCGCGTGGCCCGTCATCATTTCCGGGCCGACCTGCACCACCCCGTCGCGGATCTCCAGCCCGGGGACGCCTTTCAGCAGGCCGAGGTCCACGTCCTGCCCGAGCGCCAGCACCACCGAATCGGCTTCCAGCGTCTCGACCTCGCCGGTGGGCTGCGGGAAGCCCTTGTCGTCGAGGACCATTTTCTCGACCGTGATGCTGGCGTCGCCGGCTTCCTTGATGGTGGAGAGCCACTTGATCATGACGCCTTCCTGCAGCGCCTCCTCGACTTCGGAATCGTGCGCCGGCATCTTCTCGCGGGTGCGGCGGTAGACGATGATCGCTTCCGTGGCGCCGAGCCGCTTGGCGGTGCGCGCTACGTCGATCGCGGTGTTGCCGCCTCCATAGACCACGACGCGCCGCCCGAGCATCGGTCGTTCCTCGCCCTCCATGCCGCGCAGCACCGATACCGCATCGAGCACCTTCGCGGCGGTGCCGGCCGGGATGTAGGCGCGCTTGCCGATGTGCGCGCCCACCGCGAGAAACGCGGCGTCGAAGTGCCCCTCGCGCATGGCCGCGAGGATGTCGTCCACCTTGGTGTCGAGCTTGAGCCGCACGCCGGTGTCGAGGATGCGGCTCACTTCCGCGTCGAGCACGTCGCGCGGCAGGCGGTATTTCGGGATGCCGAAGCGCATCATGCCGCCGGCGAACGGCCCCGCCTCGAGGATCGTCACCTGGTGGCCGAGGCGCCGCAGGTGGTAGGCCGCGGAGAGCCCAGAGGGCCCGGCGCCGACGACCAGCACCCGCTTGCCCGATTCGTGCGCCGGCGGGTCGAATTTCCAGCCGCACTTGATGGCTTCGTCGCCGAGGAAGCGCTCGACGGAGTTGATGTTCACCGGGGTGTCGAGGTTGCCGCGGTTGCAGGCGTCCTCGCACGGGTGATAGCAGACGCGCCCCATCACCGCCGGCAGCGGGTTGTCGGCCGTCAGCACGCGCCACGCGGATTCGTAGTCGCCGGATTCGGCGGGGTAAAGCCAGCCCTGGATGTTCTCGCCCGCGGGGCAGGCGTGGTTGCACGGCGGCAGCCGGTCCAGGTAGACCGGGCGGCTGGTGCGCCAGGAGCCCGTGCGGTTGGCGAGCGAGGACCCGACGTCGAGCGTGATGGCGAACGGCTTGTCCATCAATGCACCTCTTCCTCGAGCAGCCCGAACCGGCGGATATTGCGGTCGGCGACCGCCTGGATGCGCGCAATGATGTCCAGGCGCGCGGGCTCGCCGAAGAGATGGGCGAAGCGCTTCTGCGGCCGGAGGTAATCCGCCACCGGGAGCTTGCGGCGGATCCTGGAGACGCTCGTCACCTCGCCGTGCTCCGCCTCGAACACCGGGAACAGCCCCGTCTCCTTGGCGAGCCGCGAGATGCGGATGGTGTCGTGCGCTTCGTGGCCCCAGCCGAGCGGGCAGGGCACGAAAATGTGGATGTAGCGCGCGCCGCGGATTTCCATCGCGCGCCGGACTTTTGCCTCCAGGTCGCGCAGCTCCGCGACGGTGGCCGTCGCGACGTACGGGATGCCGTGCGCGATGGCGATCCGCGGCAGATTCTTGCCCTGGCCAAACACGTTTCCCGGCTCCGGGCCGACCGGCATCGTGGTCGCGGTGCGCGCCGCCGGCGGAGTCGCCGAAGAGCGCTGCACGCCGGTATTCATGTAAGCCTCGTTGTCGTAGCAGATGAAGAGCACGTCATCGTTGCGCTCGAATAGTCCCGACAAACATCCAAATCCGATGTCGGTGGTGCCGCCGTCGCCGCCCTGCGCGATCACGCGCACGTCGTGCCGGCCCTTGACCTTCAGCGCGGCGGCAATTCCGGTGGCGACCGCGGCGGTGTTGCCGAACAGGCTGTGGATCCAGGGAATCTGCCACGAGGTCTCGGGATACGGGGTGGAAAACACTTCCAGGCAGCCGGTGGCGTTGGCCGCGATCAGCTGGTTGTGCGTCGCGTTCATCGCCGCGTCGATCGCGTAGCGCGCGCCGAGTGCCTCGCCGCACCCCTGGCACGCCCGGTGGCCGGAGTTGAGCGAGTTGGTGCGCTGCGTGTTGGCCTGCACCGAGCGCTGGTCCGCCTCGAGCAGGCGGTTGCCGACGGTGAAGGTGCCGGTCTGGTAGAACTTGATGGGCTGGAACGCCATGGCGGCTCCTTACACGGCCCGCGCCGCGACCGTGCCGACGTCGCGCAGGATGTTCTCGGCGATGGGGCCGGAGCGGCGCTTCTGCTTCTCGCGCTCGAGCTCGCGGTGGACGATGTCCCAGTCGAGGTCGAGGAAGGTGAGCTGCTGCAGCTCGTCGCGCTCCGCCTCGCGGAACAGCTTGTGCAGCGACTTGCGGGTGATCGGCCGGCCGCCGAGGCCCGCGATCACCGTGTAGCCGTGCAGGTGCACGCCGGAGAGCGCCATGCGGACGTTGGCCGAGACGATGCCGCCGATGCCGACCGCGAGGCTCTTTTCCAGCACCACGACGCGCGTCGCATGGCGCAGGATGCGGCGCACCTCGGCGAGCGGGAAGGGGCGGAACGAGACGATGCCGAGGACCCCGATCTTGTGGCCCTGCTCGCGCATCTCGTCCACGGTGTCCTTGATGGTGCCGAGCACGGAGCCGAGCGCGACCACGATGGTCTCGGCGTCCTGGGTGCGGTAGGTGCGCACGAGCCCGCCCGAGTCGCGGCCGAAGATCTGCAGGAACTCGGCGGCATGCTGCGGGATCAGCTCGAGCGCCTGCATCTGCTTGGCGTGCGCGAGGTAGCGGACTTCGGTGAACGCCTCCGGCCCCACCATCGCGCCGATCGACACCGGGTCCTTCGGGTCCAGCACCTGCCGCGGCTCGTAGGGCGGAAGATAGGCATCGACCTGTTCCGCGGTCGGCAGGTCCAGGCGCTCGGTGGCGTGCGTGAGGATGAAGCCGTCCATGCACACCATCACCGGCAGCGACAGTTCCTCGCCCAGGCGGAAGGCCTGGATGTGCAGGTCGAGCGCCTCCTGGTTGTTCTCGGCGAAGAGCTGGATCCAGCCGCAGTCGCGCTGCGACATGGAGTCGCTGTGATCGTTCCAGATGTTGATGGGCGCGCCGATCGCGCGGTTCGCCACGGTCATGACGATCGGCAGCCCCAACCCCGAGGCGTTGAACATCGCCTCGACCATGTAGAGCAGGCCCTGGCTGGCGGTGGCGGTGTAGGCGCGCGCGCCGGCAGCCGAGGCGCCGATCGCGACGCTCATCGCCGCGAACTCGGACTCGACGTTGATGAACTCGCAGGGGGCGAGCGCGCCCGATTTCACGGCCTCGCCGAGGGCCTCCACGATGTGGGTCTGGGGCGATATCGGGTAGGCGCAGATCACCTCCGGCCGGCACAGCGCCACCGCTTCCGCGACGCCGCGCGAGCCTTCAGTCTGTTTAAGCATGTGCGGCGGCCTCCTTCATTTCCTGACTGACGATCTCGTAGGCCGCCGTGGCCGCGGCGACGTTGCCGGCGGCGACCTTGCCCGAGAACCGGTCGCGGATCGCCGCGGCGACGGAGTCGAGGCTCACGAGGCCGGTCACGGCGGCGAACCCGCCGAGCAGTCCCGCGTTCGGCACCGCGCGCCCGACGTGCTTCAGCGCGAGTTCCGTTGCGGGCACGGTGCAGAGCCGCTCGGGCCGGAAGCCGGAGACGTATTCACCGATGCCGATTTCGTCGAAGCTGCGGGTGGTGTTGATGAGGATGTAGCCCTCGCGCGGCTTGAGCCCGCGGAAGACGTCGACCTGGAGGAGCAGGGTGGGATCCTGGATGATCAGCGCGTCCGGCTCCATGATCGGCTCGCGCAGCCGGATTTCCTTGTCGTCGATGCGGCAGAACGCAACCACCGGCGCGCCCGTGCGCTCCGACCCGAAGCTGGGAAAGGCCTGCGCGTGCCGGCCCTGGACGAACGCGGCGATGGAGAGCATCTCCGCGCCGGTCACCACGCCCTGGCCCCCGCGCCCGTGCAGACGAATCTGGAACACGAAACCCCTCCTATACTCCTCGCCGGCCACTTTAAGCCGGGTGGGCGCAGGGGGATTTGACCCAGATCAAACAGATCCGGGAGGGCGGGAGGGCGTGAGAGCGGGAGAGGGACAAAACTCTTTCGATCTCCCGACCTTACGATCTCACGGCTCTTCGCCCTCTCGATCTCCCGATCTCCCGGATTTTCGCGCATCAGGCGATGCGCTGGGCGCCTGGGCGGCCGTCTTCGACCGCCCAGGCGGAGAGCGTGCTCACCGGCGACTCCGGGTCGGCGACGCTTTTCACCGCGCGCAACCGGGTCACGCAGGTTTTCGCGGACAGATCGATGGTGGTGTATCCGCGGTGCGTGCTGTCGGCGAGCTTGACGTGGGGGTTGTCGGCGCGCCAGCTCTCGAGGATTTTCTGCGACAGGCCCTGGGACGTGATTGAGGTGCCGGTGAATTCGGTCGCCACCACCGGGGCCTTCGGATCGTCGAAGTCGGCCTTGAGATCGGCGATGACGCTCATGTGCACGTCCCCGCCGATCACCAGCGGATTGGCGACGCGTTTTTCCGCCAGGTATCCCAGCAATCGCTCGCGCGAGCGGGGATAGCCGTCCCAGCCGTCGGTCCAGACCGACAGGCCCTCCCCGGGCGTTCGATCCACCTGGGCCATCAGCGTCTGCTGCGCGATCACGTTCCAGCGCGCGCCGGAACCCGCAAGGCCTTCGAACAGCCACCGCTCCTGCTCCGCGCCCAGCATCGTGCGGTCCGCCAGCCGCAAATCGGGGCAGTCGTCGGCGGAGACGACGTTGCTGCCGCCGCGGCCGGGGCGCGGACACGCCTGGTGCGAGCGGTACTGGCGGTCATCGACGACGTGCACCCGGGCGAGCGCGCCGTAGTCCCAACGCGCGGTGATGCGCATGTCCGGGCCTTTCGGCTGCATGCGCCGGGGCAGCGGCATGTGCTCGTAGTAGGCCTGGTAGGCGGCGGCGCGGCGCAGCAGGAACAGGAACGGCGGCTCGCGGTCCTGGGAGCGGTCGTTGGCGTAATCGTTGCGCACTTCGTGGTCGTCCCAGGTGACGAGCCACGGGAAGGCCGCGTGCGCCGCTTGCAGGTCCGCGTCGCTCTTGTAGAGCGCGTAGCGGTTGCGGTACTCCTCCAGCGTGATCGGCTCGCCGGCGTCGTGCTTGCGCACGTGGTTGCGGCCCCACGAGGACTCGTAAATGTAGTCGCCGAGGTGGATCACCAGGTCGAGGTCCTCGCGCGCCATGCTGCGGTACGCGGCGTAATAACCCTGCTCGAAGTGCTGGCAGGACGCGAATGCGAACCGTAGCCGGCCGGCCGCGGACCCCGAAGGCGGGGCTGTGCGCGTCCTGCCGACCGGGCTCGTCGCCGTGCCGGCATGAAAGCGGTAGAAATACCGGCGGTCGGGCTCCAGGCCCGTGACTTCCGCATGCACGGAATGCGCCCACCGGGGCGCCGCGGCCGCCTTGCCCCGGCGCACGATCCTGTGGAAAGCCTCGTCGGCGGCGACTTCCCATCCCACCTCGACCGCCGCCCGCGGCATGCCGCCGCCGGAGTGCGGTTCCGGCGCGAGGCGTGTCCACAGCACCACGCCGTCCGGCGCGGCATAGCCCGACGCGACGCCGAGGCTGAAGGGATCGCGGGTGAACCGGGGCTGCGCGAGCAGGCGCAAGCCGGGCGCTGCCGCGGCGGCAAGACCGGCGGTACCGAGCAGGAAATCGCGGCGGGAGAGGGGCATGTGGGAACTATAACGCGGGAGCGTTGCGCGGCGCTGACAAGCCAGCGCCAGTAGGGTCTAAAATGGACAGGATTAACGAGGTTTCAAGCGAAAAACAAATAGACAGGATTAACAGGATTAACAAGATTTCAAGAAATTCAGATCCGTTTCCGCATTGTTCTTGATCTAATCCTGTAAATCCTGTGAATCCTGTCAATTTTCTTGCTTGATGAGAACGCTCAATATCATCGGTTCGGGCCGGGTGGGGCGCGCCTGCGGCCGGCTGTGGGCGGAGCGCAAGGTGTTCGAGATCCAGGACGTGCTGACCCGCTCGCGCGAAAGCGCCGGGACCGCGGTGAAATTCATCGGCGCCGGGCACGCCGTCGGCCATCTCGACGAGATGCGTCCCGCGGACGTCTGGATGATCGCCACGCGCGACGACGCCATCGTGCCGAGCTGCGTGACGCTGGCCGCGTCGGGGAAGCTCGTACCCGACGACATCGTGTTCCACGTGAGCGGCGCCACGCCGTCGACCGATCTCAAGCCGGCGCAGGACCGCGGCACCTTGATCGCGAGCGTGCACCCGATCAAGACCTTCACCGAAGCGGAGCAGGCGGCGCGCACGTTCGGCGGCACCTACTGCGCCGCCGAGGGCGACCGCGAGGCCGTGAGGGTGCTCCGGCCCGCGTTCGAGAAGATCGGCGCGAAGGTGTTCGACATCAAGCCCGAGCTGAAGCGGATCTACCACGCGGGCGGCGTGTTCGCCTGCAATTACCTGGTGGCGCTGATCGAGGCGGCGATGCAGGCGCACGAGAAGGCCGGCATTCCGCGCGCGGCTTCGTTCCGGGCGATCGAGCCGATGGTGCGCGAGACGGTGGACGCGATCTTCGACAAGGGACCGGAGCGGGCGCTGACCGGGCCGATCTCGCGCGGCGACGTGGCGACGGTGAAGAGCCAACTCGCGCAGATCGAAGCGTGGGACCGCGGCATGGCCGGGCTCTATCGCGGGCTCGGCCTGCTCGCCGTCGCGCTCGCGGAAACCGACCAGCGATTCGACGCGAGCCGCGCCGCCGAACTGCGTGAAGCGCTCTCGGGGAACTGACGCCGTTATGCCCTTGAAGACCGTCAGCGGCAGGCACGCCGACCCGCGCAAGGGGCGCGGCGCGGGCATCAATCCCGAAGGCCGCTTCGAGAACATTGCGCGCGAGGCCTTCGATGACGGCTGGGACAAGCAGGAGGAGGAGCTGCCGCCGCTCAAGACCCACGTCACCGCGGAGCACGTGAAGAGCATCATCGCGCGCAACGAATCACCCGACATCCCGTTCACGCAGTCCATCAATCCCTACCAGGGCTGCGAGCATGGTTGCGTTTACTGCTACGCCCGCCCGACGCACGCCTACCGCAACCTCTCGCCCGGCATCGACTTCGAAACGCGGCTGTTCGCCAAGGTGAACGCCGCGGAGAAGCTGCGCGAGGAACTGTCGCGGCCCGGCTATCGCTGCGAGGTGATCTCGATCGGCGCCAATACCGATCCCTATCAGCCGATCGAGCGCGAGTGGAAGATCACGCGCGGCATTCTGGCGGTGTGCGCCGAATTCAATCAGCCCGTGGGCATCGTCACCAAGAACGCAATGGTCGAGCGCGACCTCGATATCCTCGCGCCGATGGCGCGCAAGGGCCTCGTCAACGTCTTCGTCTCGGTCAACAATCTCGACCACGAGCTCGCGCGGCGGATGGAGCCGCGATGCTCCGCCCCGGCGCGCCGGCTGCAGGCGATCAGGGCCGTGAGCGCGGCAGGCGTTCCGGTGGGCGTGCTGGTGGCGCCGGTCGTGCCGTTTCTCAACGATCACCAGATCGAGGCGGTGCTGGAAGCGGCGTGGGCGCAAGGCGCGCGGCAGGCGGGCTACGTCCTGATGCGGCTGCCGTGGGAAGTGAAGGACCTGTTCAGGGACTGGCTCGAGCGCAACTACCCGTTGAAGGCGAAGCACGTGATGAGCCGCGTGCACGCGATGCGCGGCGGGCGCGACAACGATCCCGAATTCGGCAGCCGCATGCGCGGCACCGGGGAGCTCGCGCAATTGCTCGCGCAGCGCTTCAAGAAAGCGTGCGAGCGGCTGGGCTTCAACGATGACAGGATGATGCGCAATCGCGAGCTCGACACGACCCGGTTCCGCGTCCCGGCGCGGAATGGACAGCTCTCGCTGTTTGATGATGGGCCACGATCCACGACCCACGACCCACGATCCACGAATATCGAGGGACCATGAAGAGCGAAGTCGCGCTATACGTCGGCGAGTCGCTGGGCAAGTACGGCTTTCCCCACGGCCACCCGTTCGGGCCGGACCGCCAGGACGCGTTCTGGAAGGAAGCGGTGAAGCAGGGGCTCGACAAGCGGGCCGCGATCACCGACCCGCGCATGGCCGCCGCGGAGGAGCTGCACCGATTCCACACGCCCGAGCACGTCAGCTGGGTGAAGCAGAAGTCCGAGGAGGGGCACGGCACCATAGACTACGGCGACACGCCGGCCTACCCGGGCGTATACGAGGCGTCGGCGACCGTGGCGGGCACGGCGCTGCACGGCCTCGACACGATCATGAGCGGCGACGCGCTGCGCACGTTTCAGCCGATCGGCGGGCTGCATCACGCGCGGCCCGGCTCGGCGGCGGGGTTTTGCGTGTTCAACGACGTGGGCGTCGTCATCGACACGCTGCGCGACGAGTTCGGAATCAGGCGCATCGCCTACGTGGACATCGACGTGCACCACGGCGACGGGCTCTACTACCCGTACGAAGAGGACCCGGAGCTGATCTACGCCGACATCCACCAGGACGGGCGCACGCTGTATCCCGGGACCGGCCACGCGCACGAGACCGGCAAAGGCGCGGCGAAGGGCACCAAGCTCAACATCCCGCTATTGCCGGGCATGGGCGACCGGGAGTTCCTGAAGGTGTGGGAAGCCGTGGAAGCCCATGTGCGCCAGTTCAAGCCGGAGTTCATCCTGTTTCAGTGCGGCGCCGACAGCCTCGCCGGGGACCCGCTCGCGATGCTGCAGTACACGCCGGCCGCGCACGCTCACGCCGCGAAGCGCCTGTGCGCGCTGGCGAGCGAGTTCACCGGCGGGCGCATCATGGGCTTCGGCGGCGGGGGCTACCATCGCGGCAACCTGGCGGCGGCGTGGTGCGCGGTGCTGGACGAGTTCCTGAAGGCCTAAAAGACGGGAGATCGTGACATCGGGAGATCGCGAGAGGGGAAAAGCTTGTAAGCTCGTAGGAGCAGGAAATCTTGAGAGGGTAGTGCTCCATCTCCCGTGCTCTCGCCCTCCCAGGTTTTGTCCCTCTCCCGCTCTCCCGCTCTCCCGCTCTCCCGGATTTTGTCGCTCTCCCGCCCTTCCGCTCTCCCGCTCTCCCGCCCTCCCGTGTTTTGTCACACGAGCGTGACCTCAAGCGCGCCGCACTTCTCGACTTCGGTCACGACCCGGTCTCCCGCCTTGAGCCACACCTGCTTCCCGGGCGGATAGCCGAGGATCACGCCCTGCGGCGTCCCGGTGTAGATGATGTCGCCGGGCGAGAGGGTCAGGTGCCGCGAGCAGTAGCTCACGATCTGCGCGCAGCTGTAGATCATGTCGGACGTGTTGGAGTTCTGGCGCTCTTCGCCGTTCACGGTGGTGGCGAGCTTCAGGTTCTGCGGATCCGGAATCTGGTCCGCGCTCACCACGTAGGGCCCGAGCGGGGCAAAGCCGTCGCAAGCCTTGCCGAGCATGAGCTGGCTGGTGGCCCGCATCAAATCGCGCGCCGAGAAATCGTTGCCGGTGGCGTAACCGAAGACGTGCGACAGCGCCTTCTCCTCCGGCACGTCGCGCGCCGTCCTGCCCATCACCACCACCAGTTCCACCTCGTAGTCGAACTGCGAAGACACCTTCGTCGGCAACCGGATCCTGCCGCGATGGCCGACGAGCGCGTTGTTGTACTTGTTGAACAGGATCGGCACCGGCGGGATCGGGTTGCCGGTCTCCTGCGCGTGCCGGCGATAGTTGAGCCCGACGCAGATGATCTTGCCTGGGCGCGGAACGGCCGGTCCGAATCGTGCGCGCGATTCCGGTACCAACACGCGCTTGCCGCGTCTGTCGTTCAGCGCCTTCTCCGCGAGCTTCCTGAGCGGCGCGCAGTCGGCGCCCTCGATCACGGAGTGAATATCCGTCGGCGCGTTGATCCGAAACAGCCGGCACGCCCTGGCGACATCCAGGATGCCCCGCTCCGTCCTCAAGCCCAGCGTGCCGCCATCGCGCCCGGCCAGCGTGCAGAACGTCATGTTGCGCGCTCTCACGGTTTGTCCCCTCTCCCGCTCTCCCGCACTTCCGCCCTCCCGTGTTTTGTCAGGCGAGGAGGCGCTGCGCCCTCCGAGCCGCCGCGATGTGGCCATCGCGGCTGAAGCGCTCGTGGTTCTCGTCCACCTCGGACAGCTCGTAGCGGTAGCTCGCCATCATGCCGTAGGACTGGTCCATGCCGCGGGCGGAGATGTCGGCGAGCCAGAACAGGCGGCTCACGCTCGCGCCGTTGTTGAGATGGAAGTGCGCGACCGGGTCGAGGGGGTGGGATCCCGATTTCTCCTGCAGCAGGTAGCGCGCGCAGAGCCTTTCCATCGGCTCGCGCAGCGCATCCGCCAGCCGCGCGTCGCCCGGCCATTCGGGGCGCGCCAGCGTGTCCGCGATCGCCGTGTCGGGCCCGGGATGGCCGAGCGATTCCGCGAGCTTCGCGGCATCGGCTGCCGGCAGCAGCGGCCGCTTTTCGGCGAGCGCCGGGTCGAGCCACTTGCGGAAGCCGGGCAACGGCGACAGCGTCGCGAACACCTGGAGCCGCGGCAGGTCGCGCCGCAGGTCCTCGATCACGCGCTTCAGGAGCAGGTTGCCGAGGCTGATGCCGCGCAGCCCTTTCTGTGTATTCGAGATCGAATAAAACACCGCGGTGTCGGCGGACTGCGGGTCCTGCACCGGCGCGCCCTGGTCGAGCAGCAGCTGCATGTTGCCCGCCAGGCCCTTCGAGAGCGCGATCTCGACGAAGATCAGCGGCTCGTTGGGCAGCCGCGGGTGGAAGAAGGCGTAGCAGCGGCGATCGGTGTCGAGGCGGTTCCGGAGATCGTTCCACGACTGGATCGGGTGCACGGCCTCGTAGGCGATCAGCTTCTCGAGCACGAGCGCCGGCGAATGCCAGGTGATGCGCTGCAATTCCAGGAACCCCGGGTCGAACCAGCTCTCGAGGAGGCCGTCGAGCTCGACGCGCAGCACCTCGAGCGCCGGCTCCTGCGGCAGGGCCGCCAGGAGATCGGCGCGCAGATCCACCAGGAACTTGACGCCCTCCGGCAGCAGGTTGAACTGCGTGAAGAACTTCGCCCGGGGAGCGTTGAGCGCAATGCGCAGCCGCGCTT
>MERD01000116.1 GCA_001771935.1 Betaproteobacteria bacterium RIFCSPLOWO2_02_FULL_67_26
TACATCGAGGACGGCAACCACGGCGGCAAGGGCTCCGACGCGCACAAGGCGGCGGTCACCGGCGACACCGTGGGCGACCCCTACAAGGACACGGCCGGCCCGGCGGTGAACCCGCTCATCAAGATCATCAACATCGTCGCGCTGATGATCGTGCCGCTGCTGTGAAATACGCCTTCGAGGAGCGCAAGGTCGTGTGCAAGGGCGACTACTGGATCGCGCCCGACGCGATCGTGATCGGCTCGGTGGTCATGGAGCCGAACGCGAGCGTCTGGTTCGGGTGCATCGTGCGGGCGGACAACGACACGATCACCATCGGCGAGAACTCGCAGCTGCAGGACGGCTGCGTGCTGCACGCGGACCCCGGCTTTCCGATCGCGATCGGCCGCAACGTGAGCGTCGGCCACATGGCGATGCTGCACGGCTGCACCATCGGCGACGGCAGCCTGATCGGCATCAAGAGCGTCGTCCTCAACGGCGCGAAGGTGGGCCGGAACTGCCTGATCGGCGCCAACTCGCTGATCGCCGAGGGCAAGGAAATCCCGGACGGCTCCCTCGTGATCGGGTCGCCGGGCAAGGTGGTGCGGCAGCTCTCGCAGGACGAGATCCGGTTCATCCATTCCGCCTCCGACCACTACGTGCAGAAGTTCAGGCGCTACCGCGAGACTTTCAAGCCGGACGGCGCGTGAGCGATGACTGACGGCTGACGACTGACGGGCGCATGAACAAGTACGGTTTCAGGATCCGGACCCGCACCGGCATGACGGTGGACAACCTGATGGTGCAGGCGAGCGACCGTGCCGAGGCGGAGCGCAGGATCCAGCAGATCTACCAGCACTGCGAGATCCTCGAGTGCCAGGAGGTCACGCCCACATTGCGCAAGGAAGGGCTCGACCTCGACGACGTGATCGCCCTCATCAACAAGCAGGAAGAGAAACCCTGAAGCGCGTTACTGCAGGAAGCCGCAGCGCTCCAGCTCGTCCAGCAACGCGGTGTAGTCCTGCGCGCCGCGGCTGCCCGGGGCATGCTCGAACACGTCGCGGTTGTAGGACGGGCTCTCCGCGATGCTCACGTTCTCGGCGATGCGCGTCTCGCACACTTCCCCCCCGAAACGGGCGCGCAACTGCTGGTCGATGTCCCACGACATCTTGCGGCGCGCGTCGAAGCGCGTGAGGACGTAGCGCCGCTCGACGCGCTTCTTCAGCACCTGCTCCAGCGCTCTCAGCGTCCGCTCCATCTGCAGGGCGCCCCGCACCGCGAGGAAATCGCTGGAGATCGGCACCAGCACGTGATCGGCCGCGAACACGCCGTTCAGCGACAGCACGCCGAGCATCGGGCAGATGTCCATCAGGATCGGGCGGTCGGTATTGAGGTTTTCCCGGACGATGCCCGCGTTCAGGCGGTTCAGCACGTTCGGCCCCTTGCCGTGCTGCGTGTCCACCTTGGACAGGTCGAGGTGCGACGGGATGATCTTCCAGCCGGGGCTGTTGACGAACTTGATCAGCCCGCCGAGCGTCGCGCCGTTGCAGTAGAACCCGTAGAGGCTGCGCTCCGGGGCGGTGACGGCGCTGCCGCAGATCGCGGTGAGGTGCGCCTGGGGATCGAGATCGATGACCAGCGGATCGGCGCCGCGCCGGGCGAGCAGCGCGGTCAGGTTGAGCGTCGTCGTGGTCTTGCCGACGCCACCCTTTTGATTGAATACGGCAATCCTGGACACGGAGTCCCTCCCCCGAAGGGACCGTTAGATTAGTCCTTGAATCAGGGGACTGGCAAGAACTTTTGTCATGCCGGATTAATAAACCGGCGGAAGCGCATGGGGGAAAAAGCCATTGAAGTCAAAGGGAAGCCGCGAAGCGCGGGGACTGCTATGATCGGGAAACCCCGCGCCGCCTCATGGTGACCATCCGCCCCGAGCAACCCGAAGACGCTGCCGCCGTGCGGCGCGTGCACGAGTCGGCCTTTCCCAGTGCCGCCGAGGCGGACCTCGTGGATCGCCTCCGCGCGAACGGCAAGGCCGCCGTATCGCTCGTCGCGCAGGAAGACGGACAGATCGTCGGGCACATCCTCTTCAGCCCGGTGGCGTTCGATCCGCCGGCGAACGTCGTCGCGTTCGGGCTCGCGCCGATGGCGGTGCTGCCCGGGCACGAGAAGCACGCCGTGGGACGGCGGCTCGTCCAGAACGGGCTCGCCGAATGCCACGCGCGGGGCGCCTGCCTGGTGGTCGTGCTCGGCGACCCGCCTTATTACGGCCGCTTCGGCTTCGAGCGCGCCAGCCGCCACGGCCTGCGCAATGAATTCGGCGCGGAGGACGACTTCATGGTGTTCCTGCTGGATGCGACCGGGCACCCGCCGCCGGGAACGCTGGTGAAGTACGCCCCGGAGTTCTCGGCCCTGCCGAAACGGCAGGGATGAAGGCGCCCGCCGTCAGCCAAAGAGCCCGCCGACGCGCGTGCCCGCCACGCGGTTGACCACCCACAGGCTCGCGGCGCAGCAGCCGAGCGTTCATGCCTCGATTCGTTTCCCGCTCTCCGGGTCGAACAGGTGCATGTGCTGCGCGGCGAAGCATAGCGGCAGGCGCCCCTCTTTCGCCACTACCGAGGTATGCAGACGCGCGGCGACGCGCGGCCCCGCCTTTGCGGCGCCGAGGCGGCCGTAGACCAGCGAATCCGAGCCGAGCAGCTCGATGAAATCGATGTCCGCGATGAGCAGCGCGGCGCCGGGCTCGCTGGTCTCGAAGTGCTCCGGACGCACGCCGAGGAGCACGCTGCGGCCCTCGAGCGCGGCGCGCGCCTCGGGCAGGCGCACGCGCACGTCGCCGTCCGCGGCGAGTACCTTGCCGCCGTCGGCGACGCGACCGGGGATCAGGTTCATCGGCGGCGAGCCAATGAAGCCGGCGACGAAGGTCGTCGCCGGCCTGTTGTAGACCTCGAGCGGCTTGCCGACCTGTTCGGTCTTGCCGCCGGCGCTCATCACCAGCATGCGGTGCGCGAGCGTCATCGCCTCGACCTGATCGTGCGTGACGTAGAGCGTGGTGGTCTTCAGGCGCTGGTGCATCGCCTGCAGCTCGCTGCGCATCTGCACGCGCAGCTTCGCGTCGAGGTTGGAGAGCGGCTCGTCGAACAGGAACACCGCCGGCTCGCGCACGATGGCGCGCCCCATGGCGACGCGCTGGCGCTGGCCGCCGGAGAGGTCGCGCGGGTTGCGCTTGAGCAGCTCGGTCAGCTCCAGGATGCCGGCGGCGCGCTGCACGCGCTTCTCGATGTCGGCCTTCGACAGTCCGCGGATCTTCAGCCCGTAGGCCATGTTGTTGTAGACGCTCATATGCGGGTAGAGCGCGTAGTTCTGAAACACCATGGCGACGTCCCGCTCCTTGGGCTCGAGCTCGTTGACCACTTTGCCTCCGATCGCGAGCTCGCCGGAGGTCACCGGCTCCAGCCCCGCCAGCATGCGCAGCAGGGTCGACTTGCCGCAGCCCGAAGGACCGACGATCACCACGAACTCGCCGTCGGCCACGTCGATCGACACCCCCTCGATCACCTTCACCTCGCCAAAGGACTTGTAAACGTTCCGAAAGGAGACGGCCGCCATACCCTTCCCGTCCTATTTCTGTGTCTGCATCGCGATCCCTTCCGCGAAGCTCTTGCGGAAGAACAGCAGCACCGCGAGCGGCGGAAGCATCGTCATCACGGTGCCGGCCATGATGACGTTCCACGCCGGGGCGATCTGGTCGGTGGCGATCAGCATCTTCAGCCCGATCTGCACCACCCGCATCTCCTCGGTGGTGGTGATGACCAGGGGCCAGAGGTACTCGCTCCACATGAAGACGAACTCGATGACGAACAGCGCCGCGATGTTGGTGCGCGAGAGGGGGACGAGAACGTCGAAGAAATAGCGCACCGGGCCCGCGCCGTCCATGCGTGCCGCGTCCGGCAGGTCGCGCGGCACGGTGAGGAAGAACTGCCGGAACAGCAGGATCCCGGTGGTGCTGGCGAAGTAGGGAAACATCAGTGCCCAGTACGTGTTGATCCAGTGGAAGTCCGCCATCAATTCGTAGGTCGGCAGGATGCGCACCGGCAGCGGCAGCATCTGCGTGACCATGGTCAGCGGAAAGAGCAGCGCGCGGCCGGGAAACCTGAAGTGCGTGTACGCGAAAGCCGCCATCAGCGAGAGCACGATCTTCACCAGCGCCGTGCCCACCGAGATGACCCCGGTGACGAAGAACAGGCGCCCCATGTTGACGCGCTCCCAGGCCTCGGTCACGTTGGCTTGCAGCTCGGTGCCGGGGAGGAGCCGGGGCGGATATTCGTAGGCCTGCTCGAAGCTGAGCGTGCTCACGATGAGCGCGTAGAACACCGGGAAGGTGATGACGACGATCAGCGCGCCGAGCGCGACATGGATCGCGCCTTCCCGCCTAGCGCGCATAGATCGCCTTGCGCGTCGCGAAGCGAAGCTGGATCGTCCCCGCCACGGCGATCACCACGAAGATGATGATCGACTGGGCGGACGCCGCTCCGGCATCGAGGTAGAGGAAGGCATCCCGGTAGAGCTTGTAGATGAGAATATTGGTCGCGTTCCCGGGCCCGCCGCGCGTCATGATGTCGATCAGGCCGAAAATCTGAAAGAAGGCATAGATCGTGTTGACGAACAGGAGGAACGTCGTCGTCGGCGAGAGCATCGGGAAGGTGATGTCGCGGAACGTGCGCCACGGCCCGGCGCCGTCCACCTTCGCGGCCTGGACGAACTCCTCCGGAATGTTCTGCAGACCAGCGAGGAAGAACACGATGTTGTAGCCGAGCATCTTCCAGGCGGCGGCGACCGACACGACCAGGAGCGCGAGGTCGCCGTTGGTCATCCAGTTGAGTACGTAGTCGTCGAAGAGCTCGGCGACGACGAAGGGCACGAAGCCCGTCGCCGGCGCGAACATCAGGGCCCAGATCGCGCCAGCCACCGACGGCGCGAGCGCATAGGTCCAGATGAAAGCGACCTGGTAGAAGCCCTGCCCCCTGATCTTCTGATTCAGGAGCTGCGCGATCGCGAGGGAGAGCGCGAGCCCGACCACGATCACGAAGCTGGAGAGCAGCAGCGTGGCGAGCGCGCTATCGCGATAGTCGGACGACGCGAGCACCCGCTCGTAGTTGCGCAGCCCGACGTAGATGGTGTTGGTGCCGAAGGCGGTCGAGGCGTAAAACGAGTCCTGCACGCTCTGCAGGAAGGGCACCACCAGGAAGACGCCGATCACCGCCACCGACGGCAGGACCAGCACGTACGGCAGCAGGGGGTGCCCGGGAAAGCGCTCCTGGTCGGCGGCGTTCGCCATCGGACCACCCCCCTGCCGGCGCGGCCTAGGGGTTCAGCCGCGCGAAATCAGCGAGCAGCTGGTCGGCCTTGCGCGCCGCCTCGTCGAGGGCGGCCTTGGGCGAGAGCTGGCCCGCCACGGCCTTCTCGATCGCCGTGCGTTCGAACTCGCGGATCTGCACGAAGGGCCCGAGCCGCACGCCGGCAGCAGCGGCAGTGTCGCGCCGGCCCGAGAGGATCTGGAGGAAGGCGGTGAGGGAGTTCGGGTCCTTGCTGAACCAGCCTTCGTTGAGCAGATCGGCCACGGCGGCGTTGACGGCCGGGAAATAGCCGGTGCCCTTGTGCCAGGCCACGGCCACCTTGGGCTGCGCGAGATATTTCAGGAATGCCCACACGGCGCGCAACTGCTCCTTGCTCTGCCCCTTGGTGACCCACAGGCTCGCGCCGCCGATCACCGAGTTGCCTGACGGATAGCCTTCGAGCCGCGGCAGGAACGCCGTACCCACCTTGAACTTCGAGCCCTTCGTGATCCCGGCGAGCGACGAGGTCGACTGCATGAGCATGGCGATCTGCCCGCCCTGGAACGCCGAATTGGCCGAGTACTCGGGCCCGCCGTAGATGAAGATGCCCTGCTTCGCCAGCCGCACCCACATGTCGAGCACCTTGACGCCGAACGCGCTGTTAATCAGCACCTTCGTCGCGAGACGGCTGCGGCCGTTGTCGTTGTTGGCGAAGAGCTGGTTGTGCGTCGCGAACATCTGCTCGAACTGCCAGTCCGGCCAGCCGAACGACAGCGCGTGCTTCACCGCGCCGCTCGCCAGCAGCTTCTTGCCCTGGGCCTCGAGCTCCTCCCAGGTCGCCGGCGGCCGGTTCGGGTCGAGTCCCGCCTTGGCGAACAGATCCTTGTTGTAGTAGAGCATCGCGGTGGACGAATTGAACGGCATCGACCAGAGGTTGCCGCCCGATTGGTAATAGTTCGTGATCGGAATCACGTACTGCGCCCAATCCCACTTTTCGCCCACCATCCCCGGTATCTGGTAGACGGGAACGATCGCGCCACTGGAGAGCATGGTCTGCGTTCCAACCTCGTAGGACTGCACCAGGCTCGGCGCCGTCTTTGAACGGTACGCCGTGACGTAGCGGGTCAGGGTCTCTTCATAGCTCCCGCTGTAGAGCGCCTTCAGCTCGAAATCGGGATGCGCGGCGTTGAAGTCCTTCACGATCGCATCCACCACCTTGCCGTTGGAACCGCTCATCGCGTGCCACCAGGTAATCTGCACCTTCCCCGCCAGGGCGGCCTGCGGTACGAGGCACACGCTCAACGCCCATGCCAGCCCGACCAACAGCCATTTAATGTCTTTCATTGCGGTCTCCTTCATCCCACGGCCCGCAGCCAAGTGCGCGAGCATGCACGGTGGCGACGGCGATTGCTCTCGTCACCAATGGGGCGATGCTAGCGGCTCCGAAACGGGTCCACTTTGATGCAGATCAAGCCCCCGGCAAGCCCCCCGTCACGCGCCGGTGGCCCGGTCGAAGTGGTAGGGATGGGCCAGCAGACCCGCGACCGCCTCGTCCACGCCGGCTCCGTGGTTGAGCACCCCGTCCACCGCCGCGACGATGGGCATGTCCACATCATGGCGCCGGGCCAGCGCCGCCACCGATTCTGCCGAATGCACGCCTTCCTGGACGGTTACGCGCTCGCGCAGGATGTCCTGCAGCCGGCGCCCCTCGCCCAGCGCGATCCCGAGCGACGTGTTGCGCGAACTCGCGCTGTTGCAGCTCAGGTTGAGGTCGCCCGCGCCCGAGAGCCCCATGAACGTCTCGGCCCGCGCGCCCATGGCGATTCCCAGGCGCGCCATCTCCGCCAGGCCGCGGGCAAACAGGGTTGCGCGCGTGCTCTCGCCCAGCTTCCTGCCGATCGCGACGCCGCAGGCGATGGCAATGACGTTCTTCAGCACGCCCCCGATGAGCGCGCCGGTGACGTCGTCGGATAGGTAGGTGCGGAAGCGCGGCGTCCCGATGGCCTGCACCAGGCGCTCGCCGACGGCGCGGTCCGCGCAGGCCAGCGTGACGCCGACGGGCTGGTCCGTCGCGATGTCGTGCGCGAAGGAAGGACCGGACAGCACCGCCACCGGCGTGCCGGGCAGGGTCTCGGCGATGACCTGGGACATGAGGGCGCAGGTGCCGCGCTCGACGCCCTTCGAGCACGTCACGACCGGCGTGCCGCTCTCGAGCACCGGGCGCAGCTGGCCGGTTACGCCGCGCATGTGCTGCGCGGGTGGCGCCAGCAGCAGGAAATCGGCCCCCGCCACGGCTTCTGAAAGATTGCCCGTCGCGCGGATGCCCGGCGTGAGTCGAATTCCCTTGAGGAATACCGGATTGACCGAGTCGTCATTGATCGCGGCGACAATCTCCGGCTCCCGCGCCCAGATGGCCGTGTCGTGGCCCGTGCGCCGCACAACGCACGCCAGCGCCGTGCCGAACGCGCCCCCTCCGATCACCCCGATTCGAGCCATGCTCGCGCCTTCCGCTTTCCGCCTTGTGCCTTGTGCCTTGTGCCTTGTGCCTTGCCTTTATTGCTCCGCCCAGTTCTTCGCGCGCTCGACGGCCTTGCGCCAGCCGTTCATCAGCGTTTCCGCCTGCGCCCTGCCCATAGCGGGCTCGAACACCCGGTCGACCTGCCATTGTGCGTCGAATTCACCCTGGCTCTTCCAGAAACCAACACCCAGCCCCGCCAGGTACGCCGCGCCCAGCGCGGTTGTTTCCGTGACTTTCGGGCGCACGACCGGAGCGCCGAGCAGATCGGCCTGGAACTGCATGAGCAGGTCGTTGCGCGCCGCGCCGCCGTCTACTCGCATTTCCGCGAGCTGCACGCCCGAATCCGCCTCCATGGCCTGCAGCACGTCGGTGGCCTGGAAGGCAATTCCCTCCAGCGCCGCGCGCGCGATGTGCGCCGCGGTCGATCCCCGCGTCAGGCCCAGGATCGTGCCGCGGGCCAGCGGGTCCCAATGCGGGCTGCCCGCCCCGGTGAACCACGGCACCAGGTACACGCCGCCGTTGTCCTCGACACCGGCGGCAAGGCGTTCGATCTCGGCGGATGACTTGATGATGCCGAGCCCGTCGCGCAGCCACTGGACGACGGCGCCGGCGATGAAAACGCTGCCCTCCAGCGCGTATTCCCGCGCCGCGCCCAGGCGGCAGGCCGTGGTCGTCAGCAGCTTGTTGCGCGAAACGACCGGCTGCCCGCCCGTGTGCATCAGCATGAAGCAGCCGGTGCCGTAGGTGTTCTTGACCATGCCGGGGACGACGCAGCGCTGGCCGAAGAGCGCAGCCTGCTGATCGCCCGCCATTCCCGCAATGGGGATGCGGGCGGCGAGTATGCCGGAAGCGGTCTCGGTGATGAAGCCGCTGGAAGCCTTCACTTCGGGCAGCATCGCCCGCGGCACGCGGAACAGCCCAAGCAACTCGTCTTCCCATTCATCCGTATGGATGTTGTAGAGCAGCGTTCGCGAGGCGTTGCTCACGTCGGTGACATGCACGGCGCCGCCCGAGAGCTTCCAGGCGAGCCACGTGTCCACGGTGCCGAACAGCAGGTCGCCCGCCTCGGCCCGGCGCCGCGCACCCGGCACGTTGTCGAGAATCCAGGCTACCTTCGTGCCGGAAAAGTACGCATCCAGCACCAGCCCGGTTTTCCCGGAGACCAGCCCCTCGAGTCCCCGCGCCTTGAGCGCGTCGCACGCCGCCGCCGTGCGGCGGTCCTGCCACACGATGGCGTTGCAGAGCGGCCGCCCCGTGGCGCGGTCCCACACGAGCGTGGTCTCGCGCTGATTGGTGATGCCGATTGCCGTGACGTCCCGCGCCTGGATTCCGGCGCGCGCCATCGCCTCGTGCGCGACCGCGATCTGCGTCGCCCAGATCTCCTCGGGATCGTGCTCGACCCAGCCCGGCCGCGGGAAAATCTGCGCGAATTCCTTCTGCGCCACCGCGCGAACGCCGCCCGACTCGTCAAAAACGATCGCGCGCGAGCTGGTGGTGCCCTGGTCAAGAGCGAGGATCATATTCGTCCGGCATATCTACGCGCCGACAATACTATTGTGTCAAATTACCGGGTTCGTGCCCCTGCCCCTTTATGGGGCGCCACAATACCGCTAGAATGCGCCCTGTCGCCCTGCGCCGTTATGGTTTATTCTTGGGGTTCGGGGAGACCCTTGAGGAGAAAAGTGGATGCTTTTCTACGCCTTTTACGTCATCGCGCTGATTGTCCTGATCCTGCACTTCACCGGCTGGCTCAAGCGCAACAACCTCGAATGGCTGGTGCTGGTCCTGGCCGTGGCCACCTTTCCCGCCGTCATCTTCCTGTAACGACGCGAACGCGTCGAGCGGCGCCATCCGGGCCGCAAGTTCCGAATCACCCCTATTTCCAGAGCAGGCTCGCCCCGGTCAGCAGCAACAGCAGCGCCATCAGCTTCGAGAAGGCTTCCTGGCTGATGCGGTTGCCGAGGCGCTCGCCAACCCAGGTGCCCGCGCCCATCAGCGGCAGCAGCAGGGCGCACATCAGCAGCGTGTCGGCCGTGTAATACCCCGCGGCGCCGTAACCGAGGATACGCGCGATCATCTCGGCAAGCCACAGTGCCGCGACGGTGGCCCGGAACGGCGCGCGCCCGACCTGGCGCATGTGGAGGTAGATCACGACCAGCGTGCCGCCGCCTCCGCCGAACAGCGTGTCGATGAACGCGCCGGCGAATCCGACGGGGGCCGCCCACCGCTGCGAGCAGGTGACTTCCGGCAGCCCGATGGCGTGAACGGCAAAAGCGTATAGCGCGTAGCCGATCAGGAACCCGCCGAGCAGCTGCAGCAGCAGGCGGTTGTCGAGATTGGTGAACAGCGCGACACCGGCGGCAACGCCCGCGAGCGTCGGCAGGATCAGCAGCTTCAGCTCGTCGCGCGCGACGTCGCGCCAGTCGCGAATGCTGAGGAAGACGAACAGGAACAGCACCATCAGCCCGAACATGGACACCGCCGTGTGCACCGGCATCAGGAACGCGAGCAGCGGGACGCCGATCATCCCCGCGCCGAATCCCGACATCCCCCGCACCACGAACGCCCCGAACACGACGCAGGCCGCAAGCGCGATCTGGAGCACGGACAGGCTTTCCAGCATGGGGCCTACTTGAGCAGCAGCACGACGCCGCTCGCCAGCAGCAGCACGCCCACGCCCAGGTTGAACCGATGCTGATCGATTCGGCCCGCGATGGCATTGCCCATGCGCGAGCCGAGCAGCATCAGCGGCAGAAACGCCACGATCAGCAACGCGACCGTCCCGTTGTAGAACCCGAGTTGCGCGTAACCCGCGACGCGAAACGCCGACTGGAAGGCGAGTATCGTCGTGATCGTCACGCGGAAACTGTCCTTTTCCAGGCGCAGCGTGTTGAGGTAGATGACGTAGAGCGGTCCGGCCGCGGCGCCGAACACGGTGGCGATCAGGCCGGACGCCGTTCCGAGAACGGCGCCGAGCAGGCGCGCGAAGCGCGCCGGAACCGGCAGGCTCCGCGACGCGGTGGCGAAGGCGACGCAGCCGTAGACGATGATGAAGATGCCGAACGCCCGGGTCAGCGTCTGGGGGTCCAGCGCTTTGAACAGGTAAAGCCCTATCAGGACCCCCATGAGCGTGAACGGCAGCAGGCGCAGGATCTCGCGCCAGAAGATCTTGCGCCAGTCGCGGCGCCAGGCGACGACCGAGGCGAGCGCCGTCACCACCGTGATCGCCGGCACGACGACGTGCAGCGGCAACACGAGCGCGAGCAGCGGCACCGCGACCGCCTGCGCGCCGAAACCGGCGGTGCTGCGCACCGCGTAAGCAGCCACCACGACCAGCGCGGCAAACACCAGCCCGGGGACGCCCGGCATCTCCATGTTACCGGTCACCGCTTCGGCCGGTACGCGAGCAAGAGCAGCCCCAGCGCCACCACGCCGGCGGCGATCATGAGACCGAATGTGCTGCTGTAGGCGCCGACCATTCCGTATGCCGCCGCGAAAACCGGCGGGCCGAACATGACGCCGCCGAACACGAAAAACGACATGCCGCCGGCAGCCAGGCTGATCATTCCCGGCGGACTCAGCCGCGCGCACTCGGCGTGCACGATGCCGTTCCAGCCCACGCAGCTCGCTCCCAGCACGAAGAACAGCAGGTACACCAACGGCTTTGGCCAGCCCGCGTTGAGCAGTACCAGCAAGATCGAGGCGGCAATCATGATCACGCAGATGAGCATGAGCACGGCAAGGCCGCTGCGCAGGCGGTCAGCCAGCCAGCCCCAGGGAATGCGCGAGACCGCGCCGCCGACCTGCGCCACCGACAGCATCACCCCCGCCTCGACCAGGCCGTAGCCGCCCTCGGCGACAAGGTAGACGACGGTGAAGCTCAACAGGATGCGCTGAATGCCGGAGAACAGCACCGCCGCCAGCGCGATCCAGCGCAGCGTTTTCTGCCGCCACACCAGCGGCACGCCGCCAAACGGGGTGCTGCGCACGCTGCCCGCCGGCCGGCGATCGCCATCCCAGGAGGGGCGGGCGCGTTCCGCGAGGAGCAGCGTCGCCATCCCCACCGCGGCGATCATGGCGAGTGACCAGCGCCAGCCGACCGTCACCGCCAGCACCGGCGCGGTGAGCGCCACGATCACGCCGCCCAGCGGCACGCCGGTCTGCTTGATCGAGAACAGCAGGTTGCGGCGGTCGGGCGACGTGTGGTTGACCAGCAAGTACGAGGCCGCGGGACTGGCGAAACCCATGCCGATACCGACGAACAGCGACCCCAGCGCAACCAAGCCGACGTGCGGCAGCGCGAGCAGTCCCAGGCCGAACACGCAGGAGACCATGCTCAACTGCGTCGTCATCGCGGCGCCGCAGCGCAGCACGACGATGCCGCCGTAGACCGAGGCCAGCGCCGCCGCGCCGAAGGTCAGGCCCACGTGATAGCCGACCAGGACCGGCGCGACGCCGAGCGATTCGGCGACCTTGGGCGCGATGGTCGA
>MERD01000117.1:0-12221 GCA_001771935.1 Betaproteobacteria bacterium RIFCSPLOWO2_02_FULL_67_26
CCAAGGAGTTTTCGGAGCGACTCGCCGCCAAAGTCGCGGGCGCGACCGCCTAGAGAGATTTCTCATCACTGTTTTTTGAATGGGGAGAGGAACGATGAAGGTGTACCAGAGGCTGGCCCAGGCGTTCAAGGCGGAAGGCGTCACGAATCTCTTCGGCATCATGGGCGACGCCAACATGTACTGGATGCACGAGCTGGACAAGATTGGCGTCAAGACACTTGAAGTGCGCCACGAGGGAGCGGGGCTTGGCATGGCGGACGGCTGGGCGCGGGCCACGCGCGCACCGGGGGTCGCGACCGCGACCTGCGGTCCCGGCGTGTCGCAGCTCGCGACCGCATTCCTCACCGCAAGCCGCGCCAGTTCCCCCATCGTGGCCTTTTGCGGCGAGCACCCGACGACCGACGACGAGTACAACCAGCGCCTGGACAACGCGCGGTTCGCGGCCGCGTGCGAAGCCGGCTTCGTCCGGATGAATTCCCCCGACGCCGCGGACGACGCGGTGCGCAAGGCGTTCTATCTCGCAAAGCTCGAGTCGCGTCCCGTCATGCTGAGCGTGCCGATGGACTTCCAGCAGAAGGATTTCGACGACGACGAGCCGTACCAGCCGTCCTCGACGCTGCTCCCGTCGCGCATCGTGCACGCCGACCCCGACGCGCTCCAGCGGGCGGCGGACATTATCGCCGGAGCCAAGAAGCCGGTGCTCATCGTCGGGCGCGGCGCCAAGTGGTCGGGCGCGGGCCCGGCCGTGCTCGCTCTGGCGGACCGCATCGGGGCGGTGGTCGCCACCACCCTGATGGCGAAGACCTGGCTGAGCGAGGCCGAATACCACGTCGGGGTCTCCGGCACCTACGCCACCCGCACCGCCATGCAGTTGTTCGAGGAGGCCGACTGCGTCGTCGCGGTGGGGGCGAGCCTGAACCGCTACACGACCGAACACGGCTACCTCTACCCCAACGCGCGCTTCGTGCACCTCGACTCGAAGCCGCACGTCATGATGCACGGCATCCGCTCCGCCGACTGCTACGTCCAGACGGATGCCCGCGCCGGCGTGGAAGCCCTGGAGCGCGTGCTGGCGAGCCGCTCCGTGAAGATGACGGGATTCCGGACCCCCGAAGTCAAGAAGCGGCTCGTGCACAACTACGAGGATCGCGCGGAATTTCCGGTCGAGTCGGGCACCGTGGACCCGCGTGAAGTGATCCAGGTCCTGGAAGAGCTCGTGCCGCCGAGCGTGGATCTCTATACGGGGAGCGGGGCGACCGCAGGCTTCGCAAACATCCTGTTCCGGCGGCCCCGTCCCGTGGTGCTCGCCAGCCACTTTTTCGGCTGCATCGGGCAGATGATGCCCGCCGCGATCGGGGCGTCGGTCGCGCTCGGCAACCGGCCGGGCCTGCTCGTGGACGGCGACGCCAGCATCATGATGCACCTCGCCGAGTTCGAGACCATGGTTCGCTACAACGTGCCGCTGCTGATGGTTTGCATGAACAACGAGGCCCTCGGCTCCGAGTATTACAAGCTCGACGTGAAGAAGATGAACGCCGGTCTCGCGACCATCACGACGCCGGATCTGGGCGCCGTCGCGAAGGCCTTCGGCGGCAAAGGGAAGCTCGCGCGCAACATCGAGGACGTGCGCGCCGCCGCCGCCGAGTGGGTCGCCAAGCCCGGCCCGATGATGATCGATGCGCGCATCGCCCGCAGCGTGGTGACGTTGCCGTACCGCCGCATTCACTACGGCAGGGACGAGTAATGCGGGTGATGCGCGACGAGTGACGAGACTCGTCGCCCGCGGACCGGACTAGCGGTCTTCGGGCCTCGCCAGCCCGTCCAGGGAGACATCGGACGGAAGCGCTTCCCGGAAGCCGGGTTGATTTCTCTCCAGGGGAACGGGCGGCTTGGCGCCCTTCTTCGGGCGGCCGGGCCGGCTCGTGACGTAGAAAATCTTGAGCGGGGGAACGACCGGCGGCTTTTCAAGGAACTGGCAGTCGGATTCCGTCGGCACGCTCACCATGGCGCCGATCCGCGTCTTGTGGAGGTACACGGTGTAGCGCAGCATCTGCACCGAATGCGGGAGGGGCGCCGCGATCACCTCGTACTTGCCGACCATGAACCGCTTGCGCTCCACGACAGGAATGCTCATGCGGCCCCGCCTGTCTCGGGTGTCTTTTTCTTGCGCGGGCGGGGAGTGGCAACCGGGCGCTTGGTGCCGGGACCGCCGCCGCGCGGCCGCTCGCCGAGCACCGTGTCGCACAGCTGCATGACGTCCGGCGCGTTCAGCCGCTCGGCGTTGGCGCGCAACTGCTTCACGTCAGGCGTGGTCAGCGCATCGATTCTTTCCTTGGTCCAGTCCACCGACCGGGCCGGCTTCATGATCCTCATCGCGGGTAGCGGTTTCAAGATGTGTCCCCGGGTAGAAGTGAAAACGAAAAAAGCCCGGCGCTTCCGGGCTTGCTGATTATTCTTTATACCACAAAAACGCCTTAATTACCAGACATTTATGTAGAAACGCGCGCGCGGCGCCTCGGGCCGGCACTGAATGGGCGATGGATCGGGCGCTCCATGGGTACGCGGAGCGGACTCGAACGCGGGGGAAACCGCGCCTGTACACTGGCGGCATGCAACCGCGGTTCATCGCGCACCTGGACATGGACGCGTTCTACGCGTCGGTCGAGTTGTTGCGCTACCCGCAGCTTCGCGGCAAACCGGTGGTGATCGGCGGCCGGCGGCACGCCGCGCCGGGAGCGGCGATCCCCGCCCTGCGCGAGTACAGCGGGCGCGGCGTGATCACTACGGCGACCTACGAGGCGCGGGCCTTCGGCCTGCATTCGGGCATGGGACTGATGCAGGCGGCGAAGCTCGCGCCAAACGCGCTGCTGCTGCCGGCGGACTTCGACGAGTACCGGCGCTACTCCCGGATGTTCAAGGACGCGGTGCGCGCGCTGGCACCGCAGGTCGAGGACCGCGGCATCGACGAGATCTACATCGACCTCACGGAACTCGTCAGGTCCGGCGCTGCCGGCGGAACACTGGACCCGTGGACGAGCGCGCGCGACGTCGCGGACGCGATCCAGCGCGCGGTGCACGACGCGACCGGGCTCACGTGCTCGATCGGCGTCACGCCGAACAAGCTGCTCTCGAAGCTGGCCTCCGAGCTGCAGAAGCCCGGCGGGCTCACGGTCCTGCGCGAAGCCGATGTTCCCGCGCGCGTCTGGCCGTTGCCGGCACGCAAGTTGAACGGCATCGGCCCCAAGGCCGCGGCGCGGCTCGAAACGCTCGGCATCCGGACCCTAGGCGACCTCGCCCGGGCCGACCCCTTGTCGCTCATCGAGCGCTTCGGCAGGAGCTATGGTGCCTGGCTGCACCAGGCTGCGCACGGGCGCGACGAGCGGCCGGTGATCACCTGGAGCGAGCCAAAATCCCTGAGCCGCGAGACGACCTTCGAGGACGACCTGCACCCGGTGCGCGACCGCGAGCAGCTCTCGCGGATTTTCACGAGCCTGTGCGCGCGGGTCGCCGACGATCTCCAGCGCAAAGGCTACGTGGGCAGGACGATCGGTCTGAAGCTCCGCTACGACAATTTCAAGACCCTCACCCGCGACCGCACGCTCGACGAACCAACCGCCGATGCCGGCGCGATCCGCCGCGCAGCGGGCGAGTGCCTGAAGCGCGTCCCGCTCGACCGGCGCATCCGGCTGCTCGGCGTGCGTGTGGGGATGCTGCGACGCGTCATTGCGCCGCAACTGTTTATTGAATAGCATCCCCCGTACGATTGCGAGAACGGGTATCACAATCCGGAATACCCGTCCGCCCGGTCTGCGGACCGACAAAGATGGAGGAGAAGTTTGTCATGGCAACCCCTTACAAGATTCTGATCCTGGGCGCTTCGTACGGCTCGCTGTTGGGCACCAAGCTGCTGTTCGCGGGCCATAGCGTGAAGCTGGTGTGCCTCCCCGCCGAGGTGGAGTTGATCAACAAGGAAGGCGCGCGCGTGCGCTTGCCGGTCAAGGGCCGGGAAGGACTGGTCGAAATCGATACGCGGAAACTGCCGGGGAAGCTGTCCGCCGATGGCCCGGGAGCGGTCAATCCGGCCGACTACGATCTCGTGGCACTCGCCATGATGGAGCCCCAGTATCGTTCGTCCGGCGTGCGCGAACTGATGGACGCGGTGGCCAGGGCCAGGGTGCCCTGCATGTCCATTATGAACATGCCGCCGCTGACCTACCTGAAGCGCATCCCCGGCCTCAATACGGATGCGTGCAGAAGCGCCTACACCGATCCCACGGTCTGGGATGGCTTCGACCCGAAGCTGATGACGCTGTGCAGCCCGGACCCGCAGGCGTTCCGCCCGCCGGACGAAAAGGTCAACGTGCTGCAGGTGAGGCTGCCGACCAACTTCAAGGCGGCGCGGTTCGATTCGGACGCGCATACCGCCATCCTGCGCCGGCTGGAGGCGGAAATCGAAGCGATCCGGTTCGACACCGGTTCCGGCAAGGTCGAGCTGCCGGTGAAGCTCAAGGTGCACGATTCCGTCTTCGTGCCGCTGGCGAAGTGGCCGATGCTGATCGCCGGCAACTACCGCTGCGTGACCAGGGATGGAATGAAGCCCATCAAGGACGTCGTGCACGGCGACCTCGAGGCCTCGCGGGCGGCTTACAGCTGGGTGGTCAAGCTGTGCGTGTCCCTGGGCGCGGCCGAGAAGGACATGGTGCCGTTCGAGAAATACGCCAACGCCGCGCTCTCGCTGCAAAGTCCGTCGTCCGCGGCGCGGGCGTTGTTCGGCGGCGCGCCCAACATCGAGCGGGTGGACCGCCTGGTGAAAGCCATCGCGGCGCAGAAGGGCATGCAGTCCGCCGTGGTCGACGAGACCGTCGCGCTGGTGGACGCCCAGCTGGAGCTCAACAGGAAGAAAGCCGCTTAGCGCGTATTTGCGGGGGCATCGAGGCGCCAGATCTGGGCGCGCCAGCGCACGGCGATGAGTGCGGTGAACGCCAGGCCGATCACGCAATAAAGCGTTGCCATGACCGGGTAGCCGAAGCTCGCGATCAGCGGACCGGCGATCAGGAGCCCGGGCAGGTTGCCGTAGAGCACCAGCATCCGTATGCCCATGATGCGGCCGCGAAATTGCGCCGAGGTGCGCAACAGCATCGCCGTCGCCGGAACCAGGCCCATGCTTTGCGCGAAGCCCGCGAGCATCAGTGCCGGGATGCCGGCCGTGGCGTGGGGCATGTGCGCGAACACCAGGAGCATCGTGTACCAGGCGGCGCCGAAGATGATCATCATGCGCCCCGGGCGCACGGCGTGCCCGATCCGGCTCAGCACGATCGAGCCCAGGAAGGCGCCGGTCGCCGCGCCCGCGACCAGGTAGCCCAGCGTCGTCTGGTCGGAGAGATAGACCTCCTTCGCCACCACCGGCAGCAGCCCGGTGAACAGCGGAAACGCCGTCAGGTTGAGCAGGAAGGCGAGGGACATCGCCGCCAGCAGATGCGGCGTGTTCCAGACGTACGCGAGCCCTTCCTTGAGATCGCCCCACGGTGAGGGACGCGCGGACTCGTTACCGGCGGAGACGGCCGCGGCCGGCTGGCGCGCAATGCCCGCGCTGCCGGCCTTGAGCGTCAGCAGGACGCTGATCACATAGAAAGCCGAAACCGCAGCATAGGCCGGCCCCATGCCGAGCGTTGCGACCAGTCCCGCGCCGCTGAGCGCGCCGGCGATCCGGGCCGAATCCTGGGTGGTGCGCTGGATGCTCATTGCTCCCACCAGGCGGTCGGACGGCATGGTTTCGCCGACCAGCGCGGCGCGCATGCCGATGTCCGACGGCCGCACCAGGCCCACGATCGTGGTGATGACCAGCACGACCACGGGCGTGAGGGTGCCGAGGAAAGTGAAGGTCATCAGGGTAACGGCGCATACGGCATAGACGCACCGCATGGCGCAGAGCACGTTGCGCGGGCCGATGCGGTCCCCCATCACGCCGAACATCGGGGCGAGCAGGGTGCCGACGTACAGCAGCGAAGCGAACACGGTGAGCATGAACACCGACTCGGTCTCGACCAGCACGTACCAGCCGAGGATCAGCGTCTCCATCTCGAGCGCCCACGACGTCGCCAGGTCCGCCGGCCACTGGAACCGGAAGCTGCGGACGTGGAACGGCGCGAGGACCGAAGCGCGGGATGCTGCGCTCACGGCAGGGCCGGGCCGCCAGACGGGGACGACGAAACCGGGGCGGGGAGCACGCGCGCGCGCATGGCGGGAACGATACCACCGATTCGCCGCCCCCTTCCGCCGCGCTCCGCATCGTGATCTGGCACAATCGCGCTTTCGACAACCGGGAATTGCGGCAATGGCGGGCAAGGACAGGAAAATCGCGGTGCTGGGCGCCGGCGCCATCGGCAGCAGCGTGGCCGCCGATCTCACGAAGGCGGGCTACGACATCACGGTCATCGACCAGTGGCCCGCGCAGGTGGAGGCGCTGAGGACGAAAGGCTTGCACGTCCAGATTGCGGACGGCGATATCGAGGTGCCGATCAAGGCCTTTCACCTCTGCGACCTCGCCTCGGCCAATCTCGAATTCGACATCGTGTTCCTCGCGGTCAAGTCGAACGACGACCGCTGGCTGGCCGAATTCATCAAGCCGTATCTCAAGCCCGACGGCGTGCTGGTCGGCGTTCAGAACGGCATGAACGACGATACGCTCGCCTCCATCGTCGGGCGCCAGCGCGTCGTGGGGTGCTGCATCGAGCTGTCGGCGGAGATCTTCACGCCCGGGCGGGTCCAGCGCAACACCACGCACCAGGGCACCTGGTTCGCCGTGGGCGAGCTCGATGGCTTTTACACGCCGCGCGTGAAGGAGATCCGGGCGATCCTCTCCCACGTGGCCCGCTGCGACGTCACCAACAACATCTACGGCGCGAAGTGGACCAAGCTCATCGCGAACACGATGACGATGGGGCCGCGCGGCCTGCTGGGGCTCGCGAACGGCGAGGCGTCCCAGCTGCCCGGCATGTTCGACGTCGCCGCGCAGGCCGGCCGGGAATCGCTCGCGGTCGGCGCGGCGATAGGCTACCGGATCGAGCCGGTCTTCGGCCTGCGCGCGGACGAATTCGCGGGCTCCAACGACGAGAACCTCATGACGGCGATGAAGACGCTGCTGGGACACGTGGGCGGCCGCTCCCGCACCGCGCCGATCCACGACCACATCAAGGGACGCCGGAGCGAGATGGAGTTCATTACCGGCGTGGTGTCGCGCAAGGGCAGGGAGCTCGGCATTCCGACGCCGTGCAACGATGCCGTGCTCGAGCTCGACCGGATGATCAACCGGGGCGAGCTCGGGATGGAGCCGGCGAACTTCGAGCTGCTCAAGGCCAGGCTGCGGTGACGAGCGACGAGTAGCATCCGGCGCGCGCCCGCGTCCGTATATCCGCGGTCCATCCACCGTTCCCGACAGCCGTGCCAAGCGACCGTTTCTACGCCGCGCTGCCGGTCATCACCGATTTCAGCGCGGTGACGCGGGCCGAAAGCTACGCGCCGCTGCCCGGGGACTGGCACGTCGCGCTGTGCGACGTGCGCGATTCGACCGCCGCGGTCCAGGCGGGCCAGTACAAGAACGTCAATTCGCTCGGCGCGGCCGCCATCACCGCCGTGCTGAACGCCGCGGGCGACACCGACATCCCGTTCAGCTTCGAGGGCGACGGCTGCGTGCTGTGCGTGCCGCCGCGGCTCCTCGAGGACACGCGCGCCGCGCTCGCCAAGACCCAGCAGGTCGCGCGCGAGTCCTTCGGGCTGGATCTCCGCATTGCCACGGTGCCGGCGACGCGCATCCGCGAGGCCGGGCACGCGATCCGCGTCGCGCGCTACCGGGTCTCGGAGCATTACGTCCAGGCGGTGTTCGCGGGCGGCGGCATGGCTTGCGCCGACAGCCTGATCAAGGACCCGGCCACCGCGCCGCAGTACGTGATCGAGCCCGGAACGGTCGAGCCGCGCGGCAGCCACGAGGGCTTCGAGTGCCGGTGGCAGGACATTCCCAGCCGCCACGGCGAGACGGTCAGCCTGATGGTCCGCGCGCTCGACCCGGACGCGGGCCGCGCCGCGGCGCGTTACCGGGAGGTCATCGCCAGGGTGCGCGAGATCTACGGCAGCGACGACGCCTGCCACCCGATCTCGGTGCCGGAGCTGGCCATGACGCTCGGCGGCCGCGGCCTCGGGAACGAGGTGGGCATACGCGCGGCGGGTCGCGGCGCGTTGGGCAAGTGGCTCGCGCTGATGCGAACCCGCTGGTTCGTCCTGCTCGGCGCCGTCCTGATGAAGCTCGGCATCCGCGCCGGGGAAACCGACTGGGGCCGCTACAAGGAGACGCTGGTGCGCAATTCCGACGTGCGCAAGTTCGTGGACATCTACCGGCAGATCCTTGCCGGCACCGCCGCGCAGCGCGAGGCCCTGGGCGCGTGGCTGGAAGAGCGCTACGCCCGGGGCGAGCTGGTCTACGGGCTGCACGTCACCGACCGCGCGCACATGACCTGCCTTGTGTTCAACTACGCGGGCCGGCACCTGCACTTCGTCGACGGCGCCGACGGCGGGTTGTTCCTCGCCGCGAAGGCGTTCAAGGCGCGCGCGGCGCGCCTGGTAAAGAATTAGTTTCCGCCGGCTTTGCCGGTGAGCCAGACGCGCTCGATCTGCGGCAGCGCCTGCTCGATGCGCCGCCCGATCTCCTCGTCGGTCAGCGAGCTCAGGGGGTGGGTAATCACGACCGCGCCGAGTCCCGTCATGCCGAGCGCGTCGCGCTGCGTCTCGGCCTCGAGCAGAAACTCGCTGGTGACGATCGCGGCCGTGGGACGGCCCTTCGCCTCCAGCATCACCGTGTCGTGCATACAGCACGACGTGCAGGAACCTCAGTCGCCGATGGCGGTGAGGACGACGTCGTTGTTGGCCGCGATCTCCGAGAGCAGCCCGGGCGCGGCGCTGAGCGAGAAGCTCTCCTTGCGGTAGTAGTTCACCGCGCCGAACGCATGCTTCTGCGCCAGCCGGTCGCGCACGCCCCGCAGCAGCTTGTTGGCGTTCCACTTGGTGTTGTCGAGGAGGCCCAACCGCAGGCCTTCGAGCTTCTTCGCGCGGGGCGCCGTCGTCAGCGGCGCCGCGTCCACCACGCCGCGCGGGTCATATACCGGTATCGCAGTCATTGAGCCTCCTTCGGACAAAAAAAGACGGATTCTAGACGGCGCAGGCGCCGTCGCTGCACTCCGGCCCGCCCGCGGGCCGTGCGTCGCCCACGCCGCGCAGCACCGGCGCGGACATGTGCCCCCAGCCGGGGATGAAGGCGGAGAAGCGCCCGGCCTCGCCGCCGGCGACGAAGAGATGGATGTTGTCCGGGCTCGGCACGATCGGCGTGCGCGCGTCGGGCTCGCGCTTGTACCACACCGGCAGGTTGCGGTTGTAGACGCTTCCGTAGCGGCCGTTGCCGTAGAGGTCGCCCCAGCGGTTGCCGGAATGCGCCCACAGGTAATGGCGGATATCGTGGCGCTTCCAGCGGGATTTCGCGACGGTGACCGCGTGCTCGGGGCCGAGGACCACCGCGCAGTGCCCGGCCGAGACGGCGTTGTTGTTGCAAATCGTGCTCATCGCGGAGCAGATGCTGTCGAGGATCCCTTCCGCGTCGTTCGCGAAATGGTTGGTGACGCTGTGCGGCGGCTCGGCCGCGAGCACGAAAACGGTGGAGTCCTCGATGCGGTATCCCTTTTCGACGTGATAAGGCGCAAACGGGCTCGCCTCCTCGTTTTCCGCGATGCAGTAGGTGTACTTGCCCGGATGGCCGAGCGTGCTCTTGTCGAGCAGGCCCGGCCAGCCGCCGCCGACGTTGAGCAGGACCAGGCGCAGCGCGCGGCCGATCGTGGCGTTGGCGCGGTTGCCCGATCCGAACACGTTGCAGCCGGCGTTCATGCCGACGCGCTTCCGGACGGGTCCGTTCACCACCAGCAGCGGGCTCGCCATGTGCGTCGTCGCCTGCACGCCGTTCAGGTTGAACCGCGCGTCGCACAGCGCCAGCATCGCCGCCTCGACCACCGGCGCGTACTCGGGCCGGCAGCCCGCCATCACCATGTTGATTGCCAGCACTTCGCGCGTGAGGCTGCCCCAGCGCGGTGGCACGCGGCTCACCAGGTGTCCCGGCTCCCCGCCCAGCGCGGCAACCGCCACCGCAATCTTCTCCGGCGTGGGCGGCACGAGCGGGAAGCCGTCGGACCAGCCACGCTCGTAATACCATTCGATGAGATCGGTGCCCTCGGGCGCCTGCGACGCATCCGTCTGCGGCGGTGTAGCGATGGGATCGCTCTTTCCCATGAGCCCATTATCTCATTTATCATGGCCGTTTCCCGTCCGCCCGAGTGCGATAAGCGCAGTTCCAGGAGGAAGCCATGACGACCATCACGCGTGAGCTTGCCGGGTTCGTGGCCCGGACATCGTACGAGGCGCTGCCCGCCGAGGTGCGCAGCCGCGCCAAGGCGTTTGCGCTCGATCTCGTTGGCATCGCGTTGCGCGCGCGCAACGAGGCCGAATCGACACCGGCCATGGTCAACGCCGCGGCCCGGCTCGGCCTCACCGGCGGCGCGTGCACGGTGATCGGCGATGCCGCCGGCTACGCGCCGCCCGGGGCGGCGATGCTGAACGGCACGCTCGCCCACTCGCTCGATTTCGACGACACCCACGCGTCCGGCTCGCTGCACCCGAGCGCGCCGATCGCGCCGGCCGCGTTCGCCGCCGCCGAGATGACGGGCGCCGACGGCAAGGCGGTGATCGCGGCCATCGTCGCCGGCTACGAAGTGCAGATCCGCCTCGCCCTCGCGCTCGACCCGGCCGCGCATTATGACCGCGGCTTTCATCCGACCGCGACCTGCGGCGCGTTCGGCGCGGCCGCGGCGGCCGGCCGGCTGCTCGGGCTCGACGCCGACGGCCACGCGAACGCGTTCGGGATCGTGCTCAGCATGTCGGCGGGCTCGCTGCAGTTCCTGGTGAACGGGGCCTGGACCAAGCGCTCGCACGTCGGCCATGCGGCGATGTGCGGGCTGGTCGCGGCGACGCTCGCGCGCGAAGGCTACAAGGGCGCATCCGAGGCGATCGAGGGCAAGTGGGGGTTCCTGCACGCCTACGCGCCCGCCGCGGACGCGGCAAAGGTCGTGGACGGGCTCGGCAGCCGGTGGGAAACGCTGAAGATCGCGGTGAAGCCCTATCCCTCGTGCCGCTACGGCCACGCCTCGATCGACGGCATACTCGATCTCGCGCGCGCACACCGCATCCAGGCCGGGGAAGTGGAGGAAGTGATGGTCGGGCTGCCCGAGCCGGGATGGAAGCTCATCGGCGATCCGGAGGCCGCCAAGCAGTCGCCGAACAACGTGGTGGACGGCCAGTTCTCGATGGCGTTCTGCGCGTCGGTCGCCCTGCGCAGCGGCGGCTTCGCCTGGGACGACTACGCGCGCTACCTCGGCGACCCCGGCGTGCTCGCGCTGTGCAAGAAGGTGCGCACGCGCGTCGACCCGGAGGTGCAGGCCGGTTTTCCCGCCGAAATGGGCGGCCGCGTGGCGATCCGGACCGGGCGCGGCACGTTCGAGGCCCACGTGCGCGTGCCGAAGGGCGAGCCGGCGAATTTTCTGTCCGCGGCCGAGCTGCGCGCCAAGTTCGACGGGCTCGCCGGGCCCTACCTGTCCGCGCGCCGGCGCGACGAGCTGGCGGGCGCGATCCTCGCGCTCGAGCAGGCGAAGGACATCGGCGCGGTGCTGCGCCTGACGCGCCCGGAGGACGCGCGCGGCCGCCGCGCTGCCGCCCTTTCAGCATGACAGTCGAGCGTAAGCCAGTCGGGCCGAACCGCTATCGCGAGTCCTTCGGCCGCCATTTCGAGGATTTCAGGGTCGGCGACGTCTACGAGCACCGGCCGGGGCGCACGATCTCGGAAGCCGACAACACCTGGTTCACGCTGCTCACCATGAACACCCATCCGCTGCACTTCGACGCCGCCTACGCCGCGAAGACCGAGTTCGGAAAGCCGCTGGTGAACAGCTGCCTCACGCTGGCGATGGTCGCCGGCATGAGCGTCTCCGACCTGAGCCAGAAGGCGGTCGCGAACCTCGGCTGGGACAAGGTCCGGCTCACGGCGCCGGTATTCGCCGGCGACACGATATACGCCGAGTCCGAGGTGCTCGAAGTGCGCGAGTCGAAATCGCGTCCGACGCAGGGCGTCGTGACGG
>MERD01000117.1:12250-13119 GCA_001771935.1 Betaproteobacteria bacterium RIFCSPLOWO2_02_FULL_67_26
AAAGCTGACGGGACGGTGTTCATGACCTACGAGCGCTCGTTCCTCGTGCCGAAGCGCGGCCATGCAATAGACGACGTCGCCGGCTACTAGGACCGTTTCAAACCAGAACGGACAGGATTAACAGGATTTACAGGATTCAATCCATAACAAGAACCAAACCTAAATTTGGTTGGTTCCAATCTTTTTAATCATGTTAATCCTGTCTATTACCCGTCTTTGGGCATGAGTGCGATAGCAAGCGACGAGCAGGAGACGCTCATCCTGCAGAGCGTTGACCGGTTCCTCGAGCGCGACGTGCGCCCGGTCGTGCACGCGCTGGAGGCCGCCGACACCTACCCGGCCGCGATCGTCGAGAAGCTGAAGGCGCTCGGGGTGTACGGCGCCACCATCGCGCCCGAGCACGGCGGCCTCGGGCTGCCGGCGGTGACCTACGCGCGGATCGTCGAGCGCATGTCGGCGGTGTGGATGTCGGTCGCGGGACTTTTCAACTCCCATCTCATCATGGCGGCGGCGGTGCAGCGCTACGGGACCGCGGAGCAGCAGCGCCGCTGGCTGCCGCGCTTCGCGAGCGGCGAGCTGCGCGGAGGCCTCGCGCTGACCGAGCCCGACTGCGGCACCGATCTGCAGGCGATCCGCACTTCAGCGCGCCGGGAGGGCGACCACTACGTCGTCAACGGTGCCAAGACCTGGATCACCAATAGCGCCGAGGGGCAGATCCTGGCGGTGCTGGTGAAGACCAATCCGCGCGCGGAGCCGGCGCAACGGGGCATGAGCCTGCTCCTGATCGAGAAGGGGCCGGGCTTCAAGGTGGTGCGCAAGCTCGACAAGCTCGGCTATCGCGGCATCGACACCGCCGAGTTGCTGTTCGA
>MERD01000118.1:0-125 GCA_001771935.1 Betaproteobacteria bacterium RIFCSPLOWO2_02_FULL_67_26
GCACGTCGAGGCAGCCGTTCAACCCGCTGTCGGTCGAGGGGCCGATGGCGCGCAGCGTCGCGGATATGGCGCTCATGTTCGACGCGGAGGCCGGGTGGCACCCGCTCGACCCCCTGTCGCAGGTG
>MERD01000118.1:185-25431 GCA_001771935.1 Betaproteobacteria bacterium RIFCSPLOWO2_02_FULL_67_26
GTCAGCGCCGACCTTGGCGTCGCGCGCGTGGTGGGGCGGGAGGTGAGCCGCGCCTGCAAGTCGGCGGCGGAGAAGCTTGCCCGCGACGGCGTCGCGGTGGAGGAAGCGCATCCCGACCTGTCGGACGCGGAGAAAACGTTTCTCACCTTGCGCGGCGCCGTGTTCATCGGGCGCCACGCCGAGCTGATGAAGAAATACCGGCATTTCTACAAGCAGGAGATCATCGACAACACCGAGTTCGGGCTCAGTCTGAAACCCGAGGAGATCATTGCCGCCGAGGTCGCGCAAGGCGAGTTGATCCGGCGCACGGCACGATGGTTCGAGAATTACGATCTTCTGGTCTGCCCCGCGGTGTCGTGCCCGCCGTTCGACGTCAGCCAGCGCTACCCGACCGAAGTCGACGGCGTGCCGTTCGAAGGCTACATGGGCTGGCTGATCCTGACCTGCGCCATCACGGTCACCGCCTGCCCGGTGGTTTCGCTCCCGGGAGGGTTCACCTCCACCGGACTACCCATCGGGTTGCAGCTGGTGGGTCCACCACGCAACGAAGCGCGACTCCTCGCCATGGCCTCGTACGTGGAATCGCTCCTGGACGTGACGCCGAAGACACCGATCGATCCGCGCGAGCGGGGAGCAGCGTGATCATGAGCGAAGCCAGGTCCCTCCCGCTGCAGGGCGTCAAGGTGATCGAGCTGGGCACCTTGATCGCCGGCCCGTTCTGCGCGCGGGTGCTCGCCGAGTTCGGCGCGGAGGTGATCAAGATCGAGTCCCCGGACGGCGGCGATCCATTGCGGAAATGGCGCAAGCTGCACCAGGGCACGTCGCTCTGGTGGTACGCGCAGGCGCGCAACAAGAAGTCGGTGACGCTGAATCTGAAGCACCCGGAAGCGCAGGAGATCGTGCGCCGGCTCGCGGCGGACGCCGACATCGTGATCGAGAACTTCCGTCCCGGGGCGCTGGAGAAGTGGGGCCTCGGCTGGGATGTGCTCTCGAAGCTCAACCCGCGCCTGATCATGGTCCGGCTTTCCGGCTTCGGGCAGACCGGGCCGTACCGCGACCGCCCCGGCTTCGGCGCGATCGGCGAATCCATGGGCGGGATGCGCTACGTCACCGGCTACCCTGACCGGCCGCCGGTGCGGGTGGGCGTCTCGATCGGCGACTCGATCGCCGCGCTGCACGGGGTGATCGGCGCGCTGATGGCCATGCACCATCGCAACGTGAACGGCGGGCGCGGGCAGGTCATCGACGTCGCGCTCTACGAAGCGGTGTTCAACATGATGGAAAGCGTGCTGCCCGAGTACGACATGTACGGCTTCGTGCGCGAGCGCAGCGGCGCGTCGCTACCGGGCATCGTGCCCTCGAATACCTACGTCACGCGCGACCGCAAGTTCGTCGTGATCGGCGCCAATGCCGATTCGATCTTCAAGCGCATGATGAACGCGATCGGACGCGCGGACCTGGCGAATGACCCGGCGCTCGCGCACAACGATGGGCGTGTTGCGCGCACGGAGGAGATCGAGAGGGTGATCAGCGATTGGGTCGCCGCGAACGACCTCGAGCGCGTGCTGGCGGTGCTGGAAAAGGCCGACGTGCCGAGCGGCAAGATCTACGACATCGCCGACATCGCGCAGGACCCGCACTACGCGGCGCGCGAGATGATTCTTGACCACCGCCTCAAGGGCGGCGAATCCCTGAAGCTGCCCGGCATCGTGCCCAGGCTGTCGGAAACGCCCGGCGCGACGAAGTGGGTGGGCCCGGCGCTGGGCGAGCACACGGCGGAAGTGCTGGCGGCGCTCGGCTACAGCGGGGAGCAGCAGCGGGGACTGAAGGAGCGCGGCGTCACCTAATGCTGGTGACGAGTTCACGGGTTCCACCGTGATGGGCTATTATGCTTCGAAGCGATGGAGGAGAGGGCCATGATCGTCCGTGACATCGTCAAGATGAAAGGCAGCAACGTCTTCAGCATCGGGCCCGAGGGCAAGGCGTCCGAGGCGTTGAGCCTGATGGTGAAGAACGACATCGGCTCGCTGGTGGTGCTGGACGGGGGCAGGCTTGCCGGCATGCTCACCTTCCGCGAGGTGCTCAAGGCACTCGACGCGCACAAGGGCGGCGTGCTCGATCTCAAGGTCGGGGACGTCATGATCCGCAACCCCGCCTGCGGCAGCCCCGAGGACTCGCTCGAGAGCCTGCGCGAGATCATGAACAAGGACCACATCCGCTACCTGCCGGTGAAGGAAGGCGACCAGCTGCTCGGCGTGATCTCCTTCCACGACGTCGCCAACGCCGTGATCAAGGAAACCACGTTCCACAACCGCCTGCTGAAGAGCTACATCAAGAACTGGCCCGAGGAAGAGAAGGCCGGCAAGTGACGGCGGCGGCGATGGCGGCGGCGCCCGCCGTCGGCCCGGACGGCCGGAAGCGGGGCCCGTCTAGAGCGTGAGCGGCCTTGCGGCCGCGCCGAGCGCCTGGGGTTGGTCGCGCCAGGTGGCCGGATCGGTGTCCACGAACAACTCCACCGTAATGCCGTCCGGGTCGCTCACGTACAGGGAGAGCGTCGTCACGTGCTCGGTGGTCCGCAGCACCGGCGCGCCCGCGGCATCGATGCGCGCCTTGGCCTCGCGCAGCGCCTCGACTTCGTCGCCGATCTTGAACGCCACGTGAAACACGCCGGCGCGGGCCGGATCGTTGGGCCCGGCGCCCGCCCCCAGCTCCACCAGGGCGAGATCGTGGTGTTTCTGGCCGAGCGAAAAGAACGCCATCCGGCGCCCGCCCGGACTGCCGAGCGACACCAGCGGCAGCCCCAGAACGTCGCGGTAGAACGCGATCGAGCGATCCAGGTCGACGACCTGCAACACGATGTGCCCAAGCTCGCGGATGCGCACGGGACCTCCTGTCGGTGTGGCTGCGATTATTCGCGCCGGAATGGTTCAAGTCAATGGTGTCACTGTGCTAGGCTCGGCGCGAAAGGCAGGCGCATAGTTACGGATGGCCGAACACGCGATCAGCAGGAGTCTCGCGCCGGGCGTGCGCCCGCGCGAAGTCTGGGCGTGGGCGATGTACGACTTCGCCAACTCCGGCTACACCACGGTGGTCATCACCGCCGTGTTCAACGCCTATTTCGTGGCCGCGGTCGCCGGCGGCGCGCCGTGGGCGACCTTTGCCTGGACCGCGGCGCTGGCGGTCTCCTACGCGCTGATCGTGCTCACGGCGCCGGTGATCGGCGCCTACGCGGACACGCACGCCGCGAAGAAGCGCCTGCTCGTCTTCACCACGATGGGCTGCGTGGTGTTCACCGCGGGTCTCGCCGCGGTCGGGCGCGGCGATCTCGGGCTTGGCGTCGCGCTGGTCATCCTGTCCAATTTTTTCTTCGGCACCGGCGAGAACCTGATCGCCGCGTTCCTGCCGGAGATCGCGCAGGGCGAGGCGCTGGGACGCGTGTCGGGCTGGGGCTGGAGCCTGGGCTACTTCGGGGGCATCGTCACGCTGGGCGCCTGCCTGGCTTACGTCACCCACGCGCAGGCGCAGGGCGCAACCGCCGCCGAGTTCGTGCCGGTCACGATGCTGATCACCGCGGGCGTATTCCTGCTGGCGAGCCTGCCGACGTTCCTTTTCCTGCGCGAGCGCGCCGTGCCCGTCGCCGGCGCCGGCGATATCCTGAAGAGCGCCTTTGCGCGCGTCGCCGGCACGCTCGGGCACGCGCGTCGCTACGCCGACCTGTGGCGCTTCCTGACCTGCCTCGTGTTCTACCAGGCGGGCATCCAGACCGTGATCGCGCTGGCGGCGGTGTACGCGCAGGAAGTCATGGGGTTCACCACGCGCGACACGATAGTCCTGATACTGGTCGTGAATCTCACCGCCGCGGCCGGCGCGTTCGTCTTCGGTCAGGTGCAGGACCGGCTGGGTCACGTGCGCACGCTGGCCGTGACGTTGATCGGCTGGATACTGACCGTATTGCTGGCGTGGGCGGCCGAAGGGCCGGCACTGTTCTGGGTCGCCGCCAACCTGGTCGGCGTGTGCCTCGGCTCGAGCCAGTCCGCGGGGCGCGCCCTCGTCGGTTACTTGAGTCCCCCCGCGCGCACGGCGGAATTCTTCGGTCTGTGGGGGCTTGCGGTGAAGCTCTCCTCCATCCTCGGCCCGCTGACCTACGGCGCGGTCACCTGGGCGACGCAGGGCAATCACCGGCTGGCGATCCTCGCGACGGGCCTGTTCTTCGTCATCGGCCTGGCGATACTTGCGGGGCTGGACACTGCGCGCGGCCGGACGGCGGCCCTGAAGGCAGAAGGGTGAAGGCAGAAGGCAGAGGGAGCAAAAGAAACACGAGTCACCGGTCACTGGTCACCACTCACCGGTTTCAACTACAATCCCTTTCCACTTCGGCCTCGTCAACAGAGGCGGTTCAGGGGGCGGCATGGCACTCAATCTATTTGGCGGCGGCAAGGTCGACCATCAGATGGCCGACCCCAGGCGGGCGCGCGAAATCGTCTCGGAACTGCCGGCGAACAATTCGTCCAAGGCGCTCGAGGAAATCGTCGAATGGCTCGAGTCCCTGACCCGGACGGAAGGCTTCAAGCTCGACCGCCGCCTGGAAGTCGTCGACATGCTGGACGGCGCCGCCAAGAACCACCAGCGCAAGGTCGCCCAGGAGTACCTGGCGCTGCAGCGCAGCCAGAAATTCCAGGAGAACAAGCTGTGGAACGGCGCCTACGATTTCTGGCGGCACCTGGGCGAGGCCTACGAACTGTGCATCAAGCAGCACGAAAGCGGATTCAGCGGCGCCGCGGTGGTGAAGAAGAGCCTGCCGATGATCGTCGCGCGGGCGGTGCGCGCGCTGACGCTGCAGGTCAAATGGACGCTGCTGCGCTACGGTCCGGTCGAGCCGCGGGTATTCCAGGAGCTGTCGCGGCTCTACCAGTTCGCCGAATCCCGGGGATTCGCGGAGAGCGTGATCACGGTCTATCCGGGCGCGCATGGACACGGCAGCGTCAGGCAGGAGTTTCTCAAGGCCGTCATGCTTTCCGCATCCTCGACCGACGGGCTGACGCCGGCCAGGCAGGAGATCGCCGAGCGCGCCGTCGCGCACTTCTCGGAGCATTTCCAGCTGTCGAAGACGCCGGACGCGCTCAATTACTGCTTCAACCTCGCGGAGCCCAAGGCCCCGGTGCGCCGGATCACGGTGAAGGACGCCGCCCCGGGCCTGCGTTACTTCGGCGCCGGGGAAGGGCTGCCGCGGCTCAATGCGCTGATCGGGCAGGTCCGGCAGTCCGGCATGATACCCGGCGACGTCAATCTCGGCGGGATCCAGGAGAAGGAACTCGTCATCGGCGTGCTCAAGCACCTCGCGCAGTACTGGTCGGACAAGCCGCCGGCCCGCAGCTCGGAACGGCGCCATACCGCGGGCAGCGTGTCCGTCGTGCCCGGATTCTCCGAAATCCTCAACACCCTCGACCCGGCATCGGGCGACGACCTGGATTTCAGCCAGGACTCATCCTCGCAGGCGACGGAGAACTGGGTGGTGGTGAACGTGAGCGAAGGCGGCTACGGCGCCATCGTCCCGCCGAAGAAAAGCGAATGGCTCAAGGTGGGCACCCTGGTCGGATTGCAGAGCGAAACCTCGAAGCACTGGGGCGTCGGCCTGGTGCGGCGCATCTCGTCCGACGAGCACCAGCAGCGGCGCGTCGGCGTCCAGCTGATCACGAAGGCCGCGCTCCCGATCAAGGTGGGAAAATCCGCCTCGAGCGCGCCGGGCGACGTGCAGTCCGCAATCCTGCTTTCCACGTCGCCGGACGCCAAGGGCGAGGTGGGCGTCATTCTGCGCGATGGCATATTCAACGGCCGCGACAGCCTGAACATGATGGTGAAGGACAAGTCCTACCTGCTGATGCCGTCCAGCATGGTCGAGGACGGCGAGGACTTCGACTGGGCGAAGTTCAAGGTCATGCAGCGGGCGGGCTGATAAGCGGCGCAATCGATCCGATCTGGTCTGAAAGATTTTACATAAACACGATAAACCGCTATCCTCGACCTTGGATATTTTATCCAGCGGCTGGGGTTTCGCTTTACGCGAAGTAACAGGGAATCGTGTGTAAATCACGAGCTGTCGCGCAACTGTGAGTAACGCATAAGTTTTCGCCGATAATGCCCACTGTTCCGGCAACGGAACGGGAAGGGCGGCGAAAGCGTTACGAGCCAGGAGACCTACCTTATCCGCCACGGCGATGCTTCCGCGGTCTGGGGCTCAGTCGGGTGGACTTTTTTGCGCCTGCGGTGGCGGGGCGCGTTCGCCTTTCCTCTTTCCGCGGCGGGATCGCTATGTTCTCGATAGTGTCAACCCGTGAAAGGAAAGATGCAGATGCTTACGCACAACCTCGGCTATCCGCGTATCGGCAACCACAGGGAACTCAAAAGAGCCTGCGAAAGTTATTGGTCTTCCCAGAGCAGTCTTGATGAACTCCTGGAGGCTGGCCGGACCATGCGCCGGAATAGCTGGCTGCTGCAGCGCGAGGCGGGCATTGATTTAATCCCCTGCAACGATTTCTCGTTTTATGACCATGTGCTCGATCTCTCGCTCATGGTCGGTGCGATATCCGCGCGCTACCGGGCGCTGCTCGAGAAATCCGATGGTTCCGGATTGGATTTGTACTTCGCCATGGCGCGGGGCTATCAGAAAAATGGTCTCGATCTCATCGCCATGGAAATGACCAAGTGGTTCGACACCAACTACCACTATCTGGTCCCGGAGTTTACGAAGAATCAGGCTTTCAGTTTGACCTCACGGAAGGTTCTGGATGAATTTAAGGAGGCGAAGGCGCTTGGCATCAACGCAAAGCCCGTCTTGATCGGACCGGTGAGTTATCTGCTCCTGGGCAAGGAGAAAGAACCGGGATTCAACCGCCTCGACCTGCTCGACCGGCTTCTGCCGGTTTACCTGCAAGTCCTTGGGGAACTTGAAGGGATCGGCGCGCAATACATCCAGATCGACGAACCTTTCCTCGCGCTGGATTTGAAGGACGAAGCGAAGCGCGCCTATGAATCGGTCTATGCCGAGATTGCAAAGGCATGCCCCGGACTCACGATCATTCTTGCCACCTACTTTGCAGGTCTCGACGATAACGCCAGGCTTGCCGCGAGTCTTCCGGTGCGCTTCCTGCATCTGGACCTGGTCAGAGCGCCAGCCCAACTGGAAACCGTGTTGTCCTTGATCCCTTCCGAGTTGAGCCTCTCGCTGGGGGTCGTGGATGGCCGCAACGTGTGGAAAAACGATTTCGCGCGCTCCTTGGCGCTGATCGGCAAGGCCGTCGAGAGACTCGGCAGCGAGCGAGTGGCGGTGGCGCCTTCCTGCTCGCTGCTGCACGTGCCTTGTGACCTGGCGCTCGAAAAGGACGATATGGCCTTGCCCCGCGAGATCAGGCACTGGCTGGCGTTCGCCCGGCAAAAGCTTGATGAAGTCGTCACGCTCGGGGGGCTGGCGCAGCCCGAGACCCACAAACGATATGCCAACAGCCTCAAGGAAAACATCCTCGATGCGGAGAGCCGCCGCCAGTCGGCTTTGGTGCACCGGTCAGGGGTGAAACAGCGGCTGGCCTCCATCCGTCCCGCAGACCTCAATCGCCAAAGCCCCTTTGGCGTGCGCCAGGAAAAGCAACACGCGGTTCTCAATCTGCCTTTATTTCCCACGACCACCATCGGATCCTTCCCGCAAACCGATGAAGTGCGTAAATTCAGGCTCCGGTTCCGTAAGAGTGAACTGACGGAAGAGCAGTACGAGGCGGCAATTCGCGGGGAAACCGAGCAGGCCATCCGCTGGCAGGAAGAGGTCGGTTTGGATGTGCTGGTGCACGGCGAGTTCGAGCGCAATGACATGGTGGAGTACTTCGGCGAACTTCTGGACGGTTTCGCGTTTACTGCAAACGGTTGGGTGCAGAGCTACGGTTCGCGCTGTGTCAAGCCACCCATCATCTACGGCGACGTGGAGCGCCAAGCGCCGATGACGGTGAAATGGTCGCAATATGCCCAGTCGCTCACCTCAAAACCGGTTAAGGGGATGCTCACAGGGCCGGTCACGATCCTGCAATGGTCATTTGTGCGGGACGATCAGCCGCGTTCGATCACAACGAAGCAGATCGCCCTGGCGATCCGTGATGAAGTGTGCGATCTCGAAAAAGCCGGCATCCGCATCATCCAGATCGATGAGCCGGCCATCCGCGAGGGGCTGCCCCTGCGCAAGGCGGAGTGGAGAGACTATCTCCGTTGGGCGGTGGATGCCTTCCGGTTGACCTCCTCCGGAGTGACCGACGAGACCCAAATCCACACTCATATGTGCTACTCGGAGTTCAACGACATCATCGAGTCTGTTGCCGAGATGGATGCCGATGTCATCACCATCGAAACATCCCGGTCGCAAATGGAGCTGCTCGACGTCTTCGCGAGCTTCCGTTATCCAAACGAAATCGGTCCGGGCGTCTACGACATCCACTCGCCACGTGTTCCGACCGAAAAGGAGATGAGCGCGCTGCTGAACAGGGCACGGGCTGTACTTTCAGCCCGCAACCTTTGGGTCAATCCCGACTGCGGTCTGAAGACCCGGAAATGGCCGGAAACCAGGGCGGCACTTGCCAATATGGTCGCCGCTGCGAAGGCGTTGCGGGAGCAAACATGAACATTTTACTTCTGTTTTGCTAAAACTTGGTTGAGCCAAGTGCCGATATCCCTGATTTCCTGCGCGCACACGGAGTGCTGCATCGGGTACTGGCGCCATTCCACGGTGTAGCCGAGCCCGGTCAGGAAAGTCATCGAGCCCGCCCCCATCACGAGCGGTACGACAGGGTCGAAGAGCCCGTGCGCCATGAAGACCGGTGTGGTCTTGTTGGCTGGAGCCGCTTCCAGCGTCAGCGAGTCCGCGAGCGGCAGGTAGGTCGAGAGTGCCATCACGCCGGCGAGCCGTTCCGGGTGCCTGAGCCCGGTCTGCAGCGCAATCGCGCCGCCCTGCGAGAACCCGGCGAGCACGACTTTCCCGGCCGCGGTTCCACGCTTGGTCTCGCGTTCGACCAGCGCGGCGATTTGCTCCTGCGACTCGTGGATGCCGACCGCGTCGGGCCGCCGCGACTTGCCTTCCAGGTCGCCGAAGGAAACGTCGTACCAGGCGCGCATCACAGCACCACCGTTGATCGTCACCGCCCGCATCGGCGCGTGCGGGAACACGAAGCGGATGGCGGGCGCGCCGTCGAGCCCGAGCTCGTTCACGACCGGCACGAAATCGTTGCCGTCCGCGCCGAGGCCGTGCATCCAGATCACCGACGCGCTCGGATTCTTGCCGGTCTCGATCTCGATGGTTTCGAGTACGCCACTGGTTGGCTTGTTCACCACGTGTCAACCGTCAGTCGTCAGCCATCAGTCGTCACTTCCTGGGCCTGATGGCCGACTTCGGGCGAAACGCTTTCACCACGGCCTCGTGGGTCTCGATGTACGGCCCGCCGATCAGGTCGATGCAATAAGGAACAGCGGCAAAGATGCCGTTGACGATAGTCTTGCCGCTCTCATCCTTGACGCCCTCGAGCGTTTCCTTGATCGCCTTCGGCTGGCCGGGCAGGTTGAGGATCAGCGTCTTGCCGCGGATCACGCCGACCTGCCGCGAGAGGATCGCCGTCGGCACGAACCTGAGGCTGACCTGCCGCATCTGCTCGCCAAAGCCCGGCATGACCTTGTCGGCGACGGCAAGGGTGGCCTCCGGCGTGACGTCGCGCGGCGCGGGGCCGGTGCCGCCGGTGGTGAGCACCAGATGGCAGCCTTCCTGGTCCACGAGTTCCTTCAGCGCCGCCTCGATCGCCGGCCGCTCGTCGGGAATGAGGCGTTTCACCATGCGCACGGCGGGCGCCGCGACCGCCTTTCCGAACCACTCCTCGAGCGCCGGGATGCCTTCGTCCTTGTAGGCGCCCTGCGAGGCGCGGTCGCTGATCGAAACCAGCCCGACCACCAGTTCTTCATTTGCCGTCGTCATAGGGGCGCAAGTATAGCGCGCACGCCGGTCAACTGAGTCGGTCACCCGCGCGGCCGCGCCCGTAACGCCGCGAGCGCGGCGCGTATCGGCCCGGCATCGACCCGGCGCATCAGCTTGCCGATGTACTGGAGCTGGCGGCGGCGCGCCCCGCGCGCGGTGATGCGCCGCGCCGCCTCGACCGCGTCGCGCAATGACTCGGGCAACTCGATTGCCGCGAGCTGCTCCGCGCTCAACTCGACGAGCTCCGCGCCGAGGTCCTGCAGCGCATGCACCTGCTTCTTGCGCTGCGTCTTGCTGGGCCGGTCGCCGTCAGTCGCCACTCGTCACCCGTCTCTGGTTCATCGGCAAGCTGCTATGATAGCGCTCCTTTTTCCAGCCGCCTTTCCGCGCGCGAAGTCAGATGCCCGACCCGCATTTTCCCCACAGCTCCGCCGAGCTCAGCCAGATCGCGAAGGACGTGCTCGACTACGCGGTGCAGCGTGGCGCCGGTGCCGCCGAAACCGACGTGAGCGAGGGGACCGGCCAGACCGTGACGGTGCGCCGGGGCGAGGTCGAGACGATCGAATACAACCGCGACAAGGGCATCGGTGTCACCGTCTATATCGGCAAGCAGCGCGGGCACGCCAGTACCACGGATTTCACTCCCCAGGCGGTGCGCGACACCGTGGACGCGGCGCTCTCGATTGCGCGCTTCACCGCGGCCGATGAATGCGCCGGTCTCGCAGACGAGGACGGCCTGGCGCGCGACATTCCCGATCTCGACCTCTGGCACCCCTGGGCGCTGCCGGTCGAGCGCGCGATCGAGCTCGCGAAGGCGTGCGAGGACGCCGGATTCGCGGTGGACAAGCGCATCACCAATTCGGAGGGCGCCACGGTGTCCACCCAGGGCTCCCACTTCATTTATGGCAATACCCTGGGCTTCCTGGCGGGCTATTCCAGTTCGCGCCACGGCGTGTGGTGCGCCCTGGTCGCGGGCAGGAACGACGAGATGCAGCGCGACGACTGGTACGAGACCGGCCGCGATGCGGCCGATCTGCCCGATCCCGCCGGCGTCGGTCGCCGCGCGGGAGAGCGCGCCGTGCGACGGCTCGGCGCCCGCAAGATCGCGACGACGCAGGCGCCGGTGCTGTTCGAAGCGCCGGTCTCGGCCACCCTGCTCGGCCATTTCGTCGGGGCCGTTTCAGGCGGAAATCTTTACCGGAAGTCTTCCTTCCTTCTCGACTGCGCCGGCAAGCAGGTGTTCGCGCCACTCGCCGACATCAGCGAGCAGCCGCACGCCCGGAAAGGCCTGGCCAGCGCGGCGTTCGACGAGGAAGGCGTGGCGACGCGCCCGCGCGAGGTGGTGGCAGCCGGCGTGGTGCAGGGCTATTTCCTCGGCAGCTACTCGGCGCGGAAGCTCAAGCTCAAGTCCACCGGCAACGCTGGCGGCAATCACAACCTGACGCTGCGCGACACCGGGGCCGATTTCGCCGGGATGCTGAAGGCGCTGGGAACCGGCCTGCTGGTGACGGAGCTGATGGGGCAGGGCGTCAACTCGGTGACCGGCGATTACTCCCGCGGTGCCGCGGGCTACTGGGTGGAGCGGGGCGAGATCGCCTACCCGGTGCAGGAGATCACGATCGCGGGCAACCTGAAGGACATGTTCCGCGGCATTGTTGCCGTCGGAAACGACGTGGTGCGCCGCGGCTCCCGCTACTGCGGCTCGATCCTGATCGAGCACATGACGATAGCGGGGGATTGAATTGGCGAACCACGCCGGACTTCGATGCTAAAATCAATGGTTTACAGGACAGACGAGTCGCAATGTATTCGCACAAGGACACCGTCGAGCGCTTCGATCCGGAGTTGTGGACCGCGATCGAGCATGAGCAGCAGCGCCAGGAAGACCACATCGAGCTGATCGCCTCCGAGAACTACGCCAGCCCGCGCGTGCTGCAGGCGCAGGGATCGGTACTGACCAACAAGTACGCCGAAGGCTATCCCGGCAAGCGCTATTACGGCGGCTGCGAGCACGTCGACGTGGCCGAGCAGCTGGCGATCGACCGCGCGAAACAGCTGTTTCACGCCGGTTACGCGAACGTGCAGCCGCATTCCGGCGCCCAGGCGAACGCGGCGGTGTATTACGCGGTGCTCCATCCGGGCGACACCCTGCTCGGCATGGCGCTCGACGCGGGCGGCCACCTCACGCATGGCGCCCGGGTGAGCCTGTCCGGCCGCTACTTCGATGCGGTGGCCTACGGCCTTGACGACGAGACGGAAGAGATCGATTACGCCGAGGTCGAGGAGCTCGCGCACGTCAAGAAGCCGAAGCTGATCGTCGCCGGCGCTTCGGCCTACTCGCTCGTCATCGACTGGAAGCGGTTCCGCGCGATCGCGGACAAATGCGGCTCGCTGCTGATGGCGGACGTCGCGCACTACGCGGGACTGATCGCGGCGGGATTGTACCCGAGCCCGGTCGGCATCGCCGATTTCGTGACGACGACGACCCACAAGACGCTGCGCGGTCCGCGCGGCGGGATGATCCTGTCGAACGCAGAGCACGAGCGGGTGCTGAATTCGGCGGTATTTCCCGGCACGCAGGGCGGGCCGCTGATGCACGTCATCGCCGCCAAGGCGGTCGCGCTCAAGGAGGCGATGTCGAAGGATTTCCGGAATTACCAGGAGCAGGTTCTCGACAACGCGCGCGTGATGGCCAAGGCGCTGCAGGAGCGCGGCTACCGCATCGTCTCCGGCCGCACCGAATGCCATATGTTCCTGGTGGACCTGCGCGGGAAGAAGCTCACCGGGCGCGAGGCGGAGCTCGCGCTCGGCCAGGCCAACATCACGGTCAACAAGAACGCCGTGCCCAACGACCCGCAGAAGCCTACGGTCACCAGCGGCGTCCGCATCGGGTCGCCGGCCATGACCACGCGCGGCTTCAAGGAGATCGAGGCCGAGCAGCTCGCGAACCTCATCGCCGACGTGCTCGACGCCCACGATGATACCAAGGTGATCCAGCGGGTCGCGGGGGAAGTGAAAAAGCTCTGCGCGAAGTTTCCCGTCTATGGAAACTAAGTGAAGTGCCCCTTCTGCAATTCCCCCGACACCCAGGTCATCGACTCGCGGGTGAGCGACGATGGCGACAGCATCCGGCGCCGGCGCAAGTGCGCCGCGTGCAACAAGCGCTTCACCACCTACGAGACGGTGGAGCTGCGGATGCCGCAGGTGGTGAAGCAGGACGGCAGCCGGGCCGAGTTCGATCTTGACAAGCTGCGAACCGGGTTCATGCGGGCGTTGCACAAGCGGCCGGTGCCGACGCAGCTGGTGGACGAGGCCATCGCCACCATCACGCAGGACGTGCTCTCGCTCGGGGGGCGCGAGATCGAGTCGCGGCGCGTCGGCGAGATGGTGATGCGCGAGCTGCACAAGCTCGACCAGGTCGCGTACATCCGCTTCGCATCGGTCTACCGGAGCTTCCAGGGCGTGGATGACTTCCAGGACGCGATCAAGGAAGTCCAGCGTCCCGCCAGCAAGAAATAGAGCGTGAGTAGTGAATAGCGAGTAGTGAGTGGACTCTGATTTCGTGTTCACCGCTGACGACCACCGCCATATGGCCCGCGCACTGGAGCTGGCGGAGCGCGGGCTCTACACCACGGCGCCCAACCCGCGCGTGGGCTGCGTGATCGTGCGCGATGGCGTGGTGGCGGGCGAAGGGTGGCACGAGCGCGCCGGCGCGCCGCATGCCGAGATCGCCGCGCTCGCGCTAGCGAAGGAGCATGCTCGCGGCGCCACGGCTTACGTGTCGCTCGAGCCTTGCGTGCACCAGGGGCGGACCGGCCCCTGCACCGAAGCGCTGATCAGGGCGGGGGTCGCGCGGGTGGTGGCGGCGCTCCAGGATCCCAACCCGCTGGTGGGGGGCAAGGGACTGGATGCGCTCGGGCGCGCCGGCATCGCGGTGAGCGCCGGGCTGATGGCGGACGAGGCGCGCGAGCTCAATATCGGCTTCGTCTCGCGCATGACGCGCGGGCGCCCGTGGGTCAGGATGAAGGTCGCGGCGAGTCTCGACGGCAAGACGGCGCTCCTGAACGGCAGGAGCCAATGGATCACCGGGGAGGCGGCCCGCAGGGACGGGCACCACTGGCGCGCGCGCGCCTGCGCGGTGCTGACCGGCGCCGGCACGGTGCGCGACGATGATCCCCGGCTCACGGTGCGCGACGTGCTCACTCCCCGGCAGCCGTTGCGCGTCGTGGTGGACAGCAGGCTGGAGACCCCGCCCGGCGCGAAAATACTCGAAGGCGGCGGCACGCTCGTCGCGGCAGCGACCGGGGATCGTGTGAAGATCGCCGCCCTCGAGGCGAAGGGCGCCGAGGTGATCGAGTTGCCGAACAGCGCCGGCAAGGTCGAGCTGGGGAGCCTGTTCCGGGAGCTGGCGCGCCGGGAAGTCAACGAAGTGCACGTCGAGGCCGGCTTTCGCCTGAACGGCTCCCTGGTGCGCGAGGGCTACGCCGACGAGGTGCTGGTCTATCTCGCGCCCGCGCTCATCGGCGACAAGGGGCACGGCATGTTCGAGCTGCCCGAGCTGACCGACCTTTGCGGGCGGCGGGAGCTCAGGATCAGCGATGTGCGCCGGGTCGGGCCGGATGTCCGGATCATGGCAAGGTTCGTATAATGTTTACCGGGATTGTGGCCGCGGTGGGCACGGTGCGCGATGTGGAGCCGGCACGCGCAGGACGGCGGCTCGGGATCGACGCGGGCAGGTTCGGGCTGAAGGACGTCGCGGTCGGTGACAGCATCGCGGTGAACGGCGTGTGCCTGACCGTCGTGGCCCGGAAAGGACGGAGTTTCGAGGCTGACGTGTCGCGCGAGACGCTGGCGTGCACCACCGGTTTCGCCAGAGGCAGCCGTGTCAACCTGGAGAAAGCGCTGCGCCTGGCGGACCGGCTCGGCGGGCACCTCGTCAGCGGCCACGTGGACGGCGTGGGGAGCGTGACGCAGGTGAGGCCGGCCGGGAAAAGCCGCGTGATCGTGCTCAGGGCCCCGGGCGATCTGGCGAAATACATCGCGCGTAAGGGCTCGGTCGCGGTCAACGGCGTGAGCCTGACGGTGAATGATGTGAAAGGAGCGGAATTCGCGGTGAACCTGATACCGCATACTCTGGCTGCCAGCAATCTTGGCGCGCTGCGCGCGCGGGACCGGGTCAACCTCGAAGTGGATATCATGGCGCGCTACATCGAACGCCTCGGAAAACGGTAATGGGTAATGCGCGAAAGCCGTTAGAGTTGGAAATCGGGGTTTACCCATCACCCATCACCCATCACCCATCACGGAATTTGGTATGAGTTCGAGACCGGAAACGGGCGTCAGCCCGATCACCGACATCATCACCGACATCAAGGCCGGCCGGATGGTGGTGCTGGTGGACGAGGCGGAGCGCGAAAACGAGGGCGACCTGCTGATCGCGGCCGAGTTCGTCACGCCCGAGGTCGTCAATTTCATGGCGCGCTACGGCCGCGGTCTCATCTGCCTGACGCTGACCGAGGAGAAGTGCCGGGGCCTCAACCTGCCGCTGATGGTCGCGAACAACCGTTCGCCGCTCGGCACCAACTTCACCGTGTCGATCGAGGCGGCGGAGGGCGTCACCACGGGGATCTCCGCCGCCGACCGCGCGCGCACCGTGCAGGTGGCGATCCGGCCCGATGCGAGCCCGTCCGACCTGGTGCAGCCCGGGCATATTTTTCCGTTGATGGCCGAGAATGGCGGCGTGCTCGTGCGCGCCGGCCACACCGAGGCGGGCTGCGATCTGGCGCGCCTCGCCGGATTGTCCCCGGCCGCGGTGATCTGCGAGGTCCTCAAGGACAACGGCGAGATGGCGCGGTTGCCGGACCTCATCGAGTTCGCCGCGCAGCACCAGCTGAGGATCGGCACCATCACCGACCTCATTCAGCATCGCGGCCACACCGAGTCCCTGGTGGCGCGCGTGGCGGAGCGCGATATCGAGACCGTCCACGGGAAATTCCGGCTCTATGTCTATAGCGACCGGATCGCGCGCGAGACGCATCTCGCCCTGGCGAAGGGCAGGCCGGTCCCGGGCCGCGAGGCGCTGGTGCGCGTGCACGAGCCGGTGTCGGTGGTCGACCTGCTCGACGTGGAGAGCCGCAGCCACTCGTGGAACTTCAACGACGCGCTCGCCGCCGTGGGTCGCGCCGAGTGCGGCGTGATCGTGCTGTTGCACCGGCAGGAAAGCGCCGACGAGCTGCTGGAGCGCGCGCGGGCGCGCGACGGGCAGGCGGCGGCGCCCGGCATGGCGTTGAGGAATTACGGCATCGGCGCCCAGATCCTCAAGGACCTGGGGGTGAGGAAAATGCGCCTGCTGGCATTGCCGCGGAGAATGCCCAGCATGGCGGGCTTCGGGCTGGAAGTCACGGGTTACCTGCAGCCAGGGGCAAAAACGTGATCTCCCGATCTCCCGAAATCTGAATGGCACGCTACGACGATATCGAGGAACTGGACCCGGGCCTGGACGGGAAGGGTCTGCGCATCGGCATCGTGCTGAGCCGTTTCAACCAGGACGTTGGTGAAGGGCTGCTCTCCGCCTGCACGGCGGCGCTCGCCAAGCAGGGCGTGCGGGCATCCGACCTGCTCATCGTCTCGGTGCCGGGGGCGCTGGAAGTCCCGCTGGCGCTGCAGAAGCTGGCGAATACCGGCAAGTACGACGCGCTGGTCGCTCTCGGCGCGGTGATCCGCGGCGACACCTACCATTTCGAGGTGGTTGCCAACGAATCCGCCAGCGGCATCACCACCGTGGCGCTCGATTCCGGCGTGCCGGTGGCGAACGGGATCCTGACGACGAACGACGAGGACGAGGCGCTCGCGCGCATGTCGCAGAAGGGCGCGGATTGCGCGCTGGCCGCGATCGAGATGGCCAATCTGCTGAAACGCATCGAGTGATGAAAACCGACCGCCGCCGCTCGCGCGAGTTCGCCCTGCAGGGGATTTACCAGTGGCAGCTGGCGAAGACCGAGCCCGCGGCCATCGTCCGGCAGCTCGCCGAGGCCAAGGGCTTCGACAAGGTCGACGCCGACTACTTCAAGGCGCTGCTGGAAGGGGCGATCGCGGCGGCAGCCGACCTCGAGCGGGCGATAACGCCGCACCTCGACCGGGCGTTTTCCCGCCTGAGCCCGGTCGAGCGCGGCATCCTGCTGCTCGCGGGATACGAGCTGGCCCACCGGCCCGACGTGCCGTACCGCGCGGTGATCAACGAGGCGGTGGAACTCGCGAAGTCCTTTGGCGGCACCGACGGCTACAAGTTCGTGAACGGCGTGCTCGACAAGCTGGCGGCGCAATTGCGCGCAACTGAAAAGCAGTGATGGACGAGCGGCTCAAGCGCAGAATGCTCGCGTTCTACTTCGCGGGTTTCGTGAACCTGGTGCTCGGGCTCTACGTGCTGTTCAACGGGCGGGCCATTCTCGAGTACGGCACGTGGCTCGTCCTGCTGGCGTTCTTCTTCGGCTTCGCCGCCGTGGACTTCTGGTTTCCGCGCGTGCTGCGGAGAAACTGGCTCGAGGCGAAAGCGAAGCTGGAGGCGCAGCAGCGCCCGGCTTCGAGTGACGGGTGACGAGCGACGGACAAGTGGCCGCACTTTCCGAGTTCGAGATCATCAGGCGGTATTTCACGCGGCGGGCGCACGGCGCGGTGCTGGGCGTGGGCGACGATGCCGCGATCGTGCGGGCGCGGCGCGGATGGGAGCTGGTCGTCACCACCGACATGCTCGTCGCCGGCCGGCATTTCCGGGCTGATGCCGACCCGGAAAAGCTCGGCCACAAGGCGCTCGCGGTGAATCTCTCGGACCTGGCGGCGATGGGCGCGACGCCGCGGTGGGCGACACTGGCGCTGGCGCTGCCGCGCGCCGACGCGCGCTGGCTCGCCGCCTTCTCGCGCGGCTTCATGCGCCTGGCGCGCCGCCACGGCGTGGACCTGATCGGTGGGGATACGACGCGCGGGCCGCTCAACATCACCGTGCAGGCCATGGGCGAAGTGCCGGCCGGGGCGGCACTTCGCCGCGATGGGGCCCGCGTGGGTGACGATATCTGGGTTTCCGGTGCGCTCGGCGATGCGGCCCTCGCGCTGTCCGCCCGCCGGCTCTCGCTCACGCGCGGCGAGCGTGCACGGGCGGGAGAGAGGCTCGACGTACCGACACCGCGCATCGCGCTGGGCGAGGGGCTGCGCGGCGTTGCCCGCAGCGCGATAGACGTTTCCGACGGCCTGATCGCGGATCTCGGCCATATCTGCGAGCGCTCGCGCGTCGCGTCGGTGGTGGACTTGAACCGCATTCCGGCCTCGGCCGTGGTGAAACGCCATCTCCAACGCGCCGCGGCGCGGCAGGCGCTGCTCGCGGGCGGCGACGACTACGAGCTCGTCTTCACGGCCGGCCGCGCGCGGCGCGCTGCGATCCGCCGGCTGTCCAGGCGCCTGCGCCTGAAGCTCACGCTCATCGGCAGCATCACGCGGCGGCGGGGCAGCGGCACGCCCGTGACAGTGCTCGACCCCGCGGGCAGGCCGATCGTGACCGGCCGCAAGGGCTATGAGCATTTCTGACCTTCCTATCCTGATCGCCGGCGGCGGCATCGGCGGGCTGTCAGCGGCGCTCGCCCTGGCGCTCAAGGGCCGGCGCGTGCACGTGCTGGAAAAGGCGCCGGAGTTCGGCGAGATCGGCTACGGCATCCAGATGGGGCCGAACGTGAGCCGCATGCTGGACCGCCTGGGCCTGCTGAAGGCGCTCGAGCCGCACTCGGTCTTTCCCGACGCGCTGATCATGGTCGACGCGGTGGACAACCGGGAAATCTCGCGGATCACGCTCGGCAGGACGTTTCTGGAGCGCTACCGTTATCGTTACTTCGTCATTCATCGGCGTGATTTGCACGGCGAGATACTCGAGGCGTGCCGGCGGCGTGGGGAAATCACGCTCGAGGCCTCGCGCGGCCTGGTGAGCTTCGTCGAGCGCGGAAATACCGTCGTCGTGCGCTGCGAGAGTGGCGCCGAGATTGAAGGCGCGGCGCTGATCGGCGCCGAAGGCTTGTGGTCGCCGACGCGGGCCGCGATCGTGAGCGACGGCGCGCCGCGCGTCGCGGGCCACGTGACCTACCGCGGCGTGGTGCCGTCCGAGGAGATCATCGACCGCAGCCACCTCGACTCGATGACGATCTGGGTCGGCCCCAACCTGCACCTCGTGCAGTATCGCCTGCGCGGCGGCAAGGTGATGAACAACGTGGCGACCGTCTCGAGCTCGCGTTTCCGGCGCGGCGAGAAGGACTTCGGCAACTGGGACGAGCTGGAGCAGGTATTCGCGCGAACCGACCCCAGGGTGCGCGACATGCTGCGTTACTTCTCGCGCGACCGCAACTGGGTCCTGCACGACCGCGAGCCGGTGACCCACTGGACCCGGGGCCGGGCGACCCTGCTCGGCGATGCGGCGCACCCGACGCTGCAATACCTGGCGCAGGGGGCCAACATGGCGATCGAGGACGGCGTGGTGCTGGCGGAGAAGGTCGCGGCGGCCGGGGATGATTTCGGTCGCGCGTTCCTCGCGTATCAGCGGGAGCGCATGAACCGCACGGCGCGCGTCGTGCTCTCCTCGCGCTTCTTCGGCGAATACTTCCACGTCGACGGCGGCGCTCGCGCGCTGCGCAACGAGCTGGCGCGGCGGCGTGACCCGGAAAATCCCTGGGAGATCGACTGGCTCTACCGCGGCATCGAGGTGGACGGGAGCTTGTGACCCGGTCCAGCGATGAGTGACGACCGCCTGGATCTCGATGCCTACCTGAGGCGCGTCGGCTACACCGGCCGGCGGGAGCCGACCCGGCCCGTGCTGGAAGCGCTGCACCTCGCGCATGCCGCGCATATTCCATTCGAGAATCTGGACATGCTCCTGGGGCGTCCGGTACGCCTCGATCTTGCCGGGTTGCAGGACAAGCTGATCACCGGCGGACGCGGCGGCTACTGTTACGAGCAGAATCTCCTGCTCGCTGCCGCACTGGAGAAGGTGGGCTTCCGCGTGACGCGGCTGGCCGCCCGCGTGCGCTACCGTACCGAGCGCATCCTGCCCCGGCTGCACATGCTTCTGCTGGTGGACGTCGACGGTTCAAGATTGATCGCAGACGTCGGATTCGGCCTCGAGGGATTGCTGCTGCCGGTCCCGTTCGAGGCCGGGCGCGAGTCGCGCCAGTTTGCGTGGACTTACCGTGTCGTCGAGGAGGCGGGGGAGTGGATGCTCCAGTCGCTGCGGGGGACGTCGTGGACCAACCTCTACTCGTTCTCGCTCGAGCCGCAAGCATCCGCCGACTACGAGCTGGCGAACTATTACAGCTCGACGCACCCGGACTCGCGGTTCACGCGGACGCTGGTCGTTCAGCTGCCGGCGCCCGCGGGGCGCGTCGCCCTCCGCAACCTCGAGCTCATCACCGATCGCGGCGACGCCATCACGACCCGGATGCTCGCGGGCGACGGCGAGCTGCTCACGGTCCTTGCCGGGACCTTCGGCCTGCGCTTTCCGTCCGGGACACGGTTCAGGTACCGCGCTACCATGCCTTGATGGCCGACCTCGTCCTGCGCCCTTCGTGGCGCTTCCTGCTGAGCCGTCCCGCGCATTTGATCGCGTTCGGCTTCGGTGCCGGCCTGGTTCCGGTCGCGCCGGGCACGTTCGGGACGCTGCTCGCGCTGCCGCTGTACTGGCTGATCCAGCCCCGGGTGGATGCGGTCGAGTACCTGCTGCTGGTCGTGGTGCTGTTCGGCCTGGGCATCTGGGCCTGCGACGTCACGGGGCGAGCGGTCGGCGTCGCCGACCATGGCGGCATGGTGTGGGACGAAACGGTTGCGTTTCTCCTCGTGCTGTTTTTCGTGCCCGCCGCGCCGCTCTGGCAGGCGGCGGCGTTTCTCCTGTTCCGGCTGTTCGATATCTTCAAGCCGCCGCCCATCCGCTACTACGACCGCACCTTCAAGAGCGGCTTCGGCGTCATGCTCGACGACCTCGTCGCCGCGTTCTACACGCTGATCGTACTGGCGATCGCCAAGACACTGTTGGAGTGATGGGAAATAAGGATGAGAAGTTATCATCACCCTCATTCATCACCAATTGCCATCACTCTCTATTGACGCAGAACGATGCCTGACCCCGTCCTGTACAAGCTGGCAGAAGAAGCAGGCTCGGAATTGAAGCGACGCGGGCTGATGCTTGCGACGGCGGAGTCATGCACCGGCGGCTGGATCTCAGAGGCGCTCACAATGGTGCCGGGCAGCTCGGACTGGTTCGAGCGTGGCTTCGTCACCTACACCTACATCTCCAAGCGCGAAATGCTGGGGGTGAAGGAGACGACGCTTGAAAAGCATGGCGCGGTATCGGAGGAAGTGGTGCGCGAAATGGTCGAGGGCGCGCTCGCGCGCAGCCACGCCCAGGTCGCGGTGGCGGTCAGCGGCGTCGCCGGGCCCACCGGCGGCACTCCCGAGAAGCCGGTCGGCACCGTCTGTGTCGCGTGGGGCATGAAGGGCGGCGAGCCGCGCAGCGAGACGGTGCGCTTCTCCGGCGACCGCGAAGCGGTACGCCGGCAGTCGGTCGAGCACGCATTGAAAGGCGTGCTTGCGTTGCTCGGACGCCCGTAATTGCGGTTTGTGGGCGGCGGCCCTGTCTTAGGCGCCCGCAAGCCAGGCGGGTCTGGTCAACTGAAGATTCGTGCCGTGCGTTTATGACGATTGAGGCGCTGAAAGGCGTGCCGCAGGGCGCGCCTGGTTTAAAATATGCAGCTACAACTAAAAAGGAATCCGCACATGGATGACAACAAGGCCAAGGCGCTGGCCGCGGCGCTGTCCCAGATCGAGAAGCAGTTCGGCAAGGGCTCGATCATGCGCCTCGGCGAGTCCGAGGCGGCCGCCAACAAGGACATCAAGGTCGTGTCCACCGGCTCGCTCGGCCTCGACCTCGCGCTCGGCATCGGGGGGCTCCCGCGCGGGCGGGTGGTCGAGATCTACGGGCCGGAATCCTCGGGCAAGACCACGCTCGCGCTATCGGTCATCGCCCAGATGCAGAAGCTGGGCGGCACCGCCGCCTTCATCGACGCCGAGCACGCGCTCGATCCCCAGTACTCGGGCAAGCTCGGCGTGGACGTGGATTCGCTCCTGATCTCGCAGCCCGACAACGGCGAGCAGGCGCTCGAGATCGCCGACATGCTGGTGCGCTCGAGCTCGGTCGACGTGGTCGTGATCGATTCGGTGGCCGCCCTGGTGCCCAGGGCCGAGATCGAGGGCGAGATGGGCGAGCCGCAGATGGGCCTGCAGGCGCGCCTCATGAGCCAGGCGCTGCGCAAGCTCACCGCAAACATCAAGCGCTCCAACACGCTGGTGATCTTCATCAACCAGATCCGGATGAAGATCGGCGTCATGTTCGGCAACCCCGAGACCACCACCGGCGGCAATGCGCTCAAGTTCTACGCCTCGGTGCGCATCGACATCCGGCGTATCGGCGCGATCAAGCGGGGCGAGGAAGTGATCGGCTCCGAGACCCGCGCCAAGGTCGTGAAGAACAAGGTTGCGCCGCCGTTCCGCAACGCCGAGTTCGACATCCTCTACGGCGAGGGCATCTCGCGCGAAGGCGAGATCCTCGAGCTCGGCGCGCTGCACCGCGTTCTGGAGAAGACCGGCGCCTGGTACAACTACGGCAAGGAACGCATCGGGCAGGGCAAGGACAACGCCCGCGAGTTCCTGAAGGAAAACCCCAAGATTGCGCAGGAGATCGAGGCAAAGATCCGGGCTGCGGTGGGTATCGTCGGGGCGGAGCCCAAGGAACCCAGGGAGCCCAAGGCTGAATCGAAGGCGGAGGCGCGGAAAGCCGCCCACTAGAAGCCGTGAAAGAAAGCCTGCAGGGGCGGGCGTTGAAGCTCCTCGCGGGGCGGGAGCATACGCGCGCGGAACTGGCGCGGAAGCTTGCTCCTCATGCCGAGGATCCGGCCCAGATCGAAGCCCTGCTCGATGATTTCGAGAAGCGCGGCTGGCTATCGGAACGCCGCGTGGTGGAGCAGGTGGTGCACGCCCGCCGCTCGCGCTTCGGCGCAAGGCGCATCGAGCACGAGCTGATCCGGAAGGGCGTCTCCGGGGAGGCGGTCGCGGCGGCGGCGCCGGCGCTGAAGGCAGGCGAGCAGGATGCGGCCCGCGATGTCTGGCACAGGAAGTTCGGCAGCCGGCCCCCGCGCGGCGCGGCCGAGCGGGCGCGCCAGGTGCGCTTCCTCCAGGGACGCGGTTTCGACTTCGAAGTGATCATGAAAGTCATTAAAGGCAGGGACGAAGATTAAGGCAGAAGGCAGAAGGATGAAACCCGGCACCCGTCAGTCGGCAGTCGTCAGTCGTCATGCAGTCATCACCGTGCTCGCGTTGGTTGGCACGGTGATGCTTGCCGGCTGCGACAAGCTGCCGTTCGGATACACCAAGGTGAACGAGATCGTGGTGGCCCCGGCCCGGTTCGAAGGCAAGGAAGTCAAGTTGAAGGGCAAGGTGCGGACCACCCTCTGGGTGCTGAAGTTCAAGTCATACACGCTGCGGGACCCGACGGGCGAGATCACGGTGGTGACGCAGGGCACGCTGCCGGAAAAGAATTCCGAGGTGGCGATCAAGGGCGTGGTGAAGAGCGCAGTGATCCTGAGCGGCGCATACGTCATCGGGCTGCGCGTGGAAGAAACGAAGCGGTTGCGCTAGATGAAGAGCAGCGAGATTCGCAGCAGGTTCCTCGAGTACTTCGCCGGCAAGGGCCATGCGGTCGTCGCCTCGAGCCCGCTCGTGCCGGCGAACGATCCGACGCTGCTCTTCACCAACTCCGGCATGGTGCAGTTCAAGGACGTGTTCCTCGGGCAGGACCAGCGGCCCTACGCGCGCGCGACCACGGCCCAGCGCTGCGTGCGCGCCGGCGGCAAGCACAACGATCTCGAGAACGTCGGCTATACCGCGCGCCATCACACGTTCTTCGAGATGCTGGGCAACTTCTCGTTCGGGGACTATTTCAAGCGCGACGCGATCCGCTACGCGTGGGAACTGCTGACGAAGGTCTACAAGCTGCCGCCGGAGCGCATGTGGACCACCGTCTACCACGAGGACGACGAGGCCTATGACCTCTGGACGAAGGACATCGGCGTGTCGAAGGAGCGGTGCGTGCGCATCGGAGACAAGCCCGGCGCACCCCGCTACCAGAGCGACAACTTCTGGCAGATGGCGGACACCGGCCCGTGCGGGCCGTGCACGGAGATCTTCTGGGATCACGGGCCGGGCATACCGGGCGGGCCGCCGGGCTCGAAGGACGCCGACGCCGACCGCTACGTCGAGATCTGGAACCTCGTCTTCATGCAATTCAACCGGGACGAGAAAGGCGTGATGCACCCGTTGCCCAAGCCGTCGGTGGACACCGGCATGGGGCTCGAGCGCATCGCCGCGGTGCTGCAGGGCGTGCACGACAACTACCAGATCGACCTGTTCCAGGATCTCATCAAGGCCGCCGCGCGCGAGACCGGCACGAAAGACCTCTCGAGCAACTCGCTGCGGGTGATCGCGGATCACATTCGCGCGACGTCGTTTCTGATCGTGGACGGCGTGATCCCGTCGAATGAAGGCCGCGGCTACGTGCTGCGCCGCATCGTCCGCCGCGCGATCCGCCACGGCTACAAGCTGGGGCGGACCACCCCCTTCTTCCACAGCATCGCGGACGACCTTGCGCGCGCGATGGGTGCCGCCTATCCCGAGCTCGCGCAGGCAAAAGACCGGGTGCGCCAGGTCCTGCTGCAGGAGGAGGAGCGCTTCGCGGAGACGCTGGAAAACGGCATGCGGGTGCTGGAGGGCGCGCTGACGCGCGAGGACCGGATGCTCGACGGCGAAACCGTGTTTCAGCTCTACGACACTTTCGGCTTCCCGGTGGACCTGACCGCCGACATCGCGCGCGAGCGCGGCGTGCGCGTGGATTACGCGGGCTTCGAGGCCGCGATGGAGCGCCAGCGCGAGCGGGCGCGCGCTGCGTCGAAATTCGGGGTCGCGGCGAGCGTCGAATACAGGGGGGCTGCCACCGAGTTTCACGGCTACGACACGCTCGCTCTTGAGGGCAAGGTCGTCGCGCTATATAAGGGCGAGGGAGTGCCGGCCGAGGAGCTCGGAAAAGGCGAGGCAGGCATCGTGGTGCTCGACCGCACCCCGTTCTACGCCGAGTCCGGCGGCCAGGTCGGCGACAGCGGCGAAATTGCCGGCGTTGCCGGC
>MERD01000118.1:25441-25616 GCA_001771935.1 Betaproteobacteria bacterium RIFCSPLOWO2_02_FULL_67_26
TCGAGGACACGCAAAGAATCCAGGCCACCGTGTTCGGGCACAAAGGAACCGTGAAGACCGGCCGGCTGCGCGTGGGCGACAAGGTGATGGCGGGCGTGGAGGCCGCGCGGCGCGCGCGTACCATGCGCAACCACTCGGCGACCCACCTCATGCACAAGGCGCTGCGGGAGGTGCT
>MERD01000119.1:0-15148 GCA_001771935.1 Betaproteobacteria bacterium RIFCSPLOWO2_02_FULL_67_26
CAACGTGTCGATCACGGTGGCGCTGATCCAGCCGATCGCGATGGAGGAGGGGCTGCGCTTCGCGATCCGCGAGGGCGGCAAGACGGTCGGCGCCGGAGTCGTGGCGAAGGTTATCGAATAACGGTGAATCGTGAGTCGTGACTCGGCTCACCCATCACAACTCACGAATCACGGGGTAAAAAATGGCAGTCAAAAGTCAGAAGATCCGCATCCGGTTGAAGGCGTTCGACTACCGCCTGATCGACCAGTCGGCGCTCGAGATCGTGGACACCGCCAAGCGCACCGGCGCGGTGGTGAAGGGTCCGGTGCCGCTGCCGACGCGCAAGCAGCGCTTCGACCTGCTGCGCTCGCCGCACGTGGACAAGAAATCGCGCGAGCAGCTGGAGATCCGCACCCACCTGCGGCTGATGGACATCATCGATCCCACCGACAAGACGGTGGACGCGCTGATGAAGCTCGATCTTCCGGCCGGCGTCGACGTCGAGATCAAGCTGTAAGGATTCAGGATCAAGGATCTAGAATATGAGTTTGGGACTAGTGGGGCGCAAGGTCGGCATGACGCGCGTGTTCACCGATGATGGCGACACCATCCCGGTGACCGTGGTGGACGTGTCGAACAACCGCGTGACCCAGATCAAGACGCCGGAAACCGACGGCTACAGCGCGGTGCAGGTCGCGTACGGCAAGCGGCGCGCAAGCCGGGTCAACAAGGCCGCTGCGGGGCACTTCGCCAAGGCGGCGGTGGAAGCCGGCCATATCCTGAAGGAGTTCCGCGTCAAGACGGACGAAATCGCCGATCTCAAGGTGGGCGGCGCGGTCGGTGCGGACATCTTCAAGGTCGGGCAGAAGGTGGACGTTTCCGGCACCACGCAGGGCAAGGGATTCGCCGGGGTCATCAAGCGCCATCATTTTTCCTCCAACCGCGCGAGCCACGGCAATTCGGTCTCACATAACAAGCCCGGCTCGATCGGCCAGAACCAGGACCCCGGCCGGGTCTTCCCCGGCAAGCGCATGGCCGGCCATCTGGGCGCCGCGCGCAGCACCGTGCAGAACGTCGAGGTTGTCCGGGTCGACGCCGGCCGCCAGCTGCTCCTGATCCGGGGCGCGCTGCCGGGTTCGCGCGGCGGCGACGTAACGGTCAAGCCGACCACCCGTGCGGCGCGGCCGGTGGCAGTGGCCGCCCCGGCGCCCAAGGCCGCCGCGAAGCCGGCGAAATGACCGGTGAAATGAGGGACGCGATGGAACTCCAGGTCATCAACGAGCAGGGCAAGCCCTCGGCCAAGGTCGCGGCCTCGGACAATGCTTTCGGGCGCGACTACAACGAGGCGCTGGTCCACCAGCTCATCACCGCGTATCTCGCCAACGCGCGCCAGGGCACGCGCAAGCAGAAGGCGCGCGGGGAAATCAACAAGTCGAACAAGAAGCCATGGAAGCAGAAGGGCACGGGGCGCGCGCGCGCCGGCCGGGCGTCTTCACCGCTGTGGCGCGGCGGCGGGAAGGTCTTCCCCAATTTGCCGGACGAGAACTTCAGCCACAAGCTGAACCGCAAGATGTACCGCGCGGGCGTGTGCTCGATCCTGTCCCGGCTCGCGCGCGAGGACCGGCTGGCGGTGGTCGAGAAATTCACGCTGGACGGTCCCAGGACCAAGGCCCTGGCGGCAAAGCTGAAGGGCATGGGGCTCGACGACGTGCTGATCATCACCGACAGCGTCGACGACAACCTGCGGCTCTCGTCGCGCAACCTGCCCAAGGTCGACGTGGTGACGGCCGGCGCGGCGGACCCGCTGTCCCTCCTGCGCCACGCCAAGGTGCTGGTGACCCGGGGCGCCGTCGCCAGGATCGAGGAGTTGCTGGCATGAGCGTCGCCGCCCCCAACGCACAGCAGCAGGCGCGCCTGATGCAGGTGATCCTGGCGCCGGTGATCTCCGAGAAAAGCACCTTCGTCGCGGACAAGAACCGGCAGGTCGTGTTCCGCGTCGACTCCCGCGCGACCAAGCCGGAAATCAAGGCGGCGGTCGAGTTCATGTTCAAGGTCGAGGTGCAGTCGGTGACCGTGACCAACGTGCGCGGCAAGGAGAAGCGCTTCGGGCAGTTCCTCGGGCGCCGCAATCACTGGAAGAAGGCCTACGTCTGCCTGAAGCCGGGGCAGGAAATCAACTTTGCCGAGCAGGCGGAGGCGAAATAATGCTGGTCAAGATCAGACCCATCACGCCCGGCCAGCGCCAGCAGGTCCGCGTCGTCAATCCCGACCTGCACAAGGGCGGGCCGGTGCCGCACCTCGTCGAGCGCAAGAAAAAGAGAGGTGGCCGCAACATGCATGGCGAAATCACCATGCGCCACCAGGGCGGCGGCCACAAGCAGCTCTACCGGAAAGTCGATTTCAAGCGCGACAAGGACGGCATCACGGCGAAGGTCGAGCGCCTGGAGTACGACCCGAACCGCAGCGCGTTCCTCGCGCTGCTGTGCTATGCCGACGGCGAGCGGCGTTACATCGTCGCGCCGAAGGGCGTCGGCGCGGGCGCGCAGCTCGTTTCAGGGCCGGAAGCGCCGATCAAGTCCGGCAACACGCTGCCGCTGAGGAACATTCCGGTCGGCACCACCATCCATTGCATCGAGATGCTGCCTGGCAAGGGCGCGCAGCTGGCGCGCGCCGCCGGCGCCTCGGTGCAGCTGCTCGCGCGGGAAGGCGACTACGCCCAGGTCCGGCTGCGGTCGGGCGAAATCCGCAAGGTGCACATCAACTGCCGCGCCACCATCGGCGAGGTCGGCAACGAGGAGCATTCGCTCGAATCCATCGGCAAGGCGGGCCGCGTGCGCTGGCGCGGCATCCGTCCCACGGTACGCGGCGTCGCGCAGAATCCCGTCGATCACCCGCATGGCGGCGGCGAGGGCAAGAAGTCCTCGGCGCGCGACCCGGTCTCCCCGTGGGGCACGCTGTCGAAAGGCTACAAGACGCGCAAGAACAAGCGGACCGACGCGATGATCATCCGCCGCCGCAACGCCAAGATCGTCGGAGGCTAATTCATGGCACGCTCGATCAAGAAGGGGCCGTTCGTGGACCTTCACCTCATGAAGAAGGTGGAATCGGCCCAGAAGACCAACGACAAGCGCCCGATCAAGACCTGGTCGCGACGCTCGACCATCTTGCCCGACTTCGTGGGCCTCACCATTGCCGTGCACAACGGCAGGCAGCACGTGCCGGTTTACGTCACCGAGAACATGGTCGGCCACAAGCTGGGCGAGTTCTCGCACACCCGCATCTTCAAGGGCCACTCCAAGGCCGGCTCCGCGCAGGCCGCGGCGGCGGCTGCGGCTGCAGCGGCGACCGGAGACCGGAAGTCGTCGGCCACGGCGGCGCCTGGCGCGGCCCCGGCCGCAGCGCCGGCGGCCCCGGCGGCGGCAAAGGCGTAAGGACGGGCCAATGAACACGATTGCCAAGCTGCGCGGCGTCCGCCTCTCGGCCCAGAAGGGCCGGCTGGTGGCGGACTTGATCCGCGGCAAGCCGGTGGAGCAGGCGTTGAACATCCTGCGTTTCGCCCCCAAGAAGGGCGCGGTGATCATCCGCAAGGTGCTGGAATCCGCCATCGCCAACGCCGAGCACAACGACGGCGCCGATATCGACGAGCTGAAGGTCACGAACATACTCGTCGAGCGCGGCACCTTCCTGCGCCGCTTCCGCGCGCAATCCAAGGGCCGCGGCGCGCCAATCATGAAGCCGACGTGCAATATTTTCCTGACCGTCGGCGACGGGAGAAAGTAGCAATGGGCCAGAAAATCAACCCGATCGGATTCCGGCTTGCGGTGAACCGCAACTGGGCCTCGCGCTGGTACGCCAACAACAAGAACTTCCCGGTGATGCTGCTCGAGGACATCAGGGTCCGCGAGCATCTCAAGAAGAAGCTCGCCCACGCCGCGGTGTCGCGGGTCGTGATCGAGCGCCCGGCGAAGAACGCCCGTATTACGATCTTCAGCGCGCGCCCCGGAGTGGTGATCGGCAAGAAGGGCGAGGACATCGAGTCGCTCAAGGTGGAATTGCAGAAGATGCTGGGCGTGCCGGTGCACGTCAATATCGAGGAAGTGCGCAAGCCCGAGACCGACGCCCAGCTGATCGCGGACTCCATCGCGCAGCAGCTGCAGAAACGCATCATGTTCCGCCGCGCGATGAAACGCGCCATCACCAATGCGATGCGGCTCGGCGCCCAGGGCATCAAGATCGCGAGCTCGGGGAGGCTCAACGGCATCGAGATCGCGCGCTACGAGTGGTACCGGGAAGGCCGCGTGCCCCTGCATACGCTGCGCGCGGAAATCGATTACGGGGTGTCGGAGGCGAAGACCAGCTATGGCGTCATCGGCATCAAGGTGTGGGTGTTCAAGGGCGAGGTGATGGCGAAGAGCGACCAGCCGGCGGCGGCGATCGCCGCGGCGCTCGCGGCGCCGGCCGCGACGCCTGCGGACAAGCCCGCGCCCGCCGGCGACAAGCCGAAGAAGCCGCGGGCGAGAAAGGCCCCGGCCAAGTCAGGAGCGAAGCATGCTGCAACCCGCAAGGCGTAAGTACCGCAAGGAACAGAAGGGCCGCAACCGCGGGATCGCGACCCGCGGCAACAAGGTGAGCTTTGGAGAATTCGGCCTGAAGGCGACCACGCGCGGGCGCCTCACGGCGCGCCAGATCGAGGCGGCGCGGCGCGCGATGTCGCGCCAGATCAAGCGCGGCGGCCGCATCTGGATCCGCATATTCCCGGACAAGCCGGTGTCGCAGAAGCCGGCGGAAGTGCGCATGGGCAACGGCAAGGGCAACCCCGAGTTCTGGGTGTCCGAGATCAAGCCCGGCGCGGTGCTCTACGAGATGGACGGCGTTGACGAGAAGGAGGCGCGCGAGGCGTTCCGCCTGGCGGCTTCCAAGCTGCCGCTGCGCACCACGTTCGTTTCGCGGCTGGTGGGCGGCTAGTCAAGAGGAAACAGGACGAATGAAGGCGGCCGAACTGAAGGCAAAATCACCGGACGAGCTGCAGCAGGAGCTCAATTCGCTGCTGAGGGCGCAGTTCAACCTGCGCATGCAGAAAGCCACGCAGCAGCTCACCAACACGAGCCAGCTCGGCAAGGTGCGGCGCGACATCGCGCGGGTGCGCACGGTGCTGGCCCAGAAGGGACGGGGCAAGGCATGAGCGAGAGCGCGAACAAGCGCCAGCTGACGGGGCGCGTCGTCAGCGACAAGATGAAGAAGACGGTTACCGTGCTGGTGGAGCGGCGCATGAAGCACCCGCTGTACGGGAAATACATCACGCGCTCCAGCAAGTATCACGCCCACGACGAGGCCGCCGAGTGCAAGGCGGGGGACCTCGTCCTGATCGAGGAGTGCCGCCCGATCTCCCGCACCAAGGCGTGGCGGGTGATCCAGCTGGTGCAGAAGGCGAAGATCGTCTAATTTTCTATTTTTACGTTGCGGAATCAGCGGGATAACCGTATAATCCGCAACCTTTTCGCCGCGCACCGGCAGGTGCGGCGACCGACCCGGACGGGCGCCAATACTGGCCGCAGTACGGAAACTGAGCGGCCAAGTTGGTGAAGACAGTTTAGCGAGAGAACGATGATACAAATGCAGTCCCTGTTGGACGTGGCCGACAACACCGGGGCGCGCTCGGTGATGTGCATCAAGGTGCTGGGCGGCTCGAAGCGGCGCTATGCCGGCATCGGTGACGTCATCAAGGTGAGCGTCAAGGACGCCGCGCCCCGCGGTCGCGTGAAGAAAGGCGAAGTCTACGATGCCGTGGTGGTGCGCACCGCGAAGGGCGTGCGCCGCGGCGACGGCTCGCTGATCAAGTTCGACTCGAACGCGGCGGTGCTGCTGACGCCCAAGCTCGAGCCGATCGGCACGCGCATCTTCGGGCCGGTGACACGCGAGCTGAGGACCGAGCGCTTCATGAAGATCGTCTCGCTCGCGCCGGAAGTGCTGTGACGGGCGGGGCCATGCGCAAGATCCGAAAAGGCGACGACGTCATCGTGACCACCGGGCGAGACCGGGGCAAGCGCGGCACCGTGCTGCGGATCGTGGACGCGGAGCACGTGCTGGTGGAGGGCGCGAACCGGGTGAAGAAGCACCAGCGCCCGATCCCGATGAAGGGCGTGACCGGCGGCATCATCGACCGGGAAATGCCGCTGCATATCTCGAACGTGGCGCATTACAACCCCGGCACCAAGAAGGCCGACCGCATCGGCATCCGGGTGCTGGAGGACGGCCGCCGCGTCCGCTATTTCAAGTCCAACGGCGAAGTGATCGACGCATGAGCGCAGCGAAGACCAGGGACACCAAGGACGCCAAGGGCGGCAAGGAAGCCGCCAAGGGCCAGAAGGACGCCGGCAAGGAAAACAAGGGCCAGCAGCAGGCCCGGCCCCCGAAGGAAGCCAGGCAGCAGGGCGCGCCGAGAGAGGCGCGGGAAAAGCGGCAGGATCCGAAGGATGCGCCGGAGCAGAAGGAGCCGAAGGAGCGGAAGCCGGAACGGCCCGCCCCGGTGCCGCGCCTGCAGATTCTTTATCGCGACGCCGTGGTGAAGCAGTTGATGCAGCAGTTCGGCTACACGACCGCGATGCAGGTGCCGCGCATCGAGAAGATCGTGCTCAACATGGGCGTGGGCGAGGCGGTCGCCGACAAGAAGATCATGGACAACGCCGTCTCCGACCTGACCAAGATCGCCGGCCAGAAGCCGGTCGTCACCAAGGCCCGCAAGTCGATCGCGGTGTTCAAGATCCGCGCGGGATACCCGGTCGGCTGCAAGGTGACGCTCCGCGGCCGACGCATGTACGAGTTCCTCGACCGCCTGGTGAGCGTCGCGATGCCGCGCATCCGCGATTTCCGCGGCATCTCGGGCCGCGCCTTCGACGGCCGGGGCAACTACAACATCGGCGTCAAGGAGCAGATCATCTTTCCGGAGATCGAGTACGACAAGATCGACGCGATCCGGGGCATGAACATCACCATCGCCACCACCGCGAAGAGCGACAACGAGGCAAAGGCGCTGCTGGTGGCCTTCCGCTTCCCGTTCAGGACCTAGAAGCTTACAGGGGCACACCGTATGGCAAAGACCGCAGTGATCAACCGCGACAAGAAGCGCCGCGAAACCGTCAAGAAGTTCGCCGCGCGGCGCAAGGAACTGCTGGAGACGGCGGGCAACCAGAAGCTCTCGCCGGAGGAGCGCTACGCGGCGCGCGAGAAGCTGCAGAAGCTGCCGCGCGATGCCTCCCCGGTGCGGCTCAGGAACCGCTGCGCGCTGACCGGGCGCCCGCGCGGCGTGTACCGCAAGTTCGGACTCGCGCGCGGGAAGCTCCGCTTGATCGCGCTGCACGGCGAGATCCCGGGCGTGATCAAGGCGAGCTGGTAGGAGACCGAGCATGAGCATGACCGATCCGATCGCCGACATGCTGACGCGCATCCGCAACGCCCAGGGCGCGGAGAAGCCGTCGGTGGCGATGCCTGCGAGCAAGGTGAAGGCGGCGATCGCCCAGGTGCTGAAGGACGAGGGCTACGTCGAGGACTTCGCGGTGCGCGAGCTCGAAGGCCGGCCCACGCTCGAGATCAGCCTCAAGTACTACGCCGGCAAGCCGGTAATCGAGAAAATCGAGCGGGTCAGCCGGCCGGGGCTGCGGATTTACCGCCCGAAAGACGACCTGCCGAAGGTGATGAACGGCCTCGGCGTGGCGATCGTGTCCACCTCGCGCGGGGTGATGACCGACCGCAAGGCGCGGGGCCTCGGCGTCGGCGGCGAAGTGCTGTGCATCGTGGCGTAACGGAGACCTGCAATGTCGAGAATCGGTAACGCTCCCGTCACGCTGCCCGAGAAGGTCGAGGTGGCGATCGCTCCGGGCGAGATCTCGGTGAAAGGGCCGCTCGGAACGTTGAGCCAGAAGCTCCCGCTGGAGGTCCAGGTCGAGAAGGTGGAGAACCGGCTCCAGTTCAAGGCCACGGGCAATTCGTCGCGGGCGAACGCGCTGTCGGGCACGCTGCGGGCGCTCGTCGCCAACATGGTGACCGGCGTCACCAAGGGCTTCGAGCGGCGGCTCACGCTGGTGGGCGTGGGCTACCGCGCCCAGGCGCAGGGCGACAAGCTGAACCTGACGCTGGGTTTTTCCCACCCGGTGGTGCACCCGATGCCGAAAGGCGTCAAGGTGGAGACGCCGACCCAGACCGAGATCGTGATCAAGGGCATGGACCGGCAGCAGGTCGGCCAGGTGGCGGCTGAAGTGCGCGGCTACCGCAGCCCCGAGCCGTACAAGGGCAAGGGCGTGCGCTACACCGGCGAGCAGGTCGTGATCAAGGAAACCAAGAAGAAGTAACGGGGACGACCATGTTCGACAGGAATCATCAGCGTTTGCGCAGGGCTCGCCAGACCCGCGCCAAGATCTCGGAGCTGGCGGTGGTGCGCCTGACCGTGCACCGCTCGAACAGCCACATCTACGCGCAGGTGATCGACCCGAGCGGAGCGAAGGTGCTCGCTTCCGCTTCCACGATCGAGCCGGAAGTGCGGGCGAGCGTCAAGTATGGCGGCAACGTCAAGGCGGCGGCCGAGGTCGGCCGGCGCATTGCCGAGCGGGCGAAGAAGCTCGGCATCGAGGCGGTCGCGTTCGACCGCGCGGGCTACAAGTTCCACGGCCGGGTCAAGGCGCTGGCGGAAGCCGCGCGCGCGGCCGGTCTCAAGTTCTGACGGGATCGAATCATGGCGAAACTTCAAGCATCGAAAATGCAGGGCGGCGAGGACCGCGGCGACGGGCTGCGCGAGAAAATGGTCGCGGTCAATCGCGTCACCAAGGTGGTGAAAGGCGGCCGCGTGCTCGGCTTCGCGGCGCTGGCGGTGGTGGGGGACGGCGACGGCGGCATCGGCATGGGCAAGGGCAAGGCGCGCGAGGTGCCGGTCGCGGTGCAGAAGGCGATGGAAGAAGCGCGCCGCAAGCTGGTCAAGGTGAGCCTCAAGCACGGCACGCTGCAGCACGCGGTCATCGGGCATCACGGGGCTTCCCGCGTCTACATGCAGCCGGCCTCCGACGGCACCGGCATCATCGCCGGCGGACCGATGCGCGCGGTGTTCGAGGTGATGGGCGTGCACAACGTGCTCGCCAAGTGCCTGGGCTCGACCAATCCGTACAACGTGGTACGCGCCACCATCAACGGGCTCACCAGCATGAACACGCCGGCCCAGATTGCCGCCAAGCGCGGCAAGTCGGTCGAGGACATCACGGGGTAGTCATGGCCAAGCCGCAAGGCAAGACGCTGAAAGTGACGCTGGTGCGCAGCCCGATCGGCACCAAGCAGCAGCACCGCGCCTGCGTGCGCGGGCTGGGCCTGCGGAAGATCCGCCAGACCGTGGAGCTGGCCGACACGCCGGCCATCCGCGGGATGATCGACAGGGTGGGCTACCTGGTGAAGTGCGAGTAGGCAAGATATGAAGCTAAACGAAATCAGGCCGGCGACCGGCTCCAGGCATTCGAAAAAACGCCCGGGCCGCGGCATCGGCAGCGGGCTCGGTAAAACCGCGGGCCGCGGCCACAAGGGCCAGAAATCGCGCGCCGGCGGTTTCCACAAGATCGGCTTCGAGGGCGGACAGATGCCGCTGCAACGGCGGGTGCCGAAGCGCGGCTTCAACTCGCGCAAGAAGGGCGAAACGGCGGAAGTGCGCCTCTCGGACCTGCAGCGGCTTCAGTCCGACACCGTGGACCTCGCGGCGCTCAAGGCCGCCGGCGTGGTGCCGCAGCCCGCCCTGCGCGCCAAGGTGATCCTGGCCGGTGAGATCAAGCGCAAGGTGGCGCTGAAGGGCCTGTTGGCATCCAAAGGCGCCCGCGCGGCGATCGAAGCTGCCGGCGGCAGCGTGGAGCCGCCGGTGCCCGCACCGGCGGCGGGCAGGCTGAAGGCGAAATCCGCGGGCGGACCCGCGGCGCCCGCCGCCAACTAAGGGACCGAACGCGCTTGGCTGCCGCCGATTCATTTCTGGGCCTGGGCAAGATGGGCGACCTGAAGCAGCGCCTGCTGTTCCTGCTGGGCGCCCTGATCGTGTTTCGCATCGGGTCCTTCATACCGGTGCCGGGCATCGATCCCGAGCAGCTCGCGGAGCTGTTCCGCTCGCAGCGCGGCGGCATACTGGACATGTTCAACATGTTCTCGGGCGGCGCGCTGTCGCGCTTCACGATATTCGCGCTCGGCATCATGCCCTACATCTCGGCGTCGATCATCATGCAGCTGATGAGCGTGGTCTCGCCCACGCTGGAGGCGTTGAAGAAGGAGGGTGAGTCGGGGCGGCGCAAGATCACCCAGTACACGCGCTACGGCACCGTCGCCCTCTCGCTGTTCCAGGGCCTGGGCATCGCGATCGCGCTGGAAGGGCAGCGCGGGCTGGTGATCGAGCCCGGCCTCGCGTTCCGCCTCACCACCACGTTGACGCTCATGACCGGCACAATGTTCCTGATGTGGCTGGGCGAGCAGATCACCGAGCGCGGCATCGGCAACGGCATCTCGCTCATCATCTTCGCGGGCATCGCCGCCGGGCTGCCGCAGGCGGTGGCCGGCACCCTCGAGCTGGTGCGCACCGGCGCGTTCTCGATACTGGTCGCGATGCTCATCTTCGCGCTGGTGCTGGTGGTGACCGCGTTCGTCTGCTTCGTCGAGCGCGGCCAGCGCCGGCTCCTCGTCAACTACGCCAAGCGCCAGGTCGGCAACAAGATCTACGGCGGCCAGAGCTCGCACCTGCCGCTGAAGCTGAACATGTCGGGCGTGATCCCGCCGATCTTCGCCTCGAGCATCATCCTGTTCCCGGCGACCCTGGGCGGCTGGTTCGGCGCGAGCGAGGGCATGACCTGGCTCAAGAACATCGCGGCGACGCTCTCGCCCGGGCAGCCGATCTACGTGATTCTTTACGCTTCCGCGATCATCTTTTTCTGCTTCTTCTACACGGCGCTCGTGTTCAACCCGAAGGAGACCGCCGACAACCTGAAGAAGAGCGGCGCCTTCGTGCCGGGCATCCGCCCCGGCGAGCAGACCGGGCGCTACATCGAGAAGATACTGATGCGGCTGACGCTGGCCGGCGCGATCTACGTCACCCTGGTGTGCCTGCTGCCCGAGTTCCTGATCCTCAAGTGGAACGTGCCGTTCTACTTCGGCGGCACCTCGCTCTTGATCATCGTCGTGGTGACCATGGACTTCATGGCCCAGGTGCAGGCGTCCATGATGTCGCACCAGTACGAGAGCCTGCTCAAGAAGGCGAATTTCAAGGGCGGCATGTTCCCGACGCGCTGATGGCCAAGGAAGAGACGATACAGATGCAGGGTGAGATCGTGGAGACCCTGCCCAACGCGACCTTCCGGGTGAAACTCGAAAACGGCCATGTGGTGCTGGGGCACATATCCGGCAAGATGCGCATGCATTACATCCGCATCCTGCCGGGCGACAAGGTGACGGTCGAGCTGACGCCCTACGACCTGTCGCGCGGGCGCATCGTGTTCCGCGCCAAGTGACGAAGGCGTGAACGGTGAACGGTGAATGGTGAATGGAGCGCGGACATGAAAGTGATGGCATCGGTGAAGCGGATGTGCCGCTACTGCAAGATCGTCCGGCGCAAGCGCGTGGTGCGGGTGATCTGCAAGGACCCGCGCCACAAGCAGCGCCAGGGGTAGCGGGCGCTATTGTTGTTGAAAATTAACAGGTTAGACGCTAAAATCGCAAACTTTTTGCGGCGAGGACAGGCATGGCCCGGATCGGCGGAGTGAACATACCCAACCATCAGCATGCGGAGATCGCATTGACGGCGATCCTCGGCATCGGCCGTTCGCGCGCGCGCGCCATCTGCGGCGCGGCGGGCGTGGCGGTGTCCACGAAGATCAAGGATCTCTCGGACACCCAGATGGACAAGCTGCGCGAGCAGGTCGCGAAGGTCCCAATCGAGGGCGACCTGCGCCGCGAGGTCTCGATGAACATCAAGCGCCTGATCGATCTCGGCTCCTGGCGCGGCAAGCGCCACAAGTCGGGCTTGCCGGTACGGGGGCAGCGCACGCGCACCAACGCGCGCACGCGCAAGGGCCCGCGCAAGGCGGCGATAAAGATCATCCGGCAAGTCGCCACAGGCTGAAGAGGAAAGACCCGATATGGCAAAAGCCGCCACCCGCGTGCGCAAGAAGGTCAAGAAAAACGTGGCCGAGGGCATCGCCCACGTCCACGCCTCCTTCAACAACACCATCGTCACGATCACCGATCGCCAGGGCAACACGCTGGCGTGGGCGACCTGCGGCTCGAACGGCTTCAAGGGCTCGCGCAAGTCCACGCCGTTCGCCGCGCAGGTGGCGGCCGACCGGGCCGGGCGCCTTGCCCAGGAATGCGGCGTGAAAAACCTGGAAGTGCACATCAAGGGCCCGGGGCCGGGGCGCGAGTCCGCGGTGCGGGCGTTGAACGCGGTGGGTTTCAAGATCACGCAGATATCCGACGTGACGCCGGTGCCGCACAACGGCTGCCGTCCGCCGAAAAAACGCAGAGTCTAGGGATTGAGAGGTAGCGAAGCCTATGGCCAGAAATCTCGATGCGAAGTGCCGGCAGTGCCGGCGAGAGGGCGAAAAGCTCTTCCTGAAGGGCGAAAAGTGCTTCACCGACAAGTGCGCGATCGAGCGCCGCAACTACCCGCCGGGGCAGCACGGCCAGAAGAACACCCGGCTCTCGGGCTACGGCGTGCAGCTGCGCGAGAAGCAGAAAGTGCGCCGCATCTACGGGCTGCTCGAGCGCCAGTTCCGCAAGGTCTACCACGAAGCGGAGCAGGGCAAGGGCATTACCGGCGAGAACCTGCTGCAGCTGCTGGAGAGCCGCCTCGACACGGTGACCTACCGCATGGGTTTCGGGGCCTCCCGCACCGAGGCGCGCCAGATCGTGCGCCACAACGGCATCCTGGTGAACGGCAAGCGCGTCAGCATCCCGTCGTTCCAGTGCCGGCCGGGCGACGTGGTCGAGGTCGCGGAGAAGAGCAAGAACCAGCTGCGCATCAAGGGCGCCGCCGAGGCGGCGGAGAGCCGCGGCTTCCCGGAGTGGCTGGAAGTGGACGCCAAGGCGCTCAAGGGCAAGTTCAAGGCGCGGCCGCAACGCTCGGAACTCCCGTCCACCATCAACGAATCGCTCGTGGTCGAGCTTTACTCCAAGTAAATTCGCGAAGTCCTCGCCGTAGTACAAACGTAAAGGGTTCCGAACCATGCCCAGCACCGCGTTTCTCAAGCCCCGCATCATCGACGTGCAGAACTTCTCGCCGTACCACGCCAAGCTCACGATGGAGCCGTTCGAGCGCGGCTACGGCCACACGCTCGGCAACGCGCTCCGGCGCACCCTGCTGTCCTCGATGCCGGGAACCGCGGCGACCGAGGTCAAGATCAGCGGCGTGCTGCACGAGTATTCCACGCTGGACGGCGTGCAGGAAGACGTGGTGGACATCCTGCTCAACCTCAAGGGCATCGTGCTGAAGCTCCACAACCGCGAGGAGGCCCTGCTCTCGCTCAAGAAGAGCGGCGAGGGCCCGGTCACCGCGGGCGACATCGAGCCGATGCACGACGTGGAAATCGTCAATCCCGACCACGTCATCGCGCGCCTCGCCGCCGGGGGCAAGCTCGACATGCAGATCAAGATCGAGCAGGGGCGCGGCTACATCGCGGCGACCACGCGCAAGAGCAACCCCGAGGAAGGGCGCAGCGTCGGCTCGATCCTGCTGGATGCCTCGTTCAGCCCGGTGCGGCGCGTGAGCTACGCCGTGGAAGCCGCGCGCGTCGAGCAGCGCACCGACCTCGACAAGCTGGTGATCGACGTCGAGACCAACGGCGCGATCGATCCCGAGGAGGCGGTGCGCTCCGCCGCCCGCATCCTGGTCGAGCAGCTTTCGGTGTTCGCGGACCTGAAGGGCCTGCCCACCCACATCGAGGAGAAGAAGGCGACCCAGATCGACCCGATCCTGCTGCGGCCGGTGGACGACCTCGAGCTCACCGTGCGCTCGGCGAACTGCCTCAAGGCGGAGAACATCTATTACATCGGCGACCTCATCCAGCGCACCGAGACCGAACTCCTGAAGACGCCCAACCTCGGGCGGAAATCACTGAACGAGATCAAGGAAGTGCTCGCGACGCGCGGCCTCACCCTCGGCATGAAGCTGGAGAACTGGCCACCGGCAGGGCTGGAGAAGCTGACTACGTGAGGAACGAATCATGCGTCACCGACACGGACTGAGAAAGCTCAACCGCACCAGCAGCCATCGCCTGGCGATGTTCCGCAACATGGCGAACTCGCTGCTCAGGCACGAGGCGATCCAGACCACGCTGCCCAAGGCGAAGGAGCTGCGGCGCGTGGTCGAGCCCATCATCACGCTCGGCAAGAAGCCCTCGCTCGCCAACCGCCGGCTCGCTTTCAACCGGCTGCGCGACCGCGAGGTGGTGGTGAAGGTGTTCGACGAGCTGGGACCGCGCTACGCGAAGAGGAACGGCGGCTATCTCCGCATCCTCAAGTCGGGATTCCGCAAGGGCGACAACGCGCCGATGGCGTTCGTCGAGCTGATGGACCGCCCGGAGGCCGGCGCGGAGGGCGCACAGGACAACAAGGAGGGGGCAAAAAAGGGGTCTAAGAAAGAGGCGGCTGCGAAGGCTGCATAGGCATCACGCCACTTTTTAAAAGCCGGCCGAAAGCCGGCTTTTTTCTTGTACGGCAAACCTCCAACCGCGGAGGAAAGGCAAGACAAGAATTAAACCGCCAAGCGCGCCTAGAGAAGCAATTCAAAATTGAACCGCAGAGACCGCCGAGAGAAACAAGAATGAAACGGCAGGTAATCGCCGGAACGACAAGAACGCTACAACTGTGCCATCGCGGGCATCCGATCCCAGACCTTGCCTTGATAACGACGACCGTTCGCGTGCTTTGAGCGCTTCCGGCCGTCGGCACCCCAGGTCCCCCACTGCTTGAAGAAGAACGCCACGCTGGCGTCGTCGCACTGCTGCTTAACGTTTTCGACCCATTCGGGTTTCATGGGCCGCGCTTTCTTGCCAGACTCGCCACCAACGATGACCCAGTGAATCCCGGAGAGATCGAAATGCCCCAGGTCCTCAAGCAGCGGTTCGACGGACAGGAAGCGCACATGCGCATCGATGCCGTGGAGGATGCCAA
>MERD01000119.1:15154-17782 GCA_001771935.1 Betaproteobacteria bacterium RIFCSPLOWO2_02_FULL_67_26
GCAAGCCGTATTTCCGGTTCTCGACGGATACGCCAAGCCAGACGTTCGTCGGTACCGTGACGCCCCGGCAGAACTCCGCCATGCGCGCGGCCCGCTTGGTGAGCACCTGGAACGTATGCTGTGGCGCGTGGGCCATCACGTCGAATACGCGATGGATGTACTCGAAGGGCACCTTCTCGTGAAACAGGTCGGACATGGAGTTCACGAAGTAGATCGTCGGCTTGCGGCGCTCCAGTGGGTCCGCCAATCGCTCCGGCACCAGCGTGAGGCGGAAGCCGTTTTCGTATCCATGTACTCTTATGGCGTGCAAGCGCCTCGCCATGACTTCCGCATAGCAGTTTTTGCAGCCGGGCGAGATTTTCGTGCAACCCACCGTGGGGTTCCACGTCTGCTCGGTCCACTCAATTCTTGAATTGGTCGCCATGGCTTACGAATGATACATGTATCGCCCCGCGATCCATCAGAAAAGTCTGCTTTGGGGAGTAACGTTCGCTATTGCTTCCCAGAGTTTGTGCGCCAGCTCGTGCCTCGCGACGAAGACCAGCCAATACAGGTCCGAGCTCTTGCTATTTTCGACGACCTCGATGCAATCGTTAGGTGACGTGCCGAGGCCTCGTATCAACGTGCGCCAATAATCGAAGATTTCCTGACGGACAATGTCCTGCCGTTGCTTGGTATCTACATGTTCTCGCCATCCCGGCGCAAACTCTTCCAAGTCGGTGGGCCCATCCGGGCGGATATAGTTGTGCAAATCCCGCTTGAGGTCCATTGCGCTCACATGAATCAGCAGATCCATGCGCTTCACAGACCCTAGCTTTCGGATAACCGAGAACGGCAGCGCACCGAGGCTGAATGGATCCAGAAATGCGAAGTGCAATCCGTACGGATTCAATGCCGCGATGACTTGGTCAACAACGGCGTAAGCTTCTCCGGGGAACGGTCGAACGTTTGCGCCACGGGCACGAAGCCGAGATTCCGCTGCCCCGATGTATTCCGCTTTCGCATCCGCGATCAAGATTTCAGTAAATTGATCCCCGTGCTTTCCCGCAGAATCGAAAGCAACCAACGGGCTCCCATCGATGAACACCCCCGTTTCTCGAATCCAGGAACGACCCGGCCCGCAATACAGATCGACGTAGCTGCGATACCTATAGCCGCGGCGAGCGCCGTGTGAGGCCTCGACGTACTTCCGTAGCCGTTCATGCTTCTCCGCCGTCCAAGCGCCTACATCGCTGGCGGGTAGGTTGTCAGCGTCCAACTTGTCCATAGCCCCTCCATCGGCCGAGGCTGCGGGCTGTACTTGCTGCCCTGTGCTTATTGACTACCGAACGATCGTTCGGTATCGTAGGCGCATGGCGGATGACGGTCAATACCTTGCGAAATTAAGGGATTACTACGCCCATCACCGAGTGCTGCCGTCCTATGCCCGGATCGGAAGCCTAATAGGGCTCAGGTCGAAGGCATCGGTGGCGCAGATGGTGCTGCGGCTCAAGGGCGAGGGGTATCTGGAAAGCTCCCCGGATCGGCGCCTGACGCCGGGGCGGCGCTTTTTCGACCGGCCGGTGGAGGAGAGCGTCCGCGCCGGGGCGCCCGCGCCGGCCGCGGATTCGACGCCGGAGAGCCTCAGTATCGACGCGCATTTGGTATCAAATCCATCGAGGACTGTGCTCGTGAAGGTGAAGGGCGACTCTATGATTGACGCCGGCATACATGACGGCGACACGGTTGTTGTGGAAAAACGGTTCTCGGCGAACGTCGGCGATATCGTTGTTGCCATCATTGACAACGAATTCACATTGAAACGATACGGCCAGGAGCAGGGTCATGTCGTCCTGCGCCCGGAGAATAAGGCTTACCCCGTCATCCGCCCCAAGGGTAATGCTGAGATATTTGGAGTAGTTGTGGGATTATTTCGGAAATATCGATAGTACTTACGTGGAAATGTTTTCAGAACTTGAAATCGGAAGGATCAACCAGTTCTTTGGGGGTATATCTCCGTGGGAGGATGCGTATAGGCATGCAAGCTTGAGCTATTTTGCTCACATGCATGATGGCGAGCTCATGTTATTACAAGCTCGGCTATATCTTCGCACGACGCCATTGAATGTTCCTGAAAGCAACTTCCGATCGAGCACCATTCGAGTTGGCCACTACTTTTTGTCGGACATCCAAGGATCCCCTCGCGTGATTGTGGATGAAATACTTACCGGTAAATTGACTACAGCCTATGGTGCATTTCGCTTCTTGCCCGACGATGGAGGTCGTTACTCCGCAGGCTATATGCCGTTTCACCATGAGGGTATTCGAAGCGGGAGCCGTGTTGCAGTTCTCACTCTAACCGGCGCTCGAAACGGCCATCAAGTCTCCCAACCGGAATGCGATTGGGAACTGAAAGCAGCCCCTAGACCCTATGACAACCTAAATGAGTTGCTCTTTGAACATGGACTCAGTGCTTTCAATGCAAGTAACGCCGCGGTCGTCGAAATTATCGCCAGTCCTGCTTGTGAGGTCGATTTCAACGCGCGAGTGGATGGAGCTACGGCTACCCCCGGTATCTTGGTTGCTGATCGGTTATCTCGAAATAAGTGCCGCCTTGGGTATCGTGTTTTTCATCAGGGTAAAGTGGTT
>MERD01000119.1:17818-19846 GCA_001771935.1 Betaproteobacteria bacterium RIFCSPLOWO2_02_FULL_67_26
TTGGGAGTCGCGTCAGTATCTATTGCACGGATCCCTCGACATACAAATTCCCAAAGGAGCAGTTATTCACTGCAGTGCGATCTACGATAGTCATGCCCAGCACCAAGGTTGGATAGCTGATCCATCGACCGTTCAGAATCCTTATCGTGCGGTCTATGAAGCATTCGACGGGCGATTGGCAATTCTCAGCGATTTCCTGGAGGCTGGGCAAAGCAAGGGTCGCGATGCACGCGATCTTGAAATCGCGATTGCTTGGCTACTGTGGATGCTCGGGTTTAGTGTGGCTCATCTTGGCGGAACTGCTAAGACACAAGATGCGCCTGATCTCGTAGCCACTACTCCACGTGGGAATTTTGTCGTAATCGAATGCACAACTGGACTGTTGAAGGCTGAAAACAAGCTTTCTCGTTTGGTTGAGCGAACGGAAATGTTGCGTCGGAGACTCGATGCTTCCGGCAATCGGCATTTGCACGTGTTACCAGTAATCATCACGTCTAAGGAACGGGAAGAGATTAGGGCTGATGTGGAGCAGGCGGAAAGACTCGGTGTTCTGGTATTGACGAAGGAGTCCCTACATCAGGCTATTAACCGTACACTTGTACTCCCAGATGCTGAACGTTTATACGCAGAAGGTGAGCGTACTGTTCGCGAGCACCAGGCACGCTACACGCGACAACTTCCGCTCGGATAGCTAAGGCTCGCTGGCGGAACGGAGCCATCGCCGATGCTCAATACGGGCGATACGGGCGCGATAATCTTACTCAGAGTCAATTTACTGCAGAATCGTTTTTCTGCTACTAAAAGTCATAGGGCTTACATGGATGCAGGGTTACGACTGCTGACAGTCCCGCCAGAACTAGCGCTTGAGTTTTTCTCAGTGTTTTCCCGCTTGGAGTATGCGCTCAAGATCACTGCGCAATTTCGCCAAGCGGGAAATGGAGAAGCGAAAGCCGATTGGGCCGCCTTCGCTGAGGGAATTGCTCAATCATTCGAGCCGCATAAAAACCAAGAGACGAAACGAGCTTTTGAGTTTCTTGTACATGCCAACCTTCGACGTCTTGAGGTGTCCGGCAATGATGTTGAATGGAAGCCCTTCAATGTCGCCGATCCTGAATCGGATGCTGATCGCGTGATTCGAATCATCAAACAGGTGCGTAACAATCTCTTTCACGGTGGAAAGTACGCGCGCGAACCGGATGGGTCGCCAGAACGGGATAGGGCGTTACTTCTGCATTCCCTTACGATACTTAGGTACCTTGTTGGGTTACATGCTGAGGTCCAAGCTAAGTACGAAATGTAATATTGTTACTCAGAGGCAACTAACGTACGTGCTATGGGAGATATAGTCACTTTTTTTGGTGGCTTTTTGCTCGGTGCATTCACCGGGGCGGCTGGAAGCTATTTGGCCAAGAAATACACAGATCGGCGCAGAGAAAAGGAGGCGGGACAAAGGGCGCACGGTGTCTTCGAAAAGGTACGTTCTTTAATGCCTGAACTAATAGCGGAAATGAAGCATGATCTTTCTTCGTCGGAGTTCCGAACAAGTCGTGAGTTTTTTGTCACGAGTAAACGTGCCCACCTCATGACTAGCGGTCCTACCCTGATGTATCACCATGAGGATCACCCGAATCTCACGGGCAAGATTACGATTCTCGAAAACCACGGATATATTGCAGACGTGACGCCAGGTAACGCACCGAAATATTGCATGTCGGAAGAGTTTGTAGAGTTAATTCTTAAGTCGTGACGAGTAACGCGGAGAACACTGATTTGGCTAGTTAGCGCTGTGGTCTCCTTGATTTGTGAATTTCTTGGCGTTCTTGGCGTCTTGGTGGCTAATTTATGGTTTTTCTTTTCACTGACTTTGGCGCCGCGGACCTCTACGTCGGGCAGGTAAAGGCGGTGCTGCACCAGGTCGCGCCGGAGGCGCGGGTGGTGGACCTGCTGCACGAGGCGCCGGCGTTCAACGTGAAAGCGAGCGCGCATCTCCTCGCGGCGCTTGCGGTGAGGATTCCGGCGGGGAGCGTG
>MERD01000120.1:0-8231 GCA_001771935.1 Betaproteobacteria bacterium RIFCSPLOWO2_02_FULL_67_26
GGGTGATGTCGGTGCCGGCCTTCATTCCAATAATGGCGCTGCTCGAGGCATTACTGATTGATTCAATCGTGCTGTCCGTTGCGAGAATGGCCTGGCCGGCATCCAGACCCAGCAAGGACGTGCCGTCCTCGTCGGCGGTGGAACTGATCGTGGTTGCGCTCAGTGTGATCCCGCCCGTCGTCGAAAGGCGGATGGCAGTGCCCCCACCGCCGGTGTTGTGCGCCGAAATGCCTTCCCCGCCGTCTACAGTAATGCCGCCGCTACCCGCGGTCAGTGTGACCGTCGCGTCACCTTCGTTGAAGCTATCGGTGGCTCGTATCGTGCTGTTGTCGATCGTGATCTTTCCGCCCGTGCCGTTGGCCGTAAGGTTGATGATGGCCTCATAGTTGTTTCCCGCATTGGCGATCACGCTCGCGCCCTCGACCTTCAACTCGCCACCGGTGCCGGCCGTGAGGTTGACGGTCGCGGTTGTTGGGTCACTGCAGTCGCCGTCGCACGCGTTGGCTATGACGTTGTTTACAACCGTCAAGTTATTACCTGCGCCGGTCACAAGTACTTCGATCAAGGCGAGGCTAGAGCTGCCACTGACCAGAATGCCGTTGACGCCACCAACACTACCAATCGTCAACGGACGGGCGTTCGTAAACGAGAATTCTTGCCGCGCGGTCCCGGCGAGGACATTCACCGAATTCGCGGGATCGTTCATCGCCACGTTGCCGCCAGAGCTCTTAGCGAGCAGCTTGTCGGCGGTGACCGGCGCGCTGAAGAGCGAGTCCTGCGTGATGCTGCCGCCGGCGGCCAGGATGACTTGTCCCGTGCTTTGATTCGTCGTCACCGGCGCCTTCAGAACGATGTTGCCGATACTGAAATTCAACGTCGGTGTCGCCGCTGGACTGGTGCCGTCCCAGCCCGCGTACAGCTTCACCGCGCCACTGCTGGTATTCGTGATGGACCCGTTGACGGCGATGTCTCTATGCGCGACGAGCTGCAACGTGTTCGTAGTGGCCAAGTCAGGCGAGTTGTCGACTACCGTGATATTGCCAAGCTCGGAGGAGCAGCAAATGCTCGACGTCGTGATGATCACATTGGCGCCGCCACCGGAGGTGAGGTTGTCCTTGATCGTCTGCCACGAGATCCGTGAGAGGCCCTCGCCGCCGTCGAAGGTCATGGGATTCGTTCCGCTGAAGCCCGGCGCGGCAACATGGAAATTGTCCTCCCCCGCAATTATTTCCACATCGGCCGGATCGAGCAGCAAGCTCCCCGAAACGCCCAGTGGCGCCGACGTGTCAACACGCGCATTGAAGTCCAGCCAGCCCTTTCCTGAGACTTCGACCAGCCCGCCGTTGCCCCCCTGTGCCCCGCCGCGCGCGCTGATGGTGCCGTAGGCGCGCGTCGCGTCGTCCGACCACACAATCACCTTGCCGCCGTCACCGCTGCTGATCGCGTCCGCGGCAGTATTCGTGCTGTGACCGACATAGGTGCGGAAAGCGTTCTTAATGTCTGGGTTCTTGCCTTGGAAATCGCCGCCGACGAGCACAGTGCCGCCGCCAGTCTCGCCGCTTGCGTTGATGCTGGCGCTCCCGGTCAGACCGACCAGGTTGCCGAGAACCTTGACGTCTCCGCCCTTGCCGGCTGCGCCATCGGCATCAATTGCCCCGGAAACCAGCGTCGTGTCGCCTGATTGCACCGCGACGCTGCCGCCGCTCGCGCCATTCGCCGTCGTGGTCGAGCCCGCATCCAGCGTCGCGTTCTTCGTCGCCTTGAGCAGGATGCGCCCGCCTTCGCTCACCGCGGAGTCGGCGCGTATCGTACCGGATTGGTTGACGAGGCCCGCGTAGATGCCGATGCGGCCTGAATCCGCGATGACCTGGCCGAGGTTGCGCGCCTCGTTGTCGGGTGCGCTAACCTCGACCCGCAGGTCGGGCGTGCCGGGATTGACCAGCTCGACGCTGTTGCCCGCCGCCAGCACCACCTCGCCCTGAGGGCTGGTGATGATGCCGCTGTTGGTCACCGCCGGACCGACGAGATAGACGTTGCCGCCGCTGCTGGTAGTGATATTGCCCTCGTTAACGATGCTGCCCGCGTTGGGCATCGCGGTGAAGTTCATGCGGCCGGCGAGAAAATCCGCGTTCGACAGGTTCAGGCTGGTTGCGACCAGCCCCGCCACGTCGATCTGCGCCCCGGCGCCGAACAGGACGCCGCTGGGATTGATCAGGAACACGCGCCCGTTGGATTGCAGAGCCCCAAGGATCACCGAAGGATTGATGGCGCCGGCCGAGCCGGTGACGCGGTTCAATACCGCGGAAGCCTGCGATTGCTGGATGAAACGGGTGATCTCGTTGACGCCGATCGAAAAGCTCTGCCAGTTGATAATGGCGCTGGGCGAATTGGTGATCTGGAGCAGGTTGCCCGCCTGGTGGATCGCGGCGGTGCCGTGAACGACGGTGGGGCCGGTGGGATTGGCGAAGGCAGCGCTGGATGCGAAACAGGATGCGACTGCAAGGGAAACCAACTTGGGTGCAAACCGGCCGCGCCTACGCTTGTGGGCCATATCCGATCCCCTGATGCTATCTGTTGTATGCGAGCGATTAGCACGACCACTCGCTATGTTTTTGATTATATATGCTTGTCGCTGGGCTCACGTATACAATTTCGGCGCCATGTGCATTAAGTCACAGTGCAGCACCGCAATGGAAGCTTTCGTTGCGGGTCGGAAGGCCGGCAACTCATGACAGAGTCGCCCGGCCCCATCCGCTCCGCCGTGCCGGGTATCGCCTGGCCCGCCATTCCAGGTCCCGAAGGTGCGGCACTGCTCGCGCTCCAGTTCCAGCTCGAGGAAACACAGTGGTGGTCGCCCGAGCGGCTGTGCCAAGCCCAATACCATCAGCTCGGCCTGCTGCTGGATCACGCCTGCGAGACGGTGCCGTTCTATCGAGAGCGGTTCGACGCCGCGGGATTCCACCCCGGCGGCGGGATCGATGCCGGTTCCTTCGCTGCCTTGCCGCGCCTGACGCGCGCTGAACTGCACGCGCATGGCGACGCCTTGCGCAGTCGTGCAATGCCTGCTGCCCATGCGCCGGTGGTAGAGGGGCAGACTTCCGGTTCCACCGGCACTCCGATCCGCTTCCTCTCCACAGCCGTCACGCGAGCGTTCTGGGAGGCATTCAATCTGCGCGACCACCTGTGGCACCGGCGCGACCTCGGCCTCAAGCTCGCCGCGCTCCGGCCCCATCAGGAAGCGCGCGCCGATACCGGCCTTGCCATCGCGAATTGGGGCCCCGGAATCGCCTCCGCATTTGTCAACGGCCCGGCTGTCCTCCTGCACAACAGCGCGAGCCTGGACCGCCAGATCGAATGGCTGGTGAAGGAGGACCCGGATTATCTCCTGACCCTTGCGACCAATATGGTCGAGCTAGCACGCGAAATGCATCGGCGGGGCATCCGCCTGAAAAGGTTGCGCGAGGCACGCACGTACGGCGAAACGTTGAGCCCGGAGGCGCGCGCAGAATGCGAGGCGATGCTTGGCGTCAAGCTGGTGGACATGTACACCGCGCAGGAGACCGGATACCTTGCCCTGCAATGCCCGGAACACGACCACTACCACGTGCAGAGCGAGGGCGTGATCGTCGAGATACTGGATGACGAGGGGCACCCATGCGCCGCCGGGCAGACCGGCAAAGTGGTCGTAACGACCCTGCACAACTACGCGATGCCGCTGATCCGCTACGAAATCGGAGACTACGCGGAGCCGGGGGCGCCGTGCGCGTGCGGTCGCGGGCTGCCCGTGATCCGCCGGGTACTGGGGCGGGAACGCAATCTGGCCGCGGCACCCGACGGCGGCAAGTACTTTCCCAGCTTCCCGGCCGGGGTCTGGGCCGACATCGCACCGATACGCCAGATCCAGTTGGTGCAGAAAACTCCGCGTCGCATCGAGGTGAGATTCGCCGCGGCGCGCGACCTCGAAGGCGACGAGGAACTCAGGCTGACTGCGGCTTTGCGCAAATCCCTGGGGCACCCCTATGAGTTCACGTTCGTGCGCCTGGAACAAGTTCCCCGGTCGGCGAGCGGCAAGTACGAGGACTTTATCTGCGAGGTCGGGACGCTGCCGACCTCCCGCTAGCGGGATACGGCAATCCGTTGTCGTCGGGATTCGGCCAGGCAGATGCCGGCCGATACCGACACGTTGAGGCTCTCCACCGACCCCAGCATGGGAATGCGCGCCATTTCGTCGCAGTTCTCGCGCGTGAGCCGGCGCATGCCCTCGCCTTCCGCTCCGAGCACCCACCCTAGCGCCACGCCGAGCTTGATGGAATACAGGTCCTGCCCGGCCTCCTGGTCCGCGCCGATCAGCCAGATCTCGCGCTCTTTCAGCTCGCGCAGCGTGCGCGCGAGATTGGTGACCGTGATGAAGGGCACCGATTCGACCGCGCCGCTCGCCACCTTCTCCACCGTCGGCGTGATGCCGGCGGCCCGGTCCTTGGGCGCGATCACCGCGTGCACGCCCATCGCATCCGCCACCCGCAGGCAGGCGCCGAGATTGTGCGGGTCGGTGATGCCGTCGAGGATCAATAGCAGCGCTGGCTCCTTGAGACCGCCGAGCACTTCATCGAGGTCGCGCGCCGCCTCGACCGCATCCACGTGCGCCGCGACGCCCTGGTGCCGGGCGTGCTGTGTCATGCCATCGAGCCGCGCGCCATCCACCATCATGATGCGCACGCCGCGCTCCCGCGCGGCCTGCGCCAGGTCGCGCGCGCGGCGGTCATTGCGCGAGGGGTCGAGGTAGATCTCCTTCACGCTTGCGGCCTTCTGGCGCAGCCGGCTGGTCACCGCGTGAAAGCCGTAGATGAGTCGCATCTCACTCATCACCCATCACCCATCACCCATCACTGCCGTCAGGCGAGCGTGAAATCGATGCGGCTGGTATCGAGATCCACCCGCACCACTTCCACCCGCACCCGGTCGCCGAGCCGGTAGCGCTTGTGGGTGCGCTCGCCCATCAGCTGATGCTTCGCCGCATCGAAGTGGTAGTAATCGTTCCCGAGGTCGGAGACGTGCACCAGCCCTTCCACGTAGACGTCGTGCAGCGCCACAAAGGCCCCGAATGCGGTGACGCCGCTGATGCTCCCGGTGAAGACCTCGCCCACGCGGTCCTTCATGTAATAGCACTTGAGCCAGGCGCTGACATCCCGGGTGGCATCGTCCGCGCGCCGCTCGGTCATCGAGCAGTGCGCCCCCAGCTCGTTCCAGTTCCCGGGCTCGTAGCGCCGCCCCCTGAGCACCGCCTTGATCGCGCGGTGCACGAGCAGATCCGGGTAGCGCCGGATCGGGGACGTGAAATGGGTGTACGACTCGTAGGCGAGGCCGAAGTGGCCGACGTTGTCCGGGCTGTAGACCGCCTGCTGCAGCGAGCGCAGCATGACCGTCTGCAGGAGCTGGGCGTCGGGCCGGTCCTTGACGCGCGCGAGCAGCCTGGCGTATTCCCGGGCGTGGGGATCGTCGCCGCCGCTCAACTGCAACCCGAATCCCTTCAGGAATTCGCGCAGCGCCGCGAGCTTTTCCGGCGTCGGGCCCTCGTGTATGCGATAGAGCATCGGGTGGCCGCGGCTGCGCAGGAAATCCGACGTGCACACGTTGGCGGCCAGCATGCACTCCTCGATCACGCGGTGCGCGTCGTTGCGCTTGACCGGCACGATGCGCTCGATCTTGCCGTGCGCATCGAAGATCATCTCGGTCTCGATGGTCTCGAAGTCGATCGCGCCGCGCGTCTCCCGCGCCCTCGCGAGCAGGCGGTAGAGCCGGTGCAGGTTGCGGATATGCGGCACGAGCGCGCGGTGACGCCGCGCCGCTTCCCCGTCCTCGTCCTCCAGCATCGCCGCGACCTCGGTATAGGTGAGGCGCGCATGGGAGCGGAACACCGCCGGGTAGAACTTGTAGGCAGCGATGCCGCCGTCCGCGGCGACCTGCATGTCGCATACCATCGCCAGCCGCGGCACCTTGGGATTGAGCGAGCACAAGCCGTTGGACAGCTTTTCCGGCAGCATCGGAATGACGCGCCGGGGGAAATAGACGGAATTGCCGCGGCTCGCGGCCTCGCGGTCGAGCGCGTCCCCGTGCTTGACGTAGTGGCTGACGTCGGCGATCGCGACGATCAGGCGCCACGCCCCCTTCCCCTGCCCGGACTGCGCGGGCTCGCAGTACACCGCATCGTCGAAATCCTTCGCGCTCTCCCCGTCTATCGTCACCAGCGGCAACCGCGTCAGGTCGGTCCGGCCCTCCTGGTCTTCCGCGATCACCTTGTCGGGGATCCGGGCGCACGCCTGCTCGACGGCGTGCGAAAAGACGTGAGGCAGCGCGTGCTTCCTCAGCGCGATCTCGATTTCCATGCCGGGATCGGCATAGTTGCCGAGCACCTCCACGACCCGCGCCACGGGCTGCGCGTGCTTGGAGGGCTGCGCCACGATCTCGACCGTCACCACCTGTCCCGGCCGGGCTCCGTTCACCGCGTCCGGCGGGACCAGGAACTCGTGACTGATGCGCTTGTCTTCCGCCGTGACGAACAGCACCCCGTGCTCCCCGCGCAGCCGCCCGACCAGCCGCTGGTGCCCGCGCTCGAGGACCTCCACGATCTTGCCCTCGGGCCGGCCGCGGCGGTCGGTGCCGGCAATGCGCGCCATCACGCGGTCGCCGTGCAGCACCTCGCGCATCTCCTTCGGCCCGAGGAACAGGTCCTGCCCGCGGTCGTCGCGCACCAGGAACCCGAAGCCGTCGGGGTGCCCCTGCACCCGGCCGCGGATCAGGTCGAGTTTTTCCACCACGCAGATCGCGTTGCGGCGGTTGCGCATGATCTCGCCGTCGCGCTCCATCGCGGCGAGACGTGTCGCGAACGCCACACGGTCCTGCGGCACGATGTGAAGCGCGCCTTCGAGCTCGTGCTCGGGCACGGGCACGCCCCGTTGCTTCAGCGTCTCCAGGATAAATTCCCGGCTCGGCACCGGGCGCTCGTAGCGGCTCGCTTCGCGCGCGTAGTGCGGATCGCGCGTCCGCTCTTTGCGGGCGGGGCGCGAGGATCGATATTTGCGTTGATTCATTTGAAAAAACAGGCGTGTTCGGCTAAACTTCCGCGCTCACGCCCAGGTGGCGGAATTGGTAGACGCACCAGGTTCAGGTCCTGGCGCCAGCAATGGTGTGGGGGTTCGAATCCCTTCCTGGGCACCATGAATTCCCTAATGATGAATGGTTCATCATTCCGCGCTCATCATTGTTGTTCGAAGGGGTGGCGGCGCACGATCGTATGGTCGCGCTCCGGGCCGGTGGAAACAAGGTCGACCGGCACGCCGCAGATGCTCTCGATGCGCTCCAGGTAATTTCGCGCGGCCCGGGGCAGCTGCTCGAGCCGCGTCAACCCGACGGTGCTGTCCTTCCAGCCCGGCATCTCCTCGTAGACCGGCTCGCAACCTTCCAGCTCCTCGGCGCCCACGGGCAGGATGTCGCTATGGGAGCCGTTCAGGCGGTAGCCCGTCGCGAGCCGCACGGATTGCAGGCCGTCGAGCACGTCGAGCTTGGTCACGCCCAGGCCGGAGACGCCGTTGATCTGGATCGAGCGCTTGAGCGCCGCCGCGTCGAACCAGCCGCAGCGGCGCGGCCGCCCGGTGGTGGAGCCGAACTCGTTGCCGCGGGTCGCGATTTGCCGGCCCAGGTCGTTGTCGAGCTCGGTGGGAAACGGGCCCGAGCCGACCCGCGTGGTGTACGCCTTGGTGATGCCCAGGATGTAATGCAGGTACTGCGGGCCGATTCCCGCGCCCGCCGCCGCCGCGCCCGCCACGCAATTGCTCGAAGTCACGAACGGGTAGGTGCCGTGATCGACGTCGAGCAGCGATCCCTGGGCGCCTTCGAACAAGAGGTTGTCGCCGGATTTCAGCGCCTCGTACAGCAGCCGCGGCACGTCCGCGATCAGCGGCTGGAAGCGCTCGGCGAGCCGCAGGGTCTCGTCGCAGGTCTTCTGGAAGTCCACCGGCGCGGCGTGGAAATAGTTCTTCAGGACGAAATTGTGGAACTCGAGCACGTCGCGTAGCTTCGTCGAGAAGCGCTCGGGGTGGAACAGGTCCTGCAGCCGGATCGCCCGCCGCGCCACCTTGTCTTCGTACGCCGGCCCGATGCCGCGACCGGTGGTGCCGATCTTGCCCGCGCCCCTGGCCGCCTCCCGCGCCTGGTCCAGCGCCGCGTGGTACGGC
>MERD01000120.1:8251-19854 GCA_001771935.1 Betaproteobacteria bacterium RIFCSPLOWO2_02_FULL_67_26
CACGTCCACCCCGCCGGCCTCGAGCGTCTCGATCTCCTCGATGAGCGCCTGCGGAGACAGGACGACGCCGTTGCCGATATAGCACGCGACCTTCTCCCGCAGGATCCCGGACGGAATCAGGTGCAGCACCGTCTTCTTGCCCCCGATCACCAGCGTATGGCCCGCGTTGTGCCCGCCCTGGAAGCGCACCACGCCCCGGGCATGATCGGTGAGCCAGTCCACGATCTTGCCCTTGCCCTCGTCGCCCCACTGGGCGCCGATCACGACGACGTTGCGCGCACCCGGCGTCATCGGCTGCTGTTCCGGCCGCTGCGTTTCCGCCGCTGCGACGTTCCGTTGGCGCCGGCAAGGCTGCGAAGGTCGATTGAAAAACCCGTCGCGGGCCGGGAGCGCCCGAACGCCTTGCCGACCTCGTCGTAGCGCCCGCCGCGGGCAACGGCGCCCGCGACACCCCTGCAATAGGCGTCGAACACGGCTCCCGAGTGGTAGTGGTAGCCACGCAGCTCCGCCAGGTCGAAGCTCGCCGGGACCGGGCAGGCTTTCGAGAGCGCGCGCAGCGTGGCAAGGGCGCGGGTCAGGTCCGGAATCCGGGGCAGTCTCTTCTCGGCGGCCACCAGCACCTCCGCCCCCCCGTACAGCTCGGGCAGGAGCGCAAGCGCGGAACGGGTACCCCCGTCCAGGGAGCGCGCAAGGCTTTTCACGGCGCGAACGTCTTTTTTCTGTATGGCCTCGAACAGGCCCGCCTCGAGCTCGGCCCCGGCCTTCGCCGCACGCACGATCGAGCGGAACACGGCCACGTGCCCGATATCCACGCGCGCATCGCGCACCCCCGCCACTATCAGCGAACGGCACAGCAGCGCCTGGACCTCGAGGTCGGCCGCGACGCCGGCGTGGCCGTAGATCTCCGCTCCGAGCTGGATCAATTCGCGGGTCGAGCCGGGGCTCGCCGGGCGGGTGTGCAGCACGCTGCCGCAATAGCACAGCCGAGTCACGCCCTTGCGGTTGAGCAGGTGCGCATCGATCCGCGCGACCTGCGGCGTGATGTCGGCGCGCAGGCCCATCATGCGGCCCGAGAGCTGGTCGACCAGCTTGAAAGTCTGCAGGTCGAGATCGTGCCCGGCGCCGGTGATCAGCGACTCGACGTATTCGAGCAGCGGCGGCATCACCAGCTCGTAGCCCTGGTCCCGGAACAGGTCGAGCAGGTCCCGCCGCAGGCGCTCGATGCGCGCCGCCTCGGCCGGCAATATGTCCTCGATGTATTCGGGCAGTACCCAGGCGCGCATTTCAGGATTAGGCAATCAGGATTGAGGATCGAGGGCAATTATAGAGAAGTTCGGTCCTCAATCCCGAATTTCAGTGGCGCGCGATGTAGAGCAGCAGCAGTCCGGCGAGCATCGAGGTGAGGCCGATGAAGCGAATCTGCCCGTCGCTCATCTCGGTCAGCCGCCGGAACGTCTCGCGCCAGAGGCCGGGCATCAGGAACGGCAGCACGCCCTCGATGATGAGCATCAGGGCGAATGCGGTGAGGAGGATGTTTCCCATCTTCGTCCCCGGTCAAGCCGCTGGAGCAGGGGAGCGAGGGACCGATTCCCCCCGCCCGCTTACTTCGCCGGCCTGCCGCTCGACCTGAGGTACTTGAAGAACTCCGAACTGGGCTCGAGCACCAGCACGTCGTTCCTGCCGCGGAAGCTCGCCTTGTAGGCCTCGAGGCTGCGGTAGAACGCGTAGAACTCGGCGTCCTGCTGGTAGGCGCGCGAGTAGATCGCCGTCGCCTTGCCGTCGCCCTCGCCCTTGATGCGCTGCGCCGCGCGATACGCCTCCGCGATGATCACTTCGCGCTGGCGGTCCGCGTCCGCCCGGATCTTCTCCGACTCGGCGGCGCCGGTGGACCGCAGCTCGTTCGCCACCCGCTTGCGCTCGGCCTCCATGCGGCGGTAGACGTCCACGCTGACTTCCTGCGGCAGGTCCACGCGCTTCAACCGCACGTCGAGCACTTCCACGCCGATTGTCTTCGCGTCGTCGTTCGCCTTCTCGCGCATCAGGTCCATGATCTTGTCGCGTTCGCCGGACACCACCTCGTGCACGGTGCGATTGCCGAACTCCGCGCGCATGCCGTCGTTGATCGTCTGCAGCAGCCGCGTCTGGGCCAGCGTTTCGTTGCCTTGCACGCTCACGTAGTACTGCTTCACGTCCGTGATGCGCCACTTGACGAAGAGATCCACCAGCACGTTCTTCTTCTCGGAGGTGAGAAAGCGCTCCGGCTCGGCGGTGTCTATGGTGAGGATGCGCACGTCGAAATTGCGCACGTTGTCGAGCAGCGGCACCTTGAAGTAGAGCCCCGGCTCCTTCTTGACGTCCACCACCTCGCCCAGGCGGAACACGATCGCGTTCTGCCGCTGGTCCACGACGAACAGGGAAAGCGAGCCGATGATCAACACCACCACCGCGCCCACCAGCAGCATGCCGAGATTGGCTTTCATCAGCGCTGCTCCCGGTCACGCGAGCGGAACGCTTCGCGCGAGCGCGCGGTGGAGGATTCCGGAGCGGGCGCGGTTTCGGCGGCTTTGGCGGCGTCGGACGGTCCGGTGCCCGTCGCCTGCATGATCTTGTCGAGCGGCAGGTACAGCAGGTTGTTGCCGCCCTTCTGGTCGATGAGCACCTTGGTGCTGTTGCTCAGGACCTGCTGCATCGCCTCGATGTAGAGGCGGTCGCGGGTAACCTGCGGCGCCTTGTTGTACTCGGTCACGACCTGGCGAAAGCGGGCGGCGTCACCTTCCGCCTGCTCGATCACGCGCTGGCGATAACCCTCGGACTCCGCCTGCAGGCGCGACGCCATGCCCTTCGCCTTGGGAACCACGTCGTTGGCGTAAGCCTGGCCCTCGTTCTTCTGGCGCTCGCGGTCCTGTCCGGCCTTGACCGCGTCGTCGAACGCCGCCTGCACCTGCTCCGGCGGCTGCGCGTTCTGCATCGTCACCTTGCTGATGCTGATGCCGGTGCCGTAGCGGTCGAGTATCCCCTGCATCAGCTTGTGGGCGCGCGCCGCGACCTCCGCGCGCCCCTCGAAGATCACGAAGTCCATGCTGCTCTTGCCGACGATCTCGCGGATCGCGGATTCCGCCGCCTGCAGCACGGAGTCCTCGGGCACGCGGTTGTTGAACAGGTAATCGGTTGGGCTCTTCAGGATGTACTGGACCGCGAACTGGACGTCGATGATGTTCTCGTCGTCGGTCAGCATCAGCGATTCCTTGAGCACCTTGCTCTTGACGTTATTGCGGTAGCCCACCTCCACACTGCGCACGCCGGCGACGTTCACCACCTCGGCGGTTTCCAGGGGATACGGCAGATGCCAGCGCGGCCCCGGCATGGTGGTCTCGACGTATTTGCCGAAGCGCAGCACCAGGCCGCGCTGGCCCTCGTAGACGATGTAGAAGCCGCTCGCCACCCACACCACGATTACCAGGCCGAAGAGGAGCCCCGCCCCGCCGCCGACTTTCCTGGCGTCCGGGCCTCGCGGCTCGTCGCCGCCACCGCCCCGGCGCCCGAACAGGCCGTTCAGCTTCCGGTTGAAATCGCGCCAGATCTCCTCCAGGTCGGGCGGCCCCTGGCTGGGGCGCCGGCCCCACTGCGGATCGTTGAGCGACATCAGCGCGCCCAGGAAGCGCAGCGCGCGATCCCTCGCGTAGTCGCGGAAAGTCCTCAAGTTGACAGTCATCAGGGGCTTTTGTCCTACGCAGCGACGGAGCTCTTGGGTGCGGCAGGTGCCTGCGCAGCAGCGGCAGATTCCTCGAGGGCGAGGCGGATGAATTCCAGACCCTGACCCGATTGCGCGCTCGCCCAGACCCGCGAAATTCTACCATACTCATCGCGCTCGACCCGCGGCGTGAACGGGGTGCGATCGATCTTGTTCATCACCAGGACCTGCGGAATGCCGCGGGCGCCGATCTCCTCCAGGACCTGGTTCACCGCCGCGATCTGCGCGTCGCGGTCCTCGCTCGACGCATCCACCACGTGCAGCAGCAGATCGGCATGGATCGTCTCCTCGAGCGTGGCGCGGAACGCGGCGACCAGGGTGTGCGGCAGCCGCCGGATGAATCCGACGGTGTCGGAGAGCACCACGCGCGCCCCACCGGCCGCGTGGACGCGCCGGGTGGTGGTATCGAGCGTGGCGAACAGCTGGTCGGCGGCGTAGACGCCGGCACGCGTAAGGCGGTTGAACAAGGTGGACTTGCCCGCGTTGGTATAGCCCACCAGGGACACCGCCATGAGATTCGAGCGGCTGCGCGCCCGCCGCTGCACGGCGCGCTGCGACTGGACCTTGGAGAGCTTTTCCTTCAACGCCTTCACCCGCTTGCCGAGGAGCCGCCGGTCGGTTTCGAGCTGGGTCTCGCCCGGCCCCCCCCGCATCCCGATACCGCCCTTCTGGCGCTCGAGGTGGGTCCAGCCCCGCACCAGCCGGGTCGCGAGGTGCTCGAGCTGGGCCAGCTCGACCTGCAGTTTCCCCTCGTGGCTGCGCGCGCGCTGGGCGAAGATGTCGAGAATCAGGCTCACGCGGTCGACCACGCGGCAGCCGAGGCTGCGCTCGAGATTGCGTTCCTGCACCGGGGAGAGCTCGTGGTTGAAAATGGCGAGCCGCGCGCCGGTCGCAGCCAGCGTGTGCGCAACTTCCTCCACCTTGCCCTTGCCCGCGAACAGCGCCGGATCGGGGCGGGCGCGCCGGCCCCGGACCAGGGCGCGCGTGGCAATGCCGGCGCTGGCCGCAAGCAACTGGATCTCTTCGAGGGACTCCGCGTAACCGGCCCCGCCCAGGTCGAGGCTGACCAGCACCGCGGCCGTGCCGTTCGCGGGACGGTCAAACATCAATCGGGGTGCGAATGCGCTTGCCGCTCAACTGTCGGAGCTTTGGTCGAGCGAGAGACTGACGGGGCGCGCGGGGACCACGGTCGAGATGGCATGCTTGTAGACCATCTGGGTCACCGTATTCTTGAGCAGGACCACGTACTGGTCGAAGGAGTCGATCTGGCCCTGCAGCTTGATGCCGTTGACCAGGTAGATCGACACCGGGATGTGCTCCTTGCGCAGGGTATTGAGGAACGGGTCTTGTAGCAGCTGCCCTTTGTTGCTCATGTGGGCCTCGTATTATGGTGTTTTTTGGGAAGGGTACTTTACTCGCAATTTCACTGTTATGCCATAGGGTTAGCGGCGGCGGCGGGCCCGTTCCGCGTAAGGATTCGGGCCGGACCTCAGCTCCACGCGCAAAGGCGTCCCCTGTAATTTGAAAGCCTCCCGGAAGAAACGTTCCAAATAGCGGCGGTAGGTCTCCGGCACGTGATCGAGAGCGTTGCCGTGGACCACGATGCAGGGCGGGTTGACGCCCCCCTGGTGCGCGTAGCGCAGCTTGGGCCGGATGACCCCGGCGCGCGGCGGCGACTGCCGGGCAACCGCGGCGGCCAGCGCGCGGCTCAACCGCGGCGTGGGCAGGCGCGCCATCGCCGATGCGTAGGCTTCGTCCACCGATTTCATCAGCGGCCCGAGGCCCTGGCCGGCAAGCGCGGAGATGAAATGCAGCCGCGCAAATCCCAGGAATTCGAGCTTGCGCAGGAGCGCGCGCTTCACGAGGTCGCGCTCCTCCCCCGGCAGCCGCTCCCATTTGTTGACTGCCACCACCAACGCGCGCCCCGCCTCCAGGATGAATCCGGCGACGTGCGCGTCCTGCTCCGAGATGTCCTGGCGCGCGTCGAGCACCAGGACCGCAACGTTGGCGTCCTCGATGGCCTGCAGCGTCTTCATCACCGAAAACTGCTCCGGCGCGTCCGCCACGCGCCCGCGCCGGCGCAGTCCCGCCGTATCGATCAGGGTGTAGCGGCGCCCGCCGCGCTCGAATTCGACGTGGATCGAGTCGCGCGTGGTGCCCGGCTGATCGAAAACGACGACGCGCTCCTCCCCCAGCAGCGCGTTGACGAGCGTGGACTTGCCGACGTTGGGCCGGCCGACGATGGCGATCCGCGGATGGCGGTCATCTTCCCGCGCGGCCTCCCGGGTCGAGGGAACGCTCGCCAGCACGAGGTCCATCAGGTCGGAAACGCTGTCCCCGTGCTCTGCCGACACCGGCAGGGGATCGCCCATGCCGAGCGCATGGAATTCCGCGCCGGCAATCGCCGGCGCCATGCCCTCGGCCTTGTTGACCACCAGAAAGACGCGGCGCCCGCTGCGCCGCAGCTCGTCGGCGACCGCGCGGTCCTGGGGGACCAGTCCCGCCCGCGCGTCGACCACGAACAGGACGGCATCAGCCTCGTCCACCGCCTGGCGGGCCTGCCGCGCCATCTCGTGGAGCAAGCCTTCGCGCGCGACCGGCTCGAAGCCCCCGGTATCCACGGCGAGATAGGGCCTGCTGCCGACGCGCCCGCGGCCGTAGTGGCGGTCGCGCGTCAATCCCGGCATGGCTGCAACGATCGCGTCGCGGCTTCGCGTCAACCGGTTGAAAAGCGTCGACTTGCCGACGTTGGGCCGGCCGACGATGGCGACGATGGGGAGCATGCGATCACTGGGCCGTAATCGCGTAGACGCCGCCGTTGCGGGTCTGCACCAGGAAGCTCGTCATATCGAGCGCCACCGGAGGCGCCGTGATCGCGCTGCCGTCGGTGGCGATGCGCGCCGCAAACGCGCCATCCTCGCGCGAGAGCAGGTGCACGTAGCCTTCGACGTCCCCGACCGCAACATGCCGCCCGACCGCAAGCGGCGCGCTCACGCTCCGTCCGGCAAGCTTGTCCTGCCGCCAGATGCTGGCGCCGCTCGTCTTGTCGAGCGCCAGCACCGCGCTCTTGTCGTCGGTCACGTACAGGTAACGCGCGTCAACCGCGAGTCCCGCGATGCTGGAAACGTCCCGCGCCCATACCACGGTGCCGCGCACGGCGTCGAAGCATCCGACCCGCCCCTGGAACGCGACCGCGCAAATCCGCTGCCCGTCGATCACCGGCAGGCTGGTGATATCGGCCACCCGCTCGAGCTCGGTCGCCCCCCGCGGCAGCGCCACCACCGCCTCCCAGCCCAGATTGCCATTGACGATGGACAGCGCAACGAGACGGCCGCCTGGAAACCCGACGAACACGCCACCGCGCTCGATCACGAAGCCGACATGACTGCGCACCGAGAGCGCTGGCGTTGTGCGCTGGTAAACCCATTTGCGCGCGCCGCTGGCAGCGTCCAGGCCGTAGATGCGGCCGTCGCCGGAACGCGCGACCACCGTGCCGTCCTGCGCCCTGGGCGGCGCCAGCACTTCACTGGAAAGCTGCGCTTTCCACAGCGCCTTCCCGTCGCGGTCGAACGCGAGCACCTCGCCCCTGGGCGTGCCGAGCAGCACCATGCCGATGCCGCTCCCTACTCCGCCGGACACGGGCTGGCCCGCCGCGATCCGCGCGACGGCCCGCCCGCTGGCGACATCGAAACCGGTGACGTTGCCCGATCCGCCCGTGGCGTAGACGACATTGCCCGACACGGCGGGGTAATAGACGCTGTGCTCAGCGGATCCGACGCTTCCCTGCCACAACACCTTCAGCGAGGCGGTGGGCTGTATCGGGGTCAGTTCCGCCGGGCGCTGCGCCGGGCGCCTGCCGATGATCCGGTCGTAGCCGTCCGCGACCGTCCGGCAGCCGGCAAGCAGCACCAGCGCGGCGAGCAGTGCAAGCAACCTCATCTGCCGGAACCCTCGATGACTCGGATTCGAGCTACCTGGCAGCTGGCGTTGCATCACCCAGCGCCTCGAGCTTCAATTGAAGGGTGGCTCGGTACGGGCTCCCCGCCTCGCTCCGGTCGAGCGCAAGCTGGTAGGCGCTGCGCGCCTCGGCCCGCTTGCCCTGCGCGAGCAGGATGTCGCCCTTGAGGTCCGCATAGAGCCCGGTCATGGACTCGACCGGCTTCACGTCCACGAGCGCCAGCGCCTCTTCCAGTTTCTTCTCGTCGAGCAACACCCCCGCGAGGCGTAGCCGCGCGACGTCGCGAATCTCGTCTTCCTTGACGTTGTCGACGACCCATTGAAGCTGCGCTTTCGCGGCCGCGAGGTCGCCGGTGTCGAAGCTGCCCCGTGCCGCGCTCAGGGCCGCGAACGCGCTGTAGGGCGTGGAGGCGTATTTACCGGTGATCTCCGCCGCGATGTCGCGCACCTTCTTGTGATCGCCGGCGCGCTCGGCCTGGTCGAGCTGCTCGTAGAGCGTGACCGCGGCTCTGGCCTGGCTCGACTGGTAGTAGCGCCAGCCCTGCCACCCCGCAATGGTGAACGCGCACGCTGCAACGCCGGCAATCACCAGGTTGCCGTAATCGTTCCACCACGCCTTCAGCGTGGCGATCTGCTCTTGTTCCTCGAGATCGTATGCCATTTTTTTGTCACGCTTTTCCCTTGATCAAATCGATTGCTTCTGCCACCGAGGCGCGGATCTGCTGCGCCGCCTCGCGCAGCGGCTTCACGCTCACGACGTCCGACGCCGCTTCGTCATCGCCGACGATGACCGCGAACCGCGCGCCGCTCGTGTCCGCCTTCTTCATCTGCGACTTGAAGCCGCCGCCGCCGCAATGCAGGACCACCGACAGGCCCGCCTCCCGCAGCTGCTCCGCCACCCGCGCCCCGTAGCGCTCCGCCGCCGCGCCCTGGCGCAGCAGGTAGACGTCCGCGCCCCGCGGCGCCGCGGCCGCGCCGGCCTTGAGCAGGACCAGCAGGCGCTCGACCCCCATCGCGAAGCCGCAGGCGGGCGTGGGCTTGCCGCCGATGTGTTCCACCAGCCCGTCGTAGCGTCCGCCGGCGCACACCGCGTTTTGCGCGCCCAGGCGATCGCTGACCCATTCATAGACCGCGCCGTTGTAATAGTCGAGGCCGCGAACGAGGCGCGTGTTGATGCGGAATTCCACAGTGGCGTCGCGCAGCATCGCCTGCAATGCCTCGAACTGCCTGAGGGAGGTCTCGTCGAGGTCATCGGCGAGTCTCGGCGCCTGCTCGACGATCTCCTTCATGTCCGGGTTCTTGCTGTCGAGCACCCGTAGCGGGTTCGCGTGCAGGCGGCGCTTCGAGTCGGCGTCGAGCCGCGCCTCGTTGCGCTCCAGGTGCTTCACCAGGCGCGCGCGGTAGCGGGCACGGGCGCTGGCGTCGCCCAGCGTGTTCAAATCGAGCGCGATGCCATCGAGGCCCAGGCGGCGCCACAGCCGCGCGCACATCACGAGATGCTCCGCGTCGATGTCGGGACCGGGAAAGCCGAGCGCTTCCACGCCGACCTGGTGGAACTGGCGATAGCGTCCCTTTTGCGGGCGCTCGTGGCGAAACATCGGCCCCCAGTAGCACAGGCGCTGCGGGCCCGCGTAGAGCAGGTTGTGCTCGATCACGGCGCGCACGCACGCCGCGGTGCCCTCCGGGCGCAGCGCGAGGCTCTCGCCGTTCAGCTCGTCCACGAAGGTGTACATCTCCTTCTCGACGATGTCGGTCGCGGCGCCGATCGAGCGCACGAAAAGCTCCGTGCGCTCCAGGACCGGCGTGCGGATACCGCGGTAGCCATAGGCGCGCAGCCACGCCCTCACCGTGTCCTCGAGGAATTCCCATAAATGCGCCTCGCCCGGCAGGACATCGTTCATCCCGCGGACCGCCTGTATCTGCCTGGAAGCCATCGTGATCGGTAACTGGAAAATCCAAAAAGCGGGGCGGGCCCCGCCCGTCATTCACGCGTGGGCGGCATCCTTCGCCGGTTGCGTGCCTTCGCCTGCGACCTTGCTCGAATAGGTGTCGACCACGTATTGCTCGACGATCTTCTGGAACTCGGCGGCGATATTCCCGCCCTTCAGGGTCACGGTCTTCACGCCATCGACAAAGACGGGCGCCACCGGGTTCTCGCCCGAGCCGGGGAGACTGATTCCGACGTTGGCATGCTTGCTCTCGCCGGGCCCGTTCACCACGCAGCCCATCACGGCGACATGCATCCCCTCGACCCCCGCATAGCGGCCGCGCCACTGCGGCATCTGCGCCCGCAGCCAGCTCTGGATGCGGTCGGCGAGCTCCTGGAAATAAGTGCTGGTGGTGCGCCCGCAGCCCGGGCACGCGATTACCAGCGGCGCGAAGGAGCGCAGACCCATGGTCTGCAGCATTTCCTGCGCCACGATCACTTCCCGCGTGCGGTCGCCGCCCGGCTCCGGCGTGAGCGAGACGCGGATGGTGTCGCCGATGCCCTCCTGCAGCAGCACCGACATGGCGGCGGTCGAGGCGACAATGCCCTTCGACCCCATGCCCGCCTCCGTCAATCCCAGGTGCAGGGCATGGTCGCAGCGGGCCGCGAGGTCGCGGTAGACCGCGATCAGGTCCTGCACGCCGCTGACCTTGCACGAGAGCATGATGCGCTCGCGCGGCAGTCCCAGCGCCTCCGCCTGCCGTGCGCTGTCCAGCGCGGACACGACCAGCGCCTTGCGTGTCACGACCGCCGCATCCTCCGGGTCGCGCTGCCTTGCGTTCTCATCCATCATCCGCGCCAGCAGCTCGGGGTCGAGGCTGCCCCAATTGACTCCGATGCGAACCGGCTTGCCGTAGCGGCAGGCAAACTCGACCATCGTGGCGAACTGCTCGTCGCGCCGGGAACCGCGCCCGACGTTGCCCGGGTTGATGCGCAGCTTCGCCAGCGCCTCGGCGCACGCCGGGTGCCGCGTCAGCAGCCGGTGGCCGTTGAAATGGAAATCCCCCACCAGCGGCGCGCTGATCCCCATCGCGTCGAGCCGCTCGCGGATCACGGGCACCGCCGCCGCGGCTTCGGCAGTGTTGACGGTCACCCGCACGATCTCGGACCCGGCGCGCGCCAGCTCCGCCACCTGCTGCACGGTGGCCGCGACGTCGGCCGTGTCGGTATTGGTCATGGATTGGACCACGATCGGCGCATCGCCTCCGATCGCGACGTGCCCAACCCTCGCTTGTACGCTCCTGCGCCGCGGCAAGGGCCCGTAATCCGGATAGCACTTCATTGCAGGATCAGGCGCGCGACGTCGATCTTGGTATGAACGGAGAGGTCGACCGGCCGCTCGTCGTAGGTGAGCCGCACGCCTTGCGCATTGCCGACCACGACCGAAAACGGCGGCAGTCCGTGGATGAACTGCTGGGTGCCCGGGCGGTTGAGCTGCGAGAAGATGACCCGCTCGTTGCGATCCCGGATTTCCACCCACGACTCGTCGTCGAAGTCGAGCCTGACCTGCCGTTCGCCCGGCCCCGGAGCGCGGTCCGCCTCCGGTGCCGAAACGATTTCGGCCGCCGGCACCATCGGCGCGGCAGCGACGCTCGCTACGGAAGCCTCCCGAACCGCCTGCGCTTCGCCGCCCGAAACTGGAACCGCTTCGGGCGTACTCGCAGCTTGCGCGGGCGCCGCCGCGGAGGTCGACGCCGCCACGGCCGGCCGGGCAGTCCTTGCCTCCGGCTCGTTCCAATAAAACTCGTAGATCGCCAATGCCCCGACGATGACGGCGGCGGCGACCGCGTAAAGGGGCCACCGCGGCGTCTCCTGGCCCGGGAACGGGATGTCCTGCGAAGGCGGCGCGTCGCGCCTCGCTACCGGCTGCTGCAGGCTGTCGCCCCCCGCGCGCAGCAGCTCGCCCGG
>MERD01000120.1:19869-26989 GCA_001771935.1 Betaproteobacteria bacterium RIFCSPLOWO2_02_FULL_67_26
ACGAAGATCGGACCCGGCAACTGGTGATAGCGCCCGGCCTCCAGCGCATCCACCTGCCACACCGAGAGCTTCAGCTGGCGCGCGACGTCCGCGGTGGTCAGGTTCTGCGCCTGTCTTGCCTCGGCGAGGCGACGGCCCGGGGACGCGATTTCCGTCTCGCCCGCCGCGGCCATCATGTTGACAGCGTCGTTCATTCGTACTTACCCGCGTTGAGCGCGCGCGTTTCCCGGGCGTTCGGGTAGCGATTGCGCAACTGGCGCGCGTAGCTCGCCTCCAGGTTGCGGTCCCCCATGCGGCGCGCGATGCGCGCGCCGAGCCACAGCACCTCGGCGCTGGAATCCGCCGCCTGCGTCAGCCGTCCGAGGTAGCCTCTTGCCCCGCCGAGATCACCTCTGGCGTAAGACATGTCCGCCAGCTGGTAGAGCGCCTGCGGCTGGGTTGGACGCAGCTTCAATGCTTGCTGGAAGTATTCCTCGGCTCCCGCCAGGTCCCCGCTCTGGCGGGCGCACAGGCCGGCATTGACGTAGGACCGCTCCGGCAGGGGGTACAGCGGGTTGCGCACCGCGGCCAGGAAGTGCTTGATGGCTTCCCGCTCCTGCTTGCGATCGCACAGGAATGACCCGTAGTTATGGAGGGCATCGTAGTCGCTCGGGTTCAGGCGCAAGGCGCGCTGGAAGCTCTCGCTCGCCAGGCGGTCCTCCTTCAACCGGGCATAGATCAGCCCCGCGATGTTGTAGGCGGGACCGTAGTTGGGATCGGCCCGCGCCGCCTCTTTCACTTCTTCCAGCGCCACGCTCATGTTGCCGATTTCATAGTAGCCGGCGGCGAGCTCGGTGTGTATGCGCGCCCGCGCCCTGTCCAGCCCTTCATCTCCCATGGTGGACGACGCGGACTTGAGGGCGCTATCGTCGGACGGCTGCGAAACGCAACCCGATAGCGCCAGGCAGGCAGCCACTATCGCCAGTCGCAAGCACCTCACCGCGCAGCCTCCGTTATCGCCGATGCGTCCTGCCGGCGCTTGCTGCGCCGGGTCCGGTCCTGAACGCGTCCCGCGAGCTGCCCGCACGCCGCGTCGATGTCATCGCCGCGCGTCTTGCGGACGGTTGTGACCAGTCCGGCCTGCATCAGCGCGTCGCGAAAACGGGCGATCGCCGCGGCATCCGAACGCCGGTAGCCGGTCCCGGAAAACGGATTGAACGGGATGAGGTTGAACTTGCACGGCACCTCCCGCACCAGGGCGGCGAGCGCGCGCGCCTGCGCCAAGCTGTCGTTGACGCCGGAGAGCATCACGTATTCGAACGTCACGAAATCGCGCGGCGCCTTTTCGAGATAGCGCACGCATGCGCCGAGCAGCTCCTGGATCGGATACTTGCGGTTGACCGGCACCAGCTCGTTGCGCAGCGCATCGTCCGGCGCGTGCAGCGACACCGCCAGCGCCACCGGGCATTCGTCGCGCAGCCGGTCGATTGCAGGCACCAGCCCCGCGGTGGAGAGCGTGACGCGCCGGCGCGACAGGCCGTAGGCATTGTCGTCGAGCATGAGCCGCAGCGCCGCCACCACGTTGTCGAAATTGGCGAGCGGCTCGCCCATGCCCATCATCACCACGTTGCTGATCGGACGCGCTTCGGCCACGCCGCGGCCGAGGCATTTGTTCGCAAGCCAGAGCTGCCCGATAATCTCCTCCACGCCGAGGTTGCGGTTGAAGCCCTGGTGCCCGGTCGAGCAGAACGAGCAGGCGAGCGCGCAGCCCGCCTGCGACGAGATGCACAGCGTGCCGCGGCCCTCCTCGGGAATGAAAACGGACTCGATGGCGTTGCCGGTGCCGACGTCGAGCAGCCATTTGCGCGTGCCGTCGGCCGCGATGGTGTCGCGCAATACCCGAGGCGGAGCGATGACCGCGCATTCCGCCAGCCGCTCGCGCAAGGACTTTGCCACGTCCGTCATGGCGGCGAAATCATCCACGCCCGCATGATGCAGCCAGCGCATGAGTTGGCGGGCGCGAAAAGGCTTCTCACCCAGGCCGGCGCAAAACGCGTCGAGCCCCTCCTGGCCCAGTCCGAGCAGATTGACTGTCATGGCGGCGCGGCGCTCAGCGGGAGTGTATGTCCTGCTTGGAAAAGAAATAGGCGATCTCGGTCGCGGCGGTCTGGGGCGAATCCGAGCCATGTACCGCATTCGCGTCTATGCTTTGAGCGAAGTCGGCGCGAATGGTGCCCCTGGCGGCCTTTTTCGGGTCGGTCGCCCCCATCAGGTCGCGGTTCCTCTGGATCGCGCTCTCCCCTTCGAGCACCTGGATGATCACCGGGCCGGAAGTCATGAAATCGACCAAGTCCCTGAAAAAAGGCCGGTCCTTGTGCACCGCGTAGAACCCCTCGGCCTCGGCGCGCGACAGGTGCGCCATGCGTGCGGCGACGATCTTGAGGCCGGCGTCCTCGAAACGGGAGTAGATCTTTCCTATCACGTTACTGGTTACCGCATCGGGTTTGATTATGGACAAGGTGCGTTCAACCGCCATGAAGCGTTCCTGAGTCTTGGTTTTTCAATCGAACTTGTGAGGATAACACGATAAGGCGTTGAAATGAAGCAGTTTCGCTTGATTTCTCTCGCCAAAACAGGAGCTTGCCGCGTCGCGACCAGCGCGGGAGACAGCGGATCGGCTGCGCTCCGGGACCCGCTACGAGCCGTCAACGCGGCGTGTCGCCCGCCAGCGTGACGCGGTGCATGACGCGCCGGAATCCCTGGTAGTCGTTCACCGGGTAGTGCTGGGCGCAGCGATTGTCCCAGAATGCCAGCGAGCCGGGCTCCCAACGAAAGCGGCAGCTGAACTCGGCCTGGACCTGGTGCCGGAACAGAAAGTCGAGCAACGGGCGGCTCTCCTGCTCCGTCCAGCCCTTGAACTGCGCGGTGTGGCCGACGTTGACGTACAACGCCTTGCGCCCGGTCTCTGGATGCGTGCGCGCTACCGGATGTTCGCCCACCAGCACCTTACGCTCCGCGCCGGCCGCACGCAGGCGATCCTCGCGGGTCTTCGAAGCTTCGGCCTTCGTTGACGAGTTGATGCCGGTCAGGCCAGCCAGCACCCGCTTCAGTCCCTCTGACAACGTCTCGTAGGCCAGGTACTGGTTGGCGAACAGGGTGTCACCGCCGAACGGCGGCAGCTCGACGGCATAGAGCATGCTCGCCATCGGCGGTCGTTCGAGATAGGTCGTGTCGGAATGCCAGATGCCACCGAAGTTCACCCGCTCGTGCTCGAGCTTGATCACCGGCGTGACGAGCGGGCACTCGGGCAATCCCTTGAGCTGCGGGTACTCCATCGGCTGGCCGAAGCGCTGGGCGAACGCGAGCTGCTCCTGCGGGGTCAGCTTCTGCCCCCGAAAAAAGATCACCAGGTGATCGAGCAGGGACTGGCGAATCTCCGAGATGGTCTCGTCCCCGAGCGGTCCGGCCAGGTTCACGCCCCCGATCTCGGCGCCGAGTGCACCGGCGGCCCGGCGCACCTCGATGTGGCGGTACGTCACTTGAAGACGTCGGTCACCAGCAGGTTCGGCAGCCAGGTCGCGAGCACCGGATAGAAAATCACCACCACCAGCACGGCAAGATCCCCCAGGAAAAAGGGGATGGTCCCCTTGGTGACCTCGAGCACCGGGATCTTCGCGGTGCCGCTCACCGCGAAGACGTTGAGCCCCACCGGCGGCGTCACCACCCCCGTCTCGACCGCGAGCGTCACGATGATGGCAAGGTGGACCGGGTCAATTTTCAGGGCCAGGGCAACCGGGAACACCACCGGCACGGTCAGCAACACCATTGCGACCCCGTCGATGAGCATTCCGAGCAGCAGCAGGACGCCCACGTAGGCAAACAGGAAGCCGTACGGCGTGAGCCCCACGCCGACCACCGCCTCGGTTATCTTCTGCGGCCAGTACAGGTTGGCCATCAGGAACTGGAAAACGCCCACGCTGCCCACGAGGAAGAGCACGACCGCAGTCAGGTTCAGGGAACGGGCGGCGACCGGCAACAGGTCCTTGAAGAATTCTCCCCGTTTTCTGATGAAGCCGTAGATCAGCGCGTAGCCGCAGGCTGCGGCAGCGGCTTCAGTGGGAGTAAAGAGGCCCCCGTACAGCCCGCCAAGGATGACAACCGGCATGCCGAACGCAGGGAGCGCGCCCTTGGACTCGGCCCAGAGCCGGCGCCGGTCGAACGAGCCCCGCGGCAGCTTCAGGAACCACGCGATGAACATGACGGTGATGATATTGCCGATGGCGAGCAGCAGCCCTGGAATGACGCCGGCGAAGAACAGCCGCACCACGGAGGTTTCGGTCACGATCCCGTACAGGATCAGGATAATGCTGGGCGGTATCAGCATCGCGATGCCGCCCGCCGTCGCCACGAGGCCCCCCGCCAGCCAGGGCGGGTAGCCGCGCTGCAGCATCTCGGGGATGGCGATGACCGCCATGGCTGCCGCCATCGCCACGCTCGAACCGGAGATCGCGCCGAACATCACGCACGCCATCACCGTGGCCACGCCGAAGCCGCCGGGCAGCCAGCCCACCAGCGAGTCGGAGAACTTGAAGAGCTGGCCGACGAGGCCGGTCTTCTCCATGAGGAATCCCGCGAAGATGAACAGCGGAATCGCCATCAGCGAATAGCGGCTGATGAAATTGAAGAAAGCGCGGAAGATGACCTCGGGCTGGAGCAGCGGATCAAACAGGATGAAAGCCGCGCTGGATGCGCTCAACGCGATGCCGATCGGCACGCTCAGCACGAGCAGCACGAGGACCACGATGCCGGTGATATTCATGCGCTACCCCCGGTCCCGCCGGCGCTTCACTGGCGGTGCAGCCCGTCCGACTCGGATGGCTCCTCGAGAACGGTGCGGCCGCGCAGTTTCTGGATGCCGCGATAGACCTGGAAAAACATCGTGATCGCCATGCATACGAAGCCCACGAGCAGCACCGCAAGAAACGGCCACATGGGAAACGACAGGCTCTCGGTGCGGGTCTCGTAGTGGACGGCCTCGCGCACTTCCGGTATGCCCCACCAGACCAGGGCAAGCATGAACAGGAAGGACAGGACCAGCGCGACGAGCTTGATGACCTCGGCCGCCCGGCGCGCGCGCGGCCCGACCATCTCCAGCACTTCCGGCAGCACCGTCACGGCCAGGTGCTCGCCATGGCGTTGCGAAATGCTGAAGTACAGGTAGACGCCGCTCAGGATGAAGAACGTGACGGCATCCTGCTGCCACTCGTACGAAAAACCCAGTACGTAGCGGCGGAATATCTCGAGCAGGGCGAGCAGCGTGCAGCCAAGCAGGATAAGCGAAGCTGCGCGTCCCAGGATCCGGTCCTGGAACGCGCACCAGATCGCGAAAACCTTCTCCACGCGCCGGATTCCGCCGCGCGGCGCCTTACTTGACCACGATCACCGACGCGTGCTTGGAGCAGTCGACTTTCTCTATCCACGACGAGCCGGAGGGGTGCTGCTTGGACAGCTCGCGGCCCTCTTTCACGAAGTTGTCAACCCACTGGGCCGCCGCCGGCGGGGTCTTGCTCTTGACGTAATCGATCGCCGCATTGCCCATCGCGCCCACCATGGCGGAGACTTCCTGCGGAGTCATCCAGTACACGCCCGGCTTGGAGGGGTCCTTGGTGCCGTACTTGTCGTAGGCGATCTTGTCGAAGCACCAGTTGTATTCCTTCTGCACCTGGATGGTCTCGCCGATCAGTTTCTCGAGCGCCGCCCGGGTCGGAGGCGTGAGGCGGTCCCACCAGCGGCGGCTCGCGCTCACCATGTAGTAATCGCCGACGAAAGCACCGGCGCCGCCCATCGTGTAGTACGGCGCCTGCTCGCGCAAGCTGTTCCAGCCGCCGAGGCTGGTCATCAGCCCGTCGATGACGCCGGATTCCAGCGCGCTCGGCACTTCGCCGAAGCCCATCACGACCGGATTCGCCTTCCACGACGCGAGCACGGGGTTTTCGGCAGGCCCCATGCTACGCACCTTGCGGCCGTCGAAGTCCGAGGGCTTGACGTAGCGCTTCTTGCCGCCCACGCCCATGCCGAAGCTCATGTGCCCGACGCCGAATACCTTGACCTGCTGGTTCTTCAGCATCCGGTCGACCAGCATCTGGTAGGTCTTGGTCTTGTCCAGGTTGTCTACCGCGCCGACCGTCGTGAGGATGCCGGGCCCAACGACCGACAACATCCAGGAATCGACCGGGGCCGCCTTGCCGATCTGCATCCAGGTCATTTCCAGGTTGCCCTGGCGCATCGCCTCGAACGCCTCGGGAACGGTGTAGAGGGCGCCGGCGTAATACAGGCGCGCCTCGCTGCCGGGAATGACTTGCGGCAGGCGCGCAGCGAAGTACTTCATGGCCAGACCCGCCGGGTGTGGCGGCGGCGGGAAGTCGGCGGCGAAGCGCAGCACGACCTTGCTCGGCTTGTCCTGCGCGTTGGCGGTTTGGGGGGCTCCCCAGATAACGGCAGCAGCCAGGAACGTCGCGGTAGCGGCCCAAACGCCCAATCGAAGCATTGGGTTACGGTTCATAGCCTCCTCCTTCATCATTAATGGTTTGCCAGCCCAACTGGCCTGCTTGTTTGCTGGGCACCGTATATGAACAGGCTGGCATCGTCAAGGCTTCCACGGCTCCCCCCGCCGCTCGCTCCCAATCGACGGAAGCGGCAGGGGGCGGGTCAGCCGATGTCGCGCCGCGCCTCGGCGACCACGCGGGCGAGGTCTTCCGGCCGTGCCAATTCGCTCGCAGCAGGTTCGGCCACCGGCATGTCCGCCGGCGGAGCAATCCAGTTGTGACGCCGGATGCCCCAGATCAGGGCGACGAGGGTGACCGCGGCGGTCACCCAGATCAGCTTGTCGTTCGGATGAAACAGGGTCACCAATGAGGCCACCGCGAACAGCACGCGCGCCGGGGCGTCGGCCTTCCAGTTCTCGAAGCATCGCCCGAACATCGCGAATCCCACGCCGCAGGTGGCGGTGGTCACGACCAGGACATCGCCGATCTGCCCCCAGCCAGGCTTCACCGCCATCTCCGAGCGCGTGAAGATCGCGAAGGTCATGAGCGTGATCGGCAGACAGATCTTGAGCGCCTCCATCATGGTGCGCATGAAC
>MERD01000121.1 GCA_001771935.1 Betaproteobacteria bacterium RIFCSPLOWO2_02_FULL_67_26
GGCTGGTTCTCGCCCCACTGCATGCCCATGTAGCAGTTGATGGCGTACAGCCCCTGGGCGACGGCGCCGCTCCTCTCGATGTTCGCTTTCTCGACGCAGACGATCTTCAGGTCGCGCCCCCAGTACCGGGACTCGTAGGTCGCCCCGCAACCGGCCATGCCGCCGCCGATGACGAGGATGTCCGCGTCGACGAATACCGTTTTTCTGCCGCCGAACAGTCCCATCAGACGACTCCCTGCTTCAATTGATCCGGACGCAACGCGGGTAATCCCCCCTTGATGTTGAGCGCATCCGGTTCGTGTGCGAGTTCCTGCCTGGCGAAATCCTCGGGGCGCGGCGCGTCGTACTCGGCCGGTCCCTTGATCGATCCCCAGGGCGTCGTGCGGATCGGCGACACGAAGTTCTTCTCGCGGCCGTCCCGGAACTTGAGCTTCCACGAAATGGTCGCCTTGGCCTCTTCCCTCAGCACCCGGACGCTGTGGCCCAGCGGGGCGAAGTCGGCATAGCCGCGGCAATCGATGGCGTGTTGCGGACAGGCCTTCACGCAGGAGTAGCACTCCCAGCACATGTTCGGCTCGATGTTGTAGGCGCGCCGATAGGTCTTGTCGATGTGCATGATGTCGGACGGGCAGATGTCGACACAATGCCCGCAACCGTCGCACCGCGTCATGTAAACGAAAGTTGGCATGGGTTCTCGTCGCCTCTCAGTAGTGCCGGGGTGTTTCGCGAGCGCTGCCGAACACCTCGGGCTTGTCCGCGGGGCCGGGCAGATTGCTCCGGGTGCCGTTCGCGTAGGAAACCCTTTTTTCGAACGCCGCTGCGGGCTTGAAAAACATGTGAGCGAACTTGGACCACGGTACCGATCCGAACAGCACTGTCGTGGCGATGAGGTACAAACCGAAGAACATGCTGGCCCCCGGACTGCCTTTCGTTTGCAGAAAGGCCCAGATCAAGCCCAGTGTTGCGCTGCCCAGAAGCGATAGGATGAACAGGTCCGCGCGCATCATGCGCAGCGGCGAATTGCCCTCGGCGACGACATCGGCCCGGATGAAGAACCAGAACCAGTATCCGCCGAGGCAAACCATCAAGCCGCCAATCCACCAAAGTAGCGGCAGGATGGCGGGCGTCGGAGTCGCGGGCGTCGGGTAGCCGAAGACCATGATGGCGGTGGTAATGACGTAGATCACGAAGCCGTACATGGTCAGCAGATGGGCGACCCGGCGACGCGCGTTGCAGAATTCCCCGGATGTCAGGACGTCCACAAGGCCGGTTTGGATGGCGATCGACACCAATTCGCCGCCACCGACTTGCTTCGCCCCCTTGCTTTGCGATTTCCGCCAATTATCGAAAAAATACTTGGCGCTCCCCTTATGTACGATGTCGAACAGCGTCCCTACCGCCACCAGGGCAATCATGATGACGACATAGGCCTGCATGACGGCGGGCGGCATGGACGCCGAAATTTCGGCAAAAGGATTGCTCGTGAACATCATGACCCCCTTTTTACTGCGCTGATTCTAAACGCTCAGGGTGCGGAGCAAGCCAAAAAAAAGGTTATGCAGCTATAGAAAATACTTAGCAGCGCATCGGATACAATGCCCGCGGAGGTGAAATCTGAAAATCTGCATCGTCTCCGATAGCCACGACCATCGCGAGCCGCTTGCCGCGGCCGTCGCGGAAGCGAAAGCGCTCGGCGCCCAGGCGATACTGCACTGCGGCGACCTAGTGGCGCCTTCCACGCTGCACGCGATCATCGGATTGGGGCTGCCGATCCACCTGATTCACGGCAACAACGCAGGCGACATGTTTAACCTGTCCAGGTTCGCGCAGGAACCCGGGAACCGCATGCATTACTACGGCCAGGACGGATCCCTGGCCCTGGCGCAAAGGCGGATATTCCTGGTGCACTATCCGCATTACGCCAGGGCAATGGCGCTCACGGGCGACTACGACCTGGTATGCAATGGCCATGAGCACCGCGCCGTAATCGAGCGGGTCCGGAACATCAAAGGGGAAGAGACGCTGCGAATCGATCCCGGGACGGTCGCGGGCGTGAGCGCGCCGGCGACTTACGTGCTCGGGGACCTGCAGACCCTCGAGTTCGCGATCCGGCCGGTTCCCCTTTAATACTCATGAAATTCTTCGCTGCTGCGCACGCCGCAACGTTGGTTAGTACCGCTCTCGCCCTGGGCGCCTCGCCCGCCAGCGCACAAGCAATCACCAGCGAAGAGCACGCTTTTCGCGTCGTGCGGCTGGTCGAGCGGCTCGAGCATCCCTGGGGCCTCGCGTTCCTGCCCGATGGCCGGATGCTGGTCACGGAACGCCCGGGCCGGCTGCGGATCATCGGCAAGGACGGCAAGCTGTATCCTCAACCGGTTCCCGGCCTGCCGCAGATCGCCGCCGTCGGCCAGGGCGGGCTGCTCGATGTCGCGCTGCATCCCCGTTACGCGGAGAACAACCTCGTTTACCTGTCCTACGTGGGGCGCGGTGAGGGCGGCGTCGGCACCGAAGTCGCCCGCGGCAAGCTCGCCGGCAGCCGCCTCGAGAATGTCCAGGTCATTTTCCGCCAGCTGCCCAAGAGTGGCGGCGGCCGCCATTTCGGCTCGCGGCTGGTGTTCGACCGCGAGGGATACCTGTACATCACGCTCGGCGAACGGGGCGACCCGGATCGCGCGCAAAGACCCGACGACCACGCGGGATCGGTGATCCGCCTGCACGACGATGGGCGCGTGCCGAAAGACAATCCTTTCGTCGGAAGAGCGGGCTGGAAGCCGGAAAAGTACACGCTCGGAAACCGCAACATGCAGGGCGCGGCACTGCATCCCCGGACCGGCCTGTTGTGGACCCATGAGCATGGACCGCAGGGCGGCGACGAGATCAACGTGATCCGCGCCGGGACCAATTATGGCTGGCCGGTCATCACCTACGGCGTCCAGTACGTCGTCGGCACCAGAATCGGCGAAGGCACGCACAAGCCCGGCATGGCGCAGCCGCTCCACTACTGGGTGCCCTCGATCGCGCCCTCCGGCATGGCGTTCTATACCGGGGACAAGTTTCCACTCTGGCGCGGCGACCTCTTCGTCGGCGCGCTCCGCGATCAGATGCTGGTGCGGCTCAAGCTCGACGGCGAGAAAGTGGTGAAGGAAGAGCGGATGCTCAAGAACACGCTTGGGCGCATTCGCGACGTGCGCAACGGGCCGGACGGTTTCTTGTACCTGCTCACCGACGAATCCAGCGGCGTGCTGGCGCGCCTGGAACCCGCCACGCCCTGACCCCGCCCCGGCGGCGCTATCCCGCGCCGCGTCAGGCGGCCGCTCGTCGCGGCTCCTCGACTATTTTGGGTTCCGGCTCGGTGACGACCGGCGGCTGCGGCTCACCGCTCCGCTCCACCAGTGATCCCAGATCGTCGAGCGGCGGCAGTTCAGCGAGCGAAGCCACGTTGAGATCATCCAGGAATGCCCTGGTGGTTGCCAGCAGCTCGGGGCGCCCCGGCACTTCCTTGTGCCCTACCACCTCGACCCACCCGCGCGCCTCCAGCGCCCGGATGATGTTGGGGGAGACCACGACGCCGCGGATGTCCTCGATGTCGCCGCGCGTGACCGGCTGCCGGTAGGCGATGATGGCGAGCGTTTCCAGCACCGCGCGCGAATAACGCGGCGGCTTCTGGGGATTCAGGCGGTCGAGGTAGCGCTGGTACTCGGGCCGCGCCCGGAAACGCCAGCCGGAGGCCACCTGCACCAGCTCGACGCCCCTGCCCTGCCAGTCGCGGCGCAACTCCTCGAGCGCGCGGCGCAGCGTATCGGTGGAGGGCTCCTCGTCGAAGAGTCCCTTCAACTCCGCGACCGGGAGCGGCTCCTGGCTCGCCAGCAACACCGTTTCCAGCACGGTCTTCATGGGTCCAAGGTCGGGCGAAGTCGTCGTCATGGTGGCTTTCCGTTGTCAAACGGCCGCGAGGTGGCCGCTTTTCAGTTTCACGTAAATGGGCGCGTAGGCTTCCTGCTGGGCAATCTCGATCAGGCTCTCGCGCGCGAGCTCGAGCAGCGCGAGAAACGTCACGACCAGCACGGCGAGGCCCTGCGCCGGGTCGAACAAGTCCAGGAATTCGACGAAACGCGCATCGTGCAGGCGGCGCAGGATGCGGGTCATGTGGTCGCGCACCGAGAGCTGCTCGCGCGAAATGCGGTGATGGCGGTTGACCGCGGCCCGTGCCAGCAGCGCAAGCCAGGCCGCGCGCAGGTCCTCGGGATTCACTTCCGGCATCCGGTCGGCGACGGTCTCCTCGAACAACACCTGGACCAGCGCAAAATCGCGCCCGGCCTGGGGCAGCTCGTTCAGGCGGGCCGCGGCGAGCTTCATTCTTTCGTATTCCATCAGGCGCCGCACCAGTTCCGCGCGCGGGTCTTCCTCGAGGTCGCCCGGGGTCGGCCGCGGCAGCAGCATCCGCGACTTGATTTCGATCAGCATTGCCGCCATCAGCAGGTATTCAGCGGCGAGCTCCAGCGAGCGGGCGCGCATCATCTCGACATAATCGAGGTACTGGGCGGTGAGCTTCGCCATCGGGATGTCGAGGACGTTGATGTTCTCCTTGCGGATCAGGTACAGCAGCAGGTCGAGGGGCCCCTCGAACTGATCGAGGAACACTTCCAGGGCATCCGGTGGAATGTACAGGTCGTGCGGGACCTCCAGGACGGGCTGGCCGTAGACCCTGGCGATCGGGCTCGCCGCGACCGGCTCAATCATGACGGCCGCACTCCCGCCCGGGCCGTGCGCCTGCCGGGGCTTGCGGAAATTTGGGGGGGAAGAGTCCTGCCGGCTGGGAGTAACGGCCGGTCGGTGCACGCAGTTCAGCGGCCTTGCGGCCACCGTCCCGCAGTAGCGACGGAGGCATTGGCGTATTTTACAGCGATTCGAGCGCCAAACCTAGCTGTAAATCAATCCCATCGCTTCCTTCACTTCGCGCAGCGTTTCCTGCGCCAGCTTGCGCGCCTTCTCGCAGCCGTCGGCAATAATCGAGCGCACCAGCGTCGGGTCCGCAACGTACCGTTCGGCGCGCTCGCGCATGGGCTTCTGCTCCTCGAGCACCGCGTCGATCACCGGCTGCTTGCACTCGAGGCAGCCGATGCCGGCGCTGCGGCAGCCCTGCTGCACCCACTCCTTGCGCTTGTCGTCCGAATAGACCAGGTGGAACTGCCAGACCGGGCACTTGGCGGGGTCGCCCGGATCGGAGCGCTTCACCCGCGCCGGATCAGTGGGCATCGTGCGGATCTTCTTCGCCACGCTGTCGGCATCCTCGCGCAGGCTGATGGTGTTGTCGTAGGACTTCGACATCTTCTGCCCGTCCAGGCCCGGCATCCGGGAGGCCTCGGTGAGGAGCGCCTGCGGCTCGCTCAGCAGCACCTTGCCGCCGCCTTCGATGTATCCGAACAGGCGCTCGCGGTCGCCCATGGGCAGATTTTGCGCCTCTTCCACCAGCGCGCGCGCCGCGGCAAGCGCCTCCGCGTCGCCCTTCTCCATGAATTTGGTGCGCAGCTGCCGGTAGAGCCGGGCGCGTTTCGCCCCGAGCTTCTTGATCGCGGCCTCCGCCTTCTGCTCGAACCCCTCCTCGCGCCCGAACACGTGATTGAAGCGGCGCGCGATCTCGCGCGTGAACTCGACGTGCGGCACCTGGTCCTCGCCCACCGGCACCATGCTCGCGCGATAGATCAGGATGTCCGCGCTCTGCAGCAGCGGGTAGCCGAGGAAGCCGTAAGTGGCAAGGTCCTTCTCGGCGAGCTTCTCCTGCTGGTCCTTGTAGGTCGGGATGCGCTCGAGCCAGCCGAGCGGCGTCACCATAGACAGCAGCAGGTGCAGCTCCGCGTGCTCCGGAACGCGCGACTGGATGAACAGCGTCGCCTGCGCCGGGTCGATGCCCGAAGCGAGCCAGTCGATCACCATGTCCCACACATGCCGCTCGATGACGTCCGGCGTGTCGTAATGCGTGGTGAGCGCATGCCAGTCGGCGACGAAATAAAGGCATTCGTACTCGTGCTGCAGCCGCACCCAGTTCTTGAGCACGCCGTGATAGTGGCCCAGGTGCAGCGCCCCCGTCGGGCGCATGCCGGATAGCACGCGGTTGGCGAACATGATCGGGACCCCGCCGGCTCAGCTCAGGCCGGCCAGCCGGATCAGGTCCCTCACCGGCAGACCGAGCAGGGCCGCGACCAGCGCCATCAGCACCGCGATCGCCGGCCACAGCACGAAGCCGAGCACGCCGGTGAAGAGCAGGACGATGAGGATGAAGAAGCCGTAGGGCTCGATCCGCGCGACGCGCCATGCCACTCGACTGGGCAGAAGGCTGACGAGGATGCGACCGCCGTCGAGCGGGGGCAGCGGCACCAGGTTCAGCACCATGATGACGATATTGAAAAACACGCCGGCCGCGCCCATCAGCGTCAACGGCAGCGAAAAATACGAGCCCGGCAACGACAGCCCGATCTTGACCGCGAGCGCCCACAACAGGGCCATCACGAGGTTGCTGAAGGGGCCAGCAGCGGCAACCCACAGCATGTCGCGCTTCGGACGGCGCAGGTTGGCAAAATTGACGGGCACCGGCTTCGCCCAGCCGAAAATGATGCCGCCGCCAAAGAGCTTCCCCAGCACCAGCAGGATGAGCGGCAGCGCGACCGTGCCGAACGGATCGATGTGTCGCAGGGGATTCAGGCTAACCCGTCCTTCCAGGTAGGCGGTCATGTCGCCGAAATGCTTCGCAACGTAGCCGTGCGCCGCCTCGTGCAGGGTGATCGCCAGGATCACGGGCAACGCATAGACCGCGACGATCTGGACCAGGTTGAGCTCCAAATGGCAAATTCCGAGATAGGGATTCCGGCTATTTTAACAGGCCGCCCGGAGCCTGCCGGCTTCGCGCCATTGCGCCATCATGGTTCGCCGTTCCGCGTCACGCGCCGAATGGCGCGAGGCTACCTTTGCCCCGCCGCACGATCACCGGCTCCTCGCCGGTAAGGTCCACGATCGTCGTCGGCGTGATCCCGCACGAGCCGCAATCGAGTATGAGGTCCACCTGGTGCTCGAGGCGGCGCCGCATCTCGTGCGCGTCGTTCAACGGCAGCTCGTCCCCGGGCAGCATCAGTGTCGAGCTCAGCAACGGCTCCCCGAGCTCGGCGAGCAGCGCGCGCGCCACGCGATGGTCCGGTACCCGCAGCCCGATCGTCCGGCGGCCCGGGTGCGCCACCCGTTTCGGTGTCTCGCGCGTTGCCCTGAGCAGGAACGTGTAGCCCCCGGGCGTCGCCCTCTTGAGTAGCCGGAACTGGTGATTGTCCACCTTGGCGTAGACGGCGATCTCGGCCAGGTCGTGGCAGACGAGCGAAAGATGGTGCCGATCGTCCCGCTTCCGGATGGCGCGGATGCGCTCGAGCGCCGCCTTGTCGCCGAGACGGCAGCCGAGCGCGTAGCACGAGTCCGTGGGATAGACCATCACTCCGCCCGCCCGCACGATTTCAACCGCCCGCCGGATCAGGCGCGGCTGCGGGTTATCGGGATGGATCGAGAAGAACTGGGCCACCTGGAATCCGTGATGAGTGATGGGTGATGGGCACGAATATGAATGAAGTTTTATTGTATAAACAGTACCTTATAATGCTATATTAAAGTTAGATATGAGATCACCAATGGATCAATACCATTCCTCATTCGACCCGGGTGGAGCAGCCAAAGTCCGATGGTGCGCGTATATGGAGTCATGCCAATGGACTGCGCCCGACGCTTTGCCGCCGTCGCCATGACCCTGATGGTGGCCGCAGCGGACGCCGCGACCTGCAGCGGGGAAAGCGGGGCGCGGCGCGTGGCACTGCTGGAACTCTACACTTCCGAAGGCTGCGACAGCTGCCCGCCCACCGACCGCTGGGTGAGCGCGCTTCCCGGCCGCGGGTACACCGCGGAACAAATCGTGACGCTCGCCTTTCACGTCGACTACTGGAATGACCTGGGCTGGAGCGATCCATTCGCCAAGGCTCAATACAGCGCGCGCCAGCGCGGCGCCAACCAGCGCAACCATTCGCGCGTCGTGTACACGCCCCAGCTGCTGCTCAACGGCAGGGACTACCGTCGCCGCGCCGTGATCGACGATTTCGGCGGACACGTGAGCGCACTGGCGCGAGAGGCGCCCAAGGCCAGAATCAGCCTGCAGCTCGCGACCGAGCCCGCGGGCATGCTCGCCGTGCAAGGCGCCGCCGCAATTGTGGACGCGGCTGAATGGCGGGACGCGCGCGCTTACCTCGCGCTCTACGAGAACAATCTTTCGACCCAGGTGACCGCGGGAGAAAACCGGGGAAAACGCCTGCGCCACGACTTCGTGGTGCGGGAAATAGCCGGCCCCTATACCGTTGACGACCGGGGCTCGGCCGCGCTGGGCCACCGCTTCAGGATCGAGCCCGGGTGGAAGACCGGCGACCTGCATGTCGCCGCGTTCGCGCAGAATGAACGCAGCGGGGACATCCTTCAGGCGCTTGCGCTCGCAGTCTGCCGCTGAGCCTCTCCAGCCTGCGCCCGTGCCCGGAGGCGCTGTTCCGCTATAATCGGCTCCAAAGCCACTGCGGAGAGGGCTGTTAACCGGCACCAAACAATCGCGCTGTCGATCGCGGCGGTCAACCTGCTGGTGATACTGCTGTTCCCGCCGTTCGACCAGTACACGATCGCGGCCTCCAAGCTGCCGATTTTCGGGGGATTCCATCCGGTTTTCCTCGCGCCGCCCTACGGCGAGATCAATACCAGCGTATTGTGGCTGGAAGCGCTGGTGCTGCTGGTCAACGCCGGCATCGCCTGGCTGCTGTTGCGGGACAGGCCAGCGGCCGGGAAGAAGAGCTGGATGGGGCTGCAGAACGCGACGCTGATCTTCACCGGCGTCAACCTGCTGCTGGTGCTGCTGTTCCCGCCCTTCGAGTCCGTATACGCCATCACCAAGGCCACGCTGCCGACCTTCGAGGGGTTCTACCTCATCTTCAGCCAGAAGCCGAGCCACATCATCGTCACCTCGCTGCTCTATGTCGAAGTGATATTCATCCTGGTGAACGGCGCCCTGCTGTGGCTGATTTTCAAGCCCAAGTCGTCGGACGAGCTCGTGGCGGAGCAGTTGCGCGACTTCGCAGCGGCACCCGCGAAGAAAGACTGAGCGAGTTACGCGAGATTCTGGCGCAGGCGGCTTTGCGCCGGAACGTGCTGCGCCAGGAATTCCATCTGGTCGGCGAGGATGCGGCGGTTGGTGAGGATCAGGTATTCCGCCCGGTTCGGCACGTACGGCAGGTAGATCAGTTCCATCCCCGCCTGTTCCGGCGTGCAGTTGCCCTTGTGCTCGTTGCAGGCGCGGCACGCGGTCACCGAGTTCATCCAGGTATCGCGCCCGCCGCGCGAGAACGGCGTGACGTGGTCGCGCGTGAGCCGGGAGATCGCGAACGCGCCGCCGCAGTAGGCGCAGACCTGGCGGTCGCGATGGAACAGCTCGCGGTTGTTGAGCGGCGGCACCTGGCCGAACGCCTTCATCGCCATCGCCTTGCCCTTGATGGCGATGATGCTGGAGGCCGTGATGCTGGAGCGCCTTCCGGTCAGCCGGTTCATGCCGCCGTAGACGGTGAACGCCTCGGCACCCGTCGCCCACGCGACCTGGTCCTTGGCGTAGTAGTAGCAGGCATGCTGCCAGCTGATCCAGCGATGCGGCACGCCGTGGGTATCCAGCGTCAGGATCAGCGGGAGCCCGCCGCGCTGCACCGCCTGAAGTTCGATAGCAATGTTCATGTCTTGCGGTCGTTTGCCGGCACCGGCACCCGGTGCAGTGCGAAATTTACCAGATTTAAGCGCGTAGTGCGCGGCACCGCAGCAAGGTATAATTGCGGCCAGTGAATAGTGCATCGTGCAAGCGCCGTTGCCGTCCGCTGTGACCCATACCCAGGACGGCGCGGTCTCCGCCCAACCGGAACCCTCCGGCGCGCCCAAGCCAACCTTCTCCACGCTGGGCTTGATCCCGGAGCTGCTGCGCGCCGTCGCGGACCAGGGTTATACCGAGCCCACGCCGATCCAGGTCAAGGCGATCCCGCTCATCCTGCAGCACCGCGACGTCATGGGCGCTGCCCAGACCGGCACCGGCAAGACTGCCGGGTTCATGCTCCCGCTGTTGCAGTTTCTCGCGCCTCAGGCCAGCACCAGCCCGTCTCCCGCGCGCCATCCGATACGGGTGCTGGTCCTGACTCCGACGCGTGAGCTCGCGGCGCAGGTCGAGGAGAGCGCGCGCACCTACAGCAAATATATTCCGCTGCGCACGGCGGTGGTGTATGGCGGCGTGGACATCAGCCCGCAGATGAAGCAGCTGCACGCCGGCGTCGAAATCCTTGTCGCAACCCCCGGCCGGCTGCTTGACCACCTGCACCAGAAGAGCGTCAACCTCTCGCGCGTCGAGTTCCTGGTGCTGGACGAAGCCGACCGCATGCTCGACATGGGCTTCATACCCGACATCAAGCGCATCCTCTCCGTGCTGCCGTCGCAGCGGCAGAACCTGCTGTTCTCCGCGACTTTCCCGGACGAGGTGCGCCGGCTGGCGAAGGAGCTGCTGCGCTCCCCGGTGACGATAGAGGTGGCGCCGCGCAACGCTCCGGCCGACCTCGTCACGCACCAGGTCCACCTCGTGCCGCTGTTGAAGAAGCGCTCGCTGCTGGTCCGCCTCATCCGTTCCCGCGACATGCGGCAGGTGCTGATCTTCGTCCGGATGAAGCGCGATGCGAACCGCCTCGCCCGCCAGCTGCAGCAGGACGGCGTCGTCGCGAAGGAAATACACAGCGACCGCACGCAGGCCGAGCGCATGCAGGCGCTCGAGGACTTCAAGCAAGGCAAGGTGCCGGTGCTGGTGGCGACCGATATCGCCGCGCGCGGGCTCGATATCGAAGAGCTGCCCTTCGTGATCAATTTCGAGCTGCCCCACACCCCGGAGGACTACGTGCACCGCATCGGGCGCACCGGCCGCGCCGGCCTGCCCGGCGAGGCGATTTCGCTGGTCAGCCCGGACGAGGTGAAGTTCCTGGAAGACATCGAGCGGATGCTCAAGCGCAAGCTGCCGCAGGCGCCCGTTCCTGATTCCCTGGCGGATAGCCGTCATCCGCAGCGACCGCGCGAGACGCGCCGCGAACGTGAACCGCGGCGCCCGCCGGCCAGGGCGCCGCACCCGCCCAGGACACAGCCTGCCGCCCAGCCTTCACCGTCCGGTTTTGATTTCTCCAAGCCCTACGAACCCTCGTCGCCGAAGCCGGAGCCGGCGGCGGCGCCTCCAACGCACGGCAGGCACCACCGCCCCACTGCCGCCCTGCTCGGCGGCGGTCCGGTAAAGCGCGAGAAGTAGGATGAAAACCGTCTCCGCGAAGAAATTGAAAGCGATGCTGCACGACGGCGGCGAGATCGCGCTGCTCGACGTGCGTGAAGCCGGCCAGTTCGGCGAGTCGCACCTGCTCTTCGCCACGCCCCTGCCCTACAGCCGCCTGGAGCTCGATGTGGGCGCGCTGGTGCCCCGAAAATCGGCGCGCATCGTCCTGTGCGACGACGGCGAGACGGGCGTTGCTGCGCGCGCGGCGAAGCGGCTGGAGGCCATGGGCTACGCCGATATCGCGGCATTGGATGGCGGCACGAAGGGCTGGGCCGCCGCGGGGTACGTGCTGTTCAAGGGCGTCAACGTCCCGAGCAAGCTGTTCGGCGAGCTGGTGGAGCACGAATACGGCACGCCGCACGTCACGGTGCAGGAACTGGCCCGGATGAAGGCGGCGGGCGAGGACTTCGTGCTGTTCGACGGCCGGCCGGTCAACGAGCACCACAAGATGACGATTCCCGGCTCCACCTGCGTGCCCAATGCGGAGCTGCCGCTGCGCGTGCCGGCGCTGGTGAAAAACCCGAAGACCAAGATCATCGTGAACTGCGCCGGGCGCACGCGCTCCATCCTCGGCGCGCAGACGCTCATCAACTTCGGCGTGCCGAACCCGGTGTACGCGCTGGAAAACGGCACGCAGGGCTGGTACCTGGCCGAATTCCAGCTCGAGCACGGCAGCACTCGGCGCTATCCGCAGCGGATCGACGCGGCGGCGCTCCCCGGCCTTCAGGCCTCCGCCAGGAAGTTGATGGAACGCTTTGCGATCAGGACCGCCCCGTCGCGGCAGGTCGCGGCGTGGCTCGCGGAGACGGACCGCACCACCTACCTGTGCGACGTCCGCACGCCGGAGGAATTCGAGACGGGCTCGATACCCGGCGCCGTACACGCGCCCGGCGGCCAGCTGATCCAGGCCACCGACCAGTGGGTGGGCGTGCGCGGCGCGCGCATCGTGCTGATCGACGGCGGCGAGAACGTGCGCGCCCCGGTCGTGGCGAGCTGGCTGAAGCAACTGGGGTACGAGACCTGGATACTCGAAGGCGGCGTCAATTCAGGCCTCAAGGGCACGCCGGCGGCGCGGCCCGGGTTGCCGGCGCTGGCGTCCTTCACGGCCATGGAATTGAAGTACGCGATCGACGCGGGCGGCTGTACGGTGTTCGACCTCGGCGCGAGCATGCGCTTCCGCAAGGCGCACATCCCGGGCAGCCGCTGGAGCATACGCACGCGTATCGCCGCCGATGCTCGCGGCGCAAAAACACCCGTCGTCCTCGTCGCCGACGACGCCGGCACCACTCAGCTCGCAGCGATCGACCTGGCCGACGCGGGTGTCAAGGACGTCAGGCTGCTCGACGGTGGCCCCGCCGCCTGGAAAAAAGCAGGCTACCCGACCGAAGCCTCGCCGGACTCGCCGCCCGACGCGGAATGCATCGACCACCTGTTCTTCGTCCACGACCGCCACGCCGGCAACCGCGAGGCGATGAAGCAGTACCTCGCGTGGGAAACCGGGCTGATGTCCCAGCTCGACGCGCAGGACAAGGCGTCGTTCCGGATCGGCGCGTCGCACTGAGCGCCGCGATCCCGGAAAGAAAAACGCCGGCTTAACGTTAGTTGACCACCAGCTTGAGCTCGCGCACGACCTTGCCCCACTTGTCGCTCTCGAGCTGGACGAACTTGGCAAAGGCCTTCGGATCGGTGGCCACGATGTCCGTCCCCGCCCGCTGGTACGCCGCCCGCACTTCCTGCGTCTGGAGCAGCTTCGAGACTTCGCGCTGCAGGCGCTGGATGGCAGCCGCCGGGGTCCCCCGCGGCGCGAGCAAGCCCGTCCACAGCGCCGCGTCGTAGCCGGGCACGGTTTCCCCGATGGAGGGAATGTCCGGCAGCTCCGGCGAGCGCTTCGCGGTCGTCACCGCGATGATTCTCAGCTGCCCCGCGCGATAATGGGGCATGATGCTCGAGAGGCCGAGGCAGCCGATCTTGATCTGACCGCCCAGCAGGTCGGCCCGCACCGGCCCGCTGCCCTTGTACGGGACGTGCACGATGTTGATGTCGGCCTTGTTGACGAACAGCGCCTGGAACAGGTGCATCGCGCCCCCCTGGCCCGAGGACGCGTAGTTGTGCTTGCCAGGCTCCTTTTTCGCCAGCGCGATCAGATCATTCACCGACTTGACCGCAAGCGAGGGATGCACCACCAGGCCGTAGGGCTGGCTCGCGATCTGCATGATCGGCGCGAAGTCCTTCAGCGGATGGAACGGCACCTTCTTGTACAGGTTCGGAACGATGGTGTGCGGTGTTCCGGTGGCCAGCACCGTGTACCCGTCGGGATTCGACTTGGCCGCGATGTCCGTTCCGATCAGGCCTCCGGCACCCGTGCGGTTGTCGATCACCACCTGCTGGCCCAGAGCTTCCGGCAGCCTCGTCGCGACGATGCGTATGAGCACGTCCGTCGCGCCGCCCGCGCCGAACGGAATGATCATGCGCACCGGTTTATTCGGATAGGGCTGCGCCAACGCCGAGCCGGCGGCAAACAGGCTGAGCGCGAAACAGATCAGCGAAACGCGTATGCTCCTGCTCATGACTCCTCCTCGGTTGTTCAAGACTTGATCCGGGACCGTTTCCGGCAAGCGATGGACGCCTGCATTGGCCTCGAAACGATGCACAGTCTAGCCTAGGTCCCGAATTTTCCCAAATCATCTCTGATTGTCCATGCTGAGCATCCGGGGCCTCCACAAGTCGTACGGCGGCGCGCGGCCCCGGCAGCTGCTGCGCGACGTCTCGCTGGAAGTCCGCCGCGGCGAATACGTTGCCATTGTCGGCGAGTCGGGGGTGGGAAAATCCACGCTGCTCAATCTCATCGCCGGCCTCGACCTGCCTGACGGCGGCAGCGTCGCGCTGGACGGCACGGAGCTGACGTCACTGGACGATGACGCCCGCACCCTGGTGCGGCGCGGCCGGATCGGCTTCGTGTTCCAGGCGTTCCACCTGCTGCCCCATCTCACCGTGAGCCAGAACGTCGCCCTGCCTCTCGCCCTCGACGGGACCGACCCCGCCGCCATGGCGGAGCGGGTCGGCGCGATGCTCGCCGCGGTGGGACTCGCGGCGGCGACGGACGTCTATCCGCGCGAGCTGTCCGGCGGGGAATTGCAGCGCGTGGCGATCGCCCGCGCGCTGGTCCACCGGCCGCTGCTCGTGCTCGCCGACGAGCCCACCGGCAACCTCGACGCCGACACCGCGGTCCAAATCCTCGACCTGTTGCGCGAACAGGTGAAAGCGAACGGCGGCGCGGGGATACTCGTCACCCACTCCGCGGCGGCCGCGGCGACTGCGGACCGCGTACTCGCGCTCACGTCCGGGGGACTCCGTGCGCGGACGTGAGTCTCCCGCCTCTCCCCTCCCGCTCATCAGCGGGCGCTTCCTGCTGTTCCAGGCGCTCACCGCCGGGCCGTGGCGCGAGCATCCGGGGCGCTCGGTGCTCGCGGTCGCGGCGATCGCACTGGGTGTCGCGCTCGGCGTCGCAGTCCACCTCGTCAATTCCAGCGCGCTCAACGAATTCGAGCTCGCCGCGCGGCATCTCGCCGGCGAGGCCGACCTGGTGGTGCGCGGCCCGCGTGCGGGCTTCGACGAGTCGCTCTACCCGCGGCTCGCGCGCCTGCCGCAGGTCGAGGCCGCGAACCCCGCCGTGGACCTGGAGGTTCCCCTCGCCGGCCGCCGGGACAGTCTCCGCATCGTCGGCTTCGACCCGCTGCGCGCGGGGCTGGTGCAGCCGGCGCTGCTGCCGGAGCGCTCCGGCATGGTCCTCGACCTGTTCGACGCGGATGCGCTACTGCTCAGCCCCTCCGCCGCGGAGTGGCTGGGACTCAAGGCGGGCGACGAGATCGCCATACAAGTCGGCACGCGCGCGCTGACGCTGAGGGTGGCGGGCCTGCTGCCCCAGGGCGCGTACCGCCAGCGCCTCGGGGTGATGGACGTCGCGGCGGCGCAATTGCGCCTCGAGCAGCTCGGCCGGCTCAACCGGATCGACCTGCGCCTGAAGCCCGGCACCGAGGTCGCCGCGTTCCGGCACGAGCTCCAGGCCCTGCTTCCCGCCGGGGTCCACGCGGTCACGCCGGAGACGGAAGGCGGGCGCGGCGCGAACCTGACGCGCGCCTACCGCATGAACCTGGACATGCTGGCGCTGGTCGCGCTCTTCACCGGCGCGTTCCTGGTGTTTTCCTCGCAAGTGCTGGCGCTGCTGCGCCGGCGGACCCAATTCGCGCTGCTGCGCGCGATGGGCGTCACGCGCTCGACGCTCGCCGCCCGGCTCATCGCCGAGGGCGCCGTCGTCGGGATTCTCGGCGCCGTGTCCGGCGTGGTCCTGGGCTACGCCGCCGCGCGCTACGCGCTGTCGGCGATCGGATCGGACCTCGGCGCGGGCTACTTTCGCAGCATCACGACCAGCATCAACGCCGAGCCGCAGGTGCTCGCGTTCTTCGTCGCGCTCGGCGTGCTGTTCGCGGTGCTCGGCTCCGCCGCCCCGGCCTGGGAGGCGGCCCGCCGCCCGCCGGCGCGGGCCTTGCGCGCCGGCGACGAGGAAGAAGGCCTGAAGCAGCTGCCCGCGCTGGGCTGGGGCGCAGCCGTGCTCGCGAGCGGGCTCCTGCTGGCAGCCGCCCCGGCCGTCAACGGCCTGCCCATCGCCGGTTACGCCGCCATCGCGCTGATCCTGGTCGGCGTGGTGCTCGCGATGCCGCAGCTGGCCGGAGCGTGCCTCGCCGCCATCCCTGCTTTCACCCGCGCGCCCGCGGCCATCGCGATCGCGCAGCTCAAAGCCACCCCCCGCCAGGCCGCGATCAGCGTCGCGGCGATCGTCGCGAGCTTCAGCCTGATGGTCTCGATGCTGATCATGGTGAGTTCCTTCCGCGGCTCGCTCGAATCGTGGCTCGAGCGGATGCTGCCCGCCGATCTCTACCTGCGCGCGGCGCGTTTTGGCGAGACGGCTTTTCTTACGCCCGGCGAACAGGCGCGGATCGCCGCGATACCGGGACTCGAGCGCGTCGAGTTCATCCGCAGCCAGACCCTGCTGCTCGCCCCGGAGCGCCCCCCCGTGACGCTGCTCGCGGGCCCGGTGGACGCCGCCGATCCGGAGAAAACCCTGCCGCTGACCGGCGCGCCGCACGTCCTGCGCCCGGGCGACCCGCCGCCGGTGTGGGTATCCGAGGTCGCGTCCGATTTCTACGGCCTGCGCACCGGCGACCGGGTGCGGCTGCCCATCGGTAGTACAACGGGCGGCGCCCCGCGCGAGTACACCATCGCCGGCGTGTGGCGCGATTACGGGCGCCAGAACGGCGCCATCGCGATGAACCGCGGGCTCTACGCTGGAATCACCGGCGACCGGCTGGTCAACGACGCGGCGCTGTGGCTCGCGAAAGGCACGCCCATCCTCGACGTTCAGCGCGCCCTGCGCGAGCAGCTGCCCGGCGGCATCGAGATCGCCACCACGCGCGAATTGCGCGCCCTCTCGCTCGGCGCGTTCGACCGCACGTTCGCGATCACCTACGCGCTCGAGATCGCCGCGGTCCTGATCGGGCTCGCCGGCGTCAGCGTGTCCTTCGGCGCGCAGGCGCTCGCGCGCCGCCGCGAGTTCGGGGTGCTGCGCCACATCGGCATGATGCGGCGGGAGATCGGCGTCATGCTGGGCTGCGAGGGTGCGGTGGTGGCCACGCTGGGAACCGCTTTCGGCCTGGCGACCGGCTGGATCGTGGGACTGATCCTGATCCACGTCGTCAACCGCCAGTCCTTCCACTGGGGCATGGAATTGCACGTGCCGTGGCTGCCGCTCGCGGGACTGGCCGCGCTCGTCATCGCCGCCGCGGTCGCCACCGCGGTGTGGAGCGGCCGCGCGGCAATGGGCGAAGACGTGGTCCGCGCGGTGCGCGAGGATTGGTAGCATCAAGACCGGGCCGCGCGGGGATATACTAGTCCAGCCGGGTGAGTTGAACCGCGACCAGAAGACGGCCCGGGGATCGGAGGAGTCCTTGCCGTCTCCACAGGAGAGACTCGCAAAGCAGCTGGCCCGGGTGCCGGTCGCATGGCTCGTGCTCGTGATTGGCGTGGCCGCTTCCACGGCCGCCTGGCTCTTTACCGTATCGCGGGTCGAGATCGCGGCACGCTCGAAATTCGACGCCACCGTCGCCGACGCGCAGAGCGCCATACGGAAGCGCCTGCAAAGCTACGACGACGTGCTGCGCGGCCTGCAGGGACTGTTCCTGGTCACGCCGCGCGTCACCCGGGATGGCTTCGGTCGCTACATCGACAATCTCAGCCTGGAGCATCGCGAAGCGATACGCTCGATCAGCTACAGCCAGCGCGTGCCGGCGGAGACCATGACCGCGTTTGTCGATCAGGTCCGCCGTGACACCAGCCGCGATCCGCGGGGATTTCCGGATTTCGTCGTCAAGCCCCCCGGCGGCCGTCCGGAGTACCTCGTCCTGGTCTTCATCGAGCCGCTGAAAGGCAACGAGGCCGGTTTCGGGCTCGATCTGACCGCGGAGCCGGTGCGTCGCGCTTCGATCGAGCGGGCGCGCGACTCGGGTTCCGTGACCGCTTCCGGGCGTGTCAGCCTGCTGTCCGTTCCGGTGGAAGGGGATTGGGGCGTCAGCCTGCGCCTGGCGCTGTACCGCCGGGACCTGCCCATTGACACGGTGGAGCAGCGCCGCCGCGCCTTCACCGGAGTCATCAGCGCCACGTTTCTCGTGCGAGAGTTCGTGAGCGACATCATCTGGAAGGACGCGGTTAAGCCGCTGCACCTGCGCGTATTCGACGTCGGGGAGCGGAATGCTCCGGTAAGCGCAAACGCCCCGGAAGCGCTGCTGTACGACAGCGCGCCGCGGCGCAAGCCGGCCGCGTCATTCATGAAGCCGGTTCAGATCGATGCCGGCGGGCGGCTGTGGCGGGCGGAGTTCGCCGCGCCCGCGCATTATTTCCTCGCCACCGCCGACCGCCTTTCGCCATGGCTGGTGCTCGCGGCCGGCATCCTCATCAGCATACTGCTCGCCGGCCTGGTCCGCGCGCTCGCGACCTCGGGCCAGCACGCCGAGGCGCAGCGCCTGGCGCAGGAACTGGTCGAGGCATTGCCCAACCCGGTCTATTTCAAAGGCACCGATGGTCGCTACATCGGCGTCAACAAGGCGTGGGAGCAGTTTTTCGGGATACCCCGGGCGGCATTCATCGGCAAGACCGTGCACGATCTCTATCCCCACGACAAGGACACCGCCGACCGGCTGCACGCCAACGACCGGTTGCTGTGGGAACGTCCCGGGACGCAGGTCTACGAAACCACGATCGCCACGACCGACGGCACTCGGCACGATGCCGTCTACTACAAGGCCACCTACAGGCGCGCCGATGGCGGGGTCGCCGGGCTGATCGGCACCATCATAGACATCACGGAGCGCAAGCAGGCCGAGCAGCGCCAGGCGATGGAACACGCGGTCACCCGCGTCCTGGCCGGCGCGCCCACCTTGATCGACGCCATCCCCACGATCATCCGGACCATCTGCGATACGCTGAATTGGCACTGTGGCTCGCGTTGGGCGCTGGACAAGGAAGCCGGTTTGCTGCGGTGCTTCGAGTGCTGGGGCGTCGACAGCCCCGAAATCCAGGAATTCGTTGACGAAAACTCCAAACACACCATGACACCGGAGCTGGGAAGCGATCAGGGCCTGGTGCGCGGCGCCTATAACACCGGCAAACCGGTGTGGATCGCCGATTTGACGCGGGCCACGGGTTTCAAGCGCGCTGCGCTGGTGACCAAGGCCGATCTGCACGGTGCTTTCTGCTTCCCGCTGCTCGACGGCAACGAAGTGCTCGGGGTCATGGAGTTCTTCCATCGCGGCGTGCGCGAGCCCGATGACATGCTGATTCATATCACCCAGTCCATCGGCAGGCAGATCGGCCAGTACCTGGTGCGCAAGCAGGCCGAGGAGACCCTGCAGTTCGTGGCCACGCACGACTCGCTCACCAAGCTGCCCAACCGCGCGATGTTTCAGGACCGCCTCGAAAATGCCGCCGCGCGGGCGAAGCGCAACCGCACCCGGCTTGCGGTCCTGTTCATCGATCTGGACCGCTTCAAATTCATCAACGACACCCTCGGACACGATGCGGGGGACGCCCTGCTGCGCGAGGTGGCAAGACGGCTGACGGCCGAGCTGCGGGCGAGCGACACCGTGGCGCGCCTCGGCGGCGACGAGTTCGTGGTCTTGATCGAGGAAATCGCCGAACCCGTTCATGCCGGCACCGTGGCGCACAAACTGGTCGGCACCCTGGGCGAGAGCTTCCTGCTCTCCGGACAGGATTACCGCGTCACCGGCAGCGTCGGCGTCAGCATATACCCGGACGACACCGACGACGTCAGGACATTGCTCAAGAACGCCGACACCGCGATGTATCGGGCCAAGGAACAGGGCAAGAACGCGTTCCAGTTCTATTCGCCCCAGATGAACGTCAACACAACCGAACGGCTGACGCTCGAATCGAGCCTGCACCGGGCGCTCGACCGCAACGAGCTGGTGCTGCACTACCAGCCGCTGGTCGATATCCGCAGCGGCCGCATAACCGGCGCAGAGGCCCTCGTGCGCTGGCAGCACCCGGAGCTGGGATTGATGCCGCCGGCGAAGTTCATCCCGCTCGCGGAGGAAACCGGCCTCATCATCCCGATTGGCGAGTGGGTCCTGGGCGCCGCATGCGAGCGCAACCGGGCCTGGGAGCGGGCGGGACTGCCTCACCTGCGGATAGCCGTGAACCTCTCTCCGCTCCAGTTTATGCGCGGCGACCTGGTGAAAACGGTCGAGCGCGTCCTCGCCCGGACCGGCTGCAAACCGACCGCCCTTGAGCTGGAAATCACCGAGGGCATGGTCATGCGCGATCCTGAAAACGCCGCCGCGTTGATCCAGAAACTGAAAGAGATGGGGATCCACGTCGCGATCGACGATTTCGGCACCGGTTATTCCTCGCTTGCCCATCTCAAGCGCTTCCCGGTGGACAGCCTGAAGGTGGACCGCTCCTTCGTCATGGACATTCCCGGCGACGCGAACGACATGGCGATCACCGCGGCCATCATTTCGATGGCCCACAATCTCGGGATGAAAGTCATCGCCGAAGGCGTCGAGACCCGGGAGCAGCTCGATTTTCTGCGCGGGCAAGGTTGCGACGGATTGCAGGGTTTCTATTTCAGCAAGCCGCTGCCCGAGGAGCAGGTCATAACCTTGCTTCAGCAGGCAAGGGAAGGCGGCTTCCCGAACAAGTGAGGAAACGCGCTGCCTCCCGTGCCGCACGCGACCACCGGGTAGAGCGCGGCCGATGACCGGCAACAACCCAAAAATCCCTTCCCGGCGTCGCGCGCTGGCCTGGCTTGCGGGCTGGATGGCGGCGCCTGTCTTTGGCCAACCCGTCGACCGTCAGTCGTCAGTCGTCACGCCTTTCGCTCCCGTCGTCCCGGGCTACCAGATGCAATTCCCCCGGGACGAAGGGAGCCACCCGGACTTCCGGGTGGAGTGGTGGTACCTCACCGGCTGGCTGAACGAGCCCGCCCGGCCGCTCGGCTTCCAGGTGACGTTTTTCAGAGTGCGGCCAGCCTTGAAACACGACAACCCCAGCGGCTTCACGCCGCGCCAGATTCTGATCGCGCACGCCGCGATCTCCGATCCGGAGCACGGCAGGCTCATCCACGCGCAGCGCGCGGCGCGGGCGGGCTTCGGCCTGGCCGGCGCCGACGAGGGGCGCACCCGCGCCTGGATCGACGAGTGGGCGCTGGAGCAGCAGGGCAAGACCTACCGCTCGCGCATTCCGGCGGTCGAGTTCGACCTCGACCTGACGTTCGAATCCGCGCAACCGCCGCTGCGCCAGGGCCAGGATGGCTTCAGTCGCAAGGGGCCCGCCCCGGAGTCGGCAAGCTATTACTACAGCCTGCCCCACCTCAAAGTCAGAGGGACGATCGCCCGCAGCGGCAAGGCGCAGAGCGTGAGCGGCAGCGCCTGGCTCGATCACGAATGGTCGTCGCAGTACCTGGAGAAGGACGCCGTCGGCTGGGACTGGATCGGCATCAATCTCGAGGGCGGGGCCGCGCTGATGGCGTTTCGCATGCGCGACAAGGGCGGCGCCAGCTTCTGGGCCGGCGGTGCGCTGCGCGCCGCGGACGGATCGGTGCGGGTTTTCCCCCCTTCGGACATTCGCTTCACGCCGCGCCGCGAGTGGCGCTCGCCGCGCACCGGGACGCGCTACCCGGTATCGTGGACCGTGAGGGCGGGAGATCGCGAGTTCGAAATCGAGCCGCTGTTCGACGACCAGGAACACGACACCCGCGCCTCGACCGGGACGATCTACTGGGAAGGCGCGGTGCGCGCCCTGCACGAGGGCAGGCCGGCGGGGCTGGGCTACCTGGAGCTCACCGGCTACTGGCGGCCGGTCAACCTCGCGTAATCGCGGCCGGTGCTCTCACCGGGCGCTGGCATAGTACTCGACCCGGCGCTCGAGCGCGGCAATCGCCTCCGACACCGCAAACGCGAACAGGAACACGACGATCACGAGCGCCCAGAACTCCTCCATCAGGAAGTGCTGGGAATAGAGCTCGAACAGCTCCCCCACGCCGATGATCGCGACCAGCAACTGGCCGATCACGACGCCTTTCACGCCGCGTATCGCGCCCAGGCGCACGCCCGCGAGTATCTCCGGCAGCGCGCTCAGGATCAGCACGTGAACGTAGATCTGGCGGCGCCGCGCGCCGAAGGACCGCGCCATTTCCACCAGCGAGCGGTCCGCGTGCTTCACGCCGACCTGGGTGTCGAGCACGATCACGAAAACCGCGAACAGGTACACCGTGACGACCACCGTGGTTTCCCCGATGCCGATCACCGCCATGAGGATGGGCACCAGCGCCGAAATCGGCGCGCTGACGAAGATGTTCACCCACATGCCGAGCAGCCGGCCCACCCCCGGCAGGCGAGCCATCGCGAACCCGAGCGGAATCCCGGTGACGAGCGCAAGCGCCATGCCGATGGCGAATGAACGCAGCGAGATCAGGGCGGCCGCGGAGAACTTGTCGGTCCCGAGCACCGTGATCCCCGCCTCGAGCACGCTCGAGACCGGCGGAACGATGGTCGACCAGCCCGCGCGCCCGATCAGTTCCCACGCAAAGAACCAGATCGCGAGCGAGAAAACGACCGGAATCTTTCTGCCAAACAGCGTCATCGCGGTGGCCGTCCCCGTCAGGTCACGTATTGCTTCAGGATCTGCCAGATCTCGTCGACCGCGTCGAGATAGCGCCGGTCGCGCCGGATCTCGTCCGGATCCTTGTCGTGCCCGATATCCGGCGTGAGGACCCGCGATACCGTGCCCGGCCGCGGAGACAGCAGGACGATCCGGTCCGAGAGGTAGGCGGCTTCCTCGATGCTGTGCGTGACGAAGATCACCGTCTTCTGCCGGTGGCGCAGCAGCACCAGCAGGTCCTCCTGGAACTTGCGCCGGGTCTGCTCGTCCACCGAGGAAAACGGCTCGTCCATCAGGATGATGTCGGCATCGACCGCGAGCGCGCGCGCGAGCCCCACGCGCTGCTTCATACCGCCGGAGAGCTGATTCGGGTAGCTCGATTCGAATCCGGAGAGGCCGACCTCGGCCAGCCGGCGGCGCGCGGTCTCGTCGCGCACTTCCCGGGGCACGCCCCGCAACTCCAGTCCGAAGGCGACGTTTCTCAGCACGGTGGCCCACGGCAGGAGCGCGAAGTCCTGGAACACGAAAGCCCGTTCCGGCCCCGGCCCGTCGATTTTCCTGCCCTTGACCCGCACCTCGCCCGCGTTCGGCGGGATCAGGCCCGCGATGATCTTGAGCAGCGTCGTCTTGCCGCAGCCGCTGGGCCCGAGCAGGGTGCTCAACTGCCCGCGGGGAAAGTCGATGCTCACGTCGCGGAGCGCCTCCACGCCGCCGTCGTAGGTCTTGCCGACCCCCCTCGTCTCGACGATCGCGTCGCCGGCCATCGTCAGGCCCCCCGGATCTCGGCAGGAAACAGCACGTGCTCCAGCCGCTCCAGCCCGTACAGCGTGAGCGCGGCGACCGTGACGATCGAGGCGATGGCCGCGAACATCTTGGAGTACTCCGCCACCGAGCTGTGATAGGTGATCAGATCGCCGATGCCGGTCGGCGTGATCAGGAGCTCGGCGATCACGACGCCGATGAAGCCCATCGCCAGCCCGAGCCTCAGCCCGGTGAAAATCAGCGCGGCCGCGTACGGCAGGACGACCTTGGCGACCACCTGGCGCCGGGTGCCGAGAAACGCGCGGCACATCTCGACCAGCGAGGGACTGGTATTGCGGATGCCCTTGTACGAGTTCATCACGACGACCGGCGCCGCCATGAACACGACCGCCAGGACCTTGGCGGTCAATCCGATTCCATACATATAGGTAATGAGCGGAATGATCGCCGCCATCGGCGCCGCCTGCAGGATGATGACGACCGGCAGCGTGAACCACTCCACTGCGCGAGAGAGCCCCATCCCGATCCCGAAGCCGACGCCCGCGATGCCGCAAATCACGATGCCGATCACGAGCGGCTGCAGCGTGGAGGCGTAGGCTTGCGCCAGGCTGCCGTCCGCAGCCATCTCGGCAAGCGCAACGACGGTCTGGCTGAAGGGGGGAAACGCCGCGCTGACCGGCCAGCGCCCCGCCGCCTCCCACATGCCGAAAAAAAGCACGAACGAGGACAGCTGCCAGGCGAGCGTGCGGTCGGGCCCGTACGACGCGAGGCGCCGCGCTGGGCGGCGCCCCGGTGTCTTCGAGTTCAGGCGATTACTTGACCTTGGCAAGCGCGGCCTTGAGCGGCGCGAACGTCCAGAAATCCCCGGCCTTCAGGTTCTCGCCCTTGAGCGCGCCCGCAAGCTTGTAGAACTCCAGGTCGTTTTTCGCCGCGCTCTCGCCGCCGCCGTCGTTGGGCAGGATGCCGCCTTTCGCCGCCTCCTCGAAGTACGGCAGGATTTCAGCCTCCAGCTTGGCCGGCAGGTCCTTGAGCAGCCCGAGCGCCTTGCGCGCGGCCACGACCGATTTCGGGTCCTTGTTGATCTCGCGGTTGACCTTGATCAGCTCCTCCAGGAGGATCGCGACGGCGGCCTGATTCTTCTGCAGGAACGCCTGCGTGGCGAACAGCGCCTCGTCGCTCGCCTGCACCTTGCCCAGCGGCAGGATGGCGAACTTGCCCGGCGCCTCCTTCATCACGTAGTTCTTGTTGGCCGCGTCCAGGATCGAAGCCTTGATCGTGCCTTTCAGCAGGCCCAGCGCGCGGACGTTGGAACCGGGAACGAAACTCACGTTCTTGTAGTTGATCTTGTGCTCCTTCGCCATCAACCGCATGATCGCCTCGGTCCCCGAGCCGCGGGTGTGGACCGCGATTTCCTGGCCGTCGAGATCCTTCCAGCTCTTGTAGAACTGGGTGTTCACGATCGGGAAGAACTGGAGCGCGCTCATCTGGTAGAAGAACCGGACCGGGACGTTCACCTTCTGGATGGCGGCGTAGGGCGTGCCCTGCCCGATGTCGGCCTGGCCGTTGATCACGGCCTGCGTCGCCACATCCTCGCTCTTGAACGACGTCACCTCGACGGCGACGCCGCGTTTCTTCGCGCGCTCGACCGCGATGAGCAGCGGCAGCTCGTCCACGGAAACGACGTCGCCCAGCGCGTACCTGATCTTGGCTCCGGATTGCGCCCAGGCGCCGTCGGCATAGGCACCTGCCAGTATCATGACGGCCAACAGGGGCATTGCTGGAAACATCTTGAATGATCTGTGCATGACTTTCTCCCTTGGATGAGCGGTCCGAATGGCGTGCGATAGTTATGAAGCCCGCGCGCATCTCGAACCATTGATCAAGCTAGCAGGCGGTCCAGCCCCATGTCAATTGTCATCAGGCTGCCCGGAACGCGCCGCCCGGTGGAGAAACGCCGCTGCGTGCGACGGCGCCCGCAGTCAGTTAAGTTTCCGCCGGCCTGATGCGGGCTCAGCCTCGCCCGGCGGCGCATCGGGGGACAAGGCGAGCTGCAAATCCCAGTCGGACTTTGCCACCACCTGGATGAGCAGCCTGGAGAAGAGGTGCAGGAGCTTCGCGTCGAGCACCATGTCTATGCCCTGCCCCGGCTGCGGGTGCAGGCGCAGGAGGCAGGTGCCGTCCTCGCGCGGCTTGCCCTCGGCACGCGCCAGCAGCAGCGGCTCGTCGCCGAGCGGCCTGCGGTAGTCGCGCTCCTCGAACGGCGCTCCGAAATTGCCCTGCTGCGCGAAACCCTCGTGGCGGATGCCGAGCACCGTGCGTTTGGTGTCCGCGTCGAACTGCTGGCGCACCGGCTGATCCTGCTCGAGCATCTTCACCAGCAATCCCCATAGGCGCTTCGTATAGCGGCGCGTCAGCCAGAACCGGAATTCGTCCCCTTCCGTCGTGGAGACGCGCATCAGCACCCGGTCCTGCTGTTCCTGGTAGGCGAACTGTATCTGGTGAATAGCCATCAGCCGTCAGCTTAAACCGTTTTGCGACCGGTTCAAGCGGCGTACTGACGGCTGAAGATCAAGCCGCCGCGGTGGCGGCGGCCGGCGCCTTGTCGAAGGTGAACCCGCCCTTCTTGTGGTCCACCCGTACCGCGTCCCGGGCGGCGAAACGGCCCTCGAGGATCGCCTTGGCGAGCGGATTCTCGATGCTCGCCTGGATCGCGCGCTTCAACGGACGCGCGCCGTAGACCGGGTCGAACCCGGCCGTGGCGAGCTCCTTCAGCGCCGCATCGCTCACTTCGAGCTTCATCTCCAGGCCCGCGAGCCGCTTCTCGAGGTAGCCGAGCTGGATCCTGGCGATGGACTTGATGTGCTTCTCGCCGAGCGCGTGGAACACGATGATCTCGTCAATCCGGTTCACGAACTCCGGACGCAGCTGCGATTTGACCTCGCCCAGCACCGCGGTCTTGATGAGCTGGTAGTCCTCGCCCGCCATCTGCTGGATCGTCTGCGAGGCCAGGTTCGAGGTCATCACGATCACCGTGTTCTTGAAGTCCACGGTGCGCCCCTGCCCGTCCGTCATGCGGCCATCGTCGAGCACCTGCAGCAGCACGTTGAAGACGTCGTGGTGCGCCTTCTCGATCTCGTCGAGCAGGATCACCGCGTACGGCTTGCGGCGCACGACTTCCGTGAGATGCCCGCCCTCTTCGTAGCCGACATAGCCCGGCGGCGCGCCGATCAGCCGCGCGACCGAGTGCTTCTCCATGAACTCCGACATGTCGATCCGGACGAGATGGTCCTCGGCGTCGAACAGGAATTCGGCGAGCGCCTTGCACAGCTCGGTCTTGCCCACGCCGGTCGGCCCGAGGAACAGGAACGAGCCGTACGGGCGCTTGGGATCGCCGAGCCCCGCGCGCGAGCGCCGGATGGCGTCGGACACGAGCCGCACCGCCTCGTCCTGGCCGACCACGCGCTGGTGGAGCTTCGCTTCCATCTGGAGCAGCTTCTCGCGCTCGCCCTGCATCATCTTGGACACCGGGATGCCGGTGGCGCGCGACACCACCTCGGCAATTTCCTCCGCACCCACCTGCGTGCGCAGCAGCCGCGGCTTGCCCGTTTTCGGCTTGTCGGCGTGCTTCAACTGCGCCTCGAGCTGCGGCAGCTTCCCGTACTGCAGCTCCGCGACCTTGTCGAATTTGCCCTGGCGCTGCAACTGCGTGATCTCGGCCCGCACCCGGTCGATCTCCTCCTTGATGTGCGCGGCCCCCTGCACCTCGGCTTTTTCCGCCTTCCAGACCTCTTCCAGGTCGGAGTACTCCTTCTGGAGCGTCTTGATCTCCTGTTCGAGCAGCTTCAGGCGCTTCTGGGACGCTTCGTCCTTTTCCTTCTTGACCGCCTCGCGCTCGATCTTCAGCTGGATCAGGCGCCGGTCGAGCTTGTCCATCGCCTCCGGCTTCGAATCGATCTCCATCTTGATGCGCGACGCCGCCTCGTCCACGAGGTCGATCGCCTTGTCAGGGAGAAAACGGTCGGTGATATAGCGGTGCGAAAGCTCGGCCGCGGCGACGATCGCCGGGTCGGTAATGTCCACGCCGTGGTGGACCTCGTACTTCTCCTGCAGCCCGCGCAGGATCGCGATGGTGTTTTCCACCGACGGCTCCTCCACCAGCACCTTCTGGAAGCGGCGCTCGAGCGCGGCATCCTTCTCGACGTGCTTGCGGTATTCGTCGAGCGTGGTCGCGCCCACGCAGTGCAGCTCGCCGCGCGCGAGCGCGGGCTTCAGCATGTTGCCGGCATCGATCGCCCCTTCGGCCTTGCCCGCCCCGACCATCGTGTGCAGCTCGTCGATGAAGACGATGGTCTGGCCGGCGTCCTGCGCGATTTCCTTCAGCACCGACTTCAGCCGCTCCTCGAATTCGCCGCGATACTTGGCGCCGGCGAGCAGCGCCGCCATATCGAGCGCAAGCACGCGCTTGCCCTTGAGCGATTCGGGCACCTCGCCATTGACGATGCGCTGGGCCAGCCCTTCCACGATGGCGGTCTTGCCCACGCCCGGCTCGCCGATCAGCACCGGGTTGTTCTTGGTGCGCCGCTGCAGGATCTGGATCACGCGCCGGATCTCGTCGTCCCGGCCGATCACCGGGTCGAGCTTGCCGCTGCGGGCGAGCTCGGTAATGTCCGTCGTGTATTTCTTCAGCGCCTGGCGCTGCCCCTCTGATTCGGGGTTCTGCACGGTCTCGCCGCCGCGCACCGCGCTGATCGCCTGCTCCAGCGCCTGCCGGCTCGCGCCGTGCTGCTTGAGGAGCTTTCCGGTCTCGCCCTTGTCGTGCGTCAGGGCAAGCAGGAACAGCTCCGAGGCGATGAACTGGTCGCCGCGCTTCTGGGCTTCCTTGTCGGTGAGGTTGAGCAGGTTGCCAAGCTCGCGCGAAACGCTGACTTCGCCGCCCGCGCCTTCCACCTTGGGCAGGCGCTCGATCGCGCTCTTCAGCGCCGCGCGCAGCCCGCCGACGTTGGCCCCGGCGCGTGCCAGCAGCGACGCCGCGCCGCCGCCCTCCTGGTTGATCAGCGCCGCGAGCAGGTGCTGCGGCTCGATGTACGGATTGTCGTTGCCGACCGCCAGGCTCTGGGCGTCGGCGAAGGCCTGCTGGAACTGGGTCGTGAATTTGTCGAAGCGCATCTCGCACCCGTAATGGTTTGACTATGAACCATATGGGGCAGCCCATGCCAGTTTCAAGCAGGGACTCGCAATTTTATGAGGATACACAAGCGCTTACCGGAAACTCCTGCCCGGGCGTGGTCCGGCATACAATTGGCCCGAAGCCGCCATGGACGCCAGCGAAGCCCTTTTCCTCGCCCGCACCCAGTTCGGGCTGAACATCGCCTTCCATATCCTGTTCCCGAGCATCACGATTGCGCTCGCGTGGTTTCTCGTATTTTTTAGAGTGCAGTACGCGCTTACGCGCCGGCCCGAGTGGCTCGCGACCTACCGCCTGTGGACCAAGATCTTCGCGCTGTCGTTCGCGATGGGCGTGGTCTCCGGCATCACCATGTCCTTCCAGTTCGGCACCAACTGGCCGGGCTTCATGAACAAGGTCGGCAACATCGCCGGGCCGCTGCTCGCCTACGAGGTCCTGACCGCCTTCTTCCTCGAGGCGACCTTCCTCGGCGTGATGCTGTTCGGCATGAACCGCGTGCCGAACTGGGTGCACATCACGTCCGCGGTGCTGGTCGCCGCCGGCACCTCGCTCTCGGCGTTCTGGATCCTCGCGCTCAATTCCTGGATGCAGACGCCGGTCGGTCACATCGTCGCCGATGGCCAGCTCATCGCCGGCGACTGGCTGGAGGTCATCTTCAATCCCTCGTTTCCCTACCGCATGATCCACATGATGCTCGCCTCCGGGCTGACCGCGACGTTCCTCGTCGCGGGGCTGTCGGCGTGGCGGCTACTCAAGGCGCCGGGCGACGCCGGCGCCGCGCGCACGCTGCGCGCCGGCATCCTCGTGGGCGCCGTGCTCGCGCCGCTGCAGGCGTGGGTGGGCGACCGGCACGGGCTCAACACGCTCGAGCACCAGCCCGCGAAAATCGCCGCCATCGAGGCCATCTGGAAGACGGAAAAGGGCGTGCCGCTGGTCCTGTTCGCGATACCCAACGAGCAGGCCCGGCGCAATGATTATTCGATCGAGATCCCGAAGGGCGCGAGCCTGATCCTGAAGCACGATCCCGACGCCGAGCTGAAGGGGCTCGACGCGTTCGCGCCGGATACGGCGCCGGTCGCGCCGGTCTTCTTCTCCTTCCGGGTGATGGTGGGCATCGGCATGGCGATGATCGCGCTCGCGTGGTTCGGCCTGTGGGCGACGCGCGGCGGGCGCGCCCCGCCGCGCTGGCTCCTGTGGACGTTCGCGGGCTTCACCTTCTCCGGCTGGGTCGCGGTCGAGGCCGGCTGGCTGGTCACCGAGATCGGCCGCCAGCCGTGGCTCGTCACCGGCGTGCTGCGCACGGCGGACGCCGCCGGTGGGGCCTCTGGCGCGCAGCTGGGCGCGAGCCTCACCGGCTACATCCTCACCTACACGCTGATGCTGATCGCCTACATGGTGGTGCTCACGCACATGGCCGGCACCGGCAGCGCGCGGGAAGACCCGCGTGCCGCGCTGGTGGCGGAGGCGCGATGACGATCGACCTCCCCGTCGTCTTCGCCGTCCTCATGGGCGTGGCGGTCCTCGCCTACGTGGTGCTGGACGGCTACGATCTCGGCGTGGGCATGCTGCTGCCGGCCGCGTCCCCGCGCGAGCAGAACGTGATGGTCTCGTCGATCGGCCCGTTCTGGGACGCCAACGAGACCTGGCTCGTGCTGGGGGTCGGCTTGCTGCTCGTCGCGTTTCCGTCCGCGCACGGCATCGTGCTGGGCGCGCTCTACCTGCCGGTGGTGGTGATGCTGATCGGCCTCATGCTGCGCGGCGTCGCGTTCGAGTTCCGCGTCAAGGCCGAGGGCTGGCACCGCGAGCTGTGGAACGGGCTGTTCTGGTTCGGCTCGTTCCTGGCATCGCTGGCGCAGGGATTGATGCTCGGCTACTACATCACCGGTTTCGCGCCCGGCTTCGGCACGTTCCTGTTCGCGCTGGTGGTGGCCGGCGGCCTCTGCGGCGGCTACGTCCTGCTCGGCGCGACCTGGCTCATCATCCGCACCGAGGGCGACCTGCAGCGCAAGGCGGTGGGCTGGACGCGCTGGGGCCTCCTGTGGATCGCGCTCGGCGTCGCGCTCGTCAGCATCGGCACGCCGCTCGCGAGCGAAACCGTGCGCATGAAATGGTTCGATTTCCCGCGCACGCTGGGGCTGATGCTGCTCCCGGCCGCGAGCGCCGCGGCCTGGCTCTGGGTCTGGACGCTCACCGGCCGCATGAAGCGCGGCGAGACCACTTCCGAATGGAAGCCATTCGCCGGCGCGGTGGCGATCTACGCGCTCGCTTTCCTCGGCCTCGCCTACAGCGTGTTCCCGTACGTCGTGCTCGACCGCATGACGATCTGGGAGGCCGCGGCGCACCCCTCCGCGCTGAAGGTGATGCTGATCGGGGCGCTCATCGTGCTGCCGTTCATCATCGGCTACACGGTGTTCGCCTACCGCGTGTTCAGCGGCAAGGCGTCGGAGAAGCTCTACGATTAGCCGCCGGTGATCGCATATCAGAAAAATATCTAAGCTCATCGAATTTACTTATGCCGCGAACATACTTGACATCCAGCGGTGTCCGTCGAACACTGGCCGTGCTTCGGTTTGGTGCAGGCTCCGCACCGGATTGGTGATGCGCTGCGGTCGTCTGCGGGGGAATGAAATCGGTTTAGGTGAAGCAGACAACAAAGGAGAGGGCAGACCATGGCGACACAGAAATGGCGCACCGAGGACTGGGTTGCGGTTTACATCGGATTCCTGATCATCATCCTCACCCTGGCCGCATTCAGCGGAAAGTTCGTTGACCTGAGGGCCGCGAGCTCGGCGTTCCGCTGGACCACCGACACCCAGCTCGCGTCGCGCGCGCCCGGCTGGAGCGCGCAGCTCGACGGGGTCATCAAGGACGCCGCGGCCAAGGGCGAAAAAGGCAAGGCGCTGGCCGACTCGGCGACCGAGCTGAAGACCGCCCTGGAGAAGGGAGATCGCAAGGCGATCGAGAAGGCGGCGGGCGCCGTCGCCAAGGCCGGAGGCCGCAATACCGTCGCCGGGACCCTCGGCGGCGCCGTCCGCGGACACGCGGCATCCGATGCGGGCGCGAAGGTCTTCACCTGGGCGAACCTGTCCAAGGTCGTGTCCATCGGGGTCGTGTGGCTCGTGCTCGCCACGCTCGGGATGTGGTTGATCTCGGGCCGGGTCGCGCCGGCCTTCCTCATCGGCTTCCCGGTCGTGTTCGGGCTCGCCTGGCTCGCGCGCTTCCTCGCGGGGAACGGGCTGTTCGTCGAGTACGGCATCGAGTACGTGATTTTCGCGCTGTTCCTGGGACTGCTCATCAGCAACACCATCGGCGTGCCGGATTGGCTCAAGCCCGCGGTGCAGACCGAGTACTACATCAAGACCGGCCTGGTGGTCCTCGGCACGGCGCTGCTTCTGCTCGAGATCCTGCAGTACGGCGCGCTCGGGATCCTGCAGGCGATCCTGGTCGTGTTCGTGGTCTGGTACTTCTGCTTCTGGCTCGCGAGGAAGCTCAAGGTGGACGACGATTTCGCGGCGATGCTCTCGTCCTCGGTCGCCATCTGCGGGGTATCGGCGGCGATCGCCACCTGCGGCGCGATCGCGGGCGACAAGAAGAAGCTCTCGTACGTCACCTCGCTCGTGCTCATCGTCGCGGTGCCGATGATGGTGATCATGCCCTGGATAGTGAAGGCCTTCAACATGCCCGAGGTCGTCGGCGGGGCCTGGCTCGGCGGCACGCTCGACACCAGCGCGACGGTGGTGGCCGCGGGCGCGCTCGTCAGCGACACCGCCATGAAGGTCGGCGTGATCGTCAAGTTCGCGCAGAACGCGCTGATCGGCGTCGCCGCCTTCATCCTGGTGGTGTGGTGGACGTTCAAGGCGGGCGCGGCGCCCGGCGGCCAGAAGCCGAGCCCGGGGATCATCTGGGAGCGCTTCCCCAAGTTCGTGCTCGGCTTTCTCGTCGCCTCGGCGCTGTTTTCGTTCGTCATCCCCGCCGACCTGGTGAGCGGCACCAAGGGCGCGTTCGGCGAGATCCGCACCTGGTGGTTCGCGATGGCGTTCGTGTGCATCGGCCTGGAGGCCCGGTTCGTCGAGCTTGCGGGCATGGGCGGCGGGCGCCCGGCGCTTGCGTTCATCATCGCCCAGATCTTCAACGTGTTCTTCACGCTGGTGCTCGCTTACCTGATCTTCGGGGGGGTGATCTTCCCCGTCCCGGAATTCAAGTAGCCGCGGCGCAGTGAACCCGGGCCCCGCGCAGGCGGTCATACCGCCTCCGCGGGGCTTGTCACTTGGAGGGCGGAACTGGAGATGGGCGCGACCGTCGAGCGCATCGGGAACTGGCTCAGGAACCGGGCCGCGCTGCGGCCCTTCGAGGCGTTCCAGATCGAAGTGACGTCGCGCTGCAACATCCAGTGCGTGATGTGCCCGGTCACGGTGCTGTCCGATCGCTGGCACGCGCGGGACATGTCGTGGGAGACGTTCGAGCGGTTGGCCGAGGCGTTCGGCCGCGCGAACTGGGTTCACCTGCAGGGCTGGGGCGAGCCGCTCCTGCACCGGCGCCTGTTCGACATGATCGCCCGCGCGAAGGGCGCGGGCTGCCGGGTCGGCTTCACGACCAACGGCACGCGCCTCACTCCGGGCACGGGGGCGCGGCTGCTCGACTCGGGGCTCGATCTCGTCGCGGTGTCGATCGCCGGGGCCACGGCCGCCACTCACGAGGCGATCCGGGCGGGGTCGAATTTCGCCAGGCTCGCGGAAAACCTGCGGCGCTTCCTGCTGCTGCGGCGGGAGCGCGGGAACGCGCGCCCCAAGGTCGAGATCCTCTTCCTCATGACGAGCACCAACCTCGCCGAGCTGCCGCGCGCCGTCGAGCTCGCCGCGGAGCTCGGCGCCGACGAGCTGGTCGCGACCAACCTCGATTACGTGATGACCGCCGGGCTCGATTCCCTGCGGACCTATTCGGACGCGCCGCCCGCGGCGGAGTTCCGCGACGCCCTCGAGCAGGCGCGCGCCGTGGCGCTGCGGACCGGCATCACCTTCCGCCCCTACCGCCTCCAGTTCAGGGAGATGGCGGTATGCGATCTCGATCCATTGAGGATCCTGTACGTCTCGGCGGACGGCGCGGTGGCGCCGTGCGTCTATACCTCGCTCGCGGGGCAATCCGGTTTGCCGCGCGTGTTCGCGGGCGCCCCGGTGGAGGTCCCGGCGGTGAGTTTCGGCAACGTGAACGACCGGCCGCTCATGGAAATCTGGCAAGACCCTGCCTACCGCGAGTTCCGGGCCCGGTTCACCCGGCGCGTGGAGGGCGCTACCGCCATGATGCTCGGCGCCGCCGGCGGAGCGGCGGCACGCGAGGAGCACCCGGCGCCGGAAGCGTGCCGCACCTGCCCCAAGCTCTTCGGCATCTGAATTTCCTACGCCGCCGCGCTCGCCGTGGCGGCCTTCGATGCCGTGCGCGAGCCGATCGCGGGATAGGGATAGAGCATGTTGAGCGCGATGCTCTGGTTGGCGGTCTGGACGATCCGAACGTGCTCGCGCTTCAGCTCCCGCGCGTGCCGGCAGCCGCAGGAGTGCGCGATCATGTCGATCTCCTTGTCCATGTTGCGCGCGTAGTTCGCCACGCGCAGGTACTTCTCCTCCACCACCAGGCCGCGGTGGAGCCGCGGATTGTGCGTGGTGACGCCCGCCGGGCAGGTGTTGGTGTGGCAGCGCAGCGCCTGGATGCACCCCAGCGCGAACATGAAGCCGCGCGCCGTGACCACGAAATCGGCGCCCACGCACAACGCCCACGCCGCGCGCGCGGAGGTGACGAGCTTGCCGGCCGCCACGACGCGGATGCGGTCCTTCAGGTCGGACTGCAGCAGCGAGTCCACCACGCGCGGCAGCGCCTCCGCGATCGGCAGCGCCATGTGGTCCATCAGCGTTTGCGGGGCCGCGCCGCTGCCGCCTTCACCGCCGTCGATATGCAGGAAATCGGGCGCGTATTCCTTGCCGCGCCGCAGCACCGTGTCGCACAGGTCGTTGATGAACTCCCAGCCGCCGATCGCGGTCTTGATGCCCACCGGCCGGCCCGTGAGCTCGCGCAGGTAGGCGACCTTTTCGAGCAGCTGGTCCATGTTGGCGATGTCGTAGTGGCGGTTCGGGCTGATCGAGTCCTTGCCCTGGGGAATGCCGCGGATGCGCGCGATCTCCTCGGTCACCTTGCCGCCCGGCAGCACGCCGCCCTTGCCCGGCTTCGCACCCTGCGAGAGCTTGACCTCGAACGCCTTCACGTGCTGCGCGATCTCCTTCACCTTCTCCGGCGAGAAGCTGCCGTCGACGTTGCGCATGCCGTACTTGGCGGTGCCCATCTGCATGATGACGTCGCAGCCGCCTTCCAGGTGATGCGGCGCGAGCCCGCCTTCGCCGGTGCCCATCCAGCAGCCGGCTGCCTTCGCGCCGCGCGAGAGCGAGCGCACCGCGGGCGCGGAGATCGCGCCGAAGCTCATGCCGCTGATGTTGACGATGGATTTCGCCTCGAACGGCAGCTTGCAGTAGCCGTCGCCGATCACGAGGGACGGCGTTTGCAGGCGGTCCTCCTCGAGCACCGGGAACGGATGGTTGACGAAGATGATGGAGCCCGGCTCGCGCAGGTCGTTGGTCGAGCCGAATCCGATAATGCTGCCCTCGCCCTTGGCCAGGCGGTAGATGAAGCTCCGCATCGCCCGGTTGAACGGCATCTCGGAGCGGTCGCCCGCGAAGAAGTACTGCCGGAAATACTCGCCGAGGTTCTCGAAGAAGAAGCGGAACCGCCCGATCACCGGGTAATTGCGCAATACGGTGTGCTTTTTCTGGGTGACGTCGTGGATGATCAGCACGACCAGCGCGCCGATCAGCACGAACCCGATGATCGTGCCGATGCCGTAAGAGAGTACGCTCAAGATGCCGTTCATCCCGCCCCCTGGCAACGATGCTATAGAATTATCTTTCAAATATAGAACAAATCCGTGGACTTGGCATCTGTCATCGAGCGTGACGTCACCGCCGCCCTCGCGGAGGACGTGGGCAGCGGCGACCCCAGCGCACTGTTGTTGCCGGAGCAAAAGACCGCCCGCGCGGTCGTGGTGTGCCGGCAGGACGCCGTGATCTGCGGCCAGGCGTGGTTCGAGGCGTGCATCCGCAGGCTCGACGCGCAGGGCGCCGTGACGTGGCTCGTGGCGGAAGGGGCGCGCGTCACTCGCGGGGCCCGCGTCTGCGAAATCCAGGGGAAGGCGCGCGCGCTGCTGACCGCCGAGCGCACGGCGCTCAACTTCCTGCAAACCCTGTCCGCGGTCGCGACCGCCGCGCGGCGCCACGTGGACGCCGCCGCGGGAACCCGCGCGAAGATCGTGGACACCCGCAAGACGCTGCCGGGCCTGCGCTACGCCCAGAAGTACGCCGTGCGCACCGGCGGCGCCGCCAACCACCGCATGGGGCTCTACGACGCGATGCTGATCAAGGAAAACCACATCGCCGCGGCGGGCGGCATCCGCCAGGCCATCGAGCAGGCGCGCAAGCTCGCGCGTCCGGAAATCTGGATGCAGGTCGAGGTGGAAAACCTGAGCCAGCTGCGCCAGGCACTCGATGCCGGCGCGACGATGATCCTGCTCGACAACATGAGCCCGGAGCAGATGCGCGAAGCGGTGAAGATTGCCGGCGACCGCGCCGAGCTGGAGGCTTCCGGCGGCATCACCCTCGACAACATCCGCGCCGTCGCGGAGACCGGTGTCCACCGCATCTCGATCGGGAGCCTGACGAAGGATGTGAAGGCGGTGGATTTTTCGCTGCGCTTCGAGTGAGAGGATTCGTGATGAAAGCAGGCCACGACATGATGAAGCACCGCCGCGGATTTCTTCAAGCCGCCGCGGCGGCGTTCGCCTTGAGCAGTCTGCCGTTCGCCGCGCGCGCCGCGGGCGCCGCGGCGGGGAAGATGAAGATCGGAATCGTCGGTTCGGGCCGGATCGGCGGGACGCTCGGCCGCATCTGGGCCAACGCCGGGCATACGGTGATGTTCTCCTCGCTCGATCTCGAGCACGACAAGGCGCTTGCCGCCAGCGTCGGGGCCAACGCCCGGGCGGGAACGCCGCGCGAAGCGGCCGTTTTCGGCGATGTGCTGCTGGTCGCGGTGCCGTACCACGCGCTGCCGCAGGTGGCAAAAGATCTCGGGGCCTTGCTCAAGGGCAAGGTGGTGATCGACACCTGCAACCCTTTTCCCGGACGCGACGGCGAGGTCGGGATCTGGGCCCAGAAGAAGGGCGCCGGCCTCGCCTCGGCGGAGCTGCTGCCCGGGGCGCGCATCGTCCGCGCCTTCAATGCGATCGGATACTCCAGGCTGCCGGAGGCGGCGCAGAGCCCGGGACGTACCGGCATGCCGATGGCGGGCGACGACGCGAAGGCCAACGCGATCGCCTCGATACTGGTGCGCGACGTCGGCTACGAGCCGGTGGTGATCGGGCCGCTCGCCATGGGCAAGCACCTGGTCCCGGGAACAACGCTCTCCGGCGAGCGCTCGCCGGTGGAAATCCGGAAGATCGCGGCGACGCTCAAGTGAGCATGCCAAAATTCCGCTCTCACGTGTTTTCAAGTGGAGTGAATCATGGCTCGATTGCCCTTCATTCAAGATGACGCTCCTTCGGAAGTCGTGCGCGCCGCGTTCGACGCGGCGAACCGGTTCAACGGGCGGGTCGCCAATTCGATGCGGGTATTCGCCCACTCTGAAGGCATCCTGAGGTTCCTGCTGCCGCTCCAGGCCGTGCTGCAGAAGGACGGCCTCGGCTGCAAGCTCGACGCGAAGACCCGCGCGCTGGCGATGATCAAGGTCTCCGCCCTCAACGAGTGCCGGTACTGAATCAAGCACAATCGCCTGGTCGGGCGATCGGCAGGCTGGACCGAGGAGCAGCTCGATACCCTCAGCGGCGACGGCTACATGGAAAGCCCGCTCTTCGGCAGCCGCGAGAAGGCGGTCATCCGCTGGGCCGAGCTCGTCAACTGGAACAAGGCGCGCTACGACGACGACGCCTTCGCGCAGCTTGCGAAGCACTTCGACCCCACCGAAATTGTCGAGCTGACGACCGTCGCCGCGTTCCGCGGCCTGATGAACCGCTTCATGGACTCGCTGCACATCGAGCTCGAAGGCCCCGAACTCCAGGCCCGGGGCGGCCGCGCCGCCGCGAGCCGGGAAGACCTGCATGCTTACGTCGAGAAGCTGGCGAAGCTGGTGTAGCGCACCGGCATAGTTACGCCGAGTGGCCCGATCCTTGGGAGGGGAACATGAGCGCAATCGTTGCACGCAGCCTTAAGCCCGTCGACGCGCTGGAAGTGAGCGTCCTGATCGACAACGTCGTCGACCCGCTGTCCACCTTGCCGAAGGGCGTCACCAGCGAGCAGGCGGTGCTCCAGGCCAGGGGAATCATGGTCTCGTCGGGTCACGTGCGCTGCTGCGCGAATCACGGCCTGTCGCTCGTCATTACCGCGCGCATCGGCAGCGACATCCGGGTCCTGCTATTCGACGCCGGGCCGGAGGCCTATACGCTTGCACGCAACGGTGACCGGCTGCGGACGCCTTTTGGCGAGGTCGGTGCAATTTTCCTCTCGCATGGGCACTGGGATCACGGCGGCGGCTTGCCGGAGGCGCTGCGTCTTGTCACTTCCGCGAACGGCGGCAAGCCCGTGCCCTTTCACGTCAACGAGGGCATGTTCGTCACCCGCGGGATGCGACGGCCGAACGGCGTCGTCGTGCCGGCCGAAGTCGTGATGAACCCCGTTGATCTCGAGAGGCGGGGCGCCGCGATCGTCAATTCCCCGGACGCGCGGGCCATCATGGACCAGCTGTTCTACGTAAGCGGCCAGATTCCGAGGGTCACGCCCTACGAGCGTGGATTGCCGCCGCACGTGAAGCTCGCGCAGGACGGCGTCACCTGGGAGCCCGACCCGTTGATCCTGGACGAGCGCTATGTCGCGGTGCACGTCAAGGGCAAGGGCGCCGTCGTATTCACGGCATGCTCGCACGCGGGCGTGATCAACGTGCTCACGGACGCGCGCAACGTCCTCGGCGACGTGCCGCTCTACGCCGTGATGGGCGGCTTCCATCTCTCGGGGGCCGAAGTCGAGGCGATCATCCCCCAGACGATTCGGGACTTCGGCGATTTCAAACTGAAGCGGATCGTCCCCTGCCACTGCACCGGCTGGCGCGCGGTGCACGCGCTGGCGCAGGTCTACAACGAGGACGTCCTGGTGCCGGCGGCGGTTGGAAGGCAGTTCGTTTTTTGAAGCGACTCAAGTGCTCGTCTGGAAAAGGGATGCCCCTAGGGCGCTTTCTCCGTTGTTAGCTTTGAGTTGGCGCTTGTTGTTCAGAGAAGAGTCAGGTCTTGATTCTTGAATTTTCAAGATTCAAGACTTGACCCCCGGATCAGGCGCGGGTTCTGGAGTATGCGTTCGTAGAGCGTGTCCAACTCCAGCACGAACTCCGCTCCGAGTCCGCCACGCTTGTCTTCGTACCTGAGCGCCGCCTCCCGAACATCCGCCTCTGCTATGGGGCGGACGAGTAATTCGACCGTCACGAGCGGGAAGTGCGCCTGCGGCCGGCGAGTTCACTGAGCAACTGGTCCCGGACCTCTTGCCATGGCCGCCCGGCTTTCGGGTCGCTGCGATACTCCGCCAGCCGTTCGCTCAGCACTTGCCGGTGCCAATCGGGCACGCCGACCTTCTCCGGCACCGCAGCGATGCGGTCCCAAAGCGCCTCGACGTAATTGACCTTCTCCTCGAACGGTAATTCGTCGAAGCCAGGTGGCGGAAGCGGTAATGTGTCAGCCATGTACGGAAGCGTACTGCAAATGAGGGCAGTGCGCCATCCTCGAATCTGTTCGAGACCGAAGCGCAGGGTCAGTGGGTAAAAATGGTGTCAGAATAAATGCGGTCAGCAACTTTTCAGTCAATGCCACTTCCGGCCAGCGCTCGCCCGCTACCTGGCCTTCCGCTCGAAGTACTGGAGGTCGACGAACAAGGCCGCGGCAAGGACGAGCAATCGCTCCTCGGCGCTCAACCCCGGGTCCTGATACTCCACGCGGAAGCGGTCCTTGTCGGTGAAACCCTCGGCGAGCAGCCCGGCCCACTTCTTGGCCACGACCGCCACGGGCTTGCTGCCCTTCATGAATGGGAAGGTCCAGATCTTCCACAACGGCGAGGAGACGGTCATGCGTGCCGTCCCGGTCGCGTCCTCGACATCGAAGCGCTTCGACAGCACCGCGAAACGCTGCTGGAGCGCTCCAATGGAACGCCCCTCGGCCGTGGAGACCTCGAGGCGCTGGAAGTACCAGCGGAACGGGTGGTGCGCGACGAGGATCGGCTTCCGGCCCAGGTCGAAGAAGTGCAAATCGAAGGTGCGCCAATGACCGAGGAACTGGCGCATCAGGAAACCAGACCATCCCTTCTGCTGCTCCGCCGCGTAGGCCACCGCGACACCGTCCTCGCTGCTCACCACGTACCGGTTGCGCGTCTCGAAGCCGAAGACTTCCGCGAGCTCATGCTTCTGCTCGACGAGCAACGCTTGCCGCTTGACGATTTCTTCAGGAAATGAGGTCGGAGTCATTTTTGATTACCGAAACTCGGATTACGGAAATGACTCCGACCCCATTTTTCCGCTGCTCTCGGCGTCGCGGCGGCTCAGGTCTTCGGCAGGTGTCGGCGTATCACCCGCTCGATCGCCGGCAGCTCGGCGTCCACCGTCACCGGCTGCGCGCTCTGCGCGATCGCCACGTCGGGGTCCTTCAGCCCGTGGCCGGTCAGCGTGCAGACGATGATGCTGCCCTCGCCGATCTTCCCGAGCTCGAGGTCCTTCAGCACCCCGGCGAGCGCGATCGCCGAGGCCGGCTCGCAGAAGATGCCCTCGGTCTGCGCGAGCAGCTTCTGCACGTGCAGGATCTCCTCGTCCGTGCACTCCGCGAACCAGCCGCCCGACTCGTGGCTCGCCGCCACCGCCTGCTGCCAGGACACGGGGTTGCCGATGCGGATCGCGGTCGCCACCGTCTCGGGATTTTCCACCGGGCGCCCGCGCACGATCGGCGCCGCGCCCGAGGCCTGGTAGCCCAGCATGATCGGCCGGCGCTTCGCGATTTTCTTCCTCTTGTACTGGCGCATTCCGGCGTCGGCCTTGAGCGCTTCCGTCTTCTCGCCGACCGATTCCGAGTAGCCGATCCAGTGCGCGGTGATGTTGCCGGCGTTGCCCACCGGCAGCGCGTGGTAGTCCGGCACGTCGCCGAGCGCCTCGATCACCTCGAACGCGACGGTCTTCTGGCCCTGGATGCGGTACGGGTTGATCGAGTTGACGATATTGACCGGGGTCGTCCGCGCGACTTCCTGCACCAGCCGCATGCCGTCGTCGAAGTTGCCGCGGATCTGGATCACGACCGAGCCGTGCATCATCGCCTGCGACAGCTTGCCGAGCGCGATCTTGCCCTCCGGGATCAGCACGAAGCAGGCGATGCCGGCGCGCGCGGCGTAGGCGGCGGCCGCGGCCGAGGTGTTCCCGGTGGACGCGCAGATGATCGCGCGCGCGCCCTCCTCCACCGCCCGCGTGACCGCCATCGTCATGCCGCGGTCCTTGAACGAGCCGGTCGGGTTGAGCCCCTCGAACTTGGCGTAGAGGCGGACCTTCTTTCGCACCAGCACCGGCAGGTTTACGAGCTCGATCAGCGGGGTCGCGCCCTCGTTGAGCGAAACGGCGCGCGTGCCCGGTGCGACCGGCAGGCGGTCGCGGTACTTGTCGATCAGGCCTGAATAGTGAGCCATGGAAAACAGCGGCGGCTGACGGCAGCCCGTCCTAGTTCAGCTCTTCGAGGCGGATGCGGGTGACCTTGCCGACGACCACCGGCAGCTTCTCGATCCGGGCGATCGCGGCGTCCACGTTCTTCTCGACGGTGAGATGGGTGAGCATGATGATGTCCACCTGCTCCTCGCCCGGGTGCGGCTCTTTCTGCACCATGGCCTCGATCGAGATCGAGAGGTCCGCCAGGATGCGCGAGATGTCGGCCAGCACGCCGGGCTTGTCCTGCACGCACATCCGCAGGTAGTAACGGGTCTCGACCTCGCCCATCGGCAGGATCGGGGTGTTCGAAAGCCGGTCGGGCTGGAACGCGAGATGGGGCACCCGGTGCTCGGGGTCCGCGGTCAGCATGCGCGCGACATCCACCAGGTCGGCCACGATCGCGGAGGCCGTCGGCTCCGCCCCCGCGCCCGCGCCGTAGAACATGGCCTGGCCCACGGCGTCGCCCTTCACCAATATCGCATTCATCACGCCCTCGACGTTGGCGATCAGCCGCCGCTCGGGAATCAGCGTCGGGTGCACCCGCAGCTCGATGCCCTTCTCCTTGCGCTTGGCGATGCCGAGCAGCTTGACGCGGTAGCCGAGCTCCCCCGCGTAGCGGATGTCCTGCTGCGCGAGCCGGGAGATGCCCTCGACGTGCACGCTCTTAAACTGCATCGGGATACCGAAACCGATCGCCGCCATGATGGTGAGCTTGTGCGCGGCGTCCACGCCCTCGATGTCGAAGGTGGGATCGGCCTCGGCGTAGCCGCGCGCCTGCGCTTCCTTCAGCACGTCGGCGAAGCTCGCCCCCTTCTCCCGCATCTCGGACAGGATGAAGTTGCAGGTGCCGTTGATGATGCCGGCGATCCACTCGATGCGGTTGGCGGTGAGCCCCTCGCGCAACGACTTGATGATGGGAATGCCGCCGCCCACCGCCGCCTCGAACGCCACCATCACGTCCTTTTTCTGCGCGGCCGCGAAGATCTCGTTGCCGTGCTGGGCGAGCAGCGCCTTGTTGGCGGTGACGACGTGCTTGCCGTTGGCGATCGCCTTCAGGATCAGCTCCTTCGCCACGCCGGTGCCGCCGATCAGCTCGACCACGATGTCGATGTCGGGATGGCCGACCACCTCGTTGGCGTCCGCCGTCACGGTCGCGCTCTTGCCGACCAGCCTGCGCGCCTTGTCGAGATCCTTGTCGGCGACCATCTTCATGGCGATCTCGCAGCCGGCGCGGCGCGCGATCTCCTCGCGGTTGCGCGCGAGCACGCGGAACGTGCCGCCGCCCACGGTCCCGATGCCCAGCAATCCAACGTTGATCGGCTTCATTTCAGTATTCCGTCTTTCCTGAACATCTCCTTGATCCCGCGCAGCGCCTGCCGGGTCCGCGCTTCGTTCTCGATGAGCGCGAAGCGCACGTAGCCGTCGCCGTAGTGGCCGAAGCCGATGCCGGGCGCGACCGCGATCTTCGCGTCCAGCAGCAGCTTCTTCGAGAACTCCAGCGAGCCGAGCTTCGCGTAACGCTCGGGAATCGGCGCCCAGATGTAGAGGGTCGCCTTCGGCACCTCCACGTTCCAGCCGAGCGCTTTCATGCCCTGGCACAGGACGTCGCGGCGCCCCTGGTACACCTTGCGCACCGTCTCGACGCAATCCTGCGGCCCCTCCAGCGCGATGATGGACGCCACCTGGATCGGCGTGAACGTGCCGTAGTCGTGGTAGCTCTTCATCCGCGCGAGCGCCGTCACCAGCTCGCGGTTGCCGACCATGTAGCCCACGCGCCACCCCGCCATGTTGTAGCTCTTCGACATGGTGAAGAATTCGACCGCGATCTCGCGCGCGCCCGGCACCTGCATGATCGAGGGCGCCCGGTAGCCGTCGAACACGATGTCGGCGTAGGCGAGATCGTGCACCACGTAGATGTGGTGCTCGCGCGCGATCGCCACCAGGCGCTCGAAGAACGACAGGTCCACGCACTGGGTCGTCGGGTTGCTGGGAAAGTTGACGATCAGCATCTTGGGCTTGGGATAGGTGTCGCGGATCGAGCGCTCGAACATCTCGAAAAAATCCGCGCCCGGCGCCATCGGCACGTGGCGGATGTCCGCGCCCGCGATCACCGGCCCGTAGATGTGGATCGGGTAGCTGGGATTGGGCACCAGCACGATGTCGCCCGTGTCGAGCGTCGCCAGCGCCAGGTGCGCGATGCCCTCCTTCGACCCGATCGTCACGATCGCCTCGGAATCGGGGTCGAGCTCGACGTTGTAACGCGCCCGGTACCAATTGCAGATCGCGCGCCGCAGCCGCACGATGCCCTTCGACACCGAGTAGCCGTGGGTGTCGGGGCGCTGGACGGTCTCGATCAGCTTGTCCACGATATGCCGCGGCGTGGGCTGGTCGGGATTGCCCATGCTGAAGTCGATCACGTCCTCCCCGCGCCGGCGCGCGGCGAGCTTCAACTCGCCGGTTACGTTGAACACGTACGGCGGGAGACGTTTTATGCGTGCGAATTCTTCCATGGCGAGAGCGGCGGCAGTGCAAAAGCGTATAATTCTAACGGAGCGAGTAAACTTAAGCAAATCAGAAGGTTATGAAGCTGCACCTGACCGCTGGAGAAGGCCTGCAGTTGTTCTCCGGCTACGGCGCGGGATACGTGACCGTGAACCGCGTGCGCTACGAGACGTGCGTGGTGGTGAGCCCGCAGGCCGTCTCGGAATGGGGCGTGTGCGGTTTCGATGCGCTCACCGCGGCCGATTTCGCGTTCATCACCGAGCTGAAGCCCGAGATCGTGATCCTCGGCACGGGCGCGACACAGCGCTTCCCCAAGGGCGATCTCGCGCGCGCGCTCGCGGCGTCCGGCGCGGGCGTGGAAATCATGGACAGCAAGGCCGCCTGCCGCACCTACAACATCCTCGCGGCCGAAAGCCGCAAGGTCGTCGCGGCGATCCTGATAGAGGTCACCCCCGCCGCGGCAGGCGGCGCTTCTGCGTGATCCAGTCGCCGCATTCGCCGACTTCCAGCGGATACGAGAAGTAATAGCCCTGGATCTCGTCGCAGCCGTATTCGGCTAGAAACGCGAACTGTTCCTCGGTTTCCACGCCTTCGGCGATGACCTTCAGGCCCAGGCTGTGGGCCATGGAGATCACCGCCCGCGTGATGGTGGCATCGTCGCTGTCGGTGGTGATGTCGCGTATGAACGAGCGGTCGATTTTCAGCGCGTCGAGCGGAAAGCGCTTGAGATACGACAGGCTGGAATAGCCCGTGCCGAAATCGTCGATCGAGAGGCCGACCCCGAGCGCGCTCAGGTACTCGAGCGTGCGCACGGCGTCCTCGGTATTGGTCATGAGGGAGCTCTCCGTGATCTCCAGCTCGATCAGCCCGGGATCCACTCCCTGCTCTCGCAGCACCGCCCCGATCGCCGGGCCGAATTCCTTCGCGTTGAACTGGCGCGCCGAGAGGTTGACGGCGACCGGCAGCGGCGCGTGGCCCGCGCGCTCCCACGCCTTGATCTGCTCGCACACGCGGCGCAGCACCCAATCGCCGACCTGCACGATCAGCCCGGTCTCCTCGAGCACGAACATGAACTCGGCCGGCGACACCAGCCCGCGCTCCGGGTGCCGCCACCGCAGCAGCGCCTCGACGCCGACGATGCGCCCGTCGGCGATGCTGGCCTTGGGCTGGTAGTAGAGCAGGAACTCGCCGCGATCGAGCGCTCCGCGCAGGCTGGTCTCCATGCTCAGGACCTCGAGCGCCCGCGAATTCATCTCGGGCGTGTAGAACTGGTAGCTGTTGCGCCCGGCCTCCTTCGCGCGGTACATCGCGGAGTCGGCGTTCCGGATGAGCGCGTCCTGGTCCGTGCTGTCTTCCGGGTAGAGCGTGAGGCCGATGCTGGCCGTCACGTAGACCTCCGAGCCGCCGAGCCGGAACGGTTCCTTGAAGCTCGCCAGGAGCTTCTGCGCGACCAGGTTCGCGTCCTGCGCGTTGGACAGACTTGAGAGCACGATCGCGAACTCGTCGCCGCCGAGGCGCCCCACCGTATCGCCCGACCGCACCGACCGCGTCAGCCGCCCGGAAACCTGCTGCAGCAGGTCGTCGCCGACCGCGTGGCCGAGCGTGTCGTTTACGTTCTTGAAGCGGTCGAGGTCCACGAACATGACGCCCACGATCCACTGGTTGCGCTTTGCCTGCGCCAGCACCTGCCGCAGCCGGTCGTAGAACAGCACGCGGTTGGGCAGGTTGGTGAGCACGTCGTAGTGCGCCAGCTGCATAAGGCGCTCCTCCGCGAACTTGCGGTCGGTGACGTCCTCCGCGATCCCCGCGATGCGGTACACCGCGCCGCTCTCGTCGTTGACCGGGAACGCGCGGTCGTGCACCCAGCGCGTGGTGCCGTCCGGCCGCACGACGCGGTAGGTCTGGTCGTAGCCGCCGCCGGCCGCGGCCCTGCGCGCTTCGTAGACGGACCGCCGGTCTTCCTCGTGCACGCAGCGGATCAGGGCCCGCCGGTCCTCGTGCAGCTCCCACAGCGGCCGGCCGGTCATCGATTCCGCGGCGGGGCTGATGTAGATCGTTTCGCGGTGGCCGACGTCCGTGATCCAGAACACCTGCGGGATGTTGTTGGCGAGCTGCTTGAACTGCTCCTCGCTCTCGTGCAGCGCGGCTTCCGCTCCCTTGCGCTGGATGAACTGACCGATCTGGCTGCCGATCGCGTGCATGATCTGCAGCAGCGCCTCGTCCGGCTCCCGGATTTCGTGGCTGAAGAATTCCATGACCCCGCCGGGCCGGCCTTCGGTCAGGATCGGGAACGCAAACGCGCCGTGCAGCCCGGCCTGGACGGCGGAGGGCCCGCGCCGGAAGTCCGGCGCCCGCGCCACGTCCGGCACCCACACCGGAGCGCCGGAATTCCATACCTGCCGCACCACGCCGCCGCCGGTCGGATGGAGCGGCACCGCGGGCGCCTCGTTCACCATCTCGCGGGACGCCCGGACGAAACTCTCGATCGGGCCCGCGCCGACGCACCAGTATTCCCGGCACAGCAGCAGCTCCGACGGCCGGTCCCACGCCCAGTGGAAACCGCACGCCCAGTCGAGCCCCTCGCAGATCGTGCGGATGATCCCGGGAACCGCCTCGCCCACCGTTGCCGCCTCGGCCAGTATGCGCGTCACCGCGTGCTCCATCGCCCGCAGCCGCGCCGACAGCGTGCGCTCGGTGATGTCCTCGATGATGCGGATGAAGTACTGCGGCCGCCCGGCCGCATCCCGCACCAGGGAAACGGTGCGATAGACCCAGATCGCCGAGCCGTCCTTGCGCTGGAGCTTGCGTTCCGATGAATACGTGCCGAGCGCGCCGCTCAGCATCTGATCGCGGTACTTGCCCCGGTCCTTGCCGCGGAAATCCGGCGGGATGATGTCGTCGGTGACCCTTTCGAGCAGCTCGTCCCGCGTGTATCCCAGCATCTCGCACAGCTTGGGATTGGCGTGCAGGATGCGGTCGCCGCCGATATCGGTGTGCAGGATGCCGATCGGCGCGTTGTCGAAGGTCGCGCGGTAGCGCTCTTCCGCCTGCTTGCGCTCGGAAATGTCGCGAAACACCAGCGACACCCCGAGGACCCGGCCCGCCGCATCCTTCATCGGCGACTGGGAAACCGAGACGTCCATGCGGCGGCCGTCCCTGGCCACCCGCACCGTGTCGTAGGGCGGAGCCGGCTGCGCCGGATCCAGCCGCTTGCGCCGCGCCGCGGCCTCCGCTTCGCGGTCGGCGGGGATGAGGAAGGACGCGATCCGGCCCAGGACTTCCGCGGCGGTGTAGCCGAACATCCGCTCGGCAGCGGCGTTCCAGCTCAGTATCTTGCGCTCGAGGGTGGTGCTGATGATCGCGTCCTCGGAGCCTTCCACGATCGCCGCGAGCTGCGCGCGCTCGGCCTCGGCCCGCTTGCGCTCCGTGATGTCCTCGAGGACCGCGATGTAATGGAGCGGCGCTCCCGAGGCGTCGCGGGCCAGCGAAAAGGTTCGATGGACCCAGATGACACGGCCGTCCTTGCACACCAGGCGCTTCTCGCTGCTCGCGCTGTCGATTTTCCGCTCGAGCAGCTGCTGCCGCATCCCCGCCGTTTCGGCGCGATCCTCCGGGTGGGTGAGATCGTCGATCCGCATGCGGTACAGCTCGTCCCGGGTGTAGCCCAGCATGTCGGCGTATTTCTGGTTCACCTGCAGCAGGCGGCCGTCGAGGCCGGTCTGGGTCATGCCCACGGCCGCCTGGTTGAAGGTCAGCTCGAACTGGCGCTCCAGCTCCTTGCGCTCGGTGATGTCCTCGACCACGCTGATCACGTAGAGCGGCTTGCCGGACGCGTCGCAAGCGGTGGACATGGTCCGCCGCGCCCACAGCGCCGTGCCGTTTCGCCGCACGAAGCGCTTCTCGCCCGCCGCCGCCTTCATCACGCGATGCGTGAGCTCCGCCCGGTATTGCGCGCCCTTGCCGTAGTCGTCGGGGTGGGTGATGTCCCGGATGTGCTTCCCGAGCAGCTGGTCCTTGCCGTAGCCCAGCATGTCGCAGAATTTCTGGTTGGCGTCCACCAGCACGCCGTTGAGATCCACGCGCGTGATGCCGACGGCGGCCTGCTCGAAGGTCTCGCGGAACCGCTGCTCGCTCTCCCGCAGCGCCGCCTCGGCGTTCCTGAGGGCGCCGCGCTCGCGCAGGCTGGCGATGCCGAAAGCGATGTCGTCGGAGAGCGCCCTGAGCAGCGTGAGTTCCTCATCGTCGAAGGCATCGGGCTCGGCGGCGTACATGGCGATCGCGCCGAGAATGCGCCCATCGCCCTTCAGCGGCAGGGCGATCGAGGACTGGAAGCCGCGCTGCTGCGCGCGCACCAGGCGTCTCGCGTGCGCCGGATCCTGCAGGATGTTGCGCGCGATATGGGGCTCGCCGCTTTCCATCACCTCGCTCATGAACCCGCGGTAACGGCCATCCGGGCTCCAGGCCGCATCGCCGCTCATGGGCGAGTCCTCCCCGAAGCCGGCGTGGGCCGCCGGGTGGATGGGCCGCGCCGGGTCGCCGGTGGCGAGGCCCACCCAGGCCATCTTGTAGCCGCCGGACTCGACGACCACGCGGCACATGCTCTCGAGCATTCCGGCCTCGTCGGCGGCGTGCACCAGGATGTGGTTGCATTCGGCCATCACGCGCCGCGCGCGCGTCAGGCGCCCGAACCGGGCATCGGTCCGCTTGCGCTCCGAAATATCCTCGATGACCTGGATCAGGTACATCTCGCCGGTCGTCGGGCGCCGCGCGAGCGTGACCGTGCGGTTGATCCAGATCCCGGAGCCGTCCTTGCGCAGGAACCGCTTCTCCGCCGAGAAAGACGATCTCCGCCCGGAGAGCACGTCCAGGCGCAGCCGGTCCTGCTTGTCGCGGTCGTCGGGATGGGTCAGCTCGCGCGTACTCATCCCGAGCAGCTCGGTGTCGGTGTAGCCCAGGATTTCGCACAGCTTGACGTTGACCTGAAGGACCCTGCCTTCGGTCGTGGTATGCGCGATGCCGACCGCCGCCTGCTCGAACGTCGCGCGAAAGCGCTCCTCGCTGTCGCGCAGCGCCGGACTCGTGCTATCGCGACCGGCGTTGCCCTGCGCCCTGCCCGACCTGCCGTTCTGCCGTTCGTGCTCCTTGCGCGCCGATTTCCGGATTTTTATCGGATCTGCGGCCATTCCCGCGCCCCTCCCGCTGCTTGCGGATGTTTACGCTACTCCCCCGGTGGGAAAAGCGCAAAGGACGGTCAGAACCCGCCCAGCTGCCGGATATGGGCCGCCACGCTGCGGCCCAGCGCGTGCAGCTCGTAGCCGCCCTCCAGCGCCGAGACGATGCGCCCGCCCGCGTGGCGATCGGCGACGGCCTTGATCGATCCCGTCACCCAGGCGTAGTCGGCCTCGGTCAGATTGAGCATCGCCATGTCGTCGTCGCGATGCGCATCGAACCCGGCGGAAACAAAGATCATCTCCGGCGCGAAGGATTCGAGGGCCGGAAGCCAGTGGCGCGCCACCGCCTCCCGGAACTCCCGTCCCCCGCTGTAGGCGGCGAGCGGCACGTTGACCATGCGCTCCGAGCGCCCCTCCACGCCGCTGTAGGGGTAGAACGGGTGCTGGAACGTGGAAACCATCAGGACGCGCGGATCGTCGCGGAAGATCTCCTCCGTGCCGTTGCCGTGGTGCACGTCGAAATCCACGACGGCGACGCGCTTCAGCCCGTGCGCGCCCAGTGCGTGCGCGGCGCCAACCGCGACGTTGTTGAACAGGCAGAAGCCCATGGCGCGGGCGCGCTCGGCGTGATGCCCCGGCGGGCGCACGCCGCAGAACGCCGCGGCCGCTTCACCGCTCGCGACCAGGTCGGTGGCCCGCACCGCCGCTCCGGCCGCGCGCAGCGCCGCGGTCAGCGTGTGCGGATTCATGGCGGTGTCGGGGTCGAGGTGCACGATCCCCTGCCGCGGCGCCGCCTGCTCGAGCCCGCTGATGTAGTCCGGCGCGTGCACGCGCTCGAGCTGGGCGCGGGCCGCGAGCGGCGCCTCGACGTGATGCAGTAAGTTGCTCAGCCCGGAGGCGATCAGCTGGTCGTCGATGGCTCGCAGCCGCGCCGGGCACTCGGGATGGTGCGCGCCCATGTCGTGCAGCAGGCAGTCGGGATGGGTGATGTATGCAATCGGCATGAATCATTATAGTGTTGCCGCGCGCATCCAACGCACGGCGCGGCGCGTAAAATGCAGTCCGGCATGCAACCCTACCCCGCCCATCTTGTCCAACTGCTGACGCTCGGGGACGGCACCCCCGTCACCATCCGCCCGATACGGCCGGATGATGCGGAAATCGAGCAGGAATTCGTGCGCAACCTTTCCGACGAGGCGCGCTATTACCGGTTCATGGACACCGTGCGCGAGCTGTCGCCGCAGATGCTGTCGCATTTCACGCGGGTTGACTACGACCGCCACCTGGGGCTGATTGCCGTGATCGAGCGCGCCGGTGCCGAGACCCAGGTCGGCGTCGCGCGCTACGTCACCGGCGAGGACCGCCGGCAATGCGAATTCGCGATCGTCGTCGCCGACGACTGGCAGCATAAGGGACTGGGTACCCGGCTGATGCGGGCGCTGATGTCCGCCGCCCGCGCGGCCGGCGTCAGCGTCATGGAAGGAGAAGTGCTGGCGAGCAATCACAAGATGCTGCAGTTCACCGCCGCGCTCGGCTTCACGGCGCGCTTCGACGAACAGGATGCGCGCTTGATGCGCGTTGTCGCAAACTTGTAATGGAGAAACCGTTGGCGCCGGATACAGGACTAAACCCGCCGGATATGGCAAACTCGATGCCGAAGGCGGCTCCACGCATCATGACGGAGAGAATCGAACAGGTCGTCGCCCAGGTCGGCGGCATCATCCTCGGAAAGGAGCGGCAGATCCGGCTCGCGATCGCCTGCCTGCTGGCCCGCGGCCATCTTCTGATCGAGGACATTCCGGGCGTGGGCAAGACCACGCTGGCGCACGCCCTCGCCACGTCGCTCGGCCTGAATTTCCAGCGCATCCAGTTCACCAGCGATCTCCTTCCCGCCGACATCATCGGCGTTTCCATCTACAACCGGGACACCAGCGGCTTCCAGTTTCACGCCGGGCCGATCTTCAGCCAGGTGGTGCTCGCGGACGAGGTCAACCGGGCGACCCCGAAGGCGCAGAGCGCGTTGCTCGAAGCCATGGAAGAGCACCAGGTGACGACCGAGGGCGAAACGCGGCACCTGCCGGAGCCGTTCTTCGTGATCGCGACGCAGAACCCGTCGTACCAGGTGGGCACGTTTCCGCTGCCGGAATCGCAGCTCGACCGGTTCCTGATGCGCATCCATCTGGGCTACCCGGACGGCGAGGCGGAACGGGCGCTGCTGCAGGGCCAGGACCGCCGCGACCTGCTCGCGGCCCTGGGGCCGGCCATGAGCCCGGGCGAGCTGGCGCAGTTGCAGCAACACGCGCAACAGGTCCACGTGTCGGGAGCCCTCCTCGATTACGTCCAGGCGCTGGCCGGCCATACCCGCCGCGCGCCGGATTACGTCAATGGCCTGTCGCCGCGGGCGGCGCTCGCACTGCTGCACGCGGCACGCGCCTGGGCGTTGATGGCGGAACGCGGCCACGTGGTGCCCGAGGACGTGCAAGCCGTGCTGCCCGCCGTGGTCGGCCACCGGCTGGTACCCGCCGGCGACATCACCCGGGTCAACGGCGCCGACGTGGCGGATCACCTGCTAAAGCAGGTCGCCATTCCCTGAGGCGCGTGGCTGGTGGCTCGTGACTCGTAGTGCCATAGGTTAGAACACTTCCTCGAATCACGACCCACGAACCACGATCCACGAACCACGGATGTACGCCGTCCTCAAGAACCAACTCTTCAGCTGGCTGTTCCAGCTGCGCGGGCCGGAAACCGGCGCGATCGTGCTGGTGCAGCGGCGGGTGTTCATCCTGCCCACGCGCCAGGGATTGATATTCGCCGCGGCGCTGCTGGTCATGCTCACCGGATCGATCAATTACACGCTGGGGCTCGGATTCGTGCTCACCTTCCTGCTGGGCGCACTGGGCGTGAACGCCATGATCCATACGTTCCGCAACCTGGCGAACCTGCGGGTTACCGGCGGCCGCGCGCGGCCGGTGTTCGCGGGAGAGTCCGCGCACTTCACGGTGCACCTCGAGAACGGCGGGAACACCGACCGCTATGCCATTGGCCTCACGCCCGACCGCAAGACGGAGTCGTTCGTCGACGTGCCGGCGCGCACCGTCACGCCGGCGACCGTAGGCATCAAGGCCGCCCGGCGCGGCATCCTGCGCCCGGGCCGGATGACGCTGTTCACCCGTTTCCCGCTCGGCCTGTACTACGCCTGGGCTTACCTCGAGCTCGACATGCACTGCCTGGTCTATCCCCACCCGGCGAACCCGGGGTTGCCGCTGCCACCGGCCGCGGCCACGACCGGCGCCGGCGCCGAGCACGGCCGTGGACAGGAGGATTTTTCCGGCTTGCGCCAGTACCACGTGGGCGACTCGCCGCGGCACATCGCGTGGAAGGCCGCCGCGCGGGACCAGGGCCTGCTGACCAAGCAATTCACCGGCCGGGCCGAGTCCGAGCTGTGGCTCGACTGGACGCTATTGCCGCAGGCGATGGGCGTGGAGGAACGGTTGTCGCACCTCGCGCGCTGGGTGCTCGACGCCCATGTCGCGGGGCTTTCCTACGGACTGCGCCTGCCCGGGGTAACGGTCGACATGGCCATGGGCGAAGCGCAGCGCGACCGCTGCCTCGAGGCGCTGGCGCTCTATGACTGACCCAAAACAGCACATCGCCTGGCACCACCTGCTGTACCTGCTGCTGTCGATCACGATGGTGGCGGCGCCCCACGCCGAGCGCCTGCCGTGGTGGATCATCGGGCTGGTGACCGCGCTCTTTGCGTGGCGCGCCTACCTCGGCTACGCCCGCCTCGAGCTGCCGAACCGCTGGCTGCTGTTCCTGATCGCCATGGGCGCCAGCATCGGCGTCTTCCTCAGCTACCGGTCGATTTTCGGGCGTGACGCGGGCGTGGCATTGCTGGTGATCATGCTGGGCCTGAAGCTGCTCGAGACGCGCACGCTGCGCGACGCGATGCTGCTCATCTTCCTCGGCTACTTCCTGGTGATCACCAATTTTCTCCATTCCCAGACCATCCCCACCGCGCTCTTCATGGTGGCGTGCACCGTGGTGATCACCGCGACCATGGTCCGCCTCAATTACGCGCGCGCCGAGCCCCCGTTCCGCGTGCAGCTGCGCGCCGCGGGCGTGATGCTGGCCCAGGCGGTGCCGCTCATGGTGGCGTTGTTCCTGCTGTTTCCGCGCGTCCCCGGACCGCTGTGGGGGCTGCCCCAGGACGCGTTTTCCGGCGTGAGCGGCCTGTCCGACACCATGAGCCCGGGCAGCCTGTCGCGGCTCACGCTCTCGGATGCCGTCGCCTTCCGGGTCACGTTCGAAGGCGAGATCCCGCGCCGCCGGTACCTCTACTGGCGCGGCCCGATCATGTGGGATTTCGACGGCCGCACCTGGTCCGTGCCGCGTTTTTTCTACAACACGCCGAAGGTCGAGGCCAGCGGCGAGGCCGTGTCGTACGAGATCACCCTCGAGCCCCACAACAAGCGCTGGCTGTTCGCCCTCGACGTTCCCGCCATGGTGCCGCCGCACGCATTCATCAGCGGCGACTTCCAGATTCTGTCCAGCGACCCGGTCAACCAGCGCAGGCGCTACGAGATGCGGTCCTACGTCAACGCCACCTACGGCGTCTCGGAAAACCGCTTCGCGCTGCGCCGGGCGCTGAACCTGCCGGCCGGCCTGAACCCGCGGACCCTGGAGCTCGCGCAATCGCTGCGGGAAAAGCACGGCGACGACCGCGCGCTCATCGAGGCCGTTCTACAAATATTCCGCAGCCAGAACTTCGCCTACACGCTCGAGCCCCCGCTGCTCGGGGAGAACCCCGTGGACGAATTCCTGTTCAAGACGCGCACCGGCTTCTGCGAGCATTTTGCGTCCGCCTTCGCGGTGCTGATGCGCGGCGCGGGAATCCCGGCGCGGATCGTGACCGGCTACCAGGGCGGCGACCTGAACCAGTTCGGCGGCTACCTCATCATCCGCCAGGCGGAGGCCCACGCCTGGGTCGAGGTCTGGATGCGGGGCCGGGGCTGGATCCGGATCGACCCCACCTCGATGGTGTCGCCCCTGCGCGTCGAGTCCGGTATTTCCGCAGCGGTGTCGCGCAGCGAACCCCTGCCGATGATGATGCGCGACGACTTCGAGATGCTGCGTAAACTGCGGCTGTCGTGGGACTACATGGCCAACACCTGGAACCAGTGGGTGCTGGGCTACACGCCGGAGCGCCAGCGCTGGCTGTTGTCGAATGTCGGCATCGACAACGCCACCTGGCAGAAGCTGGCCGCCATACTTTTCGGGCTGGCGGGCGTGATCGTGGCGGTGTTCACCGTCCTCGTGCTGCGCCAGTTGAAGAGCCAGGTGCGCGACCCGGCGAAGGCCGCCTATCTCAGATTCTGCGACAAGCTGCGCCGCAAAGGGCTGCCGCGCGCGCCGGCCGAAGGACCGGTCGACTATGCGCGCCGGGTGGAGGGATCGCGCCCGGATCTCTCGCCGGCCGTCGCCGCGATTACCCGGCTCTACGTTGCGCTGCGCTACGGCACTGAAAACAGCGTCGCGGCGCTGCGCGATCTCCAGGCGCGGGTCAAGCAGTTCTCCGCCTGACGTCCGCCTTCCGGCTACGCCGGCGGCAGAAACTTGATGGGATCCACCGGCTTGCCGAAGCGGCGGATCTCGAAGTGGAGCTTCACCTGCTCCGCGTCGGTCGAGCCCATCTCCGCGATCCGCTGGCCTTTCCTCACGTTCTGCCCTTCCTTCACCAGCAACTCGTTGTTGTGCGCGTAGACGCTGAGGAAAGCGCTGTTGTGCTTGATCACGATCAGTTTGCCGAATCCGCGGATACCGGTGCCGCTGAAGATCACCCGTCCCGGAGCGCTGGCCAGCACCGGCTGCCCCAGCTTGCCGGCAATGCCGATGCCCTTCAGGTTGGAGCTGTCGTTGAAGGTGCTCACCACCTTGCCGGTCGCCGGCCAGGTCCAGTCGACCCCGTCCTCGCCCTCCTCGCGTCCTGCCGGCGGCTTGGGCGCGGGCTCCGGCTTCGCGCCGGCCAGCTGCGCATAAGCCTGTTCCGAGTACGGCGCCCGCACCGCCTTGGGCTGGGTCTTGATGTTGTCGGGCCCGGCCAGCGTGTCGCCGAGCGGCCGCGCCTGCACGCCGGGAGCGGCCTTGAACGGCGCCGCCGCCGCCGCTGACACCGGCGGCTTCAGTCGCAAAGGCTGGCCCACGCGGATGACCCTCGGGTCCGTAATGCCGTTCCACTGCGCGAGGTCGCGGTAGTCGAGCCCGTGGTCGAGCGCGATGCTGTAGAGCGTGTCGCCCTTCCTGACGATATAGGTCTCGGCGCGCGGCTCCGCCGGCCCGGGCGCGGACCGTCCCGCCACGGCGGGTTTGGCCGGCGCGGGCTGCGCCTGGGGCGCGCGCTCGACGACGGGCGCGCCGCGCCGCACGGTGCAGCCTGCCGCGAGCAATGCGGCCAGCACGCACGCCACACCGGTTCTCAGGGACGGCCGGACCATTTCGGTTTCGCGCTCAAGGTCTTAGCCGACGCCCGGCAGCAGGGGCACGAACACCACCGGATCCATGCGTCGTTCGACCAAACCCTTTGCGGTGAGTTCGATCACGTGGAGATGCTGGCCATTTCCGCCCGCCACCGGCAAAACCATTCTACCACCCGCTCCGAGCTGCCCGAGCAGCGCTTCCGGCGCCCGCGGCGCCGCGGCCGTCATCACGATCGCGTCGAACGGCGCGACCTCCGGCATGCCGGCGTGGCCGTCGCCGTGACGCAGGTGAACGTTGGCGACGCCGGCCTCGCGCAGGTTCCTGCGGACTTTCCTGACGAGCGCGGCGATCCGCTCCATCGAGTACACCTGCCGCGCAAGGCGCGCAAGGACCGCCGTCTGATAGCCGCAGCCGGTGCCGATCTCCAGCACCTTGTCGAGGGCGCGGCCGTTGCGCGCGAGCTCGGTCATGCGCGCGACGGTGTGCGGACTGGAGATGGTCTGCCCGAATCCCAGCGGCAGCGAAATGTCCTCGTAGGCGCGGCTTGCAAGCGCTTCGTCCACGAAGACATGGCGCGGCACCTCCGCCATCGCGGCCAGCACCGCGGCATCGCGGATGCCCAGCCCGCGCAGCCGCTCGATCATGCGCAGACGCGTGCGCTGCGACGTCATTCCGATGCCGGGATCTCTTGCTCTCATCACCCATCACCGCTCGCAAGCCAGTCGCCGACCGCCGCGAGCTGGGCGGTGCGCGTGAGGTCCACCTGCAACGGCGTGACCGAGACGCGGCTGGCGGCGACGGCGAAAAAATCCGTCCCCTCGCCCGCATCCTGGGCGCTCCCCGCCGCGCCGATCCAGTAGACCGTCTCGCCGCGCGGCGAGGCGGACTTCACCACCGGTTCCGCCTTGTGCCGCTTGCCGAGGCGGGTGACCTCGGTGCCGAGCAGTCGCCCGTACTCCACGTCCGGAACGTTGACGTTGAGCAGGAACGCCTGCTCGAATGGCCGGCGCTGGAAACGGGTGACGAGGTCCGCCGCGACCCGGCCCGCGGTACGGAAATGCTCGCCACCCTCCGCCACCAGTGAAATCGCGATCGAGGGGATGCCGAGCAGGAATCCCTCCGTCGCGGCCGCGACGGTGCCGGAATAGATCGTGTCGTCGCCCATGTTGGCGCCGTGATTGATGCCGGAGATGACGATGTCGGGCAGTTCCTTCAGCAACCCGGTCACCGCCAGGTGCACGCAGTCCGTTGGCGTGCCGTTGACGTAGTACAGCCGGCCGTGCGCGCGGCGCACGGACAGGGGCCGGTCGAGGGTCAGCGAGTTGCTCGAACCGCTGCGGTCGCGCTCGGGCGCCACCACCGTGATCTCCGCCAGCGGCGCGAGCATCTCGGCGAGCAGCGTGATGCCCGGCGCGAAATAGCCGTCGTCGTTGCTCAGCAGGATGCGCACGGTTCTTTGGCGGATGGTGGAGAAATTATATTAGGAAACCGGCGCTCCGGGCCGCCAATTTCCCACGACCTCGCTCCAGTGCGGGCACTGCCTCGCGGCGAGCGGCATGTCCCACGGCGAATAGTTCGCGCGGTCGACGATCTGAACCGGCAGGATGATCTCGCCCGGCACCGCCTCGCCCCGCAGGTGGCGGATCGCGGCCTCGGTGGCGATGCAACCGATCTTCATCGCATCGAAGTCCGCGGTTGCCAGCAGCGTCCCGGCCTTTATGGCCTCGATCGCCTCGGGAAGCGCGTTCACGCCGATAAGCGGAATGCTCCGGCCGGCGGCGGTGAGCGCGTCGATCACGCCCAGCGACATCACGTCGTTCGCCGAAAGCACGCCGTCGATGCGCGGGACCGTGGCCAGCAGCTCCCGCATGACGCGCTGCGCCGTCTCGCGCTGGTAATCGGCGGCCCGGGTCGCGACAATGCGTATGCCCGGCCATTGCCCCGCCGCGTCCCGGAATCCGCGCACCCGTTCCCGGCTGGTCACCGCGCCCGGCGTGCCCTCCAGGACGATCACGTCCCCATTCCCGCCCAGGTGACGGAACAGGGCCGCGGCGATACCGGTGCCGATGCGGTAGTCGTCGGAGCCGACGAAGCTCACGAATCGCCCCCCGGCCATCCGGTTGAGATAGTTCACGACCGGGATACCGGCCGTGTTGAGACGGCCCACGGCGCCATCGAGCCTGGTGACGTGCACCGGGACGAATACCGCGGCGTCCGGCCGCTGCGCGATCGCCTGCTCGACCAGCGCAATCTGCTGATCCACGTCGTCCGGCTGGTCCGGAACGAAATGCATCGCGCGCGCGCCGTAGCGCGCCGCCGTGCGATCGGCGCCCAGGCGCGCGGCCTCGTAGGCGGGATTGGTGCGGTTCTTGGTGAAAACCGCGATCGTCTCGCCGGGCATTGTGAGGAACAAGAAATAGACAGGATTTACAAGATTTACAGGATTAGACCAAAGCAAGGGCCAGTGCGGTTCTGGTTCTTCGATTGAATCTTGTTAATCCTGTTAATCCTGTCTATTGATCCTCACCCAGGCGGGGCGAAGGGGCGGTCGTGGGTGAGCGAAGGCAGCATGCCGCGCACTTTCTCCACCTGCGCGAGATCGAGGTCGGCGTACACCACCCCGGGCGCCTCGCCGCCGTCGGCAAGCACCTCGCCCCACGGATCGACAACCAGCGAATGGCCGTAGGTCATGCGTTTGCCGGGATGATCCCCGCACAGGGCGGGCGCAATGACGAAGCTGGCGTTCTCGATCGCGCGCGCGCGCGCGAGCACGTGCCAGTGGGCCTTGCCGGTCTCGCGCTGGAACGAAGACGGGATCGCCAGCATCACGGCGCCGCCCAGCGCCAGCGCCCGGTAGAGCTGGGGAAATCGCAGGTCGTAGCACACGGTCATTCCCAGGCGGCCCCACGGCGTTTCCGCGACTACCGCGCGCTCGCCCGGCCGGTAGGCGCTTGATTCGCGGATCACCGTGCCGCTGGGCAGCGTGGCGTCGAACATGTGGATCTTGTCGTAGGCGGCGGCGACGCGGCCCTCCGCCGAGATCAGGATCGAGCGATTGAAGATGCGGCCGTCGTCGCTCTTCAACGTGAGCGAGCCGACCAGTTGCCAGACGCCCAGCTCGCGCGAGAGCGCCGCGAGCGCGGACAGCGCCGGCTCCCCGCCGGGCTCCAGCGCGCTCTCGCGCATGGTGCGGCCGCTGCCATCCATCATCAGGACGTATTCCGCGGAAAAGAGGAACTTCGCCCCGCCGGCGGCCGCTTCCCGCGCCATCGCGGTGAGCGTCGCGAGATTCGCCGCGAAATCGTTGCCCGAATTGGTCTGCAGGCAGGCAATGCGAACGACGTCGCTCACTTCTGGCGCAATCCGGCATCGCGCACGACCTTGTCCCAACGCGCATGATCCGACTTGATCAAGGCGTGGAACTTGGCCGGATCGCTCGGCTCGGGGTCGAGCCCGAGGTCTTCCAGCTGGGATTGCACTTCACGCAGGTTGAGGATCGCCACGATTTCCTTGTGCATGCGGTCCACGACGGGCTGCGGCGTCCTGGCGGGAAACGCGAATCCGAGCCAGCCGGTCGCCTCGAAGCCGGGATAGCCGGACTCGGCGACGGTCGGCACCTCGGGCAGCGCGGCCGAACGCCGGGCGCCGGTGATGGCGAGCGCGCGCAGCCTACCGGCCCTGACGTGCGGGGTCTGCGTCGAGACCAGGCCAAAAATGGACTCGACGTGTCCGGCAATGGCATCCGCCACTGCCGGACCGCCGCCCTTGTACGGTATGTGGTTGAGCGTGATCCCCGCCGTCTTCCAGAACCGCTCCGCGGCAAGATGCGTGATGCTGCCCGCGCCCGGCGAAGCGTAGTTGATCTTGCCGGGCTGCTTCTTGGCGAGCGCCACGAACTGTTTCAGCGATTTCGCCGGCATGGACGGATGCACCGACAGGATGCCGGTCACCACCACGGCCTGGGTCACCGGAGCGAAATCGTTGATCGGGTCGAACGGCACCTTGCCGAGGAGCGCCGGGCTCATCGCGAACGACGCGACGGACGCGAGCAGCAGGGTGTAACCGTCGGGTGCCGAGCGCGCGGCCAGATCGGTCGCGATATTGCCTCCCGCGCCGGCGCGGTTGTCCACGACGACCTGCTGGCCCAGCCGCGGGCTGAGGCGCGCCGCCACCGCCCGCGCGACGAGGTCGTTGGCGCCCCCTGGCGGAAAGCCGACCAGCAGGCGGATCGGCCTGACCGGATAAGCCTCGGCGGACCACGCGCCGCCCGATGCCACGAGCGCCAGGGCCATGCCAGCAAGCAAGGTGACCGCAATGGGGTGTCGCGCCGGATCTGGTTTCATGTGATTCCTCCTCGGTTATTTTTCAACGAGCCCGAAACCTCATTCTATAGGAAAGTCGTATCCATTTTGCGGGCCGCGATTTACCATTACGTGGCCATTTCCAGGGATTCCATCCGGAACGTTCACGGGAGGTCGCAATGCCAGAGGTCACGCTGAAGCAGTCCGAGATCATCATCGACGCGATCCTCGCCCGCGGGCGGGAGCTCGACTGCCGGCCGCTCTCCGTTGCCGTCACCGACCCCGGCGCCCGGGTCAAGGCGTTCAAGAAGGACGATGGCTCCGCGATGATGCGGTTCGAGATGGCCATGGGCAAGGCGCACGCCGCGCTCGCGCTCGGCCGCTCATCGAGCCTGGTGCGGGAGAGGACCGAGGCGCGCCCGCTGTTCATGAACTATCTCATCGATGCGTCGGGCGGCAGGATCTTCCCGGAAGGCGGCGGCCGGCTGATCCGCGACGAGCGCGGCGAGGTGATCGGCGCCGTCGGCGTCACCGGCGACACCGAGGCGCGCGACGAGGAGCTCGCCGCGCACGGCATCCGCGCCGCGGGCTTGAAGACCGACGAGGATTGCGCCGCGCTGGGCAAGCACGTGCGCCTGAAAAACTGATGAGCGGTAAGCGGTAAGCAGTGAGCGGACCAGCCTGAAACGCGGTTTCCGCTTACCGTTTACTGTTTACTGCTCACGGAATCTGACTGGTCGGGGCGGTGAGATTTGAACTCACGACCACCGGCACCCCATGCAATACGACCCTGTGCGTTAACGCGCTGATTCACCGAGGGTATGAAGCTTGCAGTGCGGCGCCCACTTCTTGCCGAATTCGCGGAGTCGTCGTTCGATCTCGCGGGTCGGATGGACGACGAAAAACGTACGGTTGCTGTAACGTCTCCAGTACAGCGCGGTAGCGTCGGGCCCGAGTAACTTTAACCAGTGCTCGATCTCGCTGCGATGCCCGCCGCGCCGTCGAGTGTTGTGATGATAGATGACCCCGGTTCGGCCCGCCGCCAGCACATGGGCCTCGGACAAGGGAATCCGCTTCCAGGCTGCCTTATCGCTCGTTGAAAACTGCCGGTCTTCGCACAAGCCGTTGTCGGGGTCCGCGAACACAACATTGCAGTCAGCTAACTTGATCAGGACGTCTCGAAACCAATCAGCCCTCTGTTTCGCGCGACTTTTCGCGTCTCCCCGAAACGCCAACGGCACGCTCGAAAACAAGGCGTCATGGAACAGCCCTGATTCCTCGATCTGCTGAACGTCCCGGCGGTCAGATTGCACGATGGCCCGGAGGCGGTCATATAGTTCGGGATCCATATCGCGCCACTTTGCTGGGTCTTCCAGGTACTCAACGTGCCCGCCGTCCGAGTTGTGTGGTTCGTCGGGGAACAAGTACCAAGCGATTCCGATTCGAAGGCCAGCTCCCAAGGCTCTCAACAATCCGTATTTCGCGAAGTCCCCGATATCTCCGGTGTAGCGGTTCTGCATTGTCTGCCTCGAGCGTAACCTACCGGCGGCGCTCAGAATAAGTCTTCAGGTTGCACGGCCACGTTTCACCCACTTTTCAAGGTACTCGTACGCCCCTGCCAATACCTCACAAGCTCTCAGATACACCGAATCTATTTGTATTTCATCAAATTCAGGGTCCTGCTGTAGTTTTACAAGTCGATCGCTCACGCTCTTGAGAATAGCCTCGATATGCTCCGGCTCTTTTTTCTTGAATGACCGCATCTCAATGGCGGTGATGAAGCCATCGAGGTTTCCAAGTTTCGGATGGACGCGCTTGACCTTCGGAATTCCGAAGGTCCGCTTCTCACTATTATTCTTGGCTCGCCGTTCGTTCCTTGCGTTATGTTCACGCCACCATCGAGCTTGATCACGGAATGAGCCGACGGGTGGTAGTTCGTCATAAGCCGACTTACCGTCCTTGCCTCTGTTGACCTTGTTGATCTTTTCGTGATCAATCTTTGACATTAGAACACGCTGAGGTAACCGATTTTCTGTCCGACGCGTACTAATACTCTACGACATTATGAGCGAATTCGGGGCGGGCAAAGGGAGGTCAAGGACTTGGATACAGCGCCCCTCTTCCTCAACCGCTATGGGAAGCCGTTTACGGAAACAGCCTTCAACAGCATGTCGCAGCGCGCAAGAATCGCTGGCGGCTTTGATGAGGCCCACCAGTTCCACTTCCATGACCTCAAAGCGAAGGCCGTGTCTGACAGCCCGAACGAGATCGACGCGATGAACCGCGGCGGGCACTTGGACATGCGCACCACCAGGCGGGTCTACCGCAGGAAGCCTACCGAGATCGTGCCGCTACCGAGAGTGAGCAAAAAGGCCAGCTAGGTCACACTCCGCAAATGAAGGCCTTCGTGTAAATTGCCCCTATTAGAGCGCAGATAATGTTTGCGCCTGTTCCAACTAGTGCCGTGCCAACACGTTGCGTGCCTAGCTCCATCTTCGCCTTTAGGTAATCCAGCTCGTCAAAGCCCGGATATTTGTCCGGTAGGTGACTGAAGTTCGTGCCCGTCCAAAAAAAAGCCGTTTTCATCGTTAGCCAGGCCCCAATCAGGAGCGCGCCGCCGGCAGCCTGCTCTTTGTAGGTGAGCACTGCGTACAGGCCAGCAAAAATAATTGTGACTTCGATCAGTCCGATGAGCACGCCAGGTGTGTAGTGCTTTACAAGCGCGTCCCATTGGCACCTCACTAGATCGCTCGGCGAAGTTACCGGGGTCAGCCTGCGGGCGAGATCTACCAGAAGCCCAGTAACGAGAGTTGAGATAAAGATTGCGAGTGCGAACCCGCCCAGTAAGGCGCAGAGCTTGTCCGTGCATCCTTGTGTAGGATTAGGCGCCAACTGGGGAGCGCGGCACAGCCAAAAAAGTATGGCCGCGCTTGCGAGGGCAACCAGTTTGATCAGCCACCCCAGAACCTGCGGGCACGCCAAGGTTGGACAACAGGAGGAGCGCATCTCCTCGGGGGCGCTAGCCTTCATGCGTTGTCACGGCAAAGGGGTGCGTGCTGACACGGAATTTTCAAACTCGCGCACTGCGCAAGTCGTTGAATTTTGGTCGGGGCGGTGAGATTTGAACTCACGACCACCGGCACCCCATGCCGGTACGCTACCAGGCTGCGCTACGCCCCGAGGCCGCGAATTATAGCAGGGCTTATACTATCAGCCTGCGAACAAGCTGATTTTATTGCCGGAAATCATGCAGGCCCAAGCGGAATCCGACGAGCTGACCATTGCACTGGGTGAAGCGCGTACCCTGAAGGACACCGTGCGCGCGCTGCGCGATGCCCTGGAGCAGGAGCGCGTGGACAAGGAACACGCCGTGCAGGGCGCGGTCGCCGAGGCGCACAACGAGATCGTGCAACTGAAAGCGACCGCCGCCGCCCTGCGCGACAGCCTGGAGCAGGCGCGCATCGACCGGGACAAAGCCGTTCAGCTGGCGGTCGTCGCCGGCAGCGACGAGACCAGTCAGCTGAAGGCGACCGCCGCCGCGTTGCGCGACGCTCTGGAGCTGCAGCGCATCAGCAGCGAAAAGGCCGTGCAGGCAGCCGTGGCCGCCGCGCACGACGAGATTCGCCAGCTCAAGGAAACCGTCTCGGCATTGCGCGCCGCGGTCGAGCGGGCGCGGGTAAAATAGCGCCGCACACGACAGGACACCCATGGCGCCTCCGCCAGAACCCTTGCGCCGTCCCGGCGACGACGCCGCGACGACGAAGCAGCCGACCAAGGTCGTGCCGATCAAGGCCGGCGCCAGGGGCCGCGCGCGCGCGAATCCGGGCCGGCGGCTGCGCTTCGCCGAGCTGCTGCTGTCGGTGTCGCAGAGGATGGCCTCGATCGATTCGCTCGACGAGGTGCTCACGACCCTGGTCGAGATGACGACGGCGGAGCTCGGCGCCGAGCGCGGCTCCCTGTTCCTGAACGATCCCTCGACCAACGAGCTGTTCTCCCGGGTCGCCCAGGGCAACCTCCACCGCGAGATCCGCGTGCTCAACAATTCGGGCGTCGCCGGGCACGTCTACACCAGCGGCGAGCCCCTGATCATCGACGACGCCTACGCCGACGACCGCTTCAACCGCACCATCGACGAGCAGACCGGCTTCGTCACGCGCAACATCCTGTGCATTCCCATCCGCACCATGAAGGGGGAAGTGGTCGGCGTCACGCAGGTGCTCAACAAGAAAAAGGGCAAGTTCACGCACGGCGACCTGAAGCTGCTGGAAGCGATGACTTCCCAGGGCACCCTGGCGCTGCAGAGCTCGCTCTTCATCGAGCGCATGAAGGCGATCCGCAAGCAGGAGCTGGAATTCCTCGACATCGTGTCGGAAGTCACCTCCGACATCAAGCTCGGCTCGCTGCTGCAGAAGGTGATGGGCGAAGCGACGCGCATGCTCAACGCCGAGCGCTCCACCCTCTTTCTCAACGACGAGAAAACCCACCAGCTTTGGTCCGAGGTTGGCCAGGGGCTGGAGACGCTGCAGATCCGCTTCCCCAACCACCTCGGCATAGCGGGCACGGTGTTCACGACGGGCAAGACCATCAACATCCCCTACGCCTACGCCGACCTGCGGTTCAACCCGGCGTTCGACAAGCAGACCGGGTTCTTCACCCGCTCCATCCTGTGCGTGCCGGTGGTGAACCAGCACGGCAAGACCATCGGCGTCACGCAGGTGCTCAACAAGCGCGGCGGCCCGTTCACCAACGAGGACGAGTCGCGGCTGCGGGCGTTCACCGCCCAGGTGTCGATCGCGCTGGAGAACGCGAAGCTGTTCTCCGACGTGCAGACCATGAAGAACTACAACGAGAGCGTGCTGGAGAGCATGTCGAGCGCCGTCCTGACCACGGACGACGCGGAGCAGATCGTCACCTGCAACGCCTCCGGGCTGCGCATCCTGCGCACCACTGCCGCGGAGATCATCAACCGGCCGGCCGCCGATTTCTTCACCGGGCCCAACGCCTGGGTCATGGAGAAGCTGAAGCGCGTCGGCGAGACCCGCTCGGCGGAAGTGACGATGGACGCGGAGATCGAGCTCGGCGGCGACAAGATCTCGGTCAACACCACCCTGTTGCCGCTCGTCGCCGCGGACGGCAAGCGCCTCGGCTCGATGCTCATGTTCGAGGACATCTCGAGCGAGAAGCGCGTGAAATCGACGATGGCGCGCTACATGGATCCGTCGATCGCCGACCAGTTGCTCGCCACCGGCGCCGAAATCCTCGGCGGCCAGAGCCTCACGGCGACCGTGCTGTTCTCCGACATCCGGGGCTTCACGACGCTCACCGAGCAGCTCGGGCCGCAGGCGACGGTGAGCCTGCTGAACGAGTATTTCGAGATCATGGTGGACTGCATCCAGCGCGAGGGCGGGATGCTCGACAAGTTCATCGGCGACGCGATCATGGCCGCCTTCGGCATCCCCATGGCCCACGACGACGACGAGGACCGCGCGGTGCGCGCGGCGATCTCGATGATCCGCCAGCTGAACGCCTGGAACCAGGCGCGCACCGCCGAGGGCAAGCCGCCGGTGAACATGGGCATCGGCCTCAACACCGACGTCGTGGTGTCCGGCAACATCGGCTCGCGCAAGCGCATGGACTTCACCATCATCGGCGACGGCGTCAACCTGGCCTCGCGCCTCGAAGGCGCCTGCAAGCAGTACAGCACGCGGATTCTGCTCTCCGAGTTCACCTTCAAGAAGCTGCGCGGCACCTATCGCGCGCGCGAGATCGATTCGGTCGTGGTCAAGGGCAAGACGCAGCCGGTCGCGATCTACGAGATCCTCGACTACCACGGCGAGGAGACGTTCCCCAATCTCATGGACGTCGTGAACCACTTCAGGGACGGGCTTGCCCGGTACCGCCAGGGCAAGTGGGACGCCGCGCTCGCCGCCTTCCGCGAGGCGCTGCGGCTCCATCCGAACGACAAGCTCTCGGCGATGTACGTCGAGCGCTGCGAGCACCTCAAGGCTCAACCCCCAGGCGCCGACTGGAACGGCGTGTGGGTCATGACCGAGAAATAAAAAGCGCGCCGGGACCGCCTGCGCACCGTTCGTTCCGGCAGTGCCGTTACGGCACTAGCCGCGCAATACTTCGAGGACGCTCTTGATTTCCTTGCGCAGTACCGCGGCGAGGTTGGAGCGGGGTGACGCCCGTGCCGCCTTGGCCGGCTCGGACACCAGCTCGTCAAGCCGGTTGCGCGCGCCGCTGATGGTGAAGCCCTGGTCGTACAGCAACTCCCGGATGCGGCGGATCAGCAGTACTTCGTGGTGCTGGTAATAGCGCCGGTTGCCGCGCCGCTTGACCGGCTTCAGCTGGGTGAATTCCTGCTCCCAGTAGCGCAGGACGTGCGGCTTCACGCCGCACAGCTCGCTCACCTCCCCGATGGTGAAGTAGCGCTTCGCGGGGATCGGCGGCAGCGGCGTGCGCTGGCTATGACTTGCTTCCATGGTAGTTCTGCTCGACCATCGCCTTCAGCTTCTGCGATGCATGGAACGTCACGACGCGGCGCGCCGTGATCGGGATTTCCTCCCCCGTCTTGGGATTGCGGCCGGGGCGCTGCGGCTTGTCGCGCAACTGGAAGTTCCCGAAGCCGGAGAGCTTCACGCCCTGCCCGTTCTCGAGCGCGGTCCTGACCTCCTCAAAGAACGACTCGACCATGTCCTTGGCTTCGCGCTTGTTGAACCCGACCTTCTCGAACAGAAGATCCGCGAGTTCGGCCTTGGTTAACGTCATGTTCTCCCCTTTCAACGGAGTTTCGCGTTGAATTGCTGCTGCAGCGTCCGGCGCAATTGCGAGATGGCGGATTCGACTTCCGCATCGGTCAGAGTCTTGCGAGTATCCTGCAATAACACCCTGAAAGCAAGACTCTTTTTTCCTTTTTCTACACCGGTTCCGCGGTAGATGTCAAACAGCCCGATTTCGGTCACGATCGCAGGCTGTTCCCGGCGCAGGCCCTCCAATATCGCCTGGTAGCTGATCGCATCGTCCACTTCGGCGGCGATGTCGCGCCGCACCGGCGGGAATTTCGAGGTTTCGTTGTAGGCCGGCAACCTCCGGGCGCCGATCACTTCGTAATCCAGCTCGAACAGGACCGGGGGCAGCGGCAAATCATACTTCCGTTGCCAGCGCGGATGCAATTCCCCGAGCCATCCCGCCGTCATACCCCCGACAACGATCCGCGCCGACTTGCCCGGATGCAGGGCCGGGTGCTCCGCCGGGCGGAATTCCGCGGAAACCGGGGCCAGCAGCGCCTCGACGTCGCTCTTGAGGTCGTAGAAGTCCCCGGGCCGGCCCTTGAGCCCCCACTGCTCGTGGCGGGCCGCGCCGTAGGACAGCGCGCCGATCCGCACCGGCTGGCGGTATGCCCCCGATGCCTCCGTCATGAAGCAGCGCCCGA
>MERD01000122.1:0-11439 GCA_001771935.1 Betaproteobacteria bacterium RIFCSPLOWO2_02_FULL_67_26
GACCTTAATTGGGAGAGCTGCATAGCCATTCAGATTGAAACTGGTGCCTCTCGTCAGCGGAACAGGGCGGGCGGTGGGGGCGGTCCAGTGGGCCCTCTCCACTTTGTGGGAGGGACGCGGCAGCCGCGGCCGGGTGGCGGAATGGCCGGTGACTGATCCGATTCTCCGTACTGGTACTGACTCAAGACAACGCGATGACCAAATCAATTGCCCGAATGCGTCAGGAGAAGCGGAGCAGGCGCTGGCCGTTTCGACAGGACCCGGCCAGCGGCTGAGCGTCCTCCTATGCCCAGCGCAGGCCGGAGGCGCGCACGACGAGGATCGCCGCGAACGGCAGCGCGAGCCCGATCAGGACCTGCACGATGAGCAGCTCGCCGAGCTGGCTGTAATCGGCGGGCACCTGGACGGCGCCGGTCGCGGCGTCCTTGACCTCGCGGGTCACGACCAGCGCCTGGTTGAAGTACTTCGTGCCAAGTTGCGAGGCGGACAGCGCGAGATTGGTGAAGGATGCCATGATGGCAAAGTAGGTCGCCTTGAGGTTCGCAGGGGCGGAATTGGCGATCCACGCCAGCATGGGAATCATGGCAATCTGCCCGAGCGGGGACTCGAGCGCGGTGTTCACGATCACGATGAAGCGCGCATCCACCACGCCACCGGTCATCGCGGCGGTCCACTGGTGCAGGCCGTAGACCATGCCGACGATCGGCACGGAAAGCGCGGCGCCGATCAAGGTCAGGCAACCCACGACGTAGGCGATCGACCGCTCGGCCATGAAGCGGCGGAACAGGAACATGCCGAAGAGCGTCAGCACGCTGGCGATGAGCGAGAGCACCGCGAGGAAGCGCTGGTCGAACCTGAGCTCGTCGATCATCCACCAGGTCAGGCCCTCGCCGGGACCCGGGATCGCGCGAAAGACGAAGATCACGATGGCGGTGCCGATGAGCGTCGCGCGCGCTTCCGGCTCGAGCGCGCGCGTGAGCTTCGCGATGAGGAACGCGATGATGGCGAAGGAGCCGGCGAAGATCGCTTCCTGGTTGTAGGGCAGGCGGCTGAAGCCCATGCCGAGCGTGAACGCGACGAACGCGAGGCTGCCGCCGAGGATCCACCAGTTGGGCGCCGGCCGCTCTTCGGGCTGTTCGAGCAGCTTGCGGGCCCGGGCCGGATCCATGCCGTGGCCGATCAAGCGCCGCAATTCCCGGCGCCTGAGGAAAAAGGCGAACGCGACGCCGGCTACCGATATCACCGGGACCCCCATCGCGGTCAGGTAAATCTGGCGGTAGACCGCGACCTTCTCCACCTCGGACAGTTTCTCGACGTCCGCGAAAAGGTAAAGGTTGACCGCCGCCACCAGCGCGAGGCCGCCGATCAGCGCCACCCGGCCGAGCGTCTGCATGGTGGTGTTCATGAGCTTGCGCGCGTCCTGCGGCACCGGCTTGCCGTCTTCGCCGATGCGCGGCACGGCCTCCACCGTCATCGCGTCGGCCACCACGTCCTGGACGACGTAGCCGACCGGGGAGAGCAGGGCCGCGAGCACGAACCACGCTTCGGCCGGCATCACCGCGGTCATCGCCGCCCGGTCGGTGAGGAGCCCCACCATGATGGCGAGGCTCGCCGCGATCAGGCCGGCGCCGATGAACACGAGCACGCTCTTCCAGCGCCACATCAGGTCCACGAGGTGCCCGAGCGGCATCTTGAGCGCCCACGGGATGCCGGCCCAGAAGCCGAGCGCGGCGAGAAACGCGGCCGAGAGCCCGAGGTAGTCCTTGACGAAGAAGGTGCCGACGATCCCGGTGAGCCCCGAGATGCCGTAGGCGACGTACACCATGAGCGGCGGGAGGTAGGAAAGGCGCATCTCCCGCCCGAGGGCGAGGATGTTGACGTCGATCCAGCGCAGAATACTCGCGAGCATGGTCCGGCCATTCTAGCCGTTGCGCTGGTAGCATGGAGCCTGCAAGGAGGAGCGTGCTCATGGCCGTCAATAGAAGCGTTCCGGGTCCGTCCAACCTGCTGGGCATGGACGGCATCGAGTTCATCGAGTACGAAACGTCGAAGCCGCGGGAATTCGGGCGGCTCCTTCAGAAGATGGGGTTTGCGGCCGTTGCGCGCCATCGCTCGCGCAAGGTCACACTCTACCGGCAGGGAACCCTGAATCTCGTCGTCAATGCCCATGCTCCGGGCGGCGACACGCCGAAGCTCTCGGCGATCGCGCTGCGCGTGCGCGACGCCGCGTTCGCGCACAAGCGCTGCCTCGACCTCGGCGCGTGGGACATGCCGACGCGCGCTTCAGCCATGGAACTGAACATCCCGGGCATCCACGGCGTCGGCGAGAGCCTGATTTACTTCGTGGACCGTCACCGGGATTTTTCGATCTACGACGTGGACTTCGTGCCCATCGCGCGCGCCAGCCCGAAGCCGCCGGCCGTGGCCGGCCTGCACTGGTTCGGCGTGGTGCAGGCGATACTGGACGGGCGCACCGGCGACTGGCTCGATTTCTACCGTCACCTTTTCGGCTTTGCGGCCCTGCCGCGGGGCCAGTACTTCGGCGTGCTGCCGAAGGGCACGCTGCTGGAGAGCCCGTGCCGCAAGTTCTACCTCCAGCTCATCGAGCCGCCGCCCGGCGCCGAGGACATCCACTGGGAGGAGGGGCTGGTGCGCGTGGGGCTGGGGGCGCCGGATATTGCCGCCGCCACGCGCGCGCTCAAGGGGCGCGGCATCGCGTTCATAGACCGCGGCGCCGTGCAGCCCAGCGACAAGGGCGCCCTGACGCAGGTCTACATGGGCGCGGTGACCTTCGAGCTGGTCGTGAGCCGCCCATGAACATCGACCATTTCGGGATGGACACGATCACGCTGGCGGGCCCGCTGGAAGCCAGGCTGCGGGCGATCCGTGGCGCGGGGTTCACCCAGGTGATGCTCAACGCGGGAGACCTCGTTGGCCACCCGGACGGCGCGCAGGCCGCCATGGATGCGGTGAACGCGAGCGGGCTTCGTTGCACCGGGTTCCAGGTCCTGCGCGACTTCGAGGGGCTCTCCGGCCACCTGCATGCGTACAAGGTCGACGTGGCGAAAGCGATGCTCGAGATGTGCGGCGGGCTCGGCGCCCCGGTGCTGCTCGCCTGCTCGTCGACGTCCGCGCACGCGGCGGGGGAGCGGGAGGCCCTGGTGAGGGACCTGCGCAAGCTCGCGATGCTCGCGCTTCCCTTCGGCATACGCGTCGCCTACGAGGCCCTTTCCTGGGGCCGGCACGTGAACCTGCTGCCACAGGCCTGGGACATCGTTCAGGAAGCGGACCGGTCCAATCTCGGGCTTTGCATCGACTCGTATCACGCTATCGCGAACCGGGCGGAGCCCGTGACGGTGGAAGACATCCAGCCGGACAAGGTGTTCCTCGTGCAGCTATCGGATTTCCTGTGGCACGAAACGCGGACGCCGGAGGACCGGATCGAGACGGCGCGGCACTATCGCGTGTTTCCGGGCGAGGGCGTGCACAGCGAGCAGATCGCGGGGCTCGTGCGCCAGCTGGACGGAATGGGATACCGCGGCGACTACAGCTTCGAGGTGTTCAACGACGACTACAAACAGCTCCCGCCGCCGCTGGTGGCGGAGCGGGCCCGGCGCTCCGTCAAGTGGATTACCGGACTCGTGTCGCGCCGGAGCCTGCCGGCGCTGCGCAACCGCGCGTCGTGAGCCGCAGCCAGCGACCTCAAGCGGGCTCGATAACGTTCTCCACGTTGTCGACGGTGACCGGGACCGCCGCGTAGAGGATGTCCGGCGGCGCGCCGTATTTCTGGGTCACCATGGCCTTCCATTCGTTCGTATAGCACGCCTCTGCGTCAGCCCTGGATTTCCAGAAATAGATGCCGCCCGCGCGGTCGCCGGTTTCGGTGATGTAGTAGTGCTTGCGCACGAGCCCCGGTTTCCCCAGGTACTTCGGCGCCGTTGACCTGAACACACCGGCCGCCTCATCAACGGTCCAGCGTTTCGCGAGCTTGAATGTGACGATCGAGACGATCATTGCCCTTCCTCCTCCAAGTCAGATCCCGATTTAGAAGTCAACTTCTGCGACTGATGCTAAGGTAAAGGCCTGACTCCGTCACTCCCGGGGTTCGGACTGGTGCCCGAGCGTTGAACGGCGACCCATTCGTCCATTCCTGCGCGCGGAGTTAAGCCGGCGCGTAGCGTCCGGCCAGGGCCCCCGCGCGTTGATCGGTGATGGTTCATCCGTTCGAACGCGCGGAGTTAAACCGGCGCGTAGCGTCCGGCTTTAACGGGAGGTAGAATGCGCGGCACTATTTTCAAGAAGGCCCGAAAGACCCATGCATCCCGAATTTTCATTGATGCGCCGGCGCGTGCTGATGGCTATCGCGGCGCTGCCCGCGGCGCGCGTTGTCCAGGCGCAGGATGGTGATCTCGAGCTCAAGCGCACGGGCGGACCGTACGTGCCGACGCCGCAGGTCGTGGTGGACGAGATGCTGCGCATCGGCCGGGTCGGCCCGGGCGATTTCGTGGTGGACCTGGGGTCCGGCGACGGCGTCATCGTGCTGACCGCGGCGGTGAAGCTCAAGGCGCGCGGCTTCGGGGTGGACATCGACCCCGAGCTGGTCACGCAGTCCAACAACGAGGCGAAGATCCGCGGCGTTGCCGACCGCGCCGCGTTTCACGTGCAGGACGTGTTCAAGGCGGACATCAGCAAGGCGACGGTGGTGACGCTCTACCTCCTGCCCAACATGATGCTCGACCTGCGGCCGAAGATCCTCGCCGACTTGAGGCCCGGCACGCGCGTCGTCGCGCACGACTACCATTTCGGGGAGTGGCTGCCCGACGACCAGTACACGTGGGACGTTCCGGAAAAGGAGGCGGTCAACGGGGTGCCGCGGGCGACCGTGTACCTGTGGATCGTGCCGGCCCGGGTCGCGGGCCGCTGGCGGTTGAACCTGGCCGCGCCGGCCGGCGAGAAGTTCGACCTGACGTTGCGCCAGACTTTCCAGAACCTCGACGGAACCGTGGCGGGCGGCGGCGCCAAAGGCGTCAAGCTCACGCAATCGCGCTTGAGCGGCAACGAGATCTCGTTTGCGTTTCCGTCCGGCGGCGACCGCCACCTGTTCAAGGGGCGCGTCGCGGGGGACACGATGGAAGGGACCGTGGAGCTCGCCGGCGGCAAGGGCGCGGCGAAGTGGACCGCCACGCGCGTCAAGGCGTGATCAGTTGACGAGGAACGCGGGGGGCACTGACCCCACCACCGCCCTGCGGTAGAGCACCTGGCTGCCCGCGATGTCGTGCACCGCGCGATTGCGCGCGTCGGTCACGATTTCCCCGTCCTTGAGCAGCCCGCGGTTCAACGCCTGCGGCTGCTTCATCATCGCGTCGAGCGTGTCCCCGTGCTGCGGGGGCACGTCATCCACTTTGACCGGCCGTGGCTCGGGCAGCGGCGCCGCCGCGGCGACGATGAAGCTGTTCACGTGCAGCGTTCCCGGCCAGTCCGGCCGGTAGAGCGCGATGTACGGCAGCTCCGAGCGCAGGGTGGCGAGGAGATGCGCGTACACGTCGGGGCGGTCGAGGTCGGCGAAGGTGTTGAACACCGCCACGCCGCCGGGCCCGAGGCAACGCCTGAGGTCCGCGAAAAAATCACGCGTGACGAGATAATCCGGCGTGCCGTCGCCTTGAAACAGGTCCACGAACACCACGTCGTAGCGCCGGCCGCAGCGTTTCAACTCGGTGCGGGCGTCGGCGAGGCGCACGCGCACGCGCGCGGCATCGAAGCCGAAGTAACGGGTCGCCGCAGCCAGCGAGGACGGGTCGATCTCCACCGCCTCGACCGCGACGCCCTTCGCGGCAAGTCGCATCGGGACGATACCGGCGCCGAGCCCCAGCACCAGCGCCGATCCGATGCGCGGGCGGTAGGCGTAGGCGAGGGCTTCCAGCGCGTAGGTGTAGAAGGACAGCGAGCGCCCGTCGGAGGCGACCGTGTTCTGCACCAGCCCGTCCTGGAAGTAGATCCGGACGAACTGCCCGCCGGCGTCGGGCGCGCTGCGCAGTATCTTGACGGTCCCGAACAGGGAGCCGAAGCGCGCTTCCACGTTCCACGACCTTCCGCCGAATCCGGCCGGCCACATGCGCCCGAGGTAGGCGTCGGCCTGCCACAGCGCGAGCACGGCGAGGAGCGTCGCGCCGCCGGCGGCCAGTCCCAGCCTGCCGCGGGCGGCAAGCGGGACCGGCGGTCGCGCGGCGGCCGCGGCCGAGAGCAACGCCAGCACCAGCGCCACCGCGAGCGTCGCGGAGAAATTGCTGACGTAGGGAATGAGGCCGAACGCCGTGACCAGCACGCCGGCGACCGAGCCGATGGTGCTCACGAAATACACCGTTCCGGCGCCGGCGTCGCCCGTCCTGCCCCCGCCGCGCGCGAGCAGAATCGCGACCAGCAGGGGATTCATGGCGGAGGCCGCGACGAGCGGCACGAACAGCAGCACCATGCATGCCGCGAACGCCCCGATCACGAGGTCCGACGTGGCGAGCAGGGGAAAGACATGGGGATAGACGAGGCAAGCCGCGACAATGGCGAAGGCCGCGATCACGGGCATCAGCGCGAAGCGCTGCGCGAGCCGGGCGGTGCCGCCCGCCGCGCCCCTGACCGTGGCGAGCCGCCCGCCGGCCCAGTAGCCGAGCGCGAGCGCCACCAGCGTGATCGACAGGATGCCGGTCCAGATGTACAGGCTGACGCCGAAGTAGGGCGTCAGGATGCGCGACGCCAGCAACTCCAGCGCGAGCACCGCGCCGCCGGAGATGAAAAGGATGACGTGCAGGAGCATGGGCAACGGGCGAGTCGGGTATAATCCGCCACTTTCCGGACTGGGAATATAACCCACCCCCGCTGCGCAGACGAGGCGTCGGCGCAAGAGAGAGCTTCCGTGCAGTCCATATCGTGTCAGAAGAGTTTTTCCACCCTGGCGAAGCGGGCGGGCGGCGCGGCCGCGCTGCTGGCTATCGTCCTTCCCGCAGCCTGGGCCGGCGAGGCCAGGGTGCCCTATGTGCCGACGCCGCAGGAGGTGGTGGAGCGCATGCTGGAGACCGCCCGCGTCGGGCCCAGCGATTACCTGATCGATCTCGGCTCCGGCGACGGGCGCATCGTCATCACCGCCGCGAAGAAGCACGGCGCGCGCGGGTTCGGCGTCGACTTGAATCCGGAGCGCATCAAGGAGAGCAACGAGAACGCGCGCAGCGCGGGCGTGACCGATCGCGTGTCTTTCGTGCAGCAGGATTTGTTCGCGACCGACCTGAGCGAGGCGACCGTGATCACCATGTACCTGCTGCCGCGGGTCAACGTCGAGCTGCGGCCCCGCCTGCTCGAGCTCAAGCCGGGCACGCGCCTGGTGTCGCACGATTTCAGCATGGGCGACTGGCGGGCGGACACCCAGTTCGCCATGGATACCAGGGACAAGTACAGCGGCGCGGGCGGATCGAGCGAGGTTTATTTCTGGGTGGTGCCGGCCCGGGTCGCGGGTGTTTGGCGGTGGCAGATCCCGGTCCGGGGCAAGCCGCTGCCTTATGAAGTCAGGCTGGAGCAGAAGTACCAGGTGGTCACGGGATCGGCGTGGGTCGCCGGCCGCACCGCCACCCTGCGCGACGTGCGCCTGCGCGGGGCCGACGTGAGCTTCCACTTCACCATCGTAGTCAACGGCGCGCCCGTGAAACACGAATTCACCGGCAGGGTCGAGGGTGACGGCATCAGCGGCACGGCGGCGCTCTCCGGCGATCGCATCCAGTCCCAGGTGGACTGGAACGCCCGGCGCGCGGTGCGGTCCGCATCCGCCAACGGCGCCCCGGGCCGTGCCGCGCGGCTGTCGTCCGGCGCCGCCCTCAATTGATGCAGCGGCGCACTGCCCCGGGCGCCGCCAAGCTGCTCGCGAGCGCCCTGCTGATCGGGTGCCTGGCCACCGGGCGCGCCGCCGCGCAGGACTGGGGCGATACGCCCTACGTGCAGACCCCGCAGAACGTGGTGGACACGATGCTCGACATCGCCAAGGTCGGGCCCGGCGATTACGTCATCGACCTCGGCTCGGGCGACGGCCGCATGGTGATCACCGCGGCGAAGCAGCGCGGCGCGCGCGGGTTCGGCGTGGACCTCGACCGCAAGCTGGTCGCCCTCGCCAATCGCAATGCGGCCCGGCTCGGCGTGGCGGACCGGGCCGTGTTCTACCAGCAGGATTTGCACGCGACCGACGTCAGCGCCGCATCGGTCATGACGATCTACCTGCTGCCCGAAGTGAACCTGATGATCCGCACCCGGCTCCTCGCCACGCTCCGGCCCGGGACGCGCATCGTGTCCCACGATTACGGCATGGGCCAGTGGCTGCCGGACTACCAGACCGAGCTGGCGGCGCCGGGCAAGACGGTCGGTATCGGTCAGCGCAGCAAGATCCTCTACTGGGTGGTTCCGGGCCGCGCCGCCGGACGCTGGCTGTGGCGGCTCGCGCCGGACGGCAAGCCCGCCGATTTCGAGCTCGCGCTCCAGCAGAACTTCCAGGCGATCGAGGGCACCCTCAAGTCGGGCGGACGCAGCGCGCGCATCGACCAGCCCAGGCTCTCGGGCGAGCAGATCAGCTTCACCGTCCAGGTGAACGGCGCCACGCACGACTACACCGGGCGCATCGTCAACCACGCCATCGACGGCAAGGTGCGCATCGCCCGTGATGGAAAGTCGCGGGAGCTGCCCTGGTCCGCGGCGCGGGTGGAGATCTGGGATCCGCGCCACGCCGCCCTGAACACGGAGCAGGCCTTGAAGGAGATTCAGTGAGACGTGCCCGGGCGCTCCTCGGCGCGCTGGTCCTGGGCCCGGCGATTCAATTCGCGTCCGCGCAGGAGGTGCCGTCCACGCACTCCGACGTGCCGTACGTGCCGTCGCCGCAGGTGACGGTGGACGAGATGCTGCGGCTTGCCGGCGTTGGCCCCGGGGATTTCGTCATGGACCTGGGCTCGGGAGACGGGCGCATCGTGGTGACTGCCGCGAAGAAATTCGGGGCGCGCGGGATGGGCGTGGACCTCGATTTCAATCTCGTGATCCAGAGCGAGGAGAGCGCGCGGCAGGCGGGCGTGCAGGACCGCGTGAAATTCCTGGTGCAGGACATCTTCAAGACCGATCTCGGGCCGGCCACGGTGATCACGATGTACCTGCTGCCGGCCGTGACGCGGCGGCTGCGGCCGCTGCTGCTCGACCTGAAGCCCGGCACGCGCATCGTGTCGCACGACTTCGACCTCCAGGACTGGAAGCCGGACCGCAAGACTTCCATCCGCAAGAACGTGTTCCTCTGGATCGTGCCCGCGAAGGTGGCGGGGCGCTGGCAGGCGCGTCTCGCGCTGCCCCCGATCGAGCGCCAGCTCGAGCTGTCGATGACGCAACGATTCCAGGAGGTGTCGGCCCACGCGCGGCTGAACGGGGTGCCGACCGAGGTCTGGGAGACCCGGCTCGAAGGCGACCGTCTGTCGTTCGCCGTGGTGGACAGGACCGACCGCGAGAACGAGGCGATACTCTATTTCGATGGGCGGGTGGCGGGCGACGTGATCGAGGGCGACCTGGCGAGCGGCGTCGGCACCGCGCGCCGCGCAATCAAGTGGCGCGCCGTGAAAGTCGGAACATGACCGTCCCGGCGCGCACGGGGTGGCGCGGCGCCGCCGCGGCGTTCCTTGCGGTACTGCCGATGCTGTCTGCGGCGGCCGACCAGCATCCCCATGCCGACGTTCCCTACGTGCCGACGCCGCGGGGCGTGGTCGACGCGATGCTCAAGCTCGCCAACGTCGGCGCGAAGGATTACGTGATCGATCTCGGGTCGGGCGACGGGCGCATCGTCATCAGCGCGGCCAAGCAGCACGGCGCGCGCGGCTTCGGCGTGGAAATCGACGGCGCCCTCGTCAGCGAAGCGCGCCGGGAGGCGCGGCGCCAGGGCGTTGGCGGTCGCGCCGAGTTCCTGGAGCAGAACCTGTTCATCACGGAGATCGGCCGTGCCACCGTGGTCACGATGTACCTGTACCCGAAGTTGATGATGCAGCTGCGCCCGCGCCTGTTCACGGAGCTCAAGCCGGGCGCGCGGGTCGTCTCCCACGATTTCGACATGGAGAACTGGCAGCCCGACGCGCGCGTGACCGTGCCGGTCCCGGACAAGACCTACGGCCCGCCATCGAGCGAGGTCTACCTGTGGGTGATACCGGCCAACGCCGCCGGCGACTGGCGGTGGCGATCCGCGATCGCCGGCGCCGCCCTGGACTACGAGCTGGCGCTCGACCAGGCCTTCCAGGTCCTCGACGGCAAGCCCCGGGTCGGCGGCAGGCCGGCCCGCTTCGAGGGCGGCAGGATGCGTGGAGACGAGATTCGCTTTATGCTCACGGCGGAGGTGGACGGGCGGACCGTGCGCCACGAATTCCGCGGGCGCGTGGCAGGCGACGCGATAGCCGGGAAAGTGAGGATTGCCGGCGGCGGTGAATCCGGGTGGAACGCGACGCGCGCGCGGCGCGGACACATCAAGCTGAGCAGTGACCGGTAACCCTTGAATCTTGGACGGCGACGGCAGACGGGAGTGACGATGAGATTGGCAGCAACCCTGCAACGGATGTTGGCGCTGGGACTGGCGCTGCTGGCGCCGGTCGCGGCGGCCCAGGAAGGCCAGGGCGACGTGGTTTACGTGCCCACGCCCCAGGTGGTGGTGGACGAGATGCTGCGCATCGCCAAGGTCGGGCCCGACGATTACATCATCGACCTCGGCTCGGGCGACGGGCGCATCGTCATCACCGCGGCGAAGAAGCACGGCGCGCGCGGCTTCGGGGTGGACCTCGACACCTACCTGCTCAAGCTCGCGAACGCCACGGCGGTGAAGGAGGGCGTGTCGGACCGCGCGCGCTTCATCGAGCAGAACCTGTTCGAGACCGACCTGAGCCCCGCCACCGTGGTCACCACCTACCTGCTGCCGGAAATGAACCAGCAGCTGCGGCCCAAGCTGCTCCAGTTGAAGCCCGGCACGCGCGTGGTGGCGCACGACTACGGCATGGGCGAATGGGACCCCGACGAGGAGCGGACCCTGCTGGTCCCCGAGAAGGTCGTCGGCGATCCGGGCAAGAGCTACATCTACTTCTACGTCGTGCCGGCGCGGGTCGCCGGCCGCTGGGAATCCGAGATCGCGGCCGGCGGCGGCAAGCCCGTCCCCTACCAGTTCAGCTTCGAGCAGAGCTTCCAGCAGGTTCATGGCACGGCGCGCGTGGACGGACGGGAGCTGCGCCTGCCGCAGTTTCGGCTTGCGGGCGAGCGGATCGCCTTCAATCTCACCGTGCCGGCCGGAGCCGCTTCGGTCACCCATCGCTTCAGCGGCCGGGTCACGGGCGACGCCATCGAAGGCACGGTGACGGTGGGCGAAGGCGCCGGCCGGCGCGTGGTGCCGTGGCGGGCGAAACAGGTCGA
>MERD01000122.1:11524-19323 GCA_001771935.1 Betaproteobacteria bacterium RIFCSPLOWO2_02_FULL_67_26
GGCAGCCCCGCCCGACGCTCACCGTCTACGACGCGGTGGCGATGATCGTCGGCATCGTCATCGGCGTCGGCATCTTCAAGGCGCCGTCGATCGTGGCGGGCAACGTCGCGAGCGAGACGGTATTCATCGCGCTGTGGCTCGCCGGCGGCGTGATCTCGCTCGTCGGGGCGCTGTGCTACGCCGAGCTCGGCAGCTCGCATCCCCACGCCGGCGGTGAATACTACTTTCTCAGCAAGGCCTACGGCGACTGGCTCGGATTCCTCTTCGCGTGGGCGCGCATGACGGTGATCCAGACCGGGGCGATCGCCGCCATTGCGTTCGTGTTCGGCGACTATGCCTCCACGCTGCTGCCGCTGGGCGCGAAGAGTTCCGCCCTCTACGCCGGGCTCGCGGTCGTCGCGATCACGGCCCTCAACGTCGCCGGCACCAGCCAGAGCAAGTGGGTCCAGAACGTGCTGACGACCGCGCTCGCCCTCGTGGTGCTTGCCGTCGTGCTGAGCGGGCTGACCGGCGCGCCGGCGGCGGCGGCGCCCGCGCCGGCTCCCGCCGAGGGCAAGGCATGGTTCTCCGGGCTCGCGCTGATTTTCGTGCTGCTGACGTACGGCGGCTGGAACGAGGCGGCCTACCTCACGGCGGAAATGCGCGACACGCGGCGCAACATCGTGCGCGCGCTGGTGATCGGCATCGTGGTGATCACGGTGCTCTACCTGCTGCTCAACTTCGCCTACCTCAAGGTGCTGGGGCTGGCGGGCATGCGGGAATCGAAGGCGGTGGCGTCCGACCTGATGAAGGCGACCTGGGGCGAGGGCGGCGCGTGGCTGCTCGGCATCGTCGTGGTGTCGGCCGCGCTCTCGACGCTCAATGCCACGGTCTTCACGGGCGCGCGCACCAACTACGCGCTCGGCCGTGATTTCATCATTTTCCGCGCTCTGGGGCGCTGGAACGAGGCGTCCTCCGCCCCGGTCAACGCGTTGCTCGTGCAGGGCGTGATCTCGCTGGCGCTGGTGGGGCTCGCGTCCTTCACGCCGGACGGCTTCCAGACCATGGTGGCGTACACCGCGCCGGCGTTCTGGCTGTTCTTCATGCTGACGGGCATTTCGCTGTTCCTGCTGCGGCGGCAGGCGCCGGCCAACGCCGACCCGTTCCGGGTGCCGCTCTACCCGGTGACGCCGGCGCTGTTCTGCGCGGCGTGCGCCTGGATGCTGTATTCCAGCTTCAACTACGCCATGAGCCTCGACCCCGGCTCGATCGGCGCAATGGTGGGCATCGCGATGCTCGCGTCCGGCGTGCCGGTGCTGATGTGGGCCCGGCGCGCCGGTGCCGCCGCCGGCCGGCGGTGAGGGCACGGAGGGAAACCGAAATGGGCCTCGTGGAACGGGTGGGCGGCAGGCTTGCGATGGCGCTACTCCTCGCCGCGCCGGTGGCGGGCGCGCAGGAGGGCGAGGGCGACGTCGTCTACGTCCCGACGCCGCAGCACGTGGTGGAAGAGATGCTCGAATTAGCGAAGGTCGGGCCCGCGGACTCTCTCGTGGACCTCGGGTCGGGAGACGGACGCATCGTCATTACCGCGGCGAAGAAGCACGGCGCGCGCGGCCTGGGCGTCGACCTCGACCGCTACCTGCTCAAGCTCGCGAACGACAACGCGCGCAAGGAAGGCGTCGCCGACCGGGCGCGCTTCCTGGAGCAGAACCTGTTCGAGACCGACCTTTCGGCGGCCACCGTGATCACGACCTACCTGTTGCCCGAGATGAACCAGAAGCTGCAGCCGAAGTTCCTCGCGCTCCGGCCGGGCACGCGCATCGTCGCCCACGATTACGATTTCGACAGCAACTGGACCCCCGACGCCCGGAAGGTCATGGACGCGCCCGGAAAAACCGTCGGCGAACCGGGCAAGAGCTATATTTTCCTGTACGTCGTGCCGGCCCGGATTGCGGGGGAGTGGCGATCGCAGGTCCGGCACGGCCGCGCTACCGTCCCCTACGAATTCCGGTTCGACCAGGAGTTCCAGTTCGTGGAGGGAATGGCGCGCGCTGGCCGGCGCGAGGCGAAGATCCCCGAATTCAGGCTGGAGGGAGACCGGCTCGAGTTCACGGCCCGCTTGAACGTGCGGGGCCGGGTCGTCGATCACCGGTTCGCGGGAAACGTGAAGGGAGGCGTGATTGCGGGAACGCTCGCGATCGGGCAAGGCGCCGCGCTGCACCAGCAGCCCTGGACCGCGCAGCTCGTGAAGGCCGGGGAAATGAGCGATGGCACGGGCCGTCCGCCGCGCCAATACCGGCACCTCAAGCAGTAGTTTTCTAGCCCAGCCGGTCCACGATGTCCTTGGCTTCCTTGAGGCCCATCCCGGTGCGCTCGCGGATGAGCTTGATCGCCTCGACCTTCCGGCCCTGGGCAATGAGCGGACCAATCTCCGGACCCAATTCCTTCGCCATGCGAAGCAAGGAGGCCACGTCCGTCAGCCCGTCCCGGGCGGGACTCCTGCCTTCTTCTATCGATTCCACCGTTTCCTTCGCCTCCGCCAGCGGGGAGCCGGTCTTCTCGCGCACCAGCTTGATCGCCTCGATCTTCTTGCCCTGCGCAAGCAATCCTCTTATTTCGCCTGACAGCGAGTCGGGCGCGCCCGCGCCCATTACCCCGTCCGTATCCCGCGACCGGCTCGAGAACAGCTTCGTCAGGATGAACGGCAGGATGATGATCGCGGCGGCGATGAGGAGGTAGGTCAGGTCCACGTTAAGCCGCATACCACAGCACCGCGATGAAGTGGCACGTGGTGCCGGCGATCACGAACAGGTGCCACACAAAGTGAAAATACTTGATGCGTTCCGCCATGAAAAACACCGCCCCCGCCGTGTAGGCGATACCGCCCGCGAGCAACCAGAAAAACCCCCACCTGGGCACCAGAGTCCACACCGGCTCGATCGCGATCAGCACCAGCCAGCCCATCGCGAGATACACCCACGTCGAGAACGTCGTGTAGCGGACGCCGCCGAGGGACTTGAATACCGTGCCGACGATGGCGAGGGCCCACACCAGCCCGAACAGCGTCCAGCCCCAGGGGCCGTTGAGCACGCCGAGCGTGAATGGCGTGTAGGTCCCGGCGATCAGGAGGTAGATCGCCGAGTGATCGAGAATCTGAAAAACGCGCTTGGCGCGATTCGGCGGCAGCGCGTGAAACAGCGTGGAGGCGAGGTACAGCAGCACCATCGTGGTCGCGAACACGGTCGCGCCCACGATTCCCGCCAGGTCGCCACGGTTGACCGCAGTAATGACGAGAATCGGAAAGGCGACCAGCGCCGCCAGCAAGCCAATGCCATGGCTGACGCTGTTCGCGATCTCCTCGCCGAGAGTCTGCGGCCGCTCGTCCAGCGCCAACGCTGCCATCGGTTACTCCACCACACCGAGCCGGCCATTGTGGCTACCCATATACCAGAGGCGCCCGCTGGCATCGGTCACCATCTTGCGGATGCCGACGTTGTTCGAGGGCAACTGCACCACGCGCATCTGCTCGGTCTTCGGGTCGAAGCGCACCACGGTGTCGGTGTTGATCTCGTTGACCCACACCATGCCGCCGCCGTCCACGGTGACGGCGTACGGGCCGGCGTCGCCCGCGGGGAGCTGGTACTCCTTCACCACCTTCATCGCCTTCGGATCGAGCTTCGCCAGCTTGCCGTTGCCGTAGAGCGCGACCCACAGCATGCCGTCGGGGGCGGTCGCGACGCGGCGCGGGCGCGAGCCGCGGCCCATGCCCACTTCGCTCATCTGGCCGGTCTTCGGGTCGAGCTTGCCCATCTTGTTGTCGCCCATGCGGCAGAACCAGACGTTGCCCGCCTTGTCGAGCGCGAGGCCGTAGGGGCCGCCCGACGAGGGGTACTCCTTGATCGCGCCCGTTTTCGTGTCCAGGCTCGCCACCTTGTCGCCGCTCTGCATCGTGAACCAGATCGTGCCCTGGTCGTCGGTGATGACGAGCGTGTGGGGTCCGCCGCCGCCGGACGGCGTCTTGAATTCCGTCATCCTGCCGGTGGCGGGATCGAGCTTGCCGATCGTGCCGTTGCCGTTGCCGGTGGTCCACACCATGCCCTGCTTGTCCACGAGCAACCCGTGCGGGCGATGGCCGGAGGGCAGGTCCCACTCCTTGAAAGCATGCGCCCTGGGATCGAAACGCGCGACCTTGTTACCGCTCATCACGGAAATGTATATGCTGCCGTCGGGCGCGACCGCCGGATCGCGCGCGAAGCGCGGCGTCGGCACCGGCCACTCGCTCACCTTGCCGGCGAGATTCGGGTGCGCCCCGGGCGTGATGCCATAGTTGGAGCCGCCCGCCAGCGCCGCGAGCGGGATAATAGACAGGAGACAGAGAATCGCTTTCATCGCTATCGCTCCAAGATCAATGGACAGGATTCACACTGTCTATTTGCCTTTCCACTTCGGTTTCCGCTTCTCGACGAACGCCGCGATGCCTTCCTTCCCGTCCTCGGATTTCAGGTTGTCCACCATGGCCGTTGTGGCCACGCGGTAGGCCTGCGTCAGGTTTTCATCGATCTGCTCGTAGAAGGTCTTCTTGCCGGCCGCGACGACGGCGGGGGACTTGGCCAGGATGGACTTGACGAGCCCCTGCACTTCCGCATCGAGCCGGTCCGGCGTCACCGCGCGGTTGACGAGACCGTAGGCGAGCGCGGTGCCGGCATCGATCGGCTCGCCGGTCAACAACATCTCCATGGCGCGCTTGCGCGAGACGTTGCGCGCGAGCGGCACGCCGGGCGTGGAGCAGAACACGCCGAAATTCACCCCCGAGGTCGCGAACCGCGCCTCGGTGCTCGCGACCGCGAGATCGCATTGCGCGACCAGCTGGCAGCCGGCGGCAAAGGCGGTGCCGTGCACCCGCGCAATGACCGGCTGCGGCAGGCGCGTGAGCGCGGTCATGAAGCGGCGGCAGCGCTCGAAGACGCCCCTCTCGAAATCCGGATCCGCGTGCGACCGGATCTCCTTCAGATCGTGCCCGGCGCAGAACGCTTTGCCCGCTCCGGCGATGATCACGACGCGCACCGAGTCATTGTCGGCCAGGGCGGCGACCGCGGTCTGCAGCTCGGCGATCAGCGCGGCCGAGAGCGCGTTGTACTGCTCGGGACGGTTGAGCGTGAGCGTGACGACCCCGCGGTCGTGCTCGACGAGCAGCAAGCCGGTATCCGTGGGCGCGGGGGAAAGCTGGATGGCGGTCATATCCCTGTCCAAATGAATTATCATTATAATTCCGCGGCTTCAGATTTCCATGATTAATCCGCTGCGTAGGTTCGAGAGTGCAATTGCACAAGTGTAGGGGCTCGTGATGCGCTGGACCCGGCGCCGGGTGCTGCAGGCCGCGGCGGCTGGAGGCGCCGCCGTGCTGTTGCCCTGGGCGGGTGCGGTCGCGCAGAGCGGCGGGACGGGACTGCTGCGGGCGTCGAAGCAGGCGCTGGTGCTGGGCAACAGCCGCTACAAGCAAGCGCCGCTCAGGAATCCCGTCAACGACGCGAACGGGATGGCCGAAGCGCTCAAGAGCGTGGGTTTCGGGGTGGCGCTCGCGCTGGAGCTGCCTCGATCGGCGATGCAGGACGCGATCCGGGCCTACACCGACAATCTGGCCAAAACGAAATCGGTGGGTCTTTTCTATTTTGCCGGCCACGGCGCGCAGCTCGCCTGGCGTAATTACATGATCCCGGTCGATGCGGAAATCGCCGACATCAGCGAGCTGCGCGAGCAGGGGGTTGACGTCAACAGCCTGATCGAGGGCATCCGCAAGGCGGGCAACCCGATGAACATCATCATTCTCGATGCCTGCCGCAACAATCCGTTCGGCAGGGGCCGTGTCGCGCGACTCGATCAGAAGGGGCTGTCGCAGCTCGACGCGCCGCCCGGGACGCTGCTCGCCTATGCCACGGCGCCGGGCAACGTGGCGAGCGACGGCGAAGGCGCCAACGGGCTGTACACCGAAAACCTGCTGCGCGAAATAAAGACGCCTGAGGCGAAGATCGAAGACGTGTTCAAGCGCGTGCGGCTTCACGTGCGACGCCGCACCAATGGACAGCAGATTCCCTGGGAGAGCACGTCGCTGGAGGAGGATTTCTGGTTTGTTCCGCCCCGATCGCTGTCGAAGCTTGCGGACGAAGAAGCGGAGCGCGAACGCAAGCAGGAGGTGGCGCTGCGCGAGAAGCGGCGCGCCGGGGAGGAGGCCGAGCGCAAGCGCAAGCAGGAGCAGGCGTTGCGCGAGGCCAAACTGGCGGCGGAAGAGGCCGAACGCAAACGACAGCAGGAACTGGCATTGCTGGAGCAGCAGCGCATCGCGGAAGACATCGAGCGAAAAAGAAAGCACGAGTTGGCGCTGAAAGAGGCCCAGCGCCTGGCGGACGAAGCGCAGCGCAAGCGCCAGGAGGAACGGGCATTACAGCAGGCCAGGCTAGCCGAAGAGGAGGCCGCCCGGAAATACAAACAGGAACTCGCGCTGCGGGAGCAGCGGCGCGCGGAAGAAGAGGCCGAACGCAAACGCAAGGAAGCGCAGGCATTGCGGGAGGCCCGCCTTGCGGAGGAAGAGGCCGCGCGGAAATACCAGCAGGAGCTGGCGCTGCGGGAAAAGCAACGCGCGCAGGAAGAGGCCGAACGCCGGCGCACGCAAGAGCCGGCGCCAGGCAGCAAGCCGGAAGCAAAGCTTGTGGAACGCCAGTTCCAGGAGGAACTGGCGATCTGGGAGGGGATCAAGGCGTCAAGGGAGCCCGGGCCGCTGGAGGATTACCTGCAGCGCTACCCCAGCGGGCGATTCTCCGAACTGGCGCTGCTGCGGCTGGACCAGGTGCTTGCCCAGCTGGGCGAAAAGAAAATCCAAATCGTATCGGCGCCGGAGAATCCCTACACGAAGGGCACGGCGGCGGCGGACACGGCCTACAGGGTGGGAGACCGTTATGTCTATCGGCGGACCGACCTGTTGACGAAGCTGGAACGGAATCCGCAGCGTCTCCGTGTTACCGCGATCACGGAAACCGAGGTCATCTACAACGAGGGGCGGTTCGTCACCGACTTGCTTGGCAATAGCCTGCGCTTCGGGAAAGGGGCGGTCTGGTCGCCCAACCAGACGGTGCCCACCGAATTCACGGTGGGAAAACGCTGGGAAACCCGGTTCCACATCGTCACGCCCAAGGGGATCGATGCCGTCCTGGATCTGGAGCTTCGAATCGCGGGTCGCGAGCAGGTTACCGTGCCGGCGGGCACGTTCAACGCCTTCCGGGTCGAGGCGCGCGGCTGGCGCTCCGGTGGCGGTACGCCTCCCGTCGCGCAAGATTGGAAGACATGGTATGCGCCGGATCAGGTGCGCCGGCCGGTCGCGTCCGAAGTGTTCAATCAAGGCGCGAAAGGGATCGCCGCTTCGAACAGGAACGAGCTCGTGGCGTTTCACCAGTCGTGATTCTTGCGGCGGCGCGTTCGAGCCGGGCGCAGCCCTTCTGCTAGACTTCGCGCATGCCGCGGCATGCCCCGTTCATCGTCATACTTGCCTGCGGTGTGCTGCTCGCTGCGACGCGCGCGGCGGAGCCGCTCGATCTCAAGCTGCTCGATGCGCAGTTCAGGTGGCTGCGCGGGTCGCACCCGCAGCCCGTCGCCCGCGACGTCGTCGTCGTCGGCGTGGACGAGGACACCGCGAAGCGCTTTCCCGAGCCGATCACGCTGTGGCACGCGCATCTCGGCCGCTTCCTCGGGGCGATGGCGCAGGCGAAGCCCGCGGCGGTCGGCCTCGATATCATCCTGCCGGACCGCAGCTACGACACGGTGCTGCCGGG
>MERD01000123.1:0-8813 GCA_001771935.1 Betaproteobacteria bacterium RIFCSPLOWO2_02_FULL_67_26
AACCCCCGCTCGCGCAGCGCCGTGATGCGGGTCGCCGAAAAGCTGCCGGAGGGCTGACGGGCATGATCCGCTTCAACCTGCTGCTGCTCGCCGCCCTGATCGCCTGCGCGCTGGGTCTGGTCACCTCCCAGCACCAGGGGCGCAAGCACTACGTCGAGTTGCAGAAGGAGCAGGAGTTCTCCCGCCAGCTCGAGGTCGAATGGGGGCAGTTGCAGCTCGAGCAGAGCACCTGGGCGACGCACGCGCGCGTGGAAAAGCTCGCCGTGCAATCGCTCGGCATGCGGGTGCCGCCGGCCTCGCGCGTCCAGGTGGTGCCGCCCGCGGGCGCGGAGGCGAAGCCGTGAGCGCCACCGTCAACCCGCCGCTCGCGGTGAAGCTCCCGGCGTGGCGCGCGCGGGCGCTGTTCGGCCTGCTGCTCGGCTGGTTCATTGCGCTCGCCGGCCGCGCGTTCTACCTGCAGGGCCTCAACAACGACTTTCTCCAGCAGGAGGGGGAGTCGCGCTATTCGCGGGTGATCGAGCTCCACCCCACGCGCGGCCGCATCCTCGACCGCAACAACGAGCCGCTCGCGATCTCCACGCCGGTGGAATCGGTGGCGGCGAGCCCCGCCGACGTCGAGATCGCGCCGGAGCAGCTGAAGCGGCTGGCGCGGTTGCTGGAGTCGGACGCGGCCGAGCTCGGCAGGAAGCTCGCCGACGACAAGCGCGAGTTCGTCTATCTCAAGCGCCAGCTGCCGCCGGAGGAGGCGGCGCGCGTCGTGGCGCTGGGCATCCCCGGGGTGTTTCTGCAGCGCGAGTACCGCCGCTATTACCCGGCGGGCGAGGTCACGGCGCACCTGATCGGCTTCACCGACGTGGACGGGCGGGGGCAGGAGGCGCTCGAGCTCGCGTTCGAGGAGAGGCTGGCCGGCCGGCTCGGAAGCCGGCGCGTGATCAAGGACCGGCTCGGACAGATCGTCGAGGACGTGGAGAGCATCCGCGCGCCGCAGGACGGGCAGACGCTGAGGCTCTCAATCGACGCCAAGATCCAGTACCTCGCCTATCGCGAGCTGAAGGCCGCGGTCGCCGCGCACCGCGCGCGCGCCGGCGGCATCGTGGTGATCGACGCGGCGACCGGCGAAGTGCTGGCGATGGCCAACGTGCCCTCGTACAACTCCAACAACCGCGGCAGGCTCGACCCCCGGCGCACGCGCAACCGCGCGGTGACCGACCTGTTCGAGCCCGGCTCGACGTTGAAACCGTTTACCGTCGCCGCGGCGCTGCAGGCGGGCACGGTCAGCGCGGAGAGCGTGATCCAGACCGCCCCCGGGCAGTTCGCCATCGGCAAGCGCGTGATCCGCGACGCGCACCCGCTGGGCGCGCTCACCGTCTCGCAGGTGATCCAGAAGTCCTCCAATATCGGCGCCGCCAAGATGGCGCTGGGGCTGAGGCCCGAGACGCTGTGGGGCCTGTTCAACCGGGTCGGGTTCGGCGTGCCGCCGCGCTCCGGTTTCCCGGGCGAAGTGTCGGGGAAGCTGCGGGGCCACGCGAGCTGGCGCCCCATCGAGCAGGCAACGATGTCTTACGGCCACGGCATCTCGGTGTCGCTGCTGCAGCTCGCGCGCGCTTATCTCATTTTCGCGACCGACGGCGAATTGCGGCCGGCGACGCTGGTGCGGCGCGACGCGCCGGCCGCGGCGGCCCAGGTGATCACGCCGGAAACCGCGCAGGCCGTGCGCCGGATGCTCGAGATGGCGGCGCAGCCGGGCGGCACCGCCCCGCGGGCGCAGGTGACCGGCTACCGCGTCGCCGGCAAGACCGGCACCGCCCACAAGCTCGAGGGCAGGCACTACGCGCCCGACAAGTACGTGTCTTCGTTCGTCGGTTTTGCGCCGGTTTCCCGGCCGCGGCTGGTGGTGGCGGTCATGATCGACGAGCCCAGGGCGGGCCAGTACTACGGGGGCGCCGTCGCGGCGCCCGTGTTCAGCCAGGTGATGGCGGGGGGGCTGCGGCTGCTCGCGGTGGCGCCGGATGCGCCGCTGGACAACGTGGTGCTGCCGCCGCCGGATGCGCCGGAGGTCAAGGAAGAAGTCTGACAGCAGGATTGAGGATCGAGGATTGAGGAAGCAAGCGGTAGTGCGCCTGGATTGGAAGGCGATCGAGGCGCTCGGGATCAAGCGGCTCGAGAACGACAGCCGCCGGGTGCGCCGGGGCGACACCTTCGTCGCCTACCCGGGTGAATCCCGGGACGGCCGCGCCTACATCGCGCCGGCGATCGCGAGGGGGGCGTCGAGCGTGCTGTGGGAGCGCGCCGGGTTCGAGTGGAACCTCCGGTGGCCGGTGCCCAACGCGGGCGTGCGGGCGCTGCGCCGCCTTGCCGGCGAGATCGCCAGCCGCGCCTATGGCGTTCCGAGCCGGCGCCTGTCCGTCATCGGCGTGACCGGCACCAACGGCAAGACCACCTGCAGCCAGTGGATCGCGCAGGCCCTGCAGCGGACCGGCCGCCGCTGCGCCGTGATCGGGACGCTCGGCTACGGGATGCGCGCCCCGCTGCATCCCCTCGTCAACACGACGCCGGACGCGCTGTGGCTGCACGCGCAGCTGGCGGATTTCGCCCGGCGCGGCGCGCAGGCGGTGGCGATGGAAGTCTCCTCGATCGGGCTCGACCAGGACCGCGTCGCGGGCATCGAGTTCGAAACGGCGCTGTTCACCAACCTGTCGCGCGACCACCTCGAATACCACCGCAGCATGCGGCGCTACCGGGACGCCAAGGCGCGGTTGTTCGCCTGGGAGACGCTCAAGCACGCGGTGGTGAATCTCGACGACGATTTCGGCGCCGAGCTCGCGCGCCGCATCCAGCGGCCGCGGCTGAAGGTGATCGGCTATGGCTTCGAGCCGGCCGGCGGCGTGCGCGCGGCCCGCGTCTCCGGCGCCAATCTCGTTACCGGCGCATGGGGCGTGCGCTTCGACGTGAGAACGCCGTGGGGGGCCGCGCGCGTGGCGAGCCCGGTGCTCGGCCGCTACAACGCAGCCAACCTCCTCGCGACGCTCGCCGTGCTGCTCGCGCGCGGGGTCCCGCTGCGCCGGGCGGTGGCGGCGCTCGCGACCCTCAGGCCCGCGGCCGGACGCCTGCAGCGCCTCGGCGGCGGCGCGAAGCCGCTGGTGCTCGTCGACTACGCCCACACCCCCGACGCCCTGCAACAGGTTCTCACGACCCTGCGCGAACTTCTTGCGAGCAGCCCATCACCCATCACCCATCACCCATCACGCCTGATCTGCGTGTTCGGCTGCGGCGGCGACCGCGACCGGGGCAAGCGCCCGCTCATGGGACGGGCCGCGGCGCAGCTCGCCGACCGGGTCATCGTCACCTCGGACAACCCGCGCAGCGAAAATCCCCGGCGAATCATCGCCGACATCGTCGCGGGCGCACGGGGGCGCGCGGAAGGCATCGCGATCGAGGCCGACCGGAGCCGGGCGGTCCGGCGCGCCGTGGCGGAGGCGCGCCGCGGCGACATCGTGCTCGTCGCGGGCAAGGGTCACGAGGACTACCAGGAGGTCCGGGGCGCCCGGCGCCCGTTCTCGGATGCTGCGGTGGCGAGGAAGGCGCTGGCCGAACGATGAGCATGATGCGACTGTCCGAGGCCGCCCGCGCGATTCCCGCCGAATTGCGGGGGGAGGACCGCGCGTTCGACGCCGTCAGCACCGATACCCGCGCGCTCTCGCCGCAGGCGCTGTTCGTCGCGCTCAAGGGCGCGCGCTACGACGGCCACGATTTTCTCGCGCAGGCCGCCGGGAAAAAGGCGGCGGGAGCGCTGGTCGAGAAGACAGGATTGAAGATCGAGGATCGGGCATTGAGTGAACGGCTGCCATTGCTGGTCGTCGATGACTCGAAGAAATCCCTGGGCGCGCTTGCGGCCAATTGGCGCGGCAAGTTCGCGATGCCGCTGGTCGCGCTGACCGGGAGCAACGGCAAGACGACGGTCAAGGAAATGCTGGCCTCGATATTGCGAGAGGCATGTGTTGCCCAATCCCCGATCCCCGATCCACCATCCCCGGTCCTCGATCCTGAATCCTCGGTGCTCGCCACGCGCGGCAACTTGAACAACGACATCGGTGTGCCGCTCACCCTGCTCGAGTTGAGGTCCGGGCACCGCTATGCGGTGATCGAGATGGGCATGAACCACGAGGGCGAGATTCGCACTCTCGCCCGGCTGGCGGCGCCGGACGTCGCGCTCGTCAACAACGCGGGCCCGGCGCATTTCGAGTTCTTCGGCGCCATCGAGGCGATCGCGCGCGCCAAGGGCGAGATCTTCGAGGGCCTCGGGCCGGGCGGCACCGCGGTGATCAACGCCGACGATCGTCACGCTGGATTGTGGCGGGGCCTCGCGGGCGGCCGCCGCATCGTGGAGTTCGGCATCGAGCGGCCGGCGGCGGTGAGCGCGACCTACCGGCTCAAGTGGCTCGAGAGCGAGATCGTGGTGAAGACCCCTCTGGGCGAGGCCGCAACGCTGCTCCGGGCGCCGGGCGTGCACAACGTGAGGAACGCGCTCGCGGCGAGCGCCGCCGCGGTGGCGCTCGAGGTGCCGGTGCCGGCGATCGCGCGGGGACTCGCGCGCTTCGTCGGGATCACGGGGCGGCTGCAGAAGAAGCCCGCGCTGAATGGCGCCACGCTGATCGACGACACCTACAACGCCAACCCCGAATCCGCGCGCGCGGCGATCGCGGTGCTGGCGCTGGCGCCGGGCGGGAAGCTGCTGGTGCTGGGCGACATGGGCGAGCTCGGACCCGGGGCGCCGGAGCTGCACGCGGAGGTCGGCGAGTTTGCGCGGGGGAAGGGCGTCGGCAGGCTCTACACGCTGGGCGAGCTGTCCGCCCACGCGACGCGCGCATTCGGGGCGGGCGCGCGCCACTTCACGCGCATCGAGGACCTGCTCGCCGCGGTCGAGAACGCCCTCGCACCCGGCGTCACGGTGCTCATCAAGGGCTCGCGCTTCATGCGGATGGAGCGCGTCGTCTCGGCGCTCGCCGTTGACTCCCGGGCGGCCGGAGGTCGCGCATGCTGCTAGAGCTCACGCAATGGCTCGCGAAGGACATCCGCGCATTCAACGTGTTCGGTTACATCACGCTGCGCGCCGTGCTCGCCTGCCTCACCGCGCTCGTCATGTCCTTCGTCATCGGCCCGGCGATGATCCGGAAGCTGACCGCCTACAAGGTCGGCCAGGCGGTGCGCGACGACGGCCCGCAGTCGCATCTCAGCAAGGCCGGCACGCCCACCATGGGCGGCGCGCTGATCCTCGCGGCGATCATCATCACGGTGCTGCTGTGGGCCGACCTGGAGAACCGCCTGGTCTGGATCGTGCTGTGGGTGACGGCCGGATTCGGCGCGATCGGCTGGGTGGACGACTATCGGAAAGTCATCGCGCGCAATCCCAAGGGCCTCACGGCGCGGGCGAAGTTCTTCTGGCAGTCGGTGATCGGCGTCGCGGCCGCCTGCTACCTCGCCTTCTACACCAGCCTGCCGGCGCAGACCGAGTTCATCGTGCCGTTCGTCAAGCAGGTGGCCTATCCCCTGGGCGCGTTCGGCTTCATCGTCATGACCTACTTCGTGATCGTCGGCACCAGCAACGCGGTGAACCTGACCGACGGGCTCGACGGGCTCGCGATCATGCCCACGGTGATGATCGGCAGCGCGCTCGGCATCTTCGCCTACGTCGCCGGGCACGCGGTGTTCGCGAAGTATCTCGGATTCCCCTACATCCCGGGCGCGGGGGAGCTCACGGTCATCTGCGGCGCGATCGCGGGCGCCGGCCTCGCTTTCCTGTGGTTCAACGCCTACCCGGCGGAAGTGTTCATGGGCGACGTCGGCGCGCTCGCGCTCGGCGCGGCGCTCGGCACCATCGCCGTGATCGTGCGGCAGGAGATCGTGCTCTTCATCATGGGCGGCGTATTCGTGGTGGAGACGCTGTCGGTGATGCTGCAGGTCGCCTCCTTCAAGCTGACGGGAAAACGCATCTTCCGGATGGCGCCGCTGCACCACCACTACGAATTGAAGGGCTGGAAGGAGAACCAGGTCGTGGTGCGGTTCTGGATTATCACGATGATGCTGGTGCTCGTGGGATTGTCGACACTGAAACTGCGCTGATGGACCGTGGAGTTGAACGGACGAAAGGTGGTCGTGCTCGGGCTCGGTGACACGGGGCTGTCGATGGCGCGCTGGCTCGCCCGCCGCAGGGCGCACGTGCGGGTGGCGGACAGCCGCGCCGCGCCGCCGCACGCGCAAACGCTGGCTCGCGAGCTGCCGCAGATCGCGCTCGCGACCGGCAAGTTCAGCGACGCGACGTTTGCGGGGGCGGACCTGATCGCCATCAGTCCCGGCATCGACCGGCGCGAAGCGCCGATCGCAAGCGCGTTGAAGCGTGGCGTCCCGGTGGTAGGTGACATTGAGTTGTTCGCGCAAGCGCTCAAAGCCTTCATCCCTCATCCCTTATCCCTCATCCCTAAGGTGGTCGCGGTGACCGGCTCCAACGGCAAAAGCACCGTGACCGCGATCACGGGCGAGATGTGCCGCGCAGCGGGGCGCGAGACGGTGGTGGCCGGCAATATCGGGACGCCGGTGCTGGATGCGCTCGCGGCGGTCGAGGCGGGCGAGTCCCGCCCCGACGTGTTCGTGCTCGAGCTCTCCAGCTTCCAGCTCGAGAGCACGACGAGCCTCGAGCCCGACGCGGCGACCGTGTTGAACGTCACCGAGGACCATCTCGACCGTTACGACGGCATGAACGATTACGCGGCCGCGAAGGCCCGCGTGTTCACGGGCCGCGGCGCGCAGGTGCTGAACCGCGATGACCGCTGGTCCCTGGGCATGGCGCGCGCCGGCCGCACCGCTTGCACCTTCGGCCTTGACGCGCCGGGCGCGGCCGAGGAGTGGGGCATCGCGGGAGAGGGCGCCGCACGCTCGCTCGCGCACGGACGGCGTGCACTGATGCCGCTCAACGAATTGCCGCTGCCGGGCCTGCACAACGCCGCCAACGCGCTCGCCGCCCACGCGCTCGCGCACGCGATCGGGCTGCCCGACGCGCCGCTGCTGGGCGCGCTGCGCGGCTTCCGCGGACTGCCTCATCGCATGCAAAAGGTAACCGAAATCGCGGGCGTGGCGTTCTACGACGACTCGAAGGGCACCAACGTCGGCGCCACCGTCGCGGCGCTCTCCGGCATGGACCGCCCGGTGGTGCTGATCGCGGGCGGCGATGGCAAGGGACAGGATTTTTCGCCGCTCGCGCCGGTGGTGAAGGCGCGCGCCCGGGCGGTCGTGCTGATCGGGCGCGATGCGCCGCTCATCGAGCGGGCCCTGGCGGGCAGCGGCGCCCGGATCGAGCGCGCGGCGGGCATGGACGAGGCGGTGACGATGGCGCTCGGCGCCGCGCGGCCGGGCGATGCCGTGCTGCTGTCGCCGGCCTGCGCCAGCTACGACATGTTCCGGGATTACGTGCAGCGCGCCGCAGCGTTCGTCGCCGCGGTGCGGCAACTCGAAAGGGCAAGGAGGTAGGCGCCGTGTTCCACACCGACGTCAAGCCACGCGCCGCGCTCGCCGAGTACGACCAGAGCCTGGTGTGGGCGGCCGTGCTGCTGATCGGGCTCGGGCTGGTGATGGTGTACTCGGCGTCGATCGCGATCGCGGAAGGCAGCCGCGTGACGGGGAACCAGCCGACCTATTTCCTGGTGCGGCACGGGCTGTTCGCGGCGGTGAGCCTGGCGGCGGCGATTGCGGCGTTCCAGGTCCCGCTGCGATGGTGGCAGCAGGCGGCGCCGTTCCTGTTCCTGTTCGGCGCCGGGCTGCTGGTCCTGGTGCTGGTGCCGGGCGTGGGCCGCGAGGTGAACGGCAGCCAGCGCTGGATCCCGCTCACCTTCGTGACCGTGCAGCCCTCCGAGCTGATGAAGCTGTTCGCGGTGCTCTACGCCGCCGATTACACGGTGCGCAAGGCCGCCCACATGGCGAGCTTCCGTTGGGGGTTCCTCCCGATGTTCATCGTGATGCTGGTCGTCGGCGGGCTGCTGCTGCGCGAGCCGGATTTCGGAGCGTTCGTGGTGATCACCGTGATCGCCCTGGGGGTCCTGTTCCTGGGCGGCATGAACTGGAAGCTGTTCGCGGGGCTGTTCGGGCTGCTCGTGGTCGGCTTCGTCGGGCTGATCCTCGCGTCGCCCTATCGCCTGCAGCGCGTGGTCGGTTTCATGGACCCGTGGGCCGACCCGTACGGCAAGGGCTACCAGCTCTCGCACGCGTTGATCGCTTTCGGGCGCGGTGAATGGCTCGGGGTGGGCCTGGGGGCCAGCGTGGAGAAGCTGTTCTACCTGCCGGAAGCGCACACCGATTTCCTGCTCGCCGTGATCGCCGAGGAGCTGGGCTTCGCCGGGGTGGCCGCGATCCTCCTCGCCTTCATCTGGATCGTGACGCGGGCGTTCGTGATCGGGCGGCGCGCGGCGTCCCTCGAGCGCCATTTCTCTGCCCTGGTAGCGCAGGGCATCGGTCTCTGGATCGGCGTGCAGGCGATCATCAACGCCGGTGTCAACACCGGCATGCTGCCGACCAAGGGGCTGACGCTGCCGCTGGTCTCGTTCGGCGGCAGCGCGCTCCTCGCGACCTGCTGCGCGCTCGCCGTGCTGCTGCGGATCGACTGGGAAAACAGGCAGCTGATGAGAGGTTTCACGGTATGAGCCGCACCATCATGATCATGGCCGGCGGCACGGGAGGGCATATTTTTCCCGCCCTGGCGGTTGCGGAGCATCTGCGCGCGCAGGGCTGGAGCATCGTATGGGTCGGCGTGCGCGGCGGCATGGAAG
>MERD01000123.1:8834-44831 GCA_001771935.1 Betaproteobacteria bacterium RIFCSPLOWO2_02_FULL_67_26
GTGCGCGGCCGCGGCATCGCGGCGGCTGCGCTGCTGCCGCTCAACCTGCTGATCGCGTTCTGGCAGACCGCGCGCGCCATCTTCGCGCACCGCCCGGACATCGTGCTGGGCATGGGCGGCTACGTGTCGTTCCCGGGCGGCATGATGGCCTCCTTTCTCAACCGGCCGCTTGCGATCCACGAGCAGAACTCGGTTGCGGGCCTGGCCAACCGGGTGCTGGCGAGACTCGCGGACCGGGTGCTCACGACTTTTCCCGGCGCGTTCGGCGAGGCGACCGCCGTGATCTGGACCGGCAACCCGGTGCGGGAGGAGATCGCCACGATGGCGCCTCCTGAAAACCGCTATGCGGCACGCGCCGGACAACTGCGGTTGCTGGTGGTGGGTGGCAGCCAGGGCGCCCAGGTGCTCAACACGCTGCTGCCCGAGGCGCTCGCGCTGGTCGCCGCGGACGCGCGCCCGCGGGTCCTGCACCAGGCCGGGTCGGCGCACCACGAGGCGGTGCTCGCCCGCTACCGGGAGCGCGGGGTCGCCGCCGAAGTCGTCCCCTTCATCGACGACATGGCCGGCCGCTACGCGGAGACGGACCTGATCGTCTGCCGCGCCGGCGCCACGACGATCGCCGAAATCGCCGCTGCGGGCATTGCCGCGGTGCTGGTGCCGTACCCGCACGCGGTGGACGACCACCAGACGATCAACGCGCGCTTTCTCGCCGACCGCGGCGCCGCGCTGCTCATGCCCCAGCGGGAGCTGACGCCACAGCGCCTCGCCGGGGTCCTGGTTGAATTCACGCGCGAGCGGCTGCTGGCCATGGCGCAGGCCGCGCGCGCCGCGGGCAAGCCGGAAGCGGCGCGCACCGTGGCGCAGATGTGCATCGAACTCGCGGGGGCCGCATGAGGCACAAGGTCAAGCACGTGCACTTCGTGGGCATCGGCGGGTCGGGTATGAGCGGCATCGCCGAGGTGCTGCTGACGTTGCGCTACAGGGTCAGCGGCTCCGACCTCCACGAGAACGCCTCGACCCGGCGGCTGCGGCAACTCGGCGCCAGGATCCACATCGGCCACGACGCGGGACATGTCGCCGGCGCCGACGTGGTGGTGGTCTCGAGCGCGGTGAAGGACGACAACCCCGAGGTCGCCGCCGCGCGCGCGGCCCGGATACCGCTGGTGCCGCGCGCGCTGATGCTCGCCGAGCTGATGCGGCTGAAGCAGGGCATCGCGGTGGCGGGCACGCACGGCAAGACCACGACGACGAGCCTGGTGGCGAGCGTGCTCGCCGAGGGCGGCCTCGATCCCACGTTCGTGATCGGCGGCAGGCTGGAGGCCGCGGGCTCCAACGCGCGGCTCGGCGCCGGTGAGTTCATCGTGGTCGAGGCCGACGAATCCGACGCCTCCTTTCTCTACCTGCAGCCGACGCTGGCGGTCGTCACCAACATCGACGCCGACCACATGGAGACCTACGACCAGTCGCTCGACAAGCTGCGCCAGGCGTTCGTCGATTTCCTGCAGCGGCTGCCGTTCTACGGGGTGGCGGTGCTGTGCGCCGACGACCCCAACGTGCGCGCGATCCAGCCGCAGCTGACCAAGCCGATCGCGACCTACGGGCTCGCCGCCGACGCGCAGGTGCGGGCGGTGGACATCACGGCGAACGGCACGCAGATGCGGTTTCGGGCGGTGCATGGCGGCGGCGAAATCGCCGTCACGCTCAACCTGCCGGGCGCGCACAACGTGCGCAACGCCCTGGCGGCGATCGCGGTCGCCCTCGAGTTGGGCGTCCCCGACGCGAAGATCGTGAAGGCGCTCGCCGAGTTCAAGGGCGTGGGGCGCCGCTTCCAGCAGTTCGGCAAGGTGCGCCTGCCGGGCGGAGGCGGCTTCACGCTCGTGGACGACTACGGCCATCACCCGGCGGAGATGGCCGCGACGCTCGCCGCCGCGCGTGGAGCGTTCCCGAAGCGCCGGGTGCTGCTCGCGTTCCAGCCGCACCGCTACACGCGCACGCGCGACTGCTTCGAGGATTTTGTCTCCGTGCTCTCCACGGCGGACGCGCTGGTGCTGACCGAGGTCTATCCCGCGGGCGAGGCGCCGATCGTGGCGGCGGACGGCCGGGCGCTCGCGCGCGCCGTCCGCGTGCAGGGAAAAGTGGAGCCGGTGTTCGTGGAGAAGGTTGCCGACCTGCCCGCAGCGATCCTCGCCGCGGCGCGCGACGGCGACGTCGTGCTCACCATGGGCGCGGGCTCGATCGGCAACGTGGCAGGCCGGCTCGCGAGCCGGGTTCGCAGCGTGAACGGCGCAGCATGAACATGGCGGAGACAGACCATCTGGCGGCGGCGGGCCTGCGCGGCGAACTACGCACGCGCGAGCCGATGTTGCGCCACACGACCTGGCGCGCCGGCGGCGTGGCCGAGCGCGCCTATTTTCCCGCGGACCTCGAGGACCTCATTGCTTATCTGCGCGCGCTGCCGGCCGGCGAGCCGGTTCACATGACGGGGCTCGGCAGCAACCTGCTGGTGCGCGACGGCGGGCTGCGCGGCACCGTGATCTTCACCCACCGCGCATTGCGCGAAATGCGGCTGGACCATCTGGGCGTGCGCGGCGGGGGGATCTACGCCGAAGCGGGCGTGGCATGCCCGAAGGTGGCGCGCTACGCCGCGCTGAACGAGCTCGCCGGCGCGGAATTTCTCGCCGGCATTCCCGGCACGATCGGCGGCGCGCTCGCGATGAACGCCGGCTGCTACGGCGGCGAGACCTGGGACATCGCGGCGCACGTGCACACCGTGGACCACGCTGGAAAGCGGCACACGCGCACGCGGGAGGACTACGAGATCGCTTACCGGCACGTCCAGCTGAAAGCAGAAGGCGGAAGGCGGAATGCGGGCGACCCTCATCCCTCGGAAGAGTGGTTCGTCGCCGCGACCTTCGACCTGAAGCGCGGCTCCGGCGCCGAGTCGCGCGCGAAGGTCACGGAACTGCTCAAGCGGCGCATCGCGACGCAACCGCTTGGCGAGCCCAACGCCGGCTCGGTGTTCCGCAATCCCCCGGGCGAATACGCCGCGCGGCTGATCGAGGCGTGCGGGCTGAAGGGGCGCGTGATCGGCGGCGCGCGGATCTCGGACAAGCACGCGAACTTCATCGTCAACCGCGGGCGCGCGCGCGCCGCCGACATCGAGGCCCTGATCGAGCTGGCGGCACGCAGCGTGAAGGAAAAGTTCGGCATCGAGCTGGAACGCGAAGTGCAAATCGTCGGAGAGGCGTGATAGGTGATGGGTGACGAGCAACGAGCAACGAGTGACGAATAGTTTCGGAAAGGTGGCGGTGCTCATGGGCGGGCGTAGCGCCGAGCGGGAAATCTCGCTGAAGAGCGGGACGATGGTGCTGAATGCGCTGAAGAAAAGCGGCGTGGACGCGCACGCCTTCGACCCGCGCGACCGCGGGCTGGAAGAGTTGAAGGCGCAGCGCTTCGACCGGGCGTTCATCGCCTTGCACGGACGCTTCGGCGAGGACGGCACGGTGCAGGGCGCGCTGGAGTATCTCGGCATTCCCTACACCGGCAGCGGCGTGATGGCGAGCGCGCTCGCCATGGACAAGTGGCGCACCAAGCTCCTGTGGCAGGCCTCGGGGCTGCCCACGCCGCAGTATGAATTGATGACGGCACGGACGGATCCCGCGGCGCTGGCGAAGGCGCTCGGGCTGCCGCTCATGGTGAAGCCCGCCCGCGAAGGCTCCTCCATCGGCATGAGCAAGGTCACCTCGGTCGAGAAAATCGAGCAGGCCTACGCGCTGGCAGCGCGCTACGACGAGGTGGTCATGGCGGAGCGGTTCGTCGAGGGTGCCGAGGTCACGGCGGCCATCCTCGCGGACGAGCCGTTGCCGCTGATCCGGCTGGAAACCCCGCGCGAGTTCTACGACTACCAGGCCAAGTACTTCGCCGACGACACCCGCTACATCTGCCCCTCCGGGCTGCCGGCCGCGCAGGAGGGCGCGGTGCAGCGCCAGGCGCTGGAAGCGTTTCGCCTGCTCGGGTGCAGCGGCTGGGGCCGCGTCGACGCGATGCTCGACCGCGACGGCCGCTCCTACCTGCTCGAGGTGAACACCATCCCCGGAATGACCGACCACAGCCTGGTGCCGATGGCCGCGCGCGCGAAAGGAATTTCATTCGAGCAGCTGGTGGTGCGGATACTGGAGACGGCGCATGTGGGATAGACCCGGGCTCCTGAACGCAACCGCCGACGCGCTCTACGCCGTCGCCGCGTTCGCCGCGCTGGCCGGGGCGGCGGTGCTGCTCGCCCGCCTCCCGGCTTTCGAGCTGCGCGAGGTGAAGATCGGCGGAGCGTTGAATCACGTTACCCGCGGCGAGATCGAGGGCGTCGTGCAGCGCGAGCTGCGGGGAAATTTCTTCACGCTCGACCTCGTCGTCGCGCGTGCCGCGTTCGAGCGGCTGCCGTGGGTGCGCCACGTGAACGTGCGGCGTCACTGGCCCGCCGGGCTCGCGGTCGCGCTGGAAGAGCATGTGCCGCTCGCGCGCTGGGGCGGCACCGCGCTCGTCAACACGCACGGCGAGGTGTTCCAGGCGGCGTACGACCCGCAGCTGCCGGCGTTCATCGGCCCGGAGGGCACCGCCCGCGAGATCGCGATCCAGTACGTGTACTTCAGCCGCAGCCTGCGGGGGATCGGCGAGACGCCGGTGGAGGTGCAGCTGACGCCGCGGCGCGCCTGGCAGGTGAAGCTCGAAAGCGGCACGACGCTCGCGCTCGGACGGGAAAGCATCGAGGCCCGGCTCACCCGCTTCGTGGAGGCCCACCCCCGCACGCTCGGGCGCCTCGGGCGCCGGATCGAATACGTGGACCTGCGCTACGCCAATGGTTTTGCCGTGCGCATCCCCGAGTTGCGGCATGAGAAGCCGGAGCCCGGGCGCGGGCCGCGGACGGGAAAACGGCCGGGAGCGGGCGCATGAACAAGCCCCGGGACAGCAAGAAGCTGATCGTGGGGCTCGACGTCGGAACGTCCAAGATCGCCGCGATCGTCGCCGAGATCCGGCCGGATGGCGGCTTCGAGATCATCGGCATGGGCAGCAATGCCTCGCGCGGGCTCAAGAAGGGCGTGGTGGTCAACATCGAGACCACGGTCGCCGCCATCCAGCGCGCGCTGGAGGAGGCGGAGCTGATGGCCGACTGCAAGATCCGCGACGTCTACACCGGCATCGCGGGCAGCCATATCCGCAGCTTCAACTCGCAGGGCATGGTCGCGGTGAAGGACAAGGAGGTCGCGCAGGCCGACATCGAGCGCGTCGTGGACACGGCGCGCGCGGTGCAGATCCCGAACGACCAGCAGATCCTGCACGTGCTCAACCAGGAATTCATCATCGACGGGCAGGAAGACGTGCGCGAGCCGCTCGGCATGAGCGGGGTACGGCTCGAAGTCAAGGTGCACATCGTGACCGGCGCGGTCTCCAGCGCGCAGAACATCGTCAAGTGCGTGCGCCGGTGCGGGCTCGAGGTGCGCGATCTCATCCTGCAGCCGCTGGCGTCCGCCTCGGCGGTGATCTCGGAGGACGAGAAGGACCTCGGCGTTGCGCTGATGGACATCGGCGGCGGCACCACCGATCTGGTGGTGTTCACGCACGGCGCGATCCGGCATACCGCCGTGATCCCGATCGCGGGTGACCAGATCACCAACGACATTGCGATGGCGTTGCGGACACCGACCAAGGACGCCGAGGAAATCAAGGAGCGCTTCGGGTGCGCCCTGTCCCAGCTCGCCGACCCGCAGGACATGGTCGAAGTGCCCGGGCTCGGCGACCGCGAGCCGCGCCAGCTCTCGCGCAAGACGCTCTCCGAGGTGATCGAGCCGCGCGTTGAGGAGCTGTACTCGCTGGCACAGACGGAGCTGCGGAGGAGCGGCTACGAGGAGCTGCTGTCCTCCGGCGTGGTGATCACCGGCGGTTCCAGCGTGATGCAGGGCATGGTCGAGCTGGGCGAGGAGCTCTTCCACATGCCGGTCCGGGTGGGCTACCCGGCGTACAGCGGCGCGCTGGCGGAGACGGTGCGCCACCCGCGCTATGCGACCGGCGTCGGCCTGCTGCTGGCCGGCGCGCAGCAGCACCGCTCGCGCGAGCTCGCGCGCATGAACATCAGCACTTTCCAGCAGGTGCTGGAACGGATGAAGTCGTGGTTCACGGGAAATTTCTGATTTCGGGCAATCGTCGACTCGGCAAAAGGAGGCAATCATGTTTGAGATAGTGGATGCACAAGCGCAGGAGGCTGTCATCAAGGTGGTCGGCGTGGGCGGCTGCGGCGGCAACGCGGTCGATCACATGATCGAGAAGGGCGTGCAGGGGGTGGAATTCATCACCGCCAACACGGATGCGCAGGCGTTGAAGCGCAACGCCGCAAAGGTGCAGCTGCAGCTCGGGGCCGGCATCACCAAGGGGCTCGGCGCGGGAGCCAATCCCGAGGTCGGGCGCCAGTCGGCGCTGGAGGACCGCGAGCGCATCGCCGAGGCCATCGGCGGCGCGGACATGCTGTTCCTCACGGCGGGCATGGGCGGCGGCACCGGCACGGGCGCAGCGCCGGTCGTCGCGGAGCTCGCCAAGGAGCTGGGTGTCCTCACCGTGGCGGTGGTGACGAAGCCCTTCGCGTTCGAGGGCAAGCGCCAGCGCATCGCGCACGAAGGGATCGAGGCGCTGTCGCCCCACGTCGACTCGCTGATCGTGGTGCCCAACGACAAGCTGATGGAGGTGCTCGGCAACCAGGTGACGCTGGACCAGGCGTTCAAGGCCGCCAACGACGTGCTGCACGGGGCGGTGGCCGGCATCGCCGAGATCATCAGCTGCCCGGGCATGATCAACGTCGACTTCGCCGACGTGCGCACGGTGATGGCCGAGATGGGCATGGCGATGATGGGATCGGCGAAGGCCGCCGGTCCCGACCGGGCCCGGCTCGCAGCGGAGCAGGCGGTCGCGTGCCCGCTGCTGGAGGATGTCAACATCGCGGACGCGCGCGGGGTGCTCGTCAACATCTCGGCGAGCAGGGCCACGTTTCAGCTGCAGGAGATGTACGACGTGATGGGGACGATCAAGGCGTTTTCGGCGGAGTCCGCGCATCCCATCATCGGCACCGTGTACGACGAAACGCTGGGGGACCAGTTGCGCGTGACGATCATCGCCACCGGGCTCGGCCGGCCGCTCGTCCGCCAGCAGAAGCCGCTCACCGTCGTCACCGCCAAGACCGGCACCGACAACCAGCCGCTGGAGGTGGACTACGGCGCGCTCGAAATGCCCGCGGTGATGCGCTCGAAGCGGAACCGCGATGCGACGGTCGAAGCGATGCGGCAGTCCGGCGTGGAAATCCTCGACATCCCGGCGTTCCTGCGCAAGCAGGCGGATTAGCGGAAAGTTACACTTTTTTTGCAAAGCAGCATGGGTGCGTGTTAGTATTGTTGCGTTAACAACCTGAAAACTCAGGGAGTTTTGCTTGATCAGGCAGCGCACGCTGAAAAACATGATCCGCGCCACGGGCGTGGGGCTGCATACCGGCGCGAAGGTCTACATGACGTTGCGGCCGGCGGGGCCTAACACCGGCATCGTGTTCCGGCGCGTCGATCTCCAGCCGGCCGTGGAGATCAAGGGCGAGCCCTATAGCGTGGGCGATACGCGCCTGTCCTCGAGCCTGGAGAAGCACGGGGTCAAGATCGCCACCGTCGAGCACCTGATGTCGGCGCTGGCGGGCCTCGGCATCGACAACGCCACGGTCGACCTGACCGCGCCGGAAGTGCCGATCATGGACGGCAGCGCCGGGCCGTTCGTGTTCCTGCTGCAGTCGGCCGGGGTCGAGGAACAGAACGCGCTGAAGAAATTCATCCGCATCCTGAAGCCGGTGGAAGTGCGCGAGGGCGACAAGTGGGTGCGGTTCGAGCCGCACGAGGGCTACAAGCTCACCATGAGCATCGACTTCGCGCACCCCGTGTTCGACAAGACGCCCCAGTCCGTGACGGTGGACTTTTCCACCACATCCTACGTCAGGGAGGTGAGCCGCGCGCGCACCTTCGGCTTCATGCAGGACGTCGAGACGATGCGCGCGCAGGGCCTCGCGCTCGGCGGCAGCCTCGACAACGCAATCGTGATGGACGAGTACCGCGTGCTCAACACCGACGGGCTGCGCTACGAGGACGAGTTCGTCAAGCACAAGGTGCTCGACGCGATCGGCGACCTCTACCTGCTCGGCCATCCGCTGATCGGCGCGTTTTCCGGCCACAAGACGGGTCACGCGCTCAACAACCGGCTGCTGCGCCGGCTGCTGGAAGACAAGCCCTCGTGGGAACTGGCGAGCTTCGAGCGTCCCGAGGACGCTCCGGCGTTCCTCGCCTGGCAGCCGCAGCCCGCCTGAGCGGCGCGCGTACGGGCGCCGCTACCTCACTTTTGCGCGGCCGCGTACGACCAGGCGGTGGAGCGCGGACTTCAGGGGCGAGTCCGGAAGCGCATCGGAGAGCCGAGCAAAATCCTGAATTGCATCAGGGGGTAACGGGCGCGGGGTGAATTTGTCCTCAGCCTTGATTTTGTGCGGTTTTACTTGCACTTCCACGCGGATTCCAGTAACCTCGTTCGCCTGTTCACGAACGTGCAATAGCAAGCGCGGTGCCAGCTGTCTCAATTTGGCTGCGACTGCCGCGTTGTCGGCCACAACAATAAGGGTCCCCGACTTCAGGTCAGCGACCCCGCTTGCGGCAGCAAGCGAAGGCGGAGAGGCTTCAAACAGCAGTTGCTGTAGGTCCCTCAGGCGGCGCGCTTTGCGCGCGAGCGCCTCGAGGTTGCCCGAGGTGGCGATGACATCGCCGATCTTCTGGACAGGCACCGGGGGGTGTCGGGAGGAGGACGATGAATATTATCCTGGTTTCCGAGAGGCTGGCGAGAGCGAGGACGATTTCCCTCGGGCTGCCGCAGCTCGCCCTGCTCGGCACGGGCTTCCTGGTTTCCGTGGTCGCGGTCGCGGCCGCGATGAATTTTCTGATCCTGCGCGTGGCCGCCGATTTCAACGTGCCCTACCTGCAGACGATGCTGCTGTCGGCCCAGCAGGAGCAGCACGAGAAGGCCCAGTCCTACCTGCGGGAGAACCTGAACGCCATGGCGGTGAAGCTCGGCCAGATGCAGGCCCAGCTGGTGCGGCTTGATACGCTGGGCGAGCGGCTTGCCAAGCTCGCGGGCTTCAAGCCGCAGGACCTGGTTTTCGGCGAGCTGCCGGCCCGGGGCGGCGCGCTCTCCGCGCTCCCGTCGCACGACCTTTCGCTCGGCGATTTCACCCGCCAGCTCGATTCGCTGACGCGCCAGCTGGACGATCGCGGCGACAAGCTCGGAATACTTGAGTCCCTGTTTACGCTCGACAGCGCGAAGAAGAAGCTCATCCCGACCATGCTGCCGGTGGAAGGCGGATGGTATTCCTCGAACTACGGCTGGCGCATCGACCCGTTTACCGGCCAGCGGGCATTTCACGAAGGCATCGACGTGATGGCCGAGCAGGGCACGCTGATCCGCGCCGCGGCCGGGGGCGTCGTGGTCTTCTCGGACTTCCACCCGCAGTATGGTAATATGATCGAGATCGATCACGGCAACGACCTCATCTCGCGCTACGCGCACGCATCGCGGCGGATGGTAAAGATCGGCGACGTGGTGTTGCGGGGCGTCAAGATCGCCGAGGTCGGCAGGACCGGACGGGCAACCGGGACGCACCTGCATTTCGAAGTGCGGCAGCGGGGCGCGCCGGTGAACCCGTCACAGTTTCTGCGGTTGCCCGGCTGATTTTAGAGACGGAAATTCTGAAGGGGGGTGGGGCGTTTCCCCACCCCTTTTTGTTTAGGTGTCTGGGTTCCATGCAATGATTCAGTCGCTACTCAGAAAGGTGTTCGGAAGTCGCAACGACCGGCTGATCAAGCAGTACCAGCGGCAGGTGCGCGCGATCAACGCGCTCGAGCCGCAGATCGAAAAACTGACCGACGAGCAGTTGCGCGCCAAGACCGACGAGTTCCGCGCCCGCATCCGCGACCGGATTGCGGCCATTCCCGGCCCCACCGACAGCGACGCAGAGCGCGCCCGCCCGCTCGAAGCGGAGCAGGCCGCCGCCCGCCGCGAGGCGCTGGAGGAGCTGCTGCCGGAGGCCTTTGCGGTGGTGCGCGAAGCGGGCCGGCGCACGCTCAACATGCGCCATTTCGACGTGCAGCTGATCGGGGGCATCGCGCTGCACAACGGCAAGATCGCCGAGATGCGCACCGGCGAGGGCAAGACGCTGGTCGCAACCCTTCCCGCGTACCTGAACGCGCTCACCGGCCAGGGCGTGCATATCGTGACCGTCAACGATTACCTGGCGCAGCGCGACGCCGACTGGATGGGCAAGATCTACCGTTTCCTGGGGCTCACCGTCGGCGTGAACCTCTCGCAAATGGAGCACGACCTCAAGCAACAGGCCCTTGCCGCGGACATCACCTACGGCACCAACAATGAGTTCGGCTTCGACTACCTGCGCGACAACATGGTGTACCAGGTTTCGGAGAAGGTGCAGCGCGGGCTGCACTACGCGATCGTGGACGAGGTGGACTCCATCCTGATCGACGAGGCGCGCACGCCGCTCATCATTTCGGGGCAGGCCGAGGACACCACCGAGCTCTACGTCAAGATGAACCAGGTCGTGCCGAAGCTCGTGCGCCAGATGAAGGAGGACGCACCGGGCGACTACTGGGTGGACGAGAAGGCGCACCAGGTGATCCTCTCGGAGCAGGGCCACGAGCACGCCGAGCAGCTGCTCGAGCGGGCCGGGATGCTCGCGTCCGATACGAGCCTCTACGACCCGGCGAACATCATCCTCATGCACCACTTGAACGCCGCGCTGCGGGCCCACAGCCTGTTCCTTCGCGACCAGCAGTACGTGGTGCAGAACGACGAGATCGTCATCGTCGACGAGTTCACCGGGCGGCTCATGGCCGGCCGGCGCTGGTCGGAGGGACTGCACCAGGCGGTCGAGGCCAAGGAGGGCGTGGCGATCCAGAAGGAGAACCAGACGCTCGCGACGATCACCTTCCAGAACTACTTCCGCATGTACCGCAAGCTCGCCGGCATGACCGGCACGGCGGACACCGAGGCCTATGAGTTTCAGCAGATCTACGGGCTCGAGACCATGGTGATCCCGACCCACATGCGGATGATCCGCGAGGACCGCATGGACCAGGTCTATCGCACGGCGCGCGAGAAACACCAGGCGATCATCAACGACATCAAGGACTGCTACGAGCGCGGCCAGCCGACGCTGGTCGGGACCACCTCGATCGAGAATTCGGAGCTGCTTGCCGGCATGCTCGTCACGGAGAAGCTCCCGCACAACGTCCTGAACGCCAAGCAGCACGCGCGCGAGGCGGAGATCGTGATCCAGGCCGGGCGGCCCAAGATGATCACCATTGCCACCAACATGGCGGGGCGCGGCACGGATATCGTTCTGGGCGGCAACCCCGAGCCCGAAATCAACTCGGTGCTCGCCGACCCGGCGCTCGACGCTGCCGTGAAAAAAAAGAAGGCCGAGGACATCCGCTTCAACTGGCAGCAGCTGCACAACCAGGTGGTGGCCGCGGGGGGGCTCCATATCGTCGGGACCGAGCGCCACGAATCGCGCCGCATCGACAACCAGCTGCGCGGGCGCTCGGGGCGCCAGGGCGACCCGGGGTCGAGCCGGTTCTACCTCGCGCTCGAGGATCCACTGCTCCGGATCTTCGCCTCGGACCGGGTGGCGGCGATCATGGAGCGCCTCAAGATGCCGGAGGGCGAGGCGATCGAGCACCGCTGGGTGACGCGCTCGATCGAGAACGCCCAGCGCAAGGTCGAAGCGCGCAATTTCGACATCCGCAAGCACCTGCTCGAGTACGACGACGTCGCCAACGACCAGCGCAAGGTCATCTACCATCAGCGCAACGAGCTGCTGGAATCGTCCGACATCTCCGAGACGCTGAACGCGATGCGCTCCGATGTTATCAACGGCACCCTGAACCAGCACATTCCCCCGGAAAGCATGGAGGAGCAGTGGGACACGGCCGGGCTGGAGCGGATGCTGGAAGCCGAGCTGCGCCTGAAGGTTCCGGTCACGCGCTGGCTCCAGGACGAGCCGGAGCTCGAGCAGCAGGCGCTCGGCGCGCGCATCATCGAGGCCGCCCGCAAGCTGTACCAGGACAAGACCGCCAGCGTGGATGCGCAGGCGATGCGCCACTACGAGCGCGCGATCATGTTGCAGAGCCTGGACACGCACTGGCGCGAGCACCTCGCCGCGCTCGACCACCTGCGCCAGGGCATACACCTGCGCGGCTACGCGCAAAAAAACCCGCAGCAGGAGTACAAGCGCGAAGCGTTCGAGCTGTTCTCCATGATGCTGGAATCGATCAAGGGCGAGGTGACCAAGATCCTGATGGCGGTGGAAATCAAAAGTCCCGAGGCGCTGGCGGCGGTCGAGGAGCCGGCGGCGCCGAAACAGGTCCAGTACCAGCACGCGGAGTATGCGGGCGGCGGCGACACTGCCTTCGAGGCGGAGGCGGAAGGCGAGGTTGCGGTGGCCGAGCGGCCGCAGCCGATCCGGGTCGGCCAGAAGGTCGGACGCAACGATCCGTGCCCCTGCGGCTCGGGCCGGAAGTACAAGCATTGCCACGGCAAGCTGAGTTGAAATAATTCCCGCGTCGCCTCTGTGCTGGCGCTTCGTCCCATGCCCGTCAATTTGAAGCCGCCCGATCCGAACAGCCTGCTGCCCGTCAAAGGGGTCAGCCTGGGCGTGACGGAAGCGGGCATCCGCAAGGCCGGACGCAAGGACCTGCTGGTGATCCGGCTGGACGACGGCGCGCGCGTGGCGGGCGTGTTCACGCAGAACCGCTTCTGCGCCGCGCCGGTCGTGGTCGCGCGCCAGCATCTCACGATGCTCGATCCGGATGCCTCGATACGCGCGCTGGTGGTCAACACCGGCAATGCCAACGCCGGCACCGGCAAGGAGGGGGTAACCGCGGCGCGCCAGGTCTGCAGCGAGCTGGCGAAGCTCATGGAGTGCTCGGCGGCGCAGGTGCTGCCGTTCTCGACCGGCGTCATCATGGAGCCGCTGCCGGTGAAGAAAATCGTCGCGGGCCTTCCCGCGTGCCTGGCGAACACCCGCGCGGAAAACTGGGCCGTGGCCGCCGAGGCGATCATGACGACCGATACCGTGCCGAAAGCGGCCTCGCGCCGTGTCAGGATAGGCGGCCGCGACGTCGCCGTGACCGGCATAGCCAAGGGCGCCGGCATGATCCATCCCGGCATGGCGACCCTGCTCGCCTTCGTCGCCACCGACGCGCGCCTCACCCTTCCGTGCGCGCGCTCGATGGTCGCGCAGGTGGCGAGCCGCACCTTCAACTGCATCACGGTGGACGGCGATACCTCGACGAACGACTCGTTTGCGCTGATCGCCACCGGCCGGGCGGACCTGCCGGAAATCGGCGACGCGAAGTGCGCCGAGTTTGCGGCGCTGGCGGAAGGCGTCGCGGCGGTGGCGGGCGAGCTCGCGCAGGCGATCATCCGCGACGGGGAGGGCGCGACCAAATTCATCACGGTCCGCGTCGAGGGCGGGCGCAAGGAGGACGAGTGCCGCAAAGTGGCCTATGCCATCGCGCACTCGCCGCTGGTGAAGACGGCGTTCTTTGCCTCCGATCCCAACCTCGGCCGCATCCTCGCGGCGGTCGGCACTGCCGGCATCGCGGACCTCGCCGTGGACAAGGTCGACCTCTACCTCGATGACGTGCTGGTGGTGAAGAACGGCGGCCGCAGCCCCGGCTACCGCGAGGCGGACGGCCAGCGCGTGATGATGCAGCCCGAGATCACGATCCGCGTGGTCCTCAACCGCGGCTCCGCCGGCGCGACGGTGTGGACCTGCGACCTGTCGCACGACTACGTCACCATCAACGCGGAATACCGCACTTGACGCGGGGCAGTTAGAATCCCGGCATGGCAAACGCGGACAAATTGCTCAGGCAGGCGGAGGGGCTGGTTGCGCGCCTGGAGCGGCTCCTGCCGCAGGAGGCGGCGCCCGCCGACTGGAAAGCCTCGATCGCGTTCCGCTGGCGCAAGAAGGATGGCAAGGGGAGAATCGAGCCGGTGCGGCACGTGCACCGCATCCGACTCTCCGACCTGCAGGGCATCGACGTGCAAAAGGCGCTGGTGGAGCAGAACACGCGGCAGTTCGTGGAAGGCTACCCCGCCAACAATGTCTTGCTGACCGGCGCGCGCGGCACCGGCAAGTCCTCGCTCATCAAGGCGCTGCTCAACAAGTACGCGCCGCGGGGGCTACGCCTGATCGAGGTGGAAAAGCAGGACCTGGTCGACCTCGCCGAAATCGTGGACCGCATCTCCGCGCGCCCCGAACGCTTTGTCCTCTACTGCGACGACCTGTCGTTCGACGCCGGCGAGAGCGGCTTCAAGGCGCTGAAGGTCGTGCTCGACGGCTCGATCGCCGCAGCCTCCGAAAATTGCGTGATCTATGCGACCTCCAATCGCCGTCATCTGATGCCGGAGTACATGCAGGAAAACCTCGACTACAAGCACGTCGGGGAGGAAATCCACCCCAGCGAGACATCGGAAGAGAAGGTATCGCTGTCCGAGCGGTTCGGCCTGTGGGCTGCTTTCTATCCATTCGACCAGGGCGACTATCTCAAGATCGTCTCCGTGTGGCTCGAGCATTTCAAGGCGCCGGGGGCCCGCTCCGCGGAGGCGCAGCGCGCGGCGCTGCAGTGGGCTCTGATGCGCGGCTCGCGCAGCGGCCGCGTGGCGTGGCAGTTCGCCCGCGACTGGGCGGGAAAGGCAAGAATGAAGGCGGAAGGCGGAAAGCCCAAAGGATGAAGTCAGAAGTCAGAAGGCAGAAGGCAGAGAGCTCCAGCGACCCTCATCCCTCATCCCTCATCCCTCATCCCTCGAGTCGCGTCGAAGTCGTTGCAGCGGTGATCACGCGCCCGGACGGCCGTTTCCTGCTCGGCCAGCGGCCGGCGGGCAAGGTCTACGCCGGCTACTGGGAGTTCCCGGGCGGCAAGGTCGAGCGCAATGAGGCGCCGCTCGCTGCGCTCAAGCGCGAGTTGCACGAGGAGCTCGGTATCGATGTCGAGCGCGCCTACCCCTGGCTGATGCGGGACTACGACTACGCGCACGCGGCGGTGCGGCTGCGCTTCTTCCGTGTAGTGCGGTGGGCAGGCGAACTGCGCGGGCGCGAGAGCCAGCGATTCGTGTGGCAGACCCCCGACGCGATTTCGGTGGATCCCCTGCTGCCCGCGAATGCCCCCATCCTGCGGGCGCTCAACCTGCCGCCGGTTTACGCCATAACCCACGCGCAAGAGCTGGGCCGGCGGGAATTCATGCGCCGGCTTGAGCGGGCGCTGGACGCGGGGCTGCGTCTGCTGCAAGTTCGCGAGAAAGACATGCCCGAAGGCGTTCGGGTCCGTTTCGCGGCCGAGGTGGTCCGGATGGCGCACGCCGGCGGCGCCCGCGTGCTGGTGAACGGCGACGCTACGCTGGCGCAGCGCGCGGGCGCCGACGGCGTGCATCTCACTTCGGCCCTGCTCAAGCGCCACGATCAGCGGCCGGCGCTGGCGCTCGTTGGCGCTTCCTGCCACGACGCGAACGAGCTCGCGCGCGCGCAGGCGCTCGGAGCGGACTTCGCCGTGCTGGGTCCGGTCAAGCCGACACCCGGCCACCCGGGCGCGATGGGAATCGGCTGGGACGGAGTGGCCACGCTGCTGAAGGATTGCCCGCTGCCGGTCTATGCGCTCGGCGGCCTCAGACCAACGGACGTGGAGACGGCCTGGCGGCATGGAGCGCACGGCATCAGCATGATGCGGGGTGCGTGGCCGACCTAGCGCTTGACCCGGTCTGCTGCTCGAGCGCATGATTTTTTGAAGCTAAAGGAGGCGGACCATGGCACGCATACGGCACATCGCGATCGGCACGCAGGACCCCGAGGGCACGGCCCGCTTCTACATCGATGGCCTCGGCTTGAAGGAGGTGGGCAGGCTCGACTCCGCGACCGCCGAGGGCTATTACCTGAGCGACGGCCACATCAACCTCGCGATCCTGAAATTCAAGAGCGACGAGCCCGCCATCACGGAGGGCGCGCCCAAGTACACCGGCGTCCACCACTTCGGTGTCGAGGTCGAGGACATGGAAAAGGCGCGGGCGCGGTTCGAAAAGGCGGGCGCCGTGCACCGCCCCTACCCGGGAACGGAAGAGATGGAGAAGCGCGGCAACGTCGAGGTCAAGTTCAGCGGGCCGGACGGCGTGACCATAGACCTGTCCGAGCACGGCTGGGCCGGCACGAAGTAGCGTTACTCGTTTCAGGTCGTGGCCGGCGGCTCGCCGCCCGGCGCCGCGTCCTCGGGCCGGTCGTTCGACTCGGTCACCGGAACACGGTATTTCTCGGTGGCCCACGCGCCGAAGTCGATCAGCCGGCAGCGCTCGGAGCAGAACGGCCGCCAGGCGCTCGCCGCCGTCCATTCGACGGGCTTGCCGCAACGGGGGCAGGGCACGACGCGGGGCATGGCGCTCAGAGATTACAGAAGGTGAGCTCGAACTCGACGTCGCCTTCGGCCGCCTTGGGCCGCTGCATGCCTTCCTGGGTGGTGAAGCGGATATTGAGGGCGTACTTGTTGGCGCTGATCTCCGGCACGCATTGGTACTCGCGCTTCAGCCGGATGCGCAGCATCTGCGACATCCGTCCCGCCATCATCTGCTGGTAGACGCCCTGGTACGCGATTTGCGCGGTCGTCTTGCCGGACTCGCGCAGCAGCCTCAGCACGATCGCGATCCCGTCGCGCATCGGCAGGAACGGCGAGAGCCACAGCTGCAGGTCGTGGCGGTGCAGGTCCGGGCCCTGCTGCAGCCAGTAGTGATACGAAGGCAGGTCGAACTCGCACACGCCGCCGGGGATGTTGGTGCGCTGGCGGATGCCCATCAGCCATTCGTTCTCGCGCAGCTCCTGCCCGATCTTGCCGGAGGCCTTGAACAGGCGCGAGGAAGCCTGGTCGATCTGCCACAGAACGTTGTCGAGCGCCTCCTCCGACACGTCGGGGTTCTCGCGCAGGGACTCGAGCGTGTGTTTCTGCCGCTCCAGTTCCTGCAGCAAGTCGGACTTCAGATCCGCGCGGCCCGATACTTCGAGTATCTCGAAGATCGACAGCAGCGCGACGTGGTGCTCGTGCGGGTCGTTCTTGTGCAGGAAATAGTCGACGCGCTCGAACAGGTCCTCGAGCCGCAGCAACGTGCGCACGCGCTCGCTCAGGGGGTACTCGTAGCTGATCACGGCGTTTGCGGCCTGTTGTCGATGCGCCGGTGGGGCGGCGTGGGGGAAGTATTCATCAAAAACTGAAAAAAATAAAGGGTTTAACCCCGCGCCTTGCCCGCGAGCGTGAGGTATTTGGCATGCAGCTTGCCGACCTGGCGGCGCAGCGCCTCCATGCCGCCGTCATTGTCGAGCACGTCATCGGCGCGCGCGAGCCGCGCCGCGCGCGGGAGCTGCGACGCCATGATCGCGCGCACCTCGTCGGCGGAAAGCCGGCTGCGCTGCGTGGCGCGCTCGACCTGCCGCGACTCGCTGCAGTCCACCACCAGCACGCGCCGCGCGAGGTCGAGGCAGGCGCCGGCTTCCAGCAGCAGCGGCACCATCAGGATGACGTACGGCGCGCGCGCCGCGGCGACGCCGGCGCGCGACAGTTCGCGGATCATCGGATGCAGGATGGCCTCGAGCTTCGTCCTGGCCGCCTCGTCGTCGAATACGAGGCGCCGCATCCGCGCGCGGTCGAGGCCGCCGCCGTCGGCAACGTATTCCGGCCCGAATTGTTCGCGTATCGCGCGCATGGCGGCACCGTCGGGCGCGGTGAGCTCGTGCGAAATCGCGTCGGTGTCCACCACCGCGGCGCCGAGTGCCTCGAACATGCCCGCGGCCGTCGATTTTCCCGATCCGATGCCGCCGGTAAGGCCCACGCAGAACGGCATGGCCAATCAGAAGAGGTCCAGGTAGTGCCGGGTCAGCGGCTCGCCCCAGAACAGCGCGATCAATCCGGCGACGGCGAGGTAGGGCCCGAACGGGATCGGCACGTTGCGGCCGTGGCGGGCAAATACGATCAGGCCGATCCCGACCGCTGCGCCGACGAACGACGAGAGCAGGATCACGAGCGGCAGCACCTTCCAGCCGAGCCAGGCGCCGATCGCCGCGAGCAGCTTGAAGTCGCCGTAGCCCATGCCCTCCTTGCCGGTGGCGAGCTTGTAGGCCCAGTACACCGACCACAGCGCGAGATAGCCGGCGGCGGCGCCGATCACCGCCGAGCGGAGATCGGTGAAGACGGCGCCGAGATTGAACAGCAATCCGGCCCACAGCAGCGGCAGCGTGATGCCGTCCGGCAGGTAGAACGTGTCGAGGTCGATGAACGCGAGCGCGATCATCGCCCACGCGAAGATCAGCGCGCCGAGCATTGCGGCGCCCGGCCCGTAACGCCAGGCGGCGTAGCCGGCGAGCCCCCCGGCAAGCGCCTCCACCACCGGGTAGCGCGCGGAGATGGGCGCCTTGCATTGCGAGCATTTTCCGCCGAGCGCGATGTAGCTCGCGATGGGGATGTTCTCGAGCGCGGCGATCCGGTGCCCGCACTTCGGGCAGGCCGAGCGCGGCACCACCAGGTTGTACTGCGCCGCGGGCGGGGGCTCGGCGCCGGCCAGTTCCGCGCTCTCGGCGCGCCACTGCTGCTCCATCATCTTCGGCAGGCGGTGGATGACGACGTTCAAGAAGCTGCCAACCATCAGGCCGAACAGCACCGCGATGGTGACGAGCACTACGGGGGAATTCTGGAGGAGCGCGATGAAGCTCAGACCGCCGCGCCCAGCTTGAAGATCGGCAGGTACATCGCGACCACCAGGCCGCCGATCAGCGTGCCGAGCACCACCATGATCATCGGCTCCATCAGGCTCGTCAGCGCCCCGACGGCGTCGTCCACCTCGGCCTCGAAGAAATCCGCGACCTTGCTGAGCATGGCGTCAAGCGAGCCCGCCTCCTCGCCGATCTGCACCATCTGGATCACCATGCTCGGGAAGACGTCGGTGCCCTGCATCGACGAGGTCAGGCTCGAACCGGTCTGGACCTCGCTCTGGATCTTCTTGGTCGCTATGTAATATTCGTAATTGCCCGCGGCCCCGGCCACGGATTCGAGCGCCTCGACCAGCGGCACGCCCGCGGCGAACATGGTGGCGAGCGTCCGCGTCCAGCGCGCGATTGACGACTTGCGCACCAGGTCGCCGAACACCGGTATCCGCAGCATCACCTTGTCCATGACGATCTGCATCTTCACGGAGCGCTTCCAGGTGTAGAAGAAGGCGTAGGTCGAGCCGCCGATGCCGCCGAAGATCGCATACCAGTATTCCGTGAAGAATTCGGAGATGGCCATCACCACCAAAGTCGGCCCCGGAAGGTCGGCGCCGAAGCTCGAGAACACCGACTTGAACTGCGGTATCACGAAAATCATGATCACCGCCGTGATGATGAACGCGACGATGACGATCGCGATCGGGTAGAACAGGGCGGCCTTGATCTTGCTCTTGATGGCGAGGATCTTTTCCTTGTAGGTCGCGAGCCGGTCGAGCAGGGAATCCAGGATACCGGCCTGCTCGCCCGCGCCGACGAGGTTGCAGAACAGCGCGTCGAAGTAGAGCGGGTGCTTCTCGAACGCCTGCTTCAGGCTGGAGCCGGTCTCCACCTCGGTCTTGACGTCGATCAGGAGGCGGGCCACCGCGGGGTTGCTGTGCCCCTTGCCGACGATGTCGAAGGCCTGCAGCAGCGGCACGCCGGATTTCATCATGGTGGCGAGTTGCCGCACGAACAGCGTGATGTCCTTCTCGGTGATCGACCCGCCGCCGCCCAGCTTCTGCTTCTTGATATCGTCGACCTTGATGCCCTGCCGGCGCAGCGTGGCGTTGACCTGGGCTTCCCCGGTCGCTTTCATCTCGCCGCGGACGGTCTTGTTGGACTTGTCCTTGCCGACCCAGGTGAAATTGAATTCCTTGACGTCCGATTTTCTGGCTGCCGCGGTTGCAGTTGCCATGGCTGATCTCCCGAATACCCCAATGAACCAACGGCTTAGGGGAATTAATCTTCAAATGATGCCCCTGTTGCCGGGCTTTGTAAAGCCTAATTTTCCACAACGGCGCCGGGCGGAGCCGCGCTACACGCCCGCCGGCGGGACCACGCGCACCGCTTTCACCACGCGGTCGTGCGTCTGCACGATTTCCAGCGGGTAGCCCGCGATCTTGACGCTGGTGTTCGGCTCGGGAATGGCCTGCAGGTGCTCGAGGATGAGCCCGTTCAGCGTTTTCGGCCCGTCGAGCGGGAAATGGAAGCCCAGCTTGCGGTTCAGCTCCCGCAGCAGCGTCGCGCCCTCCACGAGGTAGCTGCCGTCGGTCTGGCGCGTGAAGCCGCCGGTCTGCAGCGGCGACTGCGTCGTGAACTCGCCGATGATCTCCTCCAGGATGTCCTCCACCGTCACCAGCCCCATCAGCTCGCCGTATTCGTCCACCACCAGGCTCATGCGGTCCTGCTGCTCCTGGAAGCTCTGCATCTGGGAAAAGAGCGGCGTGCCGGCCGGCACGAAGTGCGCCTCGCGGGTGATCTCGCCCAGTTTTTCCAGGGTGAGTTCCTCGTTATGCACCAGGTTCAGCACATCGCGTACCCGCAGCGTGCCCACGATGTCGTCCTGGTTGCCGCGGTAGACGAGCAGCCGCCGGTGGTGGGCGGTGGCGATCTGCTGGCGGATGTCGTCGAGCGGGGCGGAGAGGTCGATGCCCTCGATGTGATTGCGCGGGACCATCACGTCGTCCACCGTGATCGCCTCGAGGTCGAACAGGTTCAACAGGATCGAGACGTGCTTCTTCGGCAGGAAGTTCGAGGATTCGAGCACGATGGTGCGGATCTCCTCGACCGAGAGCGCCTGCGCGCCGGACTCGTGATGCCGGATGCGCAGCAGCTTGAGCAGCGGCTTCAGGATCGCATCGGTGGACGTGGACAGCAGGTGCACGAACGGGTTGGAAATCGCCGCCAGCGTTCGCATCGGCCAGGCGACGAGCCGGGCGATGCCCTCCGCGTTGTGCTGGCCGAGGCGCTTCGGAACGAGTTCCCCGACGACGATGGTGACATAGGTCACGGAGATCACGATAACCGCGGTCGCCAGGGCGCCGCTCGCCTTTTCCTCCAGGCCCAGCGCATTGAACCAGGCGCCCAGCGGCTGGGCGAAAACCGCCTCGCTGAAGATGCCGTTCAGCAGCCCGATCGAGGTGATGCCGATCTGGATCGTGGACAGGAAGCGCGTCGGGTCCTCGCCGAGCTTCACGGCTACGGCGGCCAGCGCGTCTCCGCGCTTGGCCAGCGCGGCAAGGCGCGGCTTGCGCGCGGTGAGCAGCGCGACCTCGGACATGGCGAACGCGCCGTTGAGGAGTATCAGGCTGGCCAGTATCAGCATTTCCATGGTTTCACCTTTCAACCCGCGCGAGCGCGAGTGATGAGTGATGGGTGATGGGTGATGCGCAGTGACGACCGGGTCAAATCACGACTCACGACTCACGAATCACGCTCTTCCCAGAATGACCTCGAGCACGAACTTGCTGCCGACGTAGGCGAGCACCAGCATGAGAAAGCCGGTGAGCGTCCAGCGCACCGCGACGCGCCCGCGCCAGCCGTAGAGGTGGCGGCCGCCGAGGAGCAACGCGAAGATGATCCACGACAGCACGCCGAACACGGTCTTGTGATTGAGCTTCGCCGCGCGGCCCAGCAGCTCCTCCGAGAACACCACGCCGGTGGCGATCGTGAGCGTCAGCAGGATGAAGCCGGCCCAGATGATGCGGAACAGCAGCGATTCCATCGCGAGCAGCGGCGGCAGCGCGCGCAGCGCCCGCGGCAGGTTGCCGTCGTGCAGGCGCCGCTCCAGGAGCGCCATCAGCAGCACGTGCAACGAGGCGATGGTGAACAGGCTATAGGCCAGCATCGCGATCAGCAAGTGGATCTTGAACACGAGGAGATCGGTGTTGGGCAGGGGCCTCAGCGAGGGAAACACGCCGGGCAGGAGCGCGGCTGCCGCCGCCAGCGGCAGCACCAGAGATTGCAGGCCGTCGAGGCGGTAGTGGAAATTGCCGAGCCAGTAGATCAGCACCGTGAGCCACAGAATCGCCGAGACGGCGTTGCCGACGCCGAGGTGGAGGCCATCCGGCGCGAACAGCGCGCGCGCGAGCAGCCACGTGTGCAACCCGAGCGGGGCCAGCACCGCGTAATGCTCGAAGACGTTGAACGATTCCGTCGTCTGCGGCGCGCCGGCCGCCGTGCTCCAGCGGGCGCGCCAGGAGTAGAACGCGAGTGCCGCGTAGAGCAGCGCGTTGACGAGGTAAGGTAGAATTTCCGGCACGCAACGAGTCTACACCAACCCCAACCGGCGGCTCCAACGTGTTCGACAACCTGACCGGGCGCCTCGCCCGCGTCGTGAAGACGCTGCGCGGCGAAGCGCGGCTCACCGAAACCAACATCCAGGAGGCGCTGCGCGAAGTGCGCGTGGCGCTGCTGGAAGCCGACGTCGCGCTGCCGGTGGTGCGGACCTTCATCGATCGCGTGCGCGAGAAAGCGCTCGGCGAGGAAGTGATCAGCAGCCTCACCCCCGGACAGGCGGCGGTGGGCGTGGTCTACCGCGAGCTCGTCCACCTCATGGGCGAGAAGAACGATGCGCTCGATCTCGCGACGCAGCCGCCCGCGGTGATCCTGCTCGCGGGGCTGCAGGGCTCGGGCAAGACGACCACCGCGGGCAAGCTCGCGCGCTGGATTAAATCCGAGTTGCGGAAGAAAGTGCTGCTCGTGAGCTGCGACGTCTACCGCCCGGCGGCGATCGAGCAGCTCGGGACGCTCGCGCGGCAGGTCGAGGCCGAATTCTTCCCCTCCGCGGTCGGCGAGCAACCAGTGGACATCGCGGTGCGGGCACTCGATCACGCGCGCAAGCACTACGTCGACGTGCTGATCGTGGACAGCGCGGGACGGCTCGGGATCGACGCGGCGATGATGCGCGAGATCGGCGAGCTGCACGCGGCGCTCGAGCCCATCGAGACGCTGTTCATCGTGGACGCGATGCAGGGCCAGGACGCGGTCAACACGGCGAAGGCGTTCGCCGACGCGCTGCCGCTGACCGGCGTCATCCTGACCAAGCTCGACGGCGACGCGCGCGGCGGCGCGGCGCTGTCGGTGCGGCAGGTCACCGGCAAGCCGGTCAAGTTCGCCGGCGTCGGCGAGAAGCTCGCCGCGCTGGAGCCGTTCTACCCCGACCGCATGGCCTCGCGCATCCTCGGCATGGGCGACGTGCTCTCGCTCATCGAGGACGTGCAGAAGAGCGTGGACCGCGAGGAGGTCGAGAAGCTCGCGAAGAAAGTGAAGTCCGGCAAGGATTTCGACCTCGAGGACTTCAAGCAGCAGGTCGCGCAGATGAAGAAGATGGGCGGGCTCGCCGCACTCGCGGACAAGCTGCCTGGCAACCTGGCGCAGCTCGCGCAGGGCGCGCCGGGAATGGACGACCGGGCGATCCGGCGCATCGAGGGCATCATCAACGCCATGACGCCGGGCGAGCGCGCGAAGCCCGAGATCCTCAAGGCCTCGCGCAAGCGCCGCATCGCCGCCGGCGCCGGCGTCACGGTGCAGGAAGTGAATCGCCTGCTCAACCAGTTCGAGCAGACGCAGAAGATGATGAAGATGATGGCGAAGGGCGGCGTCGCCAAGATGATGCGGAACATGAAGGGCATGTTCCCGGGCATGCGCTAGCGCAAGCAGCGAGAACCGTGATTCGCGAGTCGTGATTCGTCACGCGTTTCTTATTTCAAGCTGAATCCCTTGCCCCGGATGAAGGCGCCGAAATCCTCCCGCTCGGGGACGGAATACTGGCGCGCCTTGTCCTCGGACCAGCCGTAGAAATCCACGTTGGCGTAACGGTCGGCATAGCGTTGCTTGCGGTACGGCTGCAACGCGTGCCGCCGGCGGTCGTAGGCTTCGTTTTTTTCCTTCGGCCATAACCGGGTCGGACCAGCGCGACGCCTAGATTCGGGGAAGCAAGAAGGTCAATTAAGGTCGGCGGAGGGGCTTAGACGCGCGTTATCGGTGTTCAGCGGCGGTGGAAACCTCAGGGAGAGACTTCCGCGCGCCACTTAAGCAATTACCGCTTCGAGCCGGATTTCCCCGGCGACCGAGCTGACCTTTTTCATGCGCCCATGGCCGGGGAGCACTTCTTCAGCGACGAGCACAAGTCCGAAGCGCTGCAGTTGAGCGATCTCACGCGTCACCGCGCTGCGATCTCGTCCCAGGCGCGACGCAAGCGAGCCGATCGAGCCGGGGTGCGCTTTTACTGCTCGTAACAGCTTTAGTTTTGCCGGGCTCAAGACCTGCATCATGTCAGCCGGGTCCTCGAAAGTGATAAGGTGCGATTCCGGCAGGCGCCTGCCGATACGTGCGCGTTGCGCGTATTTCCGCCCGCGCTCAAAGAACTCGCGCGCTGTGCCTGCCCGTACGGTTGTCCGTTTCATTGCCGCCTTCCTCTGATATAAGGGCCTATTTCCGCCTCAAACCTTGCTTCTATTACCTCGAAGCTGGTCGTTTCGACAGGCGAGACTTCGCCAAGATGATGGCGATGCCAAACGCCGTGCTGGCTGTCGTAACCCAGGACGCGGCCATTGTCGCCGCGATGGATCTCTCGATTTATGAACGCCAGGTTAAACCGCATAACCTTTCCATCGGCGTCCACCCAGATTTCCCGGCGCAGCTTCCCGTTTCCCCGGCGTCTCGATATCTCGTGGGTTTCATCCACGATCTTAACAAGCCGCGGCACAGGCATGACGAACTATATCATGTCTGCGGCCTAACGAGTCCCCGATTCACGATTGGTGAGTTCGCGCGCGTGTGCAAGGGGATCAGGGACCCCATTTAAAGTGGAGCTGTTCAGTAAGTTAATGCTCTTTTCCTGCGGAGGACAGACTACGGTTTTGTTTGGAGCCCCTGTTCGCCGCTGAGCAGTTGCGGCTAAGAAGAAATCGACCGAGGGTCGATTTCTTTATTTGAGGCTGAAGCCCTTGCTGCGGATGAAGGCGCCGAAGTCGGCGCGCTCGGGGACGGAGTACTGGCGCGCCTTGTCTTCCGACCAGCCGTAGAAGTCCACGTTCGCGTAGCGGTCCGCGTAGCGCTGCCTGCGGTACGGCGCGAGCGCGTGCCGGCGGCGGTCGTAGGCGTCGATTTTTTCCTTCACCCCGGATTCGTCGTAGCGGTCCACGTGCACCGTGACCTCCAGCGGCAGCCGCGCCGAAATGCGGCCAGGTTCCGCCGGATAGCCCACGCACAATCCCGCCACCGGGAACACCGCGTCGGGCAGTTCCAGCAGCCGGCTCAACTCGCGCGGGTGGTTGCGCACGTGGCTGATCGGGCAGGCGCCGAGGCCGACGGCTTCGGCCGCGCGGATGAAGCTCATCATCACCAGCGCGGCGTCCACCGCGGCGTTCAGGAAGTGGTCGAGGTGCTCGTTGGCGAACGGCTTGCCGCGCCAATCGCCGATTTGCCGTATCCGGCGGTTGTTGCCGCAGAAGACGAGAAACACCGGCGCATTCGCGATCCACGGCATGTCGGGGATCGAGTCCGCGATCGCCTTCACCTTCGCCCGGTCGGCGACGTGGATGATGTCGGCCTGCTGCAGGTCGGATTTCGAGGGGGCCGACAGGGCGCACTCGAAGAGCAGGCGCAGCAGGCCGGGCGCGACGCGCTGGTCGCTGAATTTGCGGTGCGATCGATGCTCCGCCATGCGCGCGAGTTCGTCGAGGCCCGGCAGGTCGGCGGCGGCGGACAGCGCGGCGCCAAAGCGCTCGGCAAGCGCGGCTTCGACGCGTTGGGCGGGATTTCGAGGTGCATTCATGGGGCGCTCCTGCATGAGTAGCCCGCATGTTACTGCGCCTTGCGAAAATGGCAAAAACTAGCGTAGAATCACGCCCTTTCCGCATTTCCGGGCAGGCAGGAACACATGGTCGTCATTCGTTTGGCACGCGGCGGCGCCAAGAAGCGCCCGTTCTTCAATCTGGTGGTGGCCGACTCGCGCCGCGCGCGCGACGGCCGCTTCATCGAGCGCATCGGATTCTACGATCCCAAGGCGCCCGCAGGGCGCGAGCGGCTGCGCATCGACGGCGCGCGACTGGCGCACTGGAAGGGCAAGGGCGCGCAGCTCTCCGACACCGTGGCGCGCCTCGTCAAGCAGCTCGGTGAAAAGAAAGCCGCCTGAGCGGCTGCTGACGATGGGGCGGATCGCCGCCCCGTTTGGCGTCAAGGGCTGGATCAGGATCCAGCCGAACACCGCGGCCCCCGGGAATCTGCTGGCCTACCCATCCTGGTGGGTGGGCCGCGAAGGCGACTGGCGGGAAACCGCGGTTGCGGAAGCGAAAGTGCAGGGCCGCGCGGTGATCGCGAGGCTTGAAGGTTGCGACGACCGCGATGCTGCTGCGGCGTTGCGGGGAAAATCGGTTGCAGTGCCGCGGGCGGCGCTGCCCCGCCCGCAGAGCGGCGAGTACTACTGGGCCGACTTGATCGGCCTGAAGGTGACGAACACGGCGGGGCAGGAGCTGGGCCAGGTGACCGGGGTTCTGCAGACCGGCGCGAATGACGTGCTGGTGGTGCAGGGCGAGCGCGAGCGGCTGATCCCGTTCATCGCGACGGTGATGCGGGAAGTGGATCCCGAGGCCGGCGTCGTGCGGGTGGATTGGAGCGCAGAGTACTGATGTTCCAGTTCGACGTCATCACGCTGTTCCCGGAGATGTTCGGGGCCGTCACGGAGAGCGGGGTGACCGGCCGGGCGCGGGAGCGGAAGCTGTTCGAGCTGGTGCTGTGGAATCCGCGCGACTTCGCGGCCAACAGCTACCGCACTGTGGACGATCGGCCGTACGGCGGCGGACCCGGGATGGTGATGATGGCGGAGCCGCTGGAGAAGGCGCTCGACGCGGCGCGCCGGCGGCAGAAGAGCGCGGGCGCGCGGCGGAGCTGGACCGTCCACCTGTCGCCGCAGGGACGCCCGCTGAATCATCAACGGGTGATGGCGCTCGCGGCGTTGCAGGGATTGGTGCTCCTCGCCGGGCGCTACGAGGGCGTGGACGAGCGGCTGATCGCCCGCGCGGTCGACGAGGAAATCTCGATCGGCGATTACGTGCTGTCGGGGGGCGAGCTCGCGGCGATGGTGGTGATGGATGCCGTCGTGCGGCAGCTGCCCGGGGTGCTGGGTGACGCGGATTCGGCGAGCCAGGATTCGTTCGCGAACGGGCTGCTCGACTGCCCGCACTACACCCGCCCCGAGGTGTACGGCGGCGAGGCGGTGCCGCAGGTGCTGATGTCCGGCAACCATGCCGGGATCGCGCGCTGGCGCCTGAAGCAGGCGCTGGGGCGGACCTGGCAACGGCGGCCGGAGTTGCTCGAGGGCCGCGCGCTCTCGGACGATGAGCGCGCACTGCTGGACGAATACAAGAAGGAAGCACAAGGAGCCTGATATGGACATCATCAAGCAGCTCGAGACCGACGAGATCAAGCGGCTCGGCAAAGAGATACCGGACTTCTCGGCCGGCGACACCGTGGTGGTGAACGTCAACGTGGTGGAGGGCGACCGCAAGCGCCTCCAGGCCTACGAGGGCGTGGTGATCGCCAAGCGCAACCGGGGATTGAACTCGTCCTTCATCGTGCGCAAGATTTCCTCCGGCGAAGGCGTGGAGCGCACGTTCCAGACCTATTCGCCGCTCATCGCCAGCATCGAGGTCAAGCGCCGCGGCGACGTACGGCGCGCGAAGCTCTACCATTTGCGGCAGCGCACCGGCAAGGCGGCCCGCATCCGCGAGAAGCTGGCGGGCGCGGAAGAAGGCGCGCCGGGCGAATCCACCGAGTGACGGACGTCCGGTCCCGGACCCAGGCGGCGCGAGCCGCCTTTTTTTCGTCCTGATGCCGGCGCGCCGGCGATAGAATAGTTCGATGCGATCGGCCGCCGTACTGCTGCTTGCGCTCGGGATCCCGGGAAGCGCGCCGGCGTTGGAAACCGCGCACCGTCTCGCCGACTCCGACGCGCCGCATCTGGCGCTCGCCCGCGTCGAGCTGCTGCAGCCGCGTGACCCGGACGCGCCGCGCTGGGCCGAGTGGGAAGCGCTGCGCCTCACCTTGCTGGTCGGGCTCAGGCACAACGGCGAGGCCTTGGAGCGCGCGGCAGCGCTGCCGGCCGGCATGCCCCGGCCGGCGCTGCGCCAGAGCCTGCGGGCGGCCGCGCGCGCCGCGGTGGCCGAAGGGCAGGGCGCGACGGCGCGCGCTTACGCCTCGCGCCTGCTCTGGCAGCTCGAGCCGGCGCCCAATGAAGCGCGCGCCGCGCGGCTCCTCGTCATCGAGAGCTACGCCGCCGAGCGGCAAGGCGAGGCCGCGTTTCGGGCGATGCTGCGCTTCGAGCAGGATTACCGGCCGCTCGCGCGCGGCGTGGCCGAGCAGTTCGTCGAGCGGCTCCTCGATCTCGGCATGGAGAAGGAGGCCGTCAACTGGCTGGCGGGCCTCGACGATGCGAGCGCATTGAAGCTCCAGTTGCGGCTGCGGACCGGCCTCGCCGACGCCGATGCCGTGATTGCCCAGGCGCGCGCGCAGCTCGCCAAGGGCGGCGGGCCGGACTACTGGCAGGTGCTGGCGGCGGCGGCGGCGAAGCAGGGCAACGGCACGCTGCGCATCGAGGCGCTGGAGCGACTGCTGAATCACGGCGGCGGAAACGGCGCGCGCGTACAGCCGACGCCGGCGGCCGAGCTGTGGCAGGTCTACCAATCCGAAGCCCGGGTTGCCGCCAACGCGGGCCGCCTGCTGGCGGGGGACGACACGGCCTGGCTCGATTACGCCGCGCGCCGGCTGGGCGCGAGCCCGCAGCAGTCGCGGGCGCTCTACGCCCACGTCGCCCGCGACAGCGCGGCGCGCGACACGCGCCAGATCGCGCAACTGCAGCTGGTCTTCTCGCTCTATCAAAGCGGCCTCGATCGGGCCGCGTTGCGGCTGTTCGGCGACGACGGCGCGGATTCCGCGGGGGTTGATCCCCAGGCGCGGTACCTGCTCGGCAACATCGCGGAAGCGCGGAACGCTCCGCTGCTCGCCGTACGGTATTGGCAGGGGCTTGCCCCGCCGCCCGACGCGAGCGCGGAGGAATGGGCGGTGCGGCTCGCGACGATGCAGTGGCGCTCCGGCGCGGCCGAAGCGGCCGCCGGCACGCTGCGCGCGCTGGCGAAGCGGGCGCAGCCGCTGCCGGACCCGGCGGCCGGACGCGCGCTCGCGCTCGCCCGGGAAATGCTCGCCGCGGCGAAGCCGGATCTCGCGCAGGAGATGCTCGCTGCGCTGCTGCCGCTCGCCGGACGCAGCCGCGCGCGCGAGATGCTCTACGCGCTGGGCGGGGCGGCGGAATCCGCGGCGCAGTTCGCGCGCGCCGCGGACTATTTCCTGCGCTCGGCGCTTGCGCTCGATTCGCCGGCGCCCGATGCGCCGGCGCTGCAAGCCCGGCTGGCTGCCGCAATGAACCTCGCGCGCGCGGGCTACCGGGATGACGCGCGCGCGCAGTTCCAGTGGGTGCTCAAGAACTCGAAGGACGCGGCGCACCTCGACACCGCGCGCCGGGAACTGTCCAGATTGTAGAAACGCCGACGCGCCGGGAAATCCCTTGTAATCGGGGCGGCTTGCGCGCTACGATTGCGGGCACAACAACAATATCCGTCGCATTTCCTTGTTCATCGCGGGCCTGCGTGTATGCCGGCCCGGTTCAGGAGTCGAAATGATCCAGGTATTGGTACACGACAAGAAGGACACCGTCGGCGTCATCGTGATCGAGGGCGTCAAGGCCGGCCAGGAGCTGACCGGCTGGGTGATGGAGGACGATTCGACCATCAAGGTCAAGGCGCTGAACGACATACCGATCGGGCACAAGCTCGCGCTGAAGGACATCGGCAACGGCGAGACCGTGATCAAGTACGGCTTCGACATCGGCAAAGCGGTCGCACCGATCAAGAAGGGCGAGCACGCGCACGTCCACAACATGAAAACCAAGCGCTGGTGAGAGAGAGGGGCTACAAATGATTTCAGGCAAGACCACGTTCCAGGGCTACCGCCGCGAGAATGGGCGCGTCGGCATCCGCAATCACGTCCTCATCCTGCCGGTCGACGACCTGTCCAACGCCGCCGCCGAGGCGGTCGCCCACAACATCAAGGGCGCGATGGCGATCCCGCATCCCTATGGCCGGCTGCAGTTCGGCGCCGACCTGGATCTGCATTTCCGCACGTTGATCGGCGCCGGATCGAACCCAAACGTCGCTGCCGTCGTGGTGATCTGCATCGAAGAACAATGGGCCAAACGCGTCGTGGACGGCATCGCGAAGACCGGCAAGCCGGTTACCGGCTTCGGCATCGAGCTCCACGGCGACCACGACACGATCCTGCGCGCTTCCAAGGTCGCGAAGGAGTACGTGCAATGGGCGTCCGAGCTGCAGCGCGTGGAGTGCCCGATCAGCGACCTGTGGGTCTCCTGCAAGTGCGGCGAGTCGGACACCACTTCCGGTTGCGGCTCGAACCCCACGGTGGGCAACGCTTTCGACAAGCTGGAGCCGCTCGGCGTGACCCTGTGCTTCGGCGAGACCACGGAAATCACCGGCGGCGAGAACATCGTCGCCGACCGCTGCGCGACCCCGCAGGTGCGCGAGGCGTGGATGCGGGTATTCAACCGCTACCAGGAAGTCATCGACCGGCACAAGACCAGCGACCTGATGGACTCGCAGCCGACCAAGGGCAACATCGCCGGCGGTCTCACCACCATCGAGGAGAAAGCGCTCGGCAACATCCAGAAAATCGGCAAGAAGTGCAAGGTGATCGGCGTGCTCGACAAGGCCGAGAGCCCGACCGGCCCGGGCCTGTGGTTCATGGATTCGTCGTCGGCCGCGGCGGAAATGGTGACGCTGCTCGCCGCGGCGGGCTACGCCGTGCACTTCTTCCCGACCGGGCAGGGAAACGTCATCGGCAACCCGATCCTGCCGGTCATCAAGCTCACCGCCAATCCGCGCACGGCGCGCACCATGAGCGAGCACATCGACCTCGACGTCTCCGGCCTGCTGCAACGGCAGAAGAACATGGACCAGTGCGGCGACGAGCTGCTGCAAGCGATGCTGCGCACCTGCAACGGCCGGCTGACCTGCGCGGAGGCGCTCGGCCACCGCGAATTCGTTCTCACTCGGCTCTACGAGTCTGCGTGAGAACGCAGCCGGGCCCCGGTACATGACCCGGCTGCGTGGCGCAGATGTCCTCGCCCGCGCGCTGGCGGGCGCGGGCGTGCGGCACCTCTTCTCGCTGTCCGGGAACCAGATCATGCCGGTGTACGATGCCGCGCTCGATGCGCGGCTTTCGATCGTGCACGTGCGGCACGAAGGCGCGGCGGTGCACATGGCCGACGCGTGGGGGCGGCTCACCGGCGAGCCCGGCGTGGCATTGCTGACCGGAGGGCCCGGCCACGCCAACGGCGTCGGCGCGCTGTATACCGCTCTCTCCGGCGAGTCGCCGGTGGTGCTGCTTTCCGGGCACGCGCCGCTCGCCGAGCTCGGGCGCGGCGCGTTCCAGGAGATGGCGCAGGCCGATCTCGCCGCGCCGGTGACCAAGGCATCCTGGACCGCGCAACGCGCGGAGACACTGGGGGAGGACATGGCGCGTGCCCTGCGCATCGCCCGCTCGGGGCGCCCGGGGCCGGTGCACGTGAGCCTGCCGTTCGATGTCCTGGAGACGAAAGTCGAGGGCACCGCCGCCGTTGCCACGGGGGATGCGGCGCCCGCGGCGCAGCGGCTCGGCACATCCGCCGTGGACGCTGTCCTCGCCGAACTGACGCGCGCGCACCGTCCTCTGGTGCTGGTCGGGCCGGCCATGGCGAACGGGGCGGGACGCGCGGCTCGCGAGCGGCTCGCGGAGGCCGCCGGCGTGCCGGTCGTCTGCATGGAGAGCCCGCGCGGCGTGAACGATCCCGCGCTGGGCGCTTTTGCCGACGTGCTGCGCGAGGCCGATCTCGTGGTGCTGCTCGGCAAGCAGCTGGATTTCACGTTGCGCTTCGGCGCGCCGCCGGCGCTGGCCGGGGCTTGCCGCTTCATCGTCATCGATCCCGAGCCGGCCGCGCTGCAGCGCGCGCTGAGCACGCTCGCTTCCCCGGAGCGCGTGCCGCTGTCAGCGGTTGCCGACCCGCTCGTCGCGGCCGGCGAGCTGATCGAGCGATCGCGCGTGACCGGGCCGCAGCAGTGGGCGCGGGAAGTCGATTCAGCCATAAGATTCCGCCCCGCCGAGTGGAAAACCCTGGTTTCGCGGTCCGAAGGGGCGCTGCATCCGGTCGAGGTGGGCCGCGCCGTGCAGCAGGTCATCGACCGCGCCCGCGAGGCGGTGCTCATCGTCGACGGCGGGGAATTCGGGCAATGGGCTCAGGCGTGCACGAGCGCCCCGACGCGGCTCATCAACGGGCCCGGCGGCTCCATCGGTTCCGCCATCCCGTTTGCCCTTGCCGCGCGCATCGCGCGGCCCGATGCGACCGTCGTGGCCATGCTGGGCGACGGCACGTTCGGTTTTCACCTCGCCGAGATCGATACCGCGGCGCGCGCGCGGCTGCCGTTCCTGGCGGTCATCGGCAACGACGCCTGCTGGAACGCCGAGCACCAGATCCAGTTGCGGACCTACGGCCGCGAGCGCGCCCACGGCTGCGAGCTGCTGCCGGCGCGATACGACCAGGCCGCCGCGGCGCTGGGCGGGCATGGCGAGCACGTTGCGCGGGCCTCCGACCTGGCTGGCGCGCTGGAGCGGGCGCTGGGGTCGCAGCGGCCCGCGTGCGTGAACGTCATGGTCGAGCGCGTGGCGGCGCCGACCGTTGCCCGCGGCGCGCCATTGCGCGCCGGGGCGATGCATTGAGCGCGGCCACATGAGCACGCTATGCGTAGCGGTCTGGCGCGGGCAGGAGTCCGGGCGATTCCAGGAGTTCGACGTGCCGCGCCGGGAGAGCCAGACCGTGCTCGATGTCGTCACTTATATCCAGCGCTCCCTCGATCCCACCCTGGCGTATAGGTTCGCGTGCCGTGTCGGCATGTGCGGCTCGTGCGCGATGACCGTGAACGGGCGCGCGCGCTGGACCTGCCGCACCCACGTGGACAAGGTCGGGGAGAGCGGCCGGCTCGAGATCGCTCCGCTTCACAACCTGCCGGTGGTGCGCGATCTCGTCACCGACATGACGGACTTCTTCGACAAGTGGGCAAGGGCGCGCGGCCAGTTCCAGGGCGGGACGACCCGCAAGGACGAATTTGCGCGCGTCGCGCCCGACTCCCCGGCGCGGCGCCTGGCGGACGCGGCGATCGAATGCATCGGCTGCGGCGTGTGCTACAGCGCGTGCGACGTAGTCGCATGGAACCCCGCCTATCTCGGGCCGGCGGCGCTGAACCGCGCCTGGACGCTGATGAACGATGCGCGCGACACCGGCAACCGCGCGCGGCTTGCGGCGGTGGCGGGCGACGCCGGCTGCCACGCGTGCCATACGCACATGAGCTGCAGCGAACGCTGCCCCAAACAGATCGCCCCGACCGCCTCGATCGCCGGGTTGAAGCGAGCAACGATCGCGGCGGCGCTCCGGGGCGATCTGGGTGATGGGTGATGAGTGATGAGAGACTGAGCGTGCGGACACAGGTGCTGTTGTGGACGGCGCAGCGGGCGAGCGCGGCGGTGCTGGCGATTTGCGTGGTCGTGCATCTCGCCACCATCATCTACGCGGTGCGCAACGGCCTGTCGGCGGCGGAGATCCTCGGCCGCACGCGGGGCAACGCCGCCTGGGCGGCGTTCTATACGTTGTTTGTGGCGGCCATTGCGGTACACGCGCCGATCGGGCTGCGGACCATCCTCGCCGAGACCTTCAGCTGGCGGGGACGCGCCCTCGACATCACCGTGTTGGCGGTCGCGCTCACGCTCGCGATGTGGGGCTTCCGCGCCGTCTACGCCGTGTTGATATGAAAAACGACTTCCGCGCGCGCAACCACCCCGCCTACTGGGCGTTCATCGTGCACCGCGCGTCCGGCGTGCTGCTGGCGGCCTTCCTGCCGCTTCATTTCTGGGCGCTCGGACAGGCGCTGCACGGCGAGGCAAAGCTCGAGACGTTCCTGCGCTGGACCGACCAGCCGCTGGTCAAGCTCTGCGAGACGATGCTGGTGCTGCTGCTCGCCGCCCACATGACCGGTGGCGTGCGCCTGCTCGCGCTGGAGTTTTTGGCGTGGCGGGACTGGCAGAAGAGCCTGCTTGCGGCCGCGGCAGGCGTGGCGCTTGCCGCCGGGCTGGCATTTCTGCTGAACGTCGTTTGACCCGGCAATCCCGGCATGCCTGCGGCGGTCACGCGCGATGAAACGGCCCAACTTCCTGGTTATCCTGATCGATGACCTGCGCTTCGACGAGTTCGGGGCCGGCGGGCACCCGTACCTGAAGACGCCGCACGTCGACCGCATCGCGCGCGAGGGCGCGCTGTTCGAGCGCGCATTTCACACCACGCCGATCTGCTCGCCGAACCGCGCGTCGGTGCTCACCGGCCAGTACGCGAGCCGCCACGGCATCATCGACAACGTCGCGCGCGATGCCGCGAGCCACCGGTTGCCGAACTACCACCTCGAGCTCAAGCGCCTCGGCTACGAGACCGCCCACATCGGCAAGTGGCACATGGGCAACGACGGCCAGCCGCGGCCGGGCTACGACCACTGGGTGAGCTTCGACGGGCACGGCCGGCTCAACGACCCGAGGCTGAACGAGCAGGGCCGGTACGTGCAGCGCACCGGCTACATTACCGACATCATGAACGCGATGGCGGTGGACTTCGTGAGCCGCGGGCACGACCGGCCGTGGTCGCTATTCTTCGCGCACAAGGCGGTGCACCCGGACGCGGAGCAGGCGGCGGACGGCACGTTCAAGATGGACGGGTATCGCCCCGCCGAGCGGCACAAGGACCTGTACCGCGGCTGCGTCTTCCCGAAAAAGCCCAACATGCTCCCCGCCGCCGAGATCGTGAAGCAGAAGCCGGCGTGGGAGGAGGCGCTCCGGCTGCGGACCAACGCGCAATCCCGCGCGCTGCTCGACGCGATCCACGCCGGCACCCAGGAGGAAATCCGCCTGCGCGCCTGCATGATGGCGGCGGTGGACGAGGGCGTGGGCATGCTGCTCGCGGCGCTCGCAAGGACCGGCCAGCTCGACGACACTTTCATCCTGTTCTTCGGCGACAACGGCTATTTCTTCGGCGAGCACGGGCTGGGGCCGGAGCGCCGGTTCGCGTACGAGGAAGGCATCCGCGCGCCGTTCATCGCGCGCTACCCGCGGCGCATCAAGGCCGGCACGCGCGTCAGGGATCTCGTCATCTGCCAGGACATCGCGCCGACGCTGATCCAGCTCGCGGGCGGCAAGCCCGGGCCGCAGATCCAGGGGCGCTCGCTGCTGCCGCTCCTCGCTGGCGCCAGGGGAAAAGGCGGCGCCGGCTGGCGCAAGTCGTTCCTGATGGAGTACTGGGCCGAGAACGCGTACCCCTGGCTCGTCGGCATGACCTACAAGGCCGTGCGCACCCCCCGACACAAGTACATCCGGTGGGTGAACCGCGGCATGAACGGCGAGCTCGACGAACTGTACGATCTCGACCGGGACCCCTACGAGATTGCGAACGTCATCGGCCGCCCGGGCTATCGCGCGGTGCGCGACCGGTTGCGACGCGAGCTGCGGCGTCTGGTGGTCGAGGCGAACGGCCTGTAGCACGGCGCCTTGCTGCGGCAGGGGACCCTGGAGTAAGGTAAGGTGGTTAATTCGTCAACCAAGATCAATCATCAGGAGGTAATCATGCGAATCGTGAAGTGGCTCGCCCTGCTGGCCGCGGCCGTCATGGCGTTCGC
>MERD01000124.1:0-36518 GCA_001771935.1 Betaproteobacteria bacterium RIFCSPLOWO2_02_FULL_67_26
ACCGGCCGCGCGTTCCGGCCGATCGGCGACAACTACCGCGTCGGCTTCATCACCATCAATCCCGGCAACCCGGTACGGGACCCGGTCAACTACCCGACCGACACCCGCTACCTGTCACTCCAGACCTTCAACGCGACCCAGAAGGGCGACTTCTACACCGTGCTCTACGCGCAGGGCAACCACGGCGCGACGCCGCTGCGCCAGGCGCTGTCGCGCATCGGGCGGCATTACGCCGGCAAGACGGACGACATCAACGTCGGCATGGCCGACCCGGTCACGCATTCGTGCCAGCAGAATTTCGCGCTGCTGACCAGCGACGGCTACTACAACGACGTCAGCAACGGCGGCATCGCGACGCCTGCCAAGACGCCCGGCGGCAGCGCCGTCGGCAACGTGGACGGCACGCCGAACACGTCCCAGCCGTTGTACGTGACGCGGGCCGGCGGCCAGCTCGACGGTTCGGGAACCACGGTGAACACGGGCGATGTGACCCTCGAAACGGGCCAGGCGCTCTGCACCGGCAACAATAACGTCAGCTTCCCCAACGGCAGCAGCGGCACGACCGACAGCACCAACTGCGGCTGCTCGGGCAACGAGCGGCGCGTCTGGCAGCGCGACCGCACGTTGTCGTACAACACGGCCGTGGTGGACGGCATCACGCAGGCGGGCGCCAGCACGGCCGTGGTCAGCGCCACCTTCTCGGTCATCCTCGACTGCCAGTCGCACCTGGAAACCAAGGTGCAGCGCATCACCGAGCAGATCGACCTGAGGTGCAGCAGCAATTCGCAGACCACTTTCAGCGCGACCCTCACCAGCGGCCCGCCGCACGGCCAGCAGACCAACTGCGGCTGCACCGACAGCAGCAAGAAGAAAAGGCTCATCCGCCGCACGCGGCCGCTTGACGTGCAGGTGGATTACTACGACGGCGGAGCGGGCGTGGTCACCTCGGTCACCACCGTCACCGGTATTGCCACCACGTTTTCGGCGCTGACGAACTGCACCTCCGGCTCGGTGAGCTCCGGCCCGACCGTGGTCCTGACCACCGCCTCGTCGACCACCCTGTCGTCGAACAGCCAGCTCACGCTGACCTCGGCAAGCTTCACCCTCGCGCCGAACCCGCAGTCCACGGCAACCGGCCAGTCGGTCACCACCACCACCTTCGGCGGCGCCAGCAACTCGCTGGCCGACATCGCGATGTACTACTACAAGAACGATTTGCGCTGCAGCAGCGCCGGAGGCACAAACTGCGCGGACACCGCCATGTGGGCCGCCAGCATCGCCGACAACAACGTCCCGACGACCTCCAAGGACATCGCCAACCACCAGCACATGGTCACGTTCACGCTCGGCATGGGCCTGGTGGGCCGGATGGATTACCGGTCGGACTACGAGTCGGCCACGAGCGGCGACTTCGCCAAGATCAGGAACGCGGACACGACGTGCTCGTGGAGCTCCGCGGCCGGCCAGACCTGCAACTGGCCGCTGCCCGTGGAGGGCGACCCGAGCACGCTCGACGACATGTGGCACGCCGCGGTCAACGGGCGCGGGATCTTCTACAGCGCCGCCAACCCGACGACCCTGGCGGACGGGCTGTCGGGCGCGCTGTCCGCTCTGAAGGTCCAGACCGCGGCCGCTTCGGCCTCCGCCACCAGCAGCCCGAACATCACCGAGACCGACAACTTCATCTACAGCTCGACCTTCCGCACCGTGCGGTGGGACGGCCAGATCTCCGCCCAGCGCATCGACACCAACACCGGCAACGTGCTGCCGGCGATCGTGTGGGAGGCGCAGGCGCAGCTCGACACCAAGGCGGAGCTGGCCGACGGCAACGTCAACGAGCGCAAGGTCTTCATGTTCGATTCCTCGAACTCGAGCACCGTCAACACCAGCCTCAAGCGGTTCCTGTGGGGCAACCTGTCGAGCACTTCGAGCGTCTGCAGCGCGACGGGCGAGCAGGCCTGCTTCGCGAACAAGGGCACCGCGTTCTCGCAGTACGCGTCGCTCAACGGCGGCCAGAAGATCCAGGCCGACAACGGGGAGAACCTGGTGGACTTCCTGCGGGGCAAGTCGGCGCTCGAGAACCCGGTCTTCCGCGACCGCGAGCACGTGCTGGGCGACGCGGTCAACGCCACGCCGGCCTACGTCCGGGCGCCGGTGTTCGAATTCCTGGACGCCGTCTCGCCGACCTACAGCGCGTTCCGGACGGCCAACGCCGGCCGCCAGGGCGTGCTCTACATCGCCGCCAACGACGGCATGCTGCACGCGTTCAACGGCGATACCGGGGCCGAGATGTTCGCCTACGTCCCGCGCATGCCGCTCCCCAATCTGCACAATATCGCCACCGCCAACTGGGAGACCAGGCACATCTACTCCGTCGACGGCTCGCCGCAGGTGATGGACGCGTTCCAGGTCACCGACTCGTCGGCCAGCCCGATGACCGGCGTCTGGAAGACGGTCCTGGTCGGCGGCCTCAACAAGGGCGGGCGCGGCTTCTACGCGCTCGACGTCACCGATCCCGCCGACCCGAAGGGCCTGTGGGAGTTCTGCTCGGACAGCACGCTGTGCGCGCACAGCGACATCGACCTCGGCTTGACTTACGGCAACGCCGTGGTCACCAAGCTGCCCTCGATCTCGGGCAGCGCCAACAGCGGCAAGTGGGTCGCGATCATGACTTCCGGGCTGAACAACGTCACGCCCGGCGACGGCGAGGGTCATCTCTGGGTGCGGGACCTGTTCACCGGCGCGCTCGTGTACAAGGCCGACACCGGCGCCGGCAGCACTACGACGCCGTCCGGCCTCTCCAAGATCAGCGCCTTCGCCGACGACTTCAACAAGAACAATACGGCGCTCGCCATCTACGGTGGCGACCTGCTCGGCAACGTGTGGAAATTCGACCTGACCACGGATCCCGCGACCGTGACCAAGCTGGTCGAGCTGAAGGACGGCGGCGGCAAGCCGCAGGGGATCACGTCGCGCCCGGAACTGGGCGTGATCGACAGCCAGCGGGTGCTCTTCATCGGCACCGGCCGCTACCTCGGCGAGGACGACCTGGTGGACCCGGCGACGGTGCCGGACCCGGACAACCTGGGCTTCTTCCTGCCCTGGGCCTACCAGCAGTCGTTCTACGCGTTCAAGGACAAGGCCTACGGCGCCACGAGCCTGCGCGGCACGACCCCCGGGCTCGTGCAGCAGGTCATCGACGACGACGGGACAACCGTGCGCACCACGACCAACAACACCGTCAACTGGACCGCCAAGGACGGCTGGTTCGTGGATTTCAACCCCGAGAATTCGTCCCCCGGCGAGCGCGTCAACCTCGACCCGCAGCTGGTGCTCGGCACGCTGGTGGTCGTCTCCAACGTCCCCAACAACAACGCCTGCACGGTCGGCGGCGACAGCTTCATCTACCAGTTCAATTACGCGACCGGCAGCTACATCGCCTCCGCCCCGGGACAGCAGGTGGCCACGAAATTCATCGGCCAGATCACGGTGGGTCTCGTCGTCATCCGGCTGCCGAGCGGCGTGTTCAAGGGCGTCGCGACCGGCGCCACCGGGACCAAGACCCCGGTCGGCGTCAACGTCGGCGGAGCCGGCAGCTCCGGGCGCCGGGTGTCGTGGCGCGAGCTGATCAAGTAGCGGGGCGCGTAGTCAACGGGCGGTGAATGACCGATGGTGATTGAGCGTCGTGGAACCCGCCTGTTACTGCTCGCCGCGGGGTGGTGCGCCGCGGCCCACTGGGGGCTCGCCATGGCCCAGCCCGGGACCCAGGCGCCGGCGGCGAAGAAGGCGGCGCGCGTCTATTACGACCAGTACGAGCCGATGAAAGCGCTGCGATTGTCCCGGCAGGACTGCCTGCGCACCGAGGAATCCATCGGCGCCTTTTGCGTCAACCGGTGCCAGCGAGGCTACGTGATGGTTCCCGGCAGCAATCCGCCGCGGTGCCGCAGCGTGGACCCGCTGCCGCCGGGCCAGCTGCCCGGCCCGATACGCAAGGAAGTCGGCGCGCCGCAGCCGAAGCCGCCCCAGCCGTCGAAGCCGCGGCCGCCCGTGAAGGGCGAGTAAGCCGCCTATCCGCCCGCCGGCACCGGCAGCCCCGCGGGCTGCAGCGCGAAGTCCTTCAGGAGGGCGCCGACGCGCCCGATCACCTCGTTCCACTCGCCGATGCGGTCCTGGCGGTAGAGCTTCACCGAGGGATACCACGGCATGCTGTCGCCCGCGAGCATGTAGCGCCACTCCGGCACCGCCGGCACCAGCACCCACGCCGGGCGGCCGAGCGCGCCCGTGAGGTGCACCAGCGACGTGCACACGCTCACCACCAGGTCGAGCGCGCACACCAGTGCCGCCGTCTCGTCGTAGTCGTCGATCACATCCTGCCAGTGGTGCGGCGCGATGCCGTGGTGCTCGCGCAGGGCCGCCAGCTCCTCCGCGCAATCGGTGTACTGCAGGCTGATGAACTCGACTCCCGGCGTCCTGAGGATCGGCAGCCACTCCGCGATCCCGATCGAGCGCAGGTGGCGCCGCGTGCCGACGAATCCGCCGCGCCAGGAGATGGCGACCTTTTTCCCGGGACCGAGCGCGGCGAGCCGCGCCTTCCACGCCGCCACCTTCGCCGGGTCGGCGCGGAGGTAGCCGGAATGGCGCGGAAATTCCGCGTAGCTCCTGCGAAAGTACTGCCCCAGGCTCGCGATCGGCACCTGGTAGTCGTACGGCTCCCGGCACGCCGCTTCGTGCTCGCGGCTTCTCCGCGCGATCGTGTGCACCGCGGGAAAGGACCGCGCGAACAGGGGCATGAGCTTCTGCTCGCAGACCACGGTGCAGGACGCCGGAAACTTCAGCAGCTCCGGGAACATGCTCGCGAACATCATCTGGTCGCCGATCCCCTGCTCGCCCCACACCAGCAGCCGCTTGCCGGCGAGCGACCCGCCGGTCCACAGCGGCTGCGCGTACGTCGCGCGGTCGGGCCAGCGGTTCGCCTCCCAGCGCGCCTCGTACAGCTTCCAGCCGCGCACGAAGTGCCCGCGCGCGAGCAGCGCGTGCGAGTAGTCGTTGCGCGCCTCCGCATAGTCGGGCTTCAGCGCCAGGACCTGCTCGAAAATCTCGGCGGAGCGGGCGAAGTTCCCGACGTCCCGGTAGGCATTGGCCATGTTGCCGAGGATGTCGGTTGCCGTCGGCTTCAGCGCGTGCGCGCGATCGTAATAGCCGATCGCCTTGTCGAACTGGCCCTGCTCGTGGCAGCTGATGCCGTAGAACAGCAGGGCCCCGGCGTGCGACGGATTGGCCGCGATCACGTGCTCCAGCTCGCGCTGCGCCGCGGGATAGTTGCCGATGCCGAGCAGCGAGCGCCCGAAGTTGACGCGGGCGGGCAGGTAATCGGGATTCAGGCGGACCGCCTCCTGCAGGCTCTCGGTGGCCGCCTGAAACTGCCTTTTCCAGTGCAACGCCGTGCCGAGATTGAAATGGGCCTCGGCGAGCTCGGGCGCCACCGCCAGCGCCTCGCGGCAGCAGCGAATCGCGTCGTCCAGTTCCCAGTTCTTGGTCAGCGCGGCGGCCAGATCGACCAGCGCCTCCGGGCTGGGGCGCGCCGCGACGGCGCGCTCGAGCCAGCCGCGCGCGTCCCGGTGGTCACCCCGCGCCAGCTTGACGAGCCCCATGAGATGCAGCGCCTGCGACTGCCCGGGCTCGAGCTGCAGGATGCGGGTGCACGCCCGCTCCGCCTGCCTCAATTCGCGGCGGTTGTAGTAGCCGGCCGCGGCGTCGAGCAGCGCGGGCACGCTGTCGGGGGCATGCGGCCGTGCCAGGCTGGGCCTCCTACGCTTCGTCGGCCGCGCGCGCCGTCACGAGCGCGCGCGGCAGCGAAAACGTGACCTTTTCCTCGATGCCCTGCAACGGCGTGACGCGCTCCGCGCCCAGCCTGCGCAGGCGCTCCACCACCTGCTGGACCAGCACCTCCGGCGCGGAGGCGCCGGCCGTCACGCCCACGACACGCCTGTCGGCCACCCATTCCGGCTTCAGCTCGGAGGCATTGTCCACCCGGTACGCCGCGACGCCCTGGTGCTCGGCCACTTCGCGCAGCCGGTTCGAGTTCGAGCTGTTGGGCGAGCCCACCACGATCACCACGTCGCACCGGTGCGCCAGCGCCTTCACCGCGTCCTGGCGGTTCTGCGTCGCGTAGCAGATGTCGTCCTTTTTCGGACCGACGATGGCGGGAAAGCGCGCCTTCAGCGCGTTTATGGTCTGCTGCGCGTCGTCCACCGACAGCGTGGTCTGCGTGACGAAGGCGAGGTTGTCCGCGTCGCGCACCCGCAGGCGGGCGACGTCCTCCGGCTTCTCGACCAGGTACATGCCGCCCGCGCTCTGGCCCATGGTGCCCTCCACCTCGGGATGGTCGCGGTGGCCGATCATGACGATCTCGCGCCCCTGCTCGCGCATCCGGGCCACCTCGACGTGCACCTTGGTCACCAGGGGGCAGGTGGCGTCGAACACCTTCAGCCGGCGCGCGTCCGCCTCGCGCCGCACGGCTTGCGACACGCCGTGCGCGCTGAAGATCACCGTGGCGCCCTCGGGCACCTCCGCGAGCGCCTCGACGAATATCGCGCCCCTGGCCCCCAGGTCGGCTACCACGAACTTGTTGTGCACCACCTCGTGGCGCACGTAAATCGGCGAGCCGTGCAGCTGCAGGGCGCGCTCGACGATCTCGATCGCCCGGTCGACGCCGGCGCAAAAACCGCGCGGATTGGCGAGCAGGACTTCCATGCGGAAATTATACCTTCAACCGCGCAGGAGCCCGGCGATGTGCCCGACCACTCCGTCCCATTCGCCGATGCGCTCCTGCCGGTGGAGCCGCACCGAGGGATACCACGGCATGCTCTCGCCCTCGCGCAGGTAGCGCCATTCCGGCACCGCCGGCACCAGCACCCACGCCGGGCGGCCGAGCGCGCCCGTGAGGTGCACCAGCGACGTGCACACGCTCACCACCCGGTCGAGCGCGCACACCAGGGCCGCCGTCTCGTCGTAGTCGGCGATGGCTTCCGGCCAGTGATGCACCACCACGCCATGCGCCTCGCGCAATGCCGCCAGCTCCGCCGCGCAATCGGTGTACTGCAGGCTGATGAACTCGATCCCCGGCGTGCCGAGGATCGGCAGCCACTTTGCAAGCTCGATCGAGCGCAGGTGGCGGCGCGTGCCGACGGTCCCGCCTCTCCAGGAGATGCCGATTTTCGGGCTCCCGCCGAGCGCCGCGAGCCGCCCCTTCCAGGCCTCGACCTTTCCCGGGTCGGCGCGGAGGTAACCCGTGTGCCGGGGAAAGTCCGTGCCCGCCACGCGGAAGTGCCGTGCGAGACTCGCGAGCGGCGCCTGGAAATCGAACGGCTGGTTGATGAGCTCGGCATGGCGCGCGCTGTTCGCCGGCACGACCTGCAATCCCGGAAACGACCGGGCAAACAGATCGACCAGCTTGGGATGGCACGCCAGGCTGCACGAGGCGGCCGCCGCCTGGACTTCGGCGATGATGCCGGCGAACATCACCTGGTCGCCGATGCCCTGCTCGCCCCACAGCAGCAACCGCTTGCCCGCCAGCGGCTCGCCGTTCCAGGCCGGCTGCGGGTATGCGGCGCTGCGCGGGTGATCGTACGCTTCCCAGCGCGCCTCGTACAGCTCCCACCCGCGCGCGAACTGCCCCTGAGCGAGCAGGGCATGGGCGTAATCGTTGCGCGCGTCGTGGTTTTCGGGCGCCAGCACCATCACCCGCTCGTAGACCTCGGACGCCCGCTGGAAATCCCCCGAGTCCCGGTAGACGTTGGCCAGGTTGACGAGGGTCGGCGTGGGATCCTGCTCGTGCTCCAGCGCCTGGCGCAGGACCTTCTCGGCTGTCGCGAAATCGCCCAGCTCGCTGCAGGCGAGGCCGTAAAACACGAATGCGTTCGTCAGTGGAGGATCGAGGCGAAGCATGTGTTCCAGCTCCTGCCGCGCGGCAGCATGGTCGCCGGCGGCGAGCAGCACCCGACCCAGGTCGACGCGCGCCGCGTATAAATCGGGTTTCAGCCGGAGCGCCTCCCGCAGGCTGGCGGCAGCGGCGCGGGGATCCCTGAGCCAGTGCAGCGCCAGGCCGAGCTTGTAGTGGGCGTTGGCGTCGAGCGGCGAGGAGGCGACCACGTCCCGGCAGTACTTTTCAGCCTCGCGAAATTCGCCGTTGTCCATGAGCACGTCGGCCAGATTCAGGAACACCACCGGGTTGGGCTTCAACGCCGCGGCGCGCCGGAGCAGGGTCATGGCGGCGGCCGCATTGCCGTTCAAGCGGTGCATCAGTCCCATGAGGTGCAGCACATCCGGCTGGTCGGGGTCCGAGCGCAGGATGCGATTGCAGATACGCTCCGCCGCCTCGACCTCGCCGCGATTGAACTGGAGCGAAGCGGTGGCCAGCAGCGCCGCCAGGCTATTGGGATCGTGCGGCTGCGCCATCGCGTCAGCGCCCCCCGTCCGCGCTGGCCGCCGGCCCGGGCGCCCGGCCACGGCCCGGACGCAGCGCGTCCCACACCAGCAGGACCGCGCCGCAGGTAATGGCCGAATCGGCGACATTGAACGCGGGCCAGTGCCAGCCGAATGCATGAAAGTCCAGGAAATCGACGACCGCCCCCACCAGGACGCGATCGATGACGTTGCCGACGGCGCCGGCGAGCACCAGGGCGAGCGCCAGCGCGAACAGCCGCTGGTGCGGGTAGCGGCGCAGGAGGTACACGATCCACGCCGAGGCGACGAGCGCGATGCCGATGAAGAGCCAGCGCTGCCACCCCGCGGCATCGGACAGAAAGCTGAAAGCGGCCCCGGCGTTGTAGACCAGCACCAGGTTGAGGAAAGGCGCAACCGCGACCGCCGGGTTCACGGCGAAATACTGGATGACGGCGTACTTGGCGAGCTGATCCACGACCACGATCAGCGCGGCCAGCGCGAGCCATTTACGCATGGGTGCGCGGCTCGCCGGGGCCTGAAAGGTTGGAGACGCAGCGCCCACAGATCTCCGGATGCGCGGCGTCTGCGCCCACATCGGCACGGTAGTGCCAGCAGCGCTCGCACTTCTTATTAGCGCTTGGAGTCACATCCACTCCCAATCCGGCACCCTCGCGGTGATGCACCGCGGCACGAGAAGTGATGAAGACAAACCTCAGGTCGTCCCCAAGGCGTTTCATGGACTCGAGTGCCGGCCCTGAAGTGTAGATATCGAGCTCAGCTTGCAAGGAGGAACCAACCAGCCCTGCCGCGCGTTTTTCCTCGATCTTCTTGTTCGCGATCTCTCTCGTATTGCGAACATCCCGCCAGCCATCGATCACCGACTGGTCCAGACGCGACATTGGAAGCGCATACCACTCCTCCTCGAAAATGCAGCGCTCCGAATTCTTGTTGAAAACCTCCCAGGCCTCTTCGGCGGTAAAGCTGAGAACCGGGGACATCAATCGAAGCAGGCTGTTGGTGATGTGCCACAGCGCGTTCTGCGCGGACCGGCGCGATTTCGAATCCTCGGGCGTCGTATACAGCCGGTCTTTCAGGATGTCGAGATAAAACCCGCCAAGATCCTCCGAGCAGAATTTGACGAATTTTTGAATCGCCAGGTGAAACTCATAGCCTTCGTAATGATCCGTCAGCTCTTCCTGCAAGCTCCGCGCGAGCTCCAGGGCAAAGCGGTCGATCTCAACCCACTCCTCCGTGGGCAACCGGTTGCGCGCCAGGTTGAAGTCGTCGAGGTTGGCAAGCAGGAAGCGCAGCGTGTTGCGGATGCGGCGGTAGGACTCGACCACGCGCTTCAGGATCTCGCTCGATATGGTGAGCTCGCCCGAATAATCACTGCTGGCGACCCACAGCCTCAGGATATCCGCGCCGAGCGTGTCCATGATGGTCTGCGGCGCCATCGCGTTGCCCTTGGACTTCGACATCTTGCGGCCCTCGAGGTCGATGACGAACCCGTGCGTGAGCAGCCCGCGATAGGGTGGGACGCCGTCGATCATCGAGGCCACCAGCAGCGAGGAGTGGAACCAGCCGCGGTGCTGGTCGGAGCCCTCGAGGTAGAGATCCGCGGGAAACCCGGTTTCCGCCTGGTGCGAGCCGCGCAATACCGTCCGGTGCGTCGCTCCCGAATCGAACCAGACGTCGAGCGTGTCCTTGACCTTCTCGTACTGCGCCGCATCCGCGCCGAGCAGCGCCGCCACTTCAAGAGTTTGCCAGGCCTCGATGCCGCCGCGCTCCACGCGCTGCGCGACCTGCTCGAGCAGCTCGAGCGTGCGGGAGTGCAGCTGCCCGGTTTCCTTGTGGATGAAGAACGGCATCGGCACGCCCCACTGGCGCTGGCGCGACAGCGTCCAGTCGGGGCGGTTCGCGATCATCCCGTGGAGCCGCGCCTGGCCCCAGGCGGGATAAAACCGCGTCGCCTCGACCCCGCGCAGCGCGGTCGCGCGCAGCGGCTCGGCCGGCTTCACGCCATTGAAGCCCGGCACCTCGTCCATTCCGGCGAACCACTGCACCGTCGCGCGCAGGATCACCGGCGTCTTGTGCCGCCAGCAGTGCATGTAGCTGTGCGCGTGATTCGCGTCCTGGGCGAACAGCACGCCGTGCGTTTCCAGCTCCTTGACTATCGCCGGGTTGGCTTTCCAGATCATCATTCCGCCAAAGAGCGGAAGGCCGGACGCGAACTTGCCGTCGCCCATCACCGGCGTGAGGATCTCGTCGTCCTTCATGCCGTAGCGCCGGCAGGATTCGAAGTCCTCCACCCCGTAGGCCGGCGCGGAATGCACGATGCCCGTGCCGGTATCGAGCGTGACGTAGTCGCCGAGATTAACCGGCGCGGTCCGCTCGTAGAACGGGTGCTTGAAGCGGATGCCTTCGAGCGCCCTGCCCTTGCACTCTCCCATCACCTCGCGCCGTTCCAGCTTGAAGCGCGTGAGGCACGCTTCGCGCAGATCGGCGGCCAGGATCAGCAGCCCGCGCTCGGTTCGCACCAGGTTGTAGGTGAACTCGGGATGAACGTTGAGCGCCTGGTTGCCGGGCAGCGTCCACGGGGTAGTCGTCCAGATCACCGCGTATCCCGGCTCTGCCCGGAGGTTCGCCACGCCGAATGCTCTTGCCACCTTGTCCGGCTCGGCGAACGGGAAACCGACGTCGATCGCGATATCCTTGCGGTCCTCGTACTCGACCTCGGCTTCGGCGAGCGCCGAGCCGCAGTCGAAACACCAGTTGACGGGCTTGAGGCCGCGGTACACGTAGCCCTTCCGGAGCAGGTCGCCCAGGGCGCGGATCTCGTCGGCCTCGTTCCGGTACGCCATGGTGAGGTAGGGACGGTCCCAGTCGCCCAGCACGCCCAGCCGGATGAAGTCCTTCTTCTGCCGCTCGATCTGCTCGGCGGCGTATTCGCGGCACAGGCGCTGGGTTTCCGCCGTCGGCAGGTTCTTGCCGTGGGCTTTCTCGATCTGGACCTCGATCGGCATGCCGTGGCAATCCCAGCCCGGCACGTACGGGGCGTCGAACCCGGACAGCGTCTTCACCTTGACGATGATGTCCTTGAGGATCTTGTTGACCGCGTGGCCGATGTGGATGTCGCCGTTGGCATAGGGCGGCCCGTCGTGCAGGACGAAGCGGGTCTTGCCGCGGCGCGCGGCGCGGATGCGCTCGTAGAACTTGCGCTCCTGCCAGATCTTCAGCATCAGCGGCTCGCGCTTTGCGAGGTCGCCGCGCATCGGAAACTTCGTATCCGGCAGGTTGAGGGTCTTCTTGTAATCGGCCATGATGCGGCGAGCAGTAGGCGGCAATCCGTCGATCGGGACCGGCTGTCAGCCGGCCTTTCTGGGCGCGCGGGCGGTTTCGAAGTACTGGCGGGTGCTCTCGACGTCGAGCGCGATGTGACGCGTGAGCGTCGCGAGATCGGAATACTTCTCCTCGTCGCGGAACTTGTGCAGGAATTCCACGCGGATGTGCCGCCGGTACAGGTCGCCGTCGAAATCGAGCGCGTGCACTTCGAGCACGGGCGCCCCGCCCTGCTTCACCGTGGGGCGCACGCCCAGGCTGGCAACGCCCGGCAGCGGGCCGCGCGCCGCGCCATGCAGGCGCACCGCGAAGATGCCGCTGAGCGGCGGACGGTTGTGCTTCATCAGCACGTTGGCGGTCGGGAAACCGAGCTTGCGCCCGAGTCCGTCGCCGCGCACCACGCGCCCGCTGATCGAATACGCGCGGCCCAGCAGGCGCCCGGCCCGCGCGAGCTCGCCCGCGGCGAGCGCGTTGCGCACGGCGGTGCTCGATACCCGTTCCCCGTCCAGCATCACGCTCGCCAGCGCCGCGACTTCGAAGCCGAGGCGCCCCGCAGCCTGCTTCAGCATGACGGGATCTCCCGCGCGCCGCGCGCCGAAGCGGAAATCGTCCCCGACCAGCACCCAGCGCGCGCCCAGGCCGCGCGCAAGTACGCGCTCGATGAAATCCTCGGCCGCGATCTGGGCGAAGCGGTAGTTGAAGCGGCAGACATGGACGCGGTCCATGCCGTTCCCGGCGAGCAGCTCCAGCTTCTCCCGCAGCGACGTGAGCCGCACCGGCGCCTGGTCGGGTGCAAAGAATTCGCGCGGATGCGGCTCGAAGGTCAGCACGCACGCCGGCACGCCGAGGCGTCCGGCCGCGCGCTTCAACTCAGCCAGCATCGCCAGATGGCCGAGGTGAACGCCGTCGAAATTGCCGATGGTGATTGCGGCCGGGCCGGCCGCGGCGGCGGGAATGCCGCGGGTCACGCGCATACAACCAAGCCTAAAAGCTTGAATTGTAGCGTGTTTTGCGAGAAACCGTCCAGCCGTTGGGGGCGGTTACCTCACGCTTGCGCGAATTTCTCCAGGCGCCGGCGAAAAAGGGGCAAGCGGCGCTCGACCGAGCTCTGGTAGGCATCGCTGAAATCGCCGAACGCAGCCAGCGCTTCCCGCGGGTCCTCGCCGTCGCGCAGAGCGAACGAATTGAAGCCGCAGCTCGCAAGAAAGAAGAGCTGGTCGCGGAACACGTCGCCGATCGCGCGCAGCTCGCCCTTCCAGCCGTAACGCTCGCGGAGCAGCCGCGCGATGGAATAACCGCGGCCATCGCCGAACTTGGGAAAATTCACCGCCACGACGCCAAACAGCCGCAGGTCCTCGGCGATCACCGCCGGGTCCTCGTGGCTGTCGAGCCACACGCCGATCCGCCCGGCACGAAACGACACGGCTTCGCGCTCGGCGCGCCACAGGGTGAGCGGCACGATGATATCGCCGGCGAGCGGGATCGCCGGCTGCCTGCCGTGGTCCCCGGGCCTAAGCAGTTGCCAGGGATCGTCGACGACGCTTCTGTTCCTGATGATCGCTGTCATACACGCGTTCCTTGAAAGGCTCGATACCGGTGCGCCACACCACGTCGATAAAGCGCTCGTCCTCGCTCTCGCGCCGGTCGAGATACACGCCGATCAGCTTCTCGATCACGCCGGGGATCTCCTCGCGCGCAAACGACGGCCCGATGATTTTCCCGACCGCCGCCGGTGCGCCGGGGCGGGCCAGTCCCTGGTTGCCGCCGATGGAGATCTGGTACCACTCCTCGCCGTTCTTATCCACGCCGAGGATGCCGATGTGGCCGACGTGGTGGTGGCCGCAGGAGTTCATGCAGCCGGAAATGTTGAGGTCCAGCTCGCCGATGTCGTACACGTAATCCAGGCGGTCGAACCGCTCCTGGATCGCCTGCGCGACCGGGATCGACTTGGCGTTGGCGAGCGAGCAGAAATCGCCGCCCGGGCAGGCGATGATGTTGGTGAGCAGCCCGATATTCGGCGTCGCGAGCCCCAGCGCCTTCGCCTCCTGCCACAACGCGTGCAGGTCCGATTGGCGCGCGTCGGCCAGTATCAGGTTTTGCTCGTGGGACACCCGCAGCTCGCCCTGGCTGTAGCGGTCCGCGAGGCCCGCCACGGCATCCATCTGCCCGGCCGTGGCATCCCCCGGCGGCACCCCGGTTTTCTTGAGGGACAGCGTCACCGCCGCATAGCCCGCCATCTTGTGCGGCTGGACGTTGCGCTTGACCCATGCGGCGAAGGCCGGCTCGGCGGCGAGACGCGCGAGATACCCGGCGTCATCACCCGCGAGCCGTTCGTAGTGCGGCCGCGTAAAGCGCTCCTCCACGCGCCGCACTTCCTCCCCGGTCAGCGTGGACGGCCCGTCCTTCAGGTACGCCCATTCGGCTTCCGCGTCCGCACGGAACCGTTCCGGCGTCAGCGCCTTCACCAGGATCTTGATGCGCGCCTTGTGGATGTTGTCGCGCCGGCCGTAGCGGTTGTAGACGCGCAGGACGGCTTCCAGGTAGGTGAGCAGGTGCCGCCAGGGCAGGAATTCCTGCATGACATGGCCGATGACCGGCGTGCGCCCCATCCCGCCGCCGACGATGACCCGGAATCCGACCTCCCCGTCCGCGTTGCGCACCGCGTGCAGGCCGACGTCGTGCAGGTAGGTCGCCGCGCGGTCGGCCTCCGCGCCGTTCACCGCGATCTTGAACTTGCGCGGCAGGTAGGAAAATTCGGGATGGAACGTGGACCACTGGCGCAGCAGCTCGCACCAGACGAACGAGTCCACGAGCTCGTCGCGTGCAACGCCCGCGAAATGGTCGGTGGTGATGTTGCGCACGGAATTGCCGCTGGTCTGGATCGCGTGCATCTGCACCGTGGCGAGCTCGGCCAGGATATCGGGCACGTCCTCGAGCTTCGGCCAGTTGTATTGCAGGTTCTGGCGCGTGCTGAAGTGGCCGTAGCCGCGGTCCCACTTCCGGGCGATGTGCGCGAGCGTGCGCAACTGGCGCGATGAGAGCAAGCCGTAAGGAATCGCAACGCGGAGCATGGGCGCGTAACGCTGGATATAGAGACCGTTGCGCAGCCGCAGGGGACGGAAGTCGTCCTCCGACAGCTGGCCCGCCAGGAAACGCAGCGTCTGGCCGCGGAACTGCGCGACCCGTTCCTCCACCAGCCGCTGGTCGATTTCGTCGTAGCGATACACCGCTCTATTTCCTCTGGAATTGTGTAGGCTTGCATGGTAGCAACGGTGAGTTATACTTCAAAAGAATATCATGTTAGAATGTAATCGCCAGACATTATTAAGAGTAAGCGTATGAAATTACAGCAATTACGCTACCTCCGCGAAGTGGCGCGGTCCGGGCTCAACCTTTCCGAAGCAGCGGAATCGCTCCATACCTCCCAGCCGGGCATCAGCAAGCAGATCCGCCAGCTCGAGGACGAACTGGGCGTGCAAATCCTGGTACGGAACGGCAAGCGGGTCGTGGACGTGACCGAGCCCGGGCGCGTCATCCTCGGCATCGCCGAGCGCATCCTGCAGGATGCCGAGAACCTGAAGCAGGTCGCGCGCGAATTCACGTCCGACGGAGCGGGCTCGTTCACGATCGCGACCACTCACACGCAGGCGCGCTACGCGCTGCCCTCGATCATCGCCCGCTTCAGCCAGCGCTACCCCGGCGTGCGGCTGTCGCTGCGGCAGGGCAGCCCGCAGTACATCGCGGAACTGGTGCGCTCCGGCGAGGCGGATATCGCGATCGCCACCGAGGCCGCCGAGTTCTACGACGGCCTCGTGCTGCTGCCGTGCTTCCAGTGGAACCGCTGCGTGATCACGCCCCTCAAGCATCCCCTGCTCCGGGAGAAGCAGCTCACGCTCGAGGCGATCGCGCGCTACCCGGTGGTCACCTACGATTTCGCGTTCACCGGCGATTCCCCGATCAAGCGCGCGTTCGACAGCAGGAAGATCACGCCGAACGTGGCGCTGACGGCCATCGACGCCGACGTGATCAAGGCCTACGTCGAAATGGGGCTCGGCGTCGGCATCCTCGCCAAGATGGCGTTCGATCCCGCGCGCGATCTGGGGCTGAGGCTGATCGACGCCAGCCACCTGTTCGAGCCCAGCATGACGCGCATCGTCATGCGGCCCAACGCCTACCTGCGCGGCTATGTGTACGACTTCATCGAGCTGTTCGCCCCGCACCTGAAGCGCGCGGTGGTGGACGCAACGCTGAAGGGCGAGGGCTCGAGCTACGAGCTTTGAAAAAAGCGAGTCGTGGTACGTGAGTCGTGATTCGACCCCGGGTCGTCCAAGTTGACCGCAAGCACGACGCTAGAACAGGTTCATTCCGCAGCGCGCTTCGAAAAGTCAGCAATCCGGAAACCGAGGAGCCACAGCGCAGCGAAGTAGGTCGCCGCCCCCAGAACCACCACCCAGACGAGATTCCAGGCGCGCGCGGCGGCGCCCATGAGCAGCCAGGAGACATCGGCGCCTGCCGCAAGCCACAGCACCGCCGACATCGCGTACACCGCGATCCCGAGCTTGAGCAGAAATGCCGGCCAGCCCGGCCGCGGCGCGTAGATATCGCGACGGCGCAAGCCCCGCAGGAGCAGCGCCGCGTTGAAACAGGCGCCCAGGCCGATGGCGAGAGCGAGCCCCGCGTGCCGGAGCGACCAGACGAAGAGGAGGTTCATGAGCTGGGTGAGCACGAGCGTCGCGAGCGCAATCTTGACCGGCGTCCGGATGTCCTGGCGCGCGTAGAAGCCGGGCGCGAGCACTTTCACCATGACGAGCCCGATCAAGCCGACGCTGTAGGCAATCACCGCGCGCCGCGTCGCCAGCACGTCCTCGGCGCCGAATGCCCCGTAGTGGAACAGCGTCGCCACCAGCGGCACCGCGAGCAGCGCCAGCGCGACCGCCGCCGGCGCCGCCAGCAGCAGCGTCAGACGCAGCCCCCAGTCGAGCAGGTCGGAATACTCCCGCGGCGAGCGCTCGGCGTAGTGCCGCGAGAGGCTGGGCAGCAATATCGTGCCGAGCGCCACGCCCAGCAGCCCGACCGGAAACTCCATCAGACGGTCGGCGTAGTAGAGCCAGGACACGCTGCCGCTCACCAGGAACGAGGCGAATATCACGTTGATCACCAGGCTCACCTGGCTGATCGATACCCCGAACACGGCCGGCCCCATCTGCCGCAGGACCCGCCACAGCCCCTCGTCCCTGAAATCGAGCCGGAAGCGCGGGAGCAGCCCGATCCGCGCGAGGAACGGCACCTGCAGGGCGAGCTGCGCGATGCCGCCCGCGAGCACCGCCCACGCCAGCGCCGTGACCGGCGGGTCGAAGTGCGGCGCGCCCCACAGCGCAAACCCGATGAACGACAGGTTGAGCAGCGTCGGCGTCACCGCCGGCACCGAAAAGCGGCTGTAGGTATTGAGGATGCCGCCGGCCAGCGCGGTGAGCGAGATGAAAAAGATGTACGGGAAGATGATGCGCAGGAGATCGGCGGTAAGATCGAACTTGCCCGGCGTCGCGGCGAATCCCGGCGCGGTGACATAAATGATGATCGGCGCGGCTATCACCCCGATCACGGTCACCACGAACAGCACCAGGACCAGGAACGCGGCGACGTGATCCACCAGCAGCCGGGTGTCCGCCTCGCCGCGCCGGTTCTTGTACTCGGCGAGGATCGGAACGAAGGCCTGGGAAAATGCCCCCTCGGCGAACAGACGCCGCAGGAGATTGGGCAGCTTGAAGGCGACGAAGAACGCGTCGGTAGCGAGTCCCGCCCCGAACACGCGGGCAATGACGAGATCGCGGATGAAGCCGAGGATGCGCGAGATGAGCGTCATGCTGCTCACCGTCGCCAGGGACCTCAGTAGACTCATATCAGGCTCATGGCGCCGTGCACCCGCCGGCGTTACAAACGTTGCAAAAACCCCCGAACATCAGTAAGATGGCGCCCTTTTTCCGACTCATTTTCGATTCAGCACCGGAGTTTACCGCACATGGCCAACATCGCATCAGCCCGCAAACGCGCGCGACAGGCGGAGAAGCACCGCCGGCACAACGCGGCCCTGCGCTCGGAGTTGCGCAGCGCGATCCGGGACGTGAGGAAGGCGATCGCGGCAGGCGACAAGAAGGCGGCGCGGACCGTGCTGCAGCGCGCGTCCGGCGTGATCGACTCCATCGCCGACAAGAAGATCATCCACAAGAATGCCGCGGCGCGGCACAAGAGCCGCCTCGCGATCCGCATCAAGGCGATGGCGTAGCCGCCTAGCCGGCGGCGGGCGCCCCGCTCGGCGCCGCGGCGCCGCCGGCTGCTTCCTCCGGACGTTTATCCTTGCGCCCCGGGCGCAGCTTCAGCTCGTTGTCGCGGGCGAATCCGAGCAGGAAGCGAAACGCGTCCGGGTCGATCCCCTCCAGCCGCAAGTCCACGACCACGCAGCGGATGCCGCCCGCCATGATCGGCTTGAGGTACGGGGAATAGGAGAGATGCCGGTCCTGGCCGAACACCGACATCATCCCGCACAGCCGCTCCGCCCAGTCGCTGGGGCGGAACGGGTGGCCGGTTTCGGTGACGCCCTGGATGACGACTTCGGGAGAGCCTTCGAACATGATGGAAAGGGCCGGATGCGAGCGCAATATTACTATAGGCGCCGGCCGGAACTGGATGACGCCCGCATGACAGCGCGACGCGCGCGACGGCCGGAAACCCGCTTGCGCGCCGGGGGTTGATGGGGTCACAATATTTTTTTGGGGTGGACCGATGAGTCACGTGATGAACACCTATGCACGGCTGCCCGTCGCCTTCGAGCGCGGCGAAGGCTGCTGGCTGTGGGACACGAGCGGCAAGCGCTACCTCGACGCGATGGCCGGAGTCGCGGTGTGCGGGCTCGGCCACAGCCATCCGAAATTCGTGGCCGTCCTGCGCGCGCAGGTGGGGCGGCTCGTACACACTTCCAACCTGTACCAGATCCCGCTGCAGGAGAAGCTCGCCGACCGGCTCGCCGCGATCTCGGGCATGGAGAATGTCTTTTTCTGCAACTCCGGTTGCGAGGCGAACGAGGCGGCGATCAAGCTCGCCCGGCTCTACGGCCACAAGAAGAACGTCGAGGCGCCGGCGATCGTCGTGATGGAAAAGGCCTTCCACGGCCGCACCATCGCCACGTTGTCCGCCACCGGCAGCCGCAAGGTGCAGGCGGGATTCGAGCCGCTGGTCGCCGGCTTCGTGCGCGTGCCGTTCGACGATCTCGAAGCGGTGCGGCGCGTCGCCGAGGCCAACCGCAGCGTGGTGGCGGTCCTGGTCGAGCTGCTGCAGGGCGAAGGCGGGGTCAACGTCTGCCACGACGATTACCTCAAGGGCCTGCGCGAGATCTGCGAGGCGCACGAGTGGCTGCTCATGCTGGACGAGGTGCAGAGCGGCATGGGGCGCACCGGGAAGTGGTTCGCGTTCCAGCATACGGGCGTCGCGCCGGACGTGATGCCGCTCGCCAAGGGCCTCGGCAACGGCCTGCCGATCGGCGCCTGCCTCGCCGCCGGCGCCGCCGCGCAGTTGTTCAAGCCGGGCAACCACGGCTCGACGTTCGGCGGCAACCCGCTCGCGTGCGCCGCCGCGCTGGCAACCCTCGACATCATCGAGGAGGAACGGCTGATGGACAACGCCGTCAAGGTCGGCGATTTCATCCGGGCCGAGCTCGCGCGGCAGATCGGCGGGATAAAAGGCGTCAGGGAGATCCGCGGCAAGGGGCTGATGATCGGCATCGAGCTCGAAGCCGCCTGCGGCGAGCTGGTGCAGCAGGCGCTCGATCGCGGCGTGCTCATCAACGTCACGGTGGACAACGTGGTGCGGCTGCTGCCGCCGCTCACCTTCGGGACCGAGGAAGCCGGGCTGCTGCTGGCGACGCTGGTACCGCTCATCACCCGGTTTCTCGACCGTCAGAGCGCGCCGCAGGCCGCCGCCCAGACGGCTTGAGCGCGTCGTTTCCGACCGGAGCAACGCCCGTGGCCGTACGGCACTACCTTCAGTTCAGGGACTTCGCGCGCGAGGAATACGAGTACGTATTCGAGCGCACGCGCTGGATCAAGGACATGTTCAAGCGTTACGTGCCCTACCAGCCCCTGCGCGACCGCACGCTCGCCATGGTGTTCGAGAAGCACTCCACCCGCACGCGGGTCTCGTTCGAGGCCGGCATGCACCAGCTGGGGGGCACGGTGATCACGCTCATGACGCGCGACACCCAGATGGGGCGCGGCGAGCCGATCGAGGACGTGGCGCGCGTCATCACGCGCATGGTGGACATCGTCATGATCCGCACGTTCGAGCAGGCCATCATCGAGCGTTTTTCCGAGCACTCGCGCGTGCCCGTGGTGAACGGGCTCACCAACGAGTACCACCCGTGCCAGATCCTCGGCGACCTCTACACGTTCATCGAGAACCGCGGCTCGATCCGCGGCAAGACCGTGGCCTGGATCGGCGACTCCAACAACGTCTGCAACACCTGGCTGCAGGCGGCGGAAGTGTTCGACTTCAACGTGCACGTCTCCACGCCGCCCGGCTACGAGGTCGAGCCCGAGCGCGCCGGGCTCTACGGCACCGATCACTACGAGGTGTTCGACGACCCGATGAAGGCGGCGAAGGGCGCGGACCTCATCACCACCGACGTCTGGACCAGCATGGGCGACGAGGCCCAGTCGGCCAAGCGCAAGCGCGACTTCGAGGCGTGGCGGGTGGACCGGGAAATGATGAAGGCGGCGCGGAAGGACGCGCTGTTCATGCACTGCCTGCCGGCGCACCGCGGCGAGGAAGTCGCCGCCACCGTCATCGACGGCCCGCAGAGCGTGGTCTGGGACGAAGCGGAGAACCGGCTGCACACGCAAAAGGCGCTGATGGAGTACTTGCTGCTCGGGCGCATCAAGACCCAGGGCGACCTGTGGTCCACCTGAAAACCGGTCACTGTTCACTGTTCACGAATTGAAAATGGCTAAGATCAAGAAAGTGGTGCTCGCCTACTCCGGCGGGCTCGACACCTCGGTGATCCTCAAGTGGTTGCAGGACACCTACGATTGCGAGGTCGTGACGTTCACCGCCGATATCGGCCAGGGCGGGGAGCTCGCGCCCGCGCGGCGCAAGGCGAAGCGGCTCGGCGTCAGGCAGATCTTCGTCGAGGACCTGCGCGAGGAATTCGTGCGCGACTTCGTGTTCCCGATGTTCCGCGCCAACGCGGTCTACGAAGGCGAGTACCTGCTCGGCACTTCGATCGCGCGGCCGCTGATCGCCAAGCACCTGGTGCAAATCGCGAAAAGGACCGGGGCGGACGCCATCTCCCACGGGGCAACCGGCAAGGGCAACGACCAGGTGCGCTTCGAGCTCGGCGCGTACGCGCTGATGCCGGACGTGAGAATCATCGCGCCGTGGCGGGAATGGGACCTCACGTCGCGCGAGACGCTGCTCGCCTACGCCGAAGAGCACGGTATCCCGGTCGAGGGGAAGAAGAAAAAGGGCGGCGGCGCGCCCTATTCCATGGACGCCAACCTGCTCCATATTTCCTACGAGGGCGGCATCCTCGAGGACCCGGATTACGAGCCCGAGGAGCGCATGTGGCGCATCACGGTTTCACCCGAGAAGGCGCCGGGGCGGCCACAGTACGTGGCGCTCACCTACCGCAAGGGCGACATCGTCGCCGTCAACGGGCGGAAGCTGGCGCCGGGGAAAGTGCTTGCGCTGCTCAACCAGCTGGGCGGAAAGCACGGCGTCGGCCGGCTCGACGTCGTGGAAAACCGCTACGTCGGCATGAAATCGCGCGGCTGCTACGAGACGCCCGGCGGCACGATCATGCTGAAGGCCCACCGCGCCATCGAATCCATCACGCTCGACCGCGAGGTGCTGGCGCTGAAGGACGACCTCATGCCGCGCTACGCGCGGCTCGTCTACAACGGCTACTGGTTCAGCCCGGAGCGGCGCGCGCTGCAGGCGCTGATCGACCACACCCAGGGCCCTGTCAACGGCACGGTTCGGGTCAAGCTCTGCAGGGGCACCGTAATGGTGACCGGGCGCGCCTCGAAATCGGATTCGCTGTTCGATCCGGCGATCTCGACTTTTGAAGACGACCGTGGCGCGTACAACCAGGCGGACGCCGAGGGCTTCATACGCCTGAACGCGCTGCGGCTGCGCATCGCGGCGAAGCTCAAACGCAAGAGCTGAAGCGATGGAAATGTCTTGCTTTGTTCCGGCGGCTGGAATAAATTTGCCCCTGGTTGGCCAGCAATTCCACTCGAGACCCGCGCGGTTGGCGGCAATCTCCGAGGGAGGGGAAACAAGAATGAACGCGCGGCCCGCTATGCGGAGTCTGGGACTTCCTGCACGCCAGATTGCGCATCCACGAAGGGCAGGCTGGCTGGCAATGCAGTACCCGCGCTGACGCGCGCGTACCGGAGCCAGAATCTCGGAGGAGGATCGAACCCATGAAACGTATCGCCCAAGTCATCGTCCTGCTGGCGGGCCTCTCCCTGTGGCTTCCCGGGCAACTCCGGGCCGCGGACAAGCCCGTCTTCCGCATCGGCACTCACGTGAGCACGTTCGGCTCCATGGACGAGGTCGCCGCCAAGAAGGGTTATTTTGACGAAGCCTTCGGCAAGGGGGGCTACAGCCTGAAGGTGTTCGCCCAGGGCAAGCTCATGCTCGAGGCCCTGCTCGCGAACTCCCTCGATACGGGCTTCACGGCCGCCCGCCCGTACGTGGCCATCGTCGCCAAGAAAGGCCGGGTCACCGGGATCGGGGTGAACGCCCTCATCTGCAAGACCCAATCGATCGTGGTGGCCGCCGATTCGCCGATTCGCTCCCTGAAGGACCTGCGCGGGAAGAAAATTGGCACCAAGATCGGCTCCAGCGAGAACTTCCTCCTCAGCAGCATCATCATGCCGAGCGTCGGCATCAAGGAGGGCGAATGGACGCCGGTGAACCTGGACAATACCGACCGGGTTCCCTCGGTGCGCGCCAAGGCCGTGGACGCGGCCCAGGTCGAGGATCCCACCCTCAGCTTGTCCGAAGTGAACGGCTGGGTGCGGCGCCTCGTCCCCGACTTCTGTCCCTACGACAACACCCCCATGATCCAGATCGCCAACCCGCAGACCCTGGCGCAGCACTCGGACCTCTACACGAAGTATTACAAGGCGCTGCTGAAGGCCCACCAGTTCCTGCGGGATAACCCCGATGAGTACGCCAGGATCTACACGGACGCGCTCAACGCGAGGGGAGCGAAGTTCGAGTACAAGGTGGTGCGCAAGCTCCTCGACGGCGTCACACTCCACCCGCGGATCGACGCCCCCATCGTCAAGTATCTGAGCGACATGGCCAAGAGTATTCACGCCACCGGCGAGATCAAGCGCCTGCCTGACTTCGCCAAGGGGGAGAGCTTCAACACGAAGCTGCTCGACCAGGTCCTGAAATAGGCGGATCTGAACCAGACGTTGGCAGGGGCGCAACCGCCGAGCGGTCGCGCCCCGTCCTTTTCCACAGCGGCCCCGGCGCCGCCAAGGAGCGAACCATGCAAGCCGAGCAGGAAATTCAACTTCCGCGTGCGAGTTCGATGTGGGAGAAGACGTGGCAATGGTGCGCCGCGAACCTCCCCTCGTTCATCGTCATTTTCGCGCTCTGGGAAATCGTCTCCCGCATCTGGGGCGATCCGGTCCTGTTCCCCACCCTGGAGGTCATCGCCAGCCGCGGCTGGGAGCTCACGAAATCCGGCATCCTCCTCAAGCACACCTTCGCCACCGCCTACCGGATCCTGGGAAGCATGGTGCTCGCCATCAGCCTCGGGGTCTTGATCGGCTTCGCGATGGGCCGCTACCGGATCTGGGAGCGGTTCTGGCTGCCGATCGTGGCGGTGCTGCTGCCCATCCCCGCGCTCGCCTGGACGCCGGTGGTGGTGCTCTGGTTCGGGCTGGGCGATGTGACCATGATCTTCATCACCACGTTCGGCGCGGTGCTTCCCATCATCAGCAACACCTGGACCGGGGCGAAGTCGGTGAACCCGGCGTGGATCCGCGCCGCGAATTCCATGAACTGCGGCGGTCACCGGCTCTTCTTCAGGATCATCTTCCCGGGCTCTCTCCCGTTCATCCTCTCGGGCGTCCGGGTCGGCCTCGCCCGCGCCTGGCGGGCCGGGGTAGCGGCGGAGATGGTGGCGGCGAGCGACTGGGGTCTGGGCTACGCGATCTTCGCCTCGCGGGAATTCCTCGACATCTCCTTCATGCTCTGCGGCATCGCGATGATCGGGCTGGTGGGGTTCGTGATGGAAAAATTCATCTTCCAGAACATCGAAACCATGACCGTCATCAAGTGGGGAATGATGGAAGACGTCCAGGTGGGGGGAGGATAGATGCGTTCGAAGGTGAGCATCCAGAAGCTGACGATGAGCTACTACCTCAAGGACCGGGTGGTCACCGCACTCAACGGCATCGACCTGGAGATCGCCGACGGGGAGTTCCTCGTGGTGGTGGGGCTCTCCGGCTGCGGCAAGACCACGCTGCTGAACATCCTGGCGGGATTCATCAAACCCACGGGCGGGGAGATCCTGCTGGACGGAAAGCCCATCGCGCAAGCGGGCCTGATGAACCGGGGGGTCGTGTTCCAGGAATACGCCCTCTTCCCCTGGCGCACGGCGCTCCAGAACGTCGAGTTCGGCCTCGAGATGAAGGGCGTCGACCGGAAAAATCGGCGCGAGATCGCCCTGAAGTACCTCGATCTCGTCCACCTCACGAATTTCACCAACATCTACCCGCACCACCTCTCGGGGGGCATGAAACAGCGGGTGGCGGTGGCCCGGGCGTACGCCTACGAGCCCGAGTTCATGCTGATGGACGAGCCGTTCGGCGCCCTCGACGCCCAGACCCGCGAGAGCCTCCAGGCGCTCACGGTGGAAGTCTGGCAAAAGACCCGGAAGACGATCTTCTACGTGACCCACAATATCGGCGAGGCCGTGTACCTGGCCGACCGGATCATCGTTCTTGCCGGCCAGCCGGGCCGCATCTACAAGGAGATCCGCGTCGATCTGCCGCGTCCCCGCGATTCCTTTGACCCCCGGTACGTCGAGCTCGAGCGCGAAACGACCCGCGCCGTGCGGCAAGGCTGAGTTAGCGGCGCCCCCGCCTGCGTTCGTACCACCGCGACATCAGCTCCATCGCCAGGAACGACGCGGCCGAGATCGCGACCAGCACGACCTGGCCGGTGTGCCAGCCCCAGCGGTCGATGATCATCGCGAACACCGTGGGCGAGACGGCGTTGACCACGAGGATCGGCGTGGCGAGGAGGCCGAGCACGGCGCCGTAGCCGGTGGCGCCGAACAGGGCAAGCGGCACCGCGCCGCGCACGATGGTGATGACGCCCTGCGAGGCGCCCATCAGCAGGGTGAAGGCGAGGATGGCCTGCAAGCTGCCCGCGGCAAACAGCAGCAGCACGAAGGACAGGGGCAGAACGCCGATGGCGATGCGCGCGACGGTGATGGCGCGCAGGTTCTTGCCGAAGAAGATCTCGACCACGCGCCCGCCGAACTGCGCGAAGCCCTTCATCGAGGCGACCCAGACCGCCGCCGCGGTCGCCAGGCCCGCCGCCTCGAGCAGCGGCACCAGTTGCACGGTCACCACCGCGAAGACGAAGCCGTTGAGCGACATCACCAGCGCGAACAGCGCCATCGCGACGATGCGCATGCGCCCTTCCAGCGGCGGCCCGTCGCGCGAGGGCGCGGCCGCCTCGGCCGCGCCGGCGGCGCGCGGCGCTTCCCGCCGCGCCAGTCCGAACCCGATGAGCGGCAGGCAGACCAGCAGGTTGATGGCGGCAAACGCCGTCAGCGTCTGGCGCCAGCCGGCGGCTTCGTTGAGGTAATGCCCGACCACCCAGAATACGGTCGAGGCGAACGCGCCGTAGAGCGTGAGATAGGAGATGGCGAGCCGCCCGCGCGAGGGCATCACCTGCACCAGCGCGGCGAAGGCCGCGTCGTAGAGGCACAGGCGCATGCCGAGGCCGAGGAACACCCACACCCCCAGGTACGCCGCCTCGCTGCGCACGAGCGACAGCGCGTACAGACCCGCCGACACCAGCACCGTGCCGATCGCCATGAGGGGGCGCGCGCCGTAGCGGTCGATGGCGCGGCCGGCCAGGGCCGACACCGCGCCCATCGCCAGCAGCGCCACCGTGAAACCGAAGTAAACCAGGCTGCGGCTCCAGCCGGTGTCGGCCACGATCGGGCCGGCCAGCACGCCGAGGCAGTAGTAGCTCGTGCCCCAGGCAGTGATCTGCGCGATGCCGAGCGCGCCGACGGCGAGATGCATCGGATCGGGGACTCCTTCGCGGCGCCGCGTCATTCCGCTAGCTTGCCATAGTTGCGCGGGTCCGACCCGGCCCCGGGAGCGGTTCGGGGATGCGGTAAAATTGCGGCGGCGCGGAAGGGAGGGATGCATGCCGTCGTTCGATATCGTTTCCGAAGTGAATCACGTCGAGATCCGCAACGCGGTGGACCAGTGCAACAAGGAGGTCGCGAACCGTTTCGATTTCAAGGGCTCCGACGCGCGCGTCGAGCTCAACGAGAAGGACAAGGCGCTCATCGTCTTCGCGGACGACGAATTCAAGCTGCGGCAGGTGCGCGACGTGCTGACCGCCAGGCTCGCCAAGCGGGGCGTGGATATCCGCGCGCTCGAGCCCGGGAAGATGGAGCCGGTCAGCGGCAACAAGGTCAAGGAGACGATCACGGTGCGCGAGGGCATCGAGCAGGAACGCGCCAAAGGCGTGATCAAGCTCATCAAGGACAGCAAGCTGAAGGTCCAGGGCAGCATCCAGGGCGGCCTGGTGCGCGTCTCGGGCGCCAAGAAGGACCTGCTCCAGGAGGCGATCGCGCTCGTCCGGAAATCCGTAACCGACATCCCGCTGCAGTTCAAGAATTTCCGCGATTGAGGTTGATCGAGTCAACGAGTGATTTCACCGTTCATCGTTCACCGTCGTTAAATGCTTGACTGGCTCAAGAACCGGCTCGGTTCCGGTTTCCGGTCGGACGCGGCCACAACGGAGGCTTACGCCGCTCACCAGTCCGGTAACTGGAAGCGGGCAGCCGAACTCCTGCAGCCGATCGCATCACGACACCCCGATGACGCGGAGGCGCAGTACCGCCTCGGGGACGCGCTGTACCAGCTCAATCGCGCGCAGGACGCGCTGCCGCCGCTCGAGCGGGCCGTGAAAATCAGGAGTGACGACGCCGAGTATCTGTACAAGCTCGGCAACGCGCTGAAAGACCTCGAGCGCGCCGATGAGGCCCTGGACCACTACCGCCGCGCCCTGCGCCTGGATCCCCTACATTCCCGGGCGCTCAACAATACGGGCACGATCCTGGAGGAACGCGACGAGCTGGACCAGGCGCTGGACTGCTACCGCCGGGCGATCCTGGCCGACGGCAAGCTGCTGCCGGCGCACACCAATCTGGCGGTGCTGCTCCACAAGCTCGGGCGCTACGCCGAGGCGACCGAGGTTTACGAGGCGCTGCTGCGACTGCAACCCGATTCGGTCAGGGATTGGTGCGACCTGGGGAATTCCTACCAGGGCATGGGCCGTTACGACGAGGCGGTCCGCTGCTACGAGCGCGCGCTCGCGCTCGACCCGTCCTCGGCGGATGCCCTGTACCGCTCCAGCATCGCGCTGCTGAATCTGGAGAAGCTTCCGGAAGCGGAAGCCGCGGCGCGGCGCGCCGCGGAAATCGCGCCGGTCCACCCGGCCGGCTGGCGCAACCTGGGCGACACCTTGCAGGCGCAGCATCGATTCGACGACGCGGTGAGCGCGTACCAGCGCGGGCTCGACGCACATCCCGATACGCCCGAGCTGCTCAACAATATCGGGGCGGCCTACTGGAGCAATGGCTCGCTGGACCAGGCATTGAGCTGCTTCGAGCGGGCGGTCAAGGCTGCCCCGCAATTCAGCGATGCCCGCAAGAACCTGTCCACGGCCCAGAGCGCCGTCGGCCTGATCGACGACGCGATCGCCGGCTACCGCGACATCCTGAAAAGGGAGCCGGCAAACGAGCATGCCTCGCGATTGCTGTTGTCGGCATTGCTGTACGCGCCCGGCAGCGCCGCGAGCCTTTTCGAGGAGCATCTCGACTTCGCTCGCCGGCTGGGTTCCGGCAAGCACCCCGTTCCAGACTGGAAGGCCGGCGCCAGGCCCGGCCGGAAGCTCCGCATCGGCTACGTGTCTTCGGACCTGAGGAGGCATCCGGTGGGATTCAATCTCGTGCCCCTGGTCGAGCATCATGACCGCGCCGCATTCGAGATTTATCTTTATTCCTCCAGCAGGCAACGCGACTCCATGACCGACTGGTTCAAGGAGCGCACCGATGCGTGGCGCCCGATCGCCAATCTCTCCGATGCCGCGGCTGCGCAGGTGATCGTGCAGGATGAAGTGGACATTCTGGTCCTGCTGGCCGGCCGGTTCGATGAAAACCGCCCCCTGCTGGCGACTTATCGCCCCGCGCCGATTCAGGTCAGCATGCACGATCCGGCGACGAGCGGGCTGACGGAAATGGATTACCTGATCGCGGACCGCGGCCTCGTGCCCCGGCGCGCGCGGGAACAATTCACCGAGCGCGTCGCCTGCCTGCCCACTTTCTACGTGCACCCCCCGGTCCGGGAAGCCCCGTTGCATGCCGGGCCGCCTTGCGCCCGGGACGGCCGGGTGACCTTCGGCAGCTTCAACAACCCGGCCAAGATCAACGAAGGCGTGGTGGCGCTATGGGCGCAGGTGCTGAACGCCGTTTCCGGTTCCAGGCTGCTGCTCAAGTACTTCAACACCTTCGTGGCCCCGGGCGTCCGGTCGCGCTATTCCGGGTTGTTCCGAAAACATGGCATCGACGACGACCGGCTGATACTCGTGGACAAGCCGAGGGACGCCCGCAAGCACCACCTCGACCGCTACAGCCAGATCGACATCGCGCTGGATACTTTCCCGTTCACGGGATCGACTACGACGTTCGAGGCCCTGAGCATGGGAATACCGGTCGTGACGCTGGAAGGCGACCGGATGGTCGGGCGCTGGAGCGCGGCCATGCTCCGAAAAGTCGGCCTGTCCCGGTTGATCGCCCGCAGCGAGGTCGAGTACGTGGAAATCGCGCGGCAGCTTGCCTCGAATCCGGACGCACTCGCCCGCTTGCGCGGCGAGCTGCCGGAGCGCCTCGCGCGCTCGCCGCTGTGCGCGGAACAGGCGCGGGCCCGGCAGCTGGAACGCCTCTACCGCTGCATGTGGGCGAGGTGGCTCGCCCAGCAGTCATAAACGCGGTCGGCGATCGCATTGAGCGTTCGTGTTTTCTCCTCGACCGCCGCCATCATCTCGGCGGGCGTCTGTACCGACGGCATGCGCCGCGCGAGCTTCTCGACCTCCTGCTTCCAATCCCGGCACCAGGCCCCGATCAACTCGGGCGTCATTTCGACGTGGCATTGCATGCCGAGGTGCGGGCCGAGCACGAACGCCTGGTTCTCGCAGTGCGGGCTGGAGGCGATGCGCGTCGCGCCGGCCGGGATGGAGAACGTCTCCCCGTGCCAATGGAAGGATTCGAAGGACGCGAGCTCCGCGCCAAACCATTTCGCGGCCGCCCCGTTGCTCAGGATGTCCACCCTTCCCCAGCCGATTTCCTTTACGGGGTTGCGCGTCACCACGCCGCCGATGGCCTTGGCCATCAGCTGCCCGCCGAGGCAATGGCCGAGCACCGGGACGCCGGCCTCCACCGCCGAGCGGATCAGGCTGAGCGCCGGCTCGATCCAGGGCAGCCGGTCGTTGACGCTCATCGGTCCCCCCATGAAAACGAGGCCGCTGAATTCGCGTGGATTTCCCGGAATCGCCTCGCCCTCATCGATCTTGACGACCCGCCACGGCACGCCGTGGCGGTCGAGGTATGTGGCAAAATAACCCGGACCTTCCGACGCTGCGTGCCGGAATATGGCGACGGGTTTCATTGTTGAGCAGGCATGGAGGCCAAGGTGCGCCATCTTAGTGCAATAGTCCTGCTTTTCCTATTTGTCGACGGCGCTTGCAGCGCCGCCGACATCCACGTCGTGGCGCTGATGGCCGGCAAGGCGGTCGTATCCATCAACGGCGGCAAGACGCAGACGCTGTCGGTCGGGCAGGTGTCGCCCGAGGGCGTCAAGCTCGTGGCAGCCTCCAGCGAATCCGCCACTTTCGAGTCCGGGGGCAAGCGTCAGACGCTCGCGGCCGGACAGGGCCGGGCCGTCGCGTCGGTCGCCCCGGCCAAGGGCGGCAACCGCGTGACGCTGACGGCGGACTCGCGCGGACACTTCGTCACCACGGGCGTCGTCAACGGCGTGAGCCTGCGCTTTCTCGTGGATACCGGCGCCACGAGCGTTGCATTGTCCAGCGCGGACGCGCGGCGCGTGGGCATCAACTACCTGGTCGGCGTGCGTTCCCAGTCTCAAACCGCCAACGGCCTGGTTCCGGTCTACGCGGTCAAGCTCGACACGCTCAGGATCGGCGAGATCACGGTGAACAACGTCGACGCCGTCGTGATCGAGGGCGACCGCCTGGCCGTCGCGCTGCTCGGGATGAGCTTCCTCAACCGCATGGAAATGAGGCGCGACGGGCAAACCATGACGCTGACCCGCCGCTACTGAACCGCTACTTGCGCTTCTTTTCCGGCTTCTGGCTGGCGGCGACAAGCGACAGCATGTGGCCGAACTTGGTGCGCTTGGTGCGCAGGTAGTCGCGGTTGGATTTGCGCGGGGCGACCTCGATCGGCACGCGCTCGGTGACGGTCACGCCGTATTCCTCCAGCTGCCGCACCTTGTCGGGATTGTTGGTCATCAGGCGGACCTTGCGCACGCCGAGGTCGAACAGGATGTGCGCCCCGGTCTTGTAGTCGCGCATGTCGGCCGCGAAACCGAGCGCGTGGTTGGCCTCGACCGTGTCCCGGCCCTGGTCCTGCAGCGCGTAGGCGCGGATCTTGTTGGTGAGCCCGATGCCGCGGCCCTCGTCGAACATGTAGACCAGCACGCCGGCGCCCGCCCGCTCGATCAGGGCAAGCGCGGCGTCGAGCTGCTCTCCGCAGTCGCAGCGCTCGGAGCCGAAAACGTCGCCCGTCAGGCACTGCGAGTGCAGCCGCACCAGCGCCGGCGCGCCGGGCTTCACCTCGCCCTTAACCAGCGCCACGAACGCCTGAGTTTCCAGGTTGTCGCCATAGACCAGGAAGCGGAAGTCGCCCGCCTTGCGCGTGGGCAGCCGCGTTTCCGCCCGGCGCCGGATCTGGCGCTCGTTCTGGCGATAGGCGACGAGATCGGCGATCCTCAGGATCCGGGTGTCGTGCTCGCGGCCGAAGCGCTCGAGGTCCGGCATGCGCGCCATGGCGCCGTCGGCCTTCATGATCTCGCAGATGACGCCGGCGGGCTTGAGCCCCGCCAGCCGCGCGAGGTCAACCGCCGCTTCCGTGTGCCCGCGGCGCGCCAGCACGCCGCCGTCCACCGCCCGCAGTGTCTGCAGCCGACCCGGACGGATGAGGTCCGCCGGCTTGGCGGTGTCCGATATGGCGACCGCGATGGTGCGCGCCCGGTCGTGCGCCGACATCCCGGAACCCACGCCTTCGCGCGCGTCGATCGGGGTCGCGAACGCGGTGCCGAACCGGGTCTGGTTGCCGGTGTCGTCGGTGACGAGCGAGAGGCCGAGGCTCCGCACGCGCTCCTCGGTCAGGGCGAGCGAGACGAGCCCGCGCCCGTGCGTGGCCATGAAATTGATCGCCTCGGGCGTCGCGCGCTCGGCGGCGACGAAGAGATCGCCCTCGTTCTCGCGGTCCTCGTCGTCCACGAGGATCACCATCCTGCCCTTGCGCACTTCCGGCAGGATGCTCTCGACCACGTACTCGCTGGTCTGTTTGCCCGTCACTCGTCACCCGTCACGCTGCGCAGACGTCAGCCGACCGGATTGGCGCGACTGATCAACCGCATGAATTCGGCGCGTGTCTTCTCGGCGTTGAACTCGCCGGTGAAGGCGGACGTGGTCGCGATCGAGTGCTGCTTCTGGATGCCGCGCATCACCATGCACAGGTGCTGCGCCTCGATCACCACCGCCACGCCCTGCGGCCGCAGCGTGTCCTCGATGCAGTTGCGGATCTCGACGGTCAGGCGCTCCTGCACCTGCAACCGGCGCGCGAACGCGTCCACCACCCGCGGGATTTTGGACAACCCCACGATGCGGCCGTTGGGTATGTAGGCGACGTGGCACTTGCCGAAGAACGGCAGGACGTGGTGCTCGCACAGCGAGTAGAGCTCGATGTCCTTCACGATCACCATCTGCTGGTATTCCTCGCTGAACATCGCCGAGCGCAGGATTTCCGCGGGATCGAGCTCGTAGCCGTGGGTGAGGAACTGCAGCGCCTTCGCCACGCGCTCGGGCGTCTTCTGCAGGCCCTCGCGGGCGGGGTTCTCGCCGATGTCCTTGAGGATGGAGCGGTATTTCTCGGCGATGCGCCGCACGACCGCGGGGTTGTACTGGTCATTGCGGGCGTACCCGGTATAGCCGTTCATTTCGTTTTCTTCGAGCATCTGCTTGTTCAGCGCCATGTCAGGGCCTCAACGGTCAGCCATCAGTCGTCAGTCGTCAGTCGTCACCAGCAAGTCTACGCCGCGAGCCGCTCGCGGATGGACTTGACGATGCCTTCCTTGGTGAGACCGGCGGCGGCGAGCTGAATTCCCGGGTCGCCCTGGTCGATGAAGCGGTCGGGCAGCCCCAGCTGCAGTACAGGCACATCCTTGCCCATCCGTTGCAGCGCCTCGAGCACGGCGCTTCCTGCCCCGCCCATGACGACGTTTTCCTCCACCGTCACCAGCAGGTCGTGGGCATCGGCCAGCTCGCGGACGAGCGCCTCGTCGAGCGGCTTCACGAAGCGCATGTTCGCGACCGTGGCGTCGAGCTCCTCGGCCGCTTCCAGCGCCGGCTTGAGCATCGGGCCGAAGGCGAGGATCGCGATTTTCTTCGACAGGATCGCGAACGCCCTCCCCTTGCGGCGCATTTCGCCGCGGCCGACCGGCAGCGCCGTCATCTCCTTCCCGATCTCCACGCCGGGACCGGTCCCGCGCGGGTAGCGTACCGCGACGGGCGTCGTCATCTGAAAGCCGGTGTAGAGCATCTGGCGGCACTCGTTTTCGTCGGACGGCGTCATCACCGTCATGTTGGGAAGGCACCGCAGGTAGGTCAGGTCGAAACTGCCGTTGTGGGTCGCCCCGTCCGCGCCCACCAGCCCGGCGCGGTCGATCGCGAACAGGATCGGCAGGTTCTGGATCTGCACGTCGTGGATCAGCTGGTCGTAGGCGCGCTGCAGAAAGGTCGAGTAGATCGCCACCACCGGCTTGTAGCCCTCGCAGGCGAGCCCCGCGGCGAACGTCACGGAGTGTTGCTCGGCGATGCCGGCGTCGAAGTAGCGTTCAGGATAGCGCTCGGCGAATTTCACCAGCCCCGAGCCCTCGCGCATGGCCGGCGTGATGCCGACCAGCCGCGGGTCCTTCGCGGCCATGTCGCACAGCCAGTCGCCGAAGATCTGCGTGTACGTCAGCTTTCCGCCGCTTTTCCCCCCGACGATGCCGTTCGCGGCGTCGAACTTGGACACGCCATGGTAGAGCACCGGGTCCGCCTCGGCGAGCTTGTAGCCCTGCCCCTTCCGGGTCACCACGTGCAGGAACTGCGGTCCCTTCAGCTCCTTCATGTTCCTGAGCGTGGGGATCAGGGCGTCGAGATCGTGCCCGTCGATCGGGCCGATGTAGTTGAAGCCCAGCTCCTCGAACAGGGTGCCGGGCGTGACCATGCCCTTCATGTGCTCCTCGGCGCGCTTGGCGAGCTCGCCCAGCACCTTCTCGCCCGCGCGCTTGGCCGCGGAGTAGAAGCGGCCCGACATGAGCTTGGCGAGGTAGGTGTTCAACGCGCCCACCGGCGGCGAAATCGACATTTCGTTGTCGTTGAGGATCACCAGCAGGTCGGCGTCGGACGCGCCCGCGTTATTGAGGGCCTCGAACGCCATGCCGGCGGTCATGGCGCCGTCGCCGATGACGGCCACCACCTTGCGCTTGACGCCCGCGAGCTTCGAGGCGATCGCCATGCCGAGCGCGGCGCTGATCGAGGTGCTGGAATGCGCGGTGCCGAAAGTGTCGTACTCGCTCTCCTGGCGTCGCGGGAAGCCGGAGAGCCCGCCCCACATGCGCATCCGGTCCATGCCCTCGCGCCGGCCGGTGAGCACCTTGTGCCCGTAGGTCTGGTGGCCGACGTCCCACACGATGCGGTCGTGCGGCGTGTCGAATACGTAATGCAGCGCGATCGTCAGCTCCACCGTGCCGAGATTGGAGGACAGGTGGCCGCCGGTCTGGCTCACGGAATCGAGCAGGAATGCGCGCAGTTCGCCGGCGAGCTGCTTCAGCTGCCGCTCATCTAGGCGGCGCAGCTCGTGCGGGTAGTTGACCGTCTTCAGCAGGCCATAATCCCGGTGGAGAGCGAGCTGCCCGCCGGCCGGTAGCGCCGTATCCGTCATCAGAATTTCCGTAACACAATAAAATCAGCCAGTTGCCTAAGGCGCAGCGCGCGCGCGCCGAAACCCGCGAGGGCATCGAGCGCATTTTGCCTCAATTCCCGGGCCAACTCCCGCGCGCGCGAGACGCCGATCGCGCTGACATAGGTGGGCTTGCCGTCCTTGGCGTCCTTGCCCGCGGTCTTGCCGAGGGTCGCGGTGGAGGATTCGGAATCGAGCACGTCGTCCACCACCTGGAACGCGAGCCCGATCAGCTTGGCAAAGTGATCGAGCTGCCCGATTTCCCTTGCGCCCAGCCCGTTGCCGCAGTGCGCGCCGAGCAGTGCCGAGGCCCGGATCAACGCGCCGGTCTTATGGATGTGCATGAACTCGAGCTCGGGCACCGTGAGGCTCTTCCCGACCGATTCCAGGTCTATCGCCTGCCCTCCCGCCATCCCGCGCGAGCCGGCGGCCGCGGCAAGGAGCTTCACCATCTCGAGCTGGGTCTTCAGTTCGTCGGCCAGCCGGTACTCGCCGACCAACTGGAATGCGAGACTCTGCAGCGCATCGCCCACCAGCAACGCCGTCGGCTCGTCGTACTCGACGTGGCAGGTCGGCTTCCCGCGGCGGAGCACGTCGTCGTCCATGCAGGGCAGGTCGTCGTGCACCAGGGAATAGGCGTGGATCAGCTCCACCGCCGCACCGGCTATTTCGACGCGCTCCGGATCGGCGTCCGCCAGCTCGCCCGCCGCGAACGCAAGCAGCGGGCGCACGCGCTTGCCGCCCTCCAGCACCGCGTAGCGCATCGCCTGGTGCAGGCGCCGCGGGGCGAGATCCGGCGCCGGCAGCACGCGCTGCAGCGTTGCCTCGACGCGCTGCAGCTGCTGGTGCGACCACGCCTGGAAATCAGTCGTCGTCGCCGTCACGCTTGAAGTCCTTCAGGATGCCACCCTCGAGCACCTTGACCTGCTGCTGGGCATCCTGAAGTGCGGCCTGGCAGTACTTGAGCAGCTCCGCGCCGCGCTTGTAGGCGGTGAGCGAGCGCTCGAGCGGCAGCTCGCCCTCCTCCATGCTGGAGACGATCTTCTCGAGCTCCGCCAATGCGGCTTCGAGGGATTGCGGTGGCTGGGATTTCGGGGCCTTGGACATGTACTCGCCGCCCCTTTGGGACGGAGGCGAAAGAGTAGCCCAATCAGGTGCTTGCGGTCAACGCGAAGCGCGTCCCGGCTTCTGTCGCGCACGCGTCGAGCGTGAACGCGAGGGCGGTGGAACCTCAGGCGCTGCGATGCTTGCCGAGCTTCCACCCGTGCGGCGCTGCGTGCTTCTCGGCAACCGCGATCGGCTCTTCTTCGAGCGGCGTCGCCATCGTGTCGTTGAACCGGTTCATGAAACCGAAATAGGCGATGAGCGCCGTGATTTCCACGATCTGCCCGTCCGTCCAGTGCTGCTTCATCCTAGCGAACAGCTCGTCGGTGACGTCGTTGGGTTGCGATGCGGCCGCGATGGCGAATTCAAGTGCCACGCGCTCGGCTTCGGTGTAGAGCGGGCTCGTCCGGAACTCCCAGACGGCCGCGAGCTTTTCATCCTTGATGCCTGACCGGAGCGACCCCCCGGCGTTATGGGCCATTCAGTAATGGCAGCCGTGAGTGCGCGCAACGACGTAGGCCAGCAGCCGCTTGAAACCCACGCCGACCTCTCCCTGCGGGTCGAACACGGCACCGCTCAACGCGCGTATCGCCCGCACGATCTTCGGCTTGCGCTGGAGGATGAGCTGGCTGTTGGGTATGTAATGGCCGGAAGCCTTCATCTGCTCGAAGACCTCGGTCAGCTCGGGGACCGAGCCGACGGGCAGCGGGGCGAGGCGAGTCATGTCATCTCCTTTCGATCGGTTGACAGCGCATGCGACACGGCGCGAGGTACCAGGCTGAGCTTGCCCAGCGGTTGCAGCGATGCGTCGGCGCTCTTCGCGCAAACCTGCTGGATCGCGAGGAACACCTTTGCGGCGGCGGTTTCCCGCCAGAACCAGTTATCGATCGCCTTGGACGAAAGATTTCCCGGCTGGGCCGCCGCGCCCTCGTAGTAGTACGCCTTGATATCGTCGCACACGCGCTTTAGCGCGACTCCGGCCGATACACCCGGCGCGGCGGCGGGCCGTGGCGCCCCGTCGAGATAGGAGGCCGCGTGGCTCGCCGCTTCT
>MERD01000124.1:36526-44276 GCA_001771935.1 Betaproteobacteria bacterium RIFCSPLOWO2_02_FULL_67_26
GCCGACGGACGGCGAGGTCATACCAGGGCGCGAGTTGCGCGATCTCGCGGCGCATCGCTTCGGCAAGTTCGCCCTCCTTCGCGGTTGCCGCCGCGAAACTGACCGGACAGGCGAAACCGCTGGCCGGGGCGTCCGACGCCGGAGCTTCCAGCGGAAAATCCATCAGAATCGGGCCTGCAGGATGCTCGAACAGCGACAACAGGGCACGGAGCACCTTGCGCTGGAACTCCGGCTCGTTCGGCGCCCCGAAGGGACGCCCCAGCATGAACGGCACCCACAGCGCCCGCGGCGGCTTCGCCGCCGCCGTCTGCTCGCGGATCAGGCTGATCTGCGCGGTCGGGACGCCCTCGCGCTCGATGTAGTGGCCCAGTGCGCCCACGGCGCACGTGCAGTTCGGTCAGACCGGGGTAAGCAATACCGCGTCAACGCGGTCCTTTTTCAGCAGGGCCGCGAGCTCGCGCGCCTTCGGTTCGAGCGCGCGGATCGGGGCGGCCCCCATGAATGAGTAGTGGAAATCCGAGACCGAACCGACGATGCCTTCGGCCTCGAGCTCCCGCAGCCGGTCGAGCGGAAAGACGACATTGACGTCCTCCTGGAATCCGCTGCGGTCGAAATTGACCGAGATGTGGCTCATCCTCAATTCGGCCGCCGGCGCATCGCCGGGAATGATGCGGTAGTCGGCCGAGCCCATTTCGAACGGCCGGTCGCCGTGAACGTGCAGGCCCGAGGTCGTGACGATCGCCACGCGCCGCCGTTCAAGCGCAGGCCCGGTAATGAACGGCGTTCGCCCGAAATCGGGCAGGTCGCGGATCTTGTCGAGGTGGTGCTGTCGTTCCCACTCGGGAAGGTCGGTCAGTCGGGCCACGCGCTTGCTCTCCTCTGTAAGATGAAATGGGTCATTGCGGTCAACGGCGGTGCCGGCCCGCGTTCCAGCCGTGGGATGCGAGGAATTTCTCGCCGACCTCGATCGGCTCTTCCTCGAGCGGCGTCGCCATGGTGTCGTTCCAGCGGTTGAGGAATCCGAACAGCGCGACGGTGGCTGCGATCTCCACGATCTGGTTCTCGTTCCAGTGGCGCTTCATCTTTTCAAACAATTCATCAGTGACAGCGTTAGGCTGCGAAGCCGCTGCAATCGCAAAGTCGAGCGCGACGCGTTCGCCCTCCGTATAGAGCGGACTGGTGCGGTATTCCCATATCGCCGCGAGCTTCTTCTCGTCCACGCCAAACCGGAGCGACCCTCCGGCGGTGTGCGCCATTCAGTAATGGCAGCCGTGCGCGCGGCTCGCGACGTGAGCCACCAGCCGCTTGAACCCGCGGTCCACCTCGCTCTCGGGGTCCCACACGGCCGCGGTCAGCGCGGTGAACGCCCGCACCAGCCTGGGCCTGCGCTGCATGATGAGCACGCTGTTCGGCACGAAGCCGAGCGATTTGGCAAAGCCCGGAGCGAGATCGCTCAACTCGGCAGACAGGGGCAGCGGCGCGATCCGCGGGTCGGGATTGCGTGTCTTCTGGGCCATCCTGGAACTCCTCCGCTTATGGATTAATCAGCCAGACCACGGAAAAATCATCGATCGAGGCAGCGCAGCATCACGTCTGCGATGTCGTTGAGCGCGGCGCGGTCGGGATTGGCCTTGCCGACCAGCCGCAGGCCCTGGATGCTGGCGACAAGGAAGCGGGCGAGGGAATCGAGGTCGGCCGTCGCCGGAATTTCCCCGCGCGCCTGCCCGCGGGCCAATGCCTCGCGGAAGGTCGCTTCCACCCGCTTCAGGCTGCGCTGTACCCGAGCCGCCGTGGTCCGGTCGCGCGACGCCAGCTCCGCCGCGCTGTTGCCGAGAAAGCAGCCACGTCGCCCGGGTCCCGCGACGATACTGTCGATCAGGTCGCTCACGAAAGTTGCGATCGCTTCGCGCACTGGAACCGGCCGCGCAAGCGCGGAGGCGATGCGGATAACGCCCTGCTCCCCATAGCGTTCGAGCGACCGGTGCAGCAGCGCGCGCTTGCCACCGAAGGCGGCGTAGAGGCTCGACCGGCTGAGGCCGGTCGCCTCGCACAGGTCGTCGAGCGAAGTCGCCTTGAAACCCTTCGCCCAGAACGCCTGCATCGCTCGTTCCAGCACGGTGTCAGCATCGAATTCGCGGGGTCGGGCCATGCGGAAACGAAAATAGACTCGTTATGGACTATACAGTCTTGAATGAGTGCGTGCAAGCCGCCCTCCCCGCCGCGACCGGTGGCAGCGCCCGCAGCGGACCGGACATCCGGCGCCCCGCCCGCCTCGTATATCTCTCGAGCCACGTGCCCCGAGCCGAACCCGGCTGCCGCGCGCGGCCATTTCGATCAACCAACAGGAGTCTGATACATGAAATCACGCAATATCGCTGTCACCGCAGTTACCCTGGCGGCCCTCGCCGCCGGCGCCGCTCTCGCTCAGGATAAGGGCGCGTCGATCAAGGGTGAGAAGGAACGGTGCTACGGCATTTCGATGGCCGGCAAGAACGACTGCGCCGCCGGCCCCGGCACCACGTGCGCCGGAACCTCGAAGATGGACTACCAGGCCAACGCCTGGAAGTACGTCGCCAAGGGCACCTGCACAACGATGAAGACGCCGAAGGGCATGGGGTCGCTCAAGGAAATCAAGAAGAGCTGAGAGTCCCCCGGAAGCCCATCACCTCGCCAGCATGACCACGGTCCTTACCGCCGGGCTCGGCCTGAAGCCGCAGCACTACGATGCGGCGCTGGCCTGCCCCGCGGAAGGGCTGTGGTTCGAGGTGCATCCCGAGAACTACCTGGTCGCGGGCGGTCCGCGCCTCGCGTGGCTGGAGGCGATCCGCGCGCGCCACCCGATTTCGCTGCATGGAGTGGCCCTGTCGCTTGCAGCCGACGCCGAACCCGACCCGGGTCACCTCGCCCGCCTGGCTGGTCTTGCCCACCGCATCCAACCTGTGCTCGTATCCGAGCACCTCGCCTGGTCAACGTGGCGCGGCGCCTATCACCCCGACCTGCTGCCGTTTCCGCGCACGGACGAAGCGCTTGCGCGCATCGCCGCTAACGTCTCGCGCACCCAGGACACGCTGCAACGGCGCATCGCCATCGAGAATCCGTCGCACTACCTGAAGCTCGTCGGGCACGCGTGGGACGAGATCGATTTCCTCAAGGAGCTGGCGCGCCGCACCGGTTGCGGGCTGCTGCTCGACGTGAACAACGTCTACGTGAGCGCGCGCAACCTGGGACACTCGGCCGACGGCTATATCGACGCCTTTCCCGGCGACCTGGTCATGGAAATCCACCTTGCCGGCCACACGCCGGACCCGAATCTGGGTGAGGCGCTGCTGGTCGATTCACACGATGCGCCGGTCGCTCCCGAAGTCTGGGCGCTGTACGAACGCCTGATCCGCCGTATCGGCGCGCGCCCGACGCTGATCGAGCGCGACGACAATCTGCCCGAATTCGCCGCGCTCTTGTCCGAGCGCCAGCGTGCGGACGCCGTGCTGCGCGCTCCGCTTGCGATGGCCGCATGATGAACCCGCCGACGCCTGGAGCCCTCACTCGTTTCCAGGACGCCTTCGCGCGCGCGCTGCTTGCGCCCGCGGCGGTGCAGGACGACGGCGTTGCCGCGCTTGCGGCGCAACCTGCATTTGCCGTGTACCGCAACACCGTCTTGAAAGCCTGCATCGACGCGCTGCAGGCCAACTATCCGGCCGTGGCGCGGCTGGTCGGCGAGGAGTGGTTCCGCGCAGCCGCCGCGGTATACGTGCGCGAGTCGTTGCCCACCGATCCGACACTGCTGCGCTACGGCGCGGGATTCGCCGATTTTCTCGAGCGCTTCGAACCCGCCGCCGACCTGCCTTACCTGCCGGGCGTCGCGCGGCTCGACCGCCTGTGGACCGAAGCGCACGCCGCGCCCGATCAGGAGGCGCTCGACCCCGCCGCCGTCGCGCGCCTCGCCCCCGACGCGCTGGCCAGCTCGATACTGCGCCCGCACGCCGCCGCGCGCTGGGCGTGGTTTGCCGATGCGCCGATTTACACCATCTGGTCGCGGAACCGCGCCGATGGCGCACCCGGGGCCGATCTCGACTGGCAACCCGAGGGCGCGCTGCTGGTGCGCCCCCGCGACACTGTCGAGTGGATCGCGCTCGACGCCGCAGGATACGCTTTTCTCGACGCGTGCGCGGCGGGCAGCACCCTGGCCGGGGCCGCGCAGGCGGCGCTGCAGGTACAGGACGATGTCGACTTCACGCCGCTGATGTCCACGCTGCTCGAAGCTGGCGCTTTCGGCCGCATGAGCCTCACCGACAACCGGTAATTCGCGGAGGAACACCCATGAGCAACGCCGCCGCAAACGTCACCGATCCGTCAGCGAGAGGGCTGCGTGGCGCATGGAACCGGTATGCCGACCGACTCAGCGACGTCATCGGCCACGGGCTGCTCGCGCTCGCTGCGCGCGTGGCGGTGGCCGCGATCTTTTTCCTGTCCGGCCGCACCAAAGTCGATGGCTTCCTGACGGTCAACGAATCCGCCTACACGCTGTTTCGCGAAGATTACAAGGTGCCGCTGCTGCCGCCGGAGTTCGCGGCGCACCTGGCGACTTACGCGGAGCATCTGTTCCCGATCCTGCTGGTGCTGGGCCTCTTTACGCGGCTCTCGGCGCTTGCGCTGCTCGGCATGACCGCGGTAATCCAGGTCTTCGTCTACCCCGGCGCCTGGCCCACTCATCTCTCGTGGGCCGCCCTGATGCTCTACCTCGTCGGCCGCGGCGCGGGGGCGGTGTCGCTCGACCGCGCGTTCGGTCTAAAATGAGTTGAATGCACGCCACACTGCCCCGCCTCGAGACCAGCGCTTTCCCGGCGATCCGCCGCAAGCGCGTGGAAACGCTGCAGGTCAATCTCGGCTACCAGTGCAACCAGACCTGCGTGCACTGCCACGTCAACGCCGGACCGACGCGAACCGAGATGATGGACCGCGAGACGGTCTCCGAGGTCATCGCCTACATCAAGGCATCCGGCATCAAGACCGTGGATATCACGGGCGGGGCGCCGGAGCTGAACCCGCACTTCCGCGCTCTCGTGCTCGCGGCAGGCAACCTCGGCGTGCACGTGATCGACCGCTGCAATCTCACCGTGCTGGAACAGCCCGGACAGGAGGACACGGCGCAATTCCTCGCCGCGAACCGGGTCGAGATCGTCGCCTCGCTGCCCTGCTATCTCGAGGAAAATGTGAACGCCCAGCGCGGCAAGGGCGTGTTCGAGGCGAGCATGCGCGTCCTCCGGACGCTGAACGCGCTCGGCTACGGCAGGGACGGATCCGGGCTCGCCTTGAACCTGGTTTACAACCCGCAGGGGCCAAGCCTGCCGCCCCCGCAGGAACAGCTGGAGGCCGACTATCACCGCCACCTGGAGGAAGGCTACGGCGTGGCATTCAATCGGCTCTACGTGCTCACCAACATGCCGATCCAGCGCTTTGGCAGCATGCTGATCTCCAAGGGGCAGTTCGACGATTACATGGCACTGCTGAAAAACGCCTACCAGCCGCAGAACCTCGAGACCGTGATGTGCCGCACGCTCGTTTCCGTGGACTGGCAAGGCCACGTGTACGACTGCGACTTCAACCAGATGCTGGACCTGCCGCTGGCCTGGCGCGGCCGCCCGCGCGTGCACCTGCGTGATCTCACCCGCGCGGACATCGCCGGCAACCCGATCGTCGTGAAGGACCACTGCTACGGCTGCACCGCCGGCCAGGGCTCCAGCTGCGGCGGCGCGCTGAACGGCTAGGACGGCGGGGCGATGTCCTTCGACCCGATGATGGGTCTGTACTTCTGGGGCTTTCTCGTGCTCTACGGGGGCGTGATGTACGCCATGTCGCCTTCGGCGACGACCGTATCGAGCTTCTTCCGCGGCACGGACAACGACGGCCGGCCCGCTTCCGAGTGGGCGCTGATGATGAGCATCTTCATCAGCTGGATCTTCGCCAAGTCGGTCACCAACGCCGCCAACCTTGGCGCCGCTTACGGCGTGGTCGGCGGCCTGGCCTACGCCACCTACTGGCTCTCGCTCCCGGTCGCGGGGATCGTCATCTACTGGTTGCGCACCCGTCACGGCGCCCGCGGACTGGTGCCGTTCCTGATCGAGCGCTACGGGCGCACGGCGGCGCTCGCCTTCGCCCTCGCGATCTTCATCCGCCTCTACAACGAGGTCTGGAGCAATACGGCCGTGGTCGGCGCCTACTACGGGAAGGCGGGCGAATGGCAGTTCATCGCGGCCGCCTTCCTCTTCACGGCCGTGACGCTGTTCTACAGTATCAAAGGCGGACTGCGGAGCTCCATCGTCACCGACATCGTGCAGGGGCTGCTCTTCATCGTGGTGCTGGGCATCGTGCTGTTCCTCGTGCTGCCCCAGCACGGCACAGGCACGCTGCTCGCGGCCGGCGAGTTCAGGCTCGCCGCGGGCGTCGATCTCATACTGGTGGCGGCCCTGCAGGTGCTGTCCTATCCGTTTCATGACCCGGTGCTCACCGATCGCGGCTTCATCACCGAGGAGAAGTCGATGCTGCGCGCGATGGCCATCTCGGGCGTGCTGGGTTTCATCTGCATCTTCGGTTTCAGCCTCGTCGGCGTGCACGCGAAACTCGAGGGACTGCCGTCGGGAGACAACGTGCCGGGGGCCGTCGCGGCGGCCTTCGGCGCCGTGCCCTATTTGCTAATGACGATGATCATGATCGTGGCGGCGGGTTCCACGCTCGACTCGACATTCGCCTCGGTCTCGAAGCTCGTGGGCCAGGAAGTACCCCTGCTTGCCGGCCGCAGGCCGGGCGCCAACGCCTTGAAGATCGGGGTGTGGACCATGATCGCCATCGCGATGCTGGGCAATCTGCCGATGATCGCCGGAACCGATATTCTGAAGGCCACCACCGTCAGCGGCACCATGGTCATGGGCCTGGCGCCGGTGTTCCTGCTCGCGCCGCTGGTGCGATACTCGCCGTGGAGCTTCCACCTCGCGTTCTGGCCGGGCGTGATCCTCGGCATCCTGCTCGCCGCGAGCGCGATTCCCCAATCGTGGGCGATCGGCACCGGCCAGTACGCCCTGCTGCTCGGCGCCAACCTCTACGGACTCGCGATCTGCTTCGCGGGCTTCCTGCTACCGCTCGCCTGGCAGCGATTGGCGGCGCGAGCGGCGGCCTGATGCAACCCGGCCGCAGCTGCCCTCCTTCCTACCGCCACGCGCCCGGCGCGCTCGCGCCCGCGCCGGAGCTCGTCGCCGGGACGCTTTACGTTATCGGCGGCCTTTACGGCAACCGGCGGGCGCTCGACTGGATCGAGGCCCGTATCGCGCGTGAATCCGGCAATGTCACGCTCGTCTTCAACGGCGACTTCCACTGGTTCGACGTCGATCGCTCCATATTCCGCGCGGTCAATGAAAGGGTTACGCGGCACACTGCACTGCGGGGCAACGTCGAAACGGAAATCGCAGGCGACGACACCGATACCGGATGCGGGTGCGGCTATCCGGACTTCGTGAGCGATGCGGAAGTCGGGCGTTCGAACCGCATCATCGAGCGGTTGCGCGAGACGGCGCGCGCGTTCCCCGATATGCGCGCCCGCCTGGGCGCGCTGCCGGCCCGGATCGTCGCGAAAGTTTCCGGCGTGCGCATCGGCGTCGTGCACGGAGATGCCGAGTCGCTGGCGGGCTGGGGTTTTTCCCAGGAAATGCTGCGCGAGCCGGCACGGCGCGAAACGGCGGTAGCGTGGTTCGGCGCCGCG
>MERD01000125.1:0-10450 GCA_001771935.1 Betaproteobacteria bacterium RIFCSPLOWO2_02_FULL_67_26
ATGCCGCACGATTCCGAACCGGCTCCCGCGTCAGCGCCGCGCCCCCTCCGCCTTTTCGAGATACTCGCGATCATCCTGCTGTGGAACGCGGGCTACAAGGGCGTGCGCATCGCGAACACGCTCTATGCGCTCCAGCTCGGCGCGGGGCCGCTCGACACCGGCCTGCTGCTGGCGGTCTACGGGTTGTTCCCGTTGCTGCTCGCGATCCACATCGGCAAGGTCGGCGACCGCTACGGCGTGCGCGTGCCGGTAGCGGTGGGCGCGATCATCTCGGTGCTCGGGATACTGCTGCCCTGGTTCCGGCCGGTCCTGCCGATGCTGTTCATTTCCGCCGCCGTGAGCGGCGCCGGCTTCATCCTGGTGCAGGTATCCATGCAATCGCTGATCGGCTCGCTCGGGAGCGGCGGCTCGCGCACCCGGAACCTCAACCTGTACGCGCTGATCGTGTCGGTCTCCGACCTGACGGGGCCGATCGTTGCGGGCTTGTCGATAGATCTTTTCGGGCACGTGCAAACCTATCTGCTCCTTGCCTTGATGACACTCCCGTCCGTGCTGGCCCTGATTTTCCTGGGTCACCGCTTGCCCCGCCCCGCGACCGGCGCCCCCGACCGCTCCAAGCAGCGCATGAAGGACCTGTTCCGCATTCCGAGCCTCCGCCGCATGCTGGTGGCGAGCGCCCTCGTCATGGGCGGCCTCGATCTCTTCCAGCTTTACCTGCCGATCTATGGCCACTCGATCGGCCTGTCGGCGTCCGCGATCGGCATGATCCTGGGAGCGTTCGCGGCGGCGGCGTTCGTGACGCGGGCTTTGCTCCCGGCCCTCGTTCGCCGCGTCGGCGAGCAGCGGGCCCTGTGCTACGCGATGTTCCTCGCCGCCGGCACCTTCTTCCTGATACCGATGTTCGAGAGCGCCGTCGCGCTGGGCGTGGTCTGCTTCGTGCTGGGCCTGTGCATGGGGCTGGGGCAGCCGCTGACGGTGATCCTGACCTACAACTACTCGCCGCCGGGTCGGCACGGCGAGGGGTTGGGCCTCAGGATCGCCATCAACAATTCCATGCACGTGACGGTGCCCGCCGTGTTCGGGGCGGTCGGCTCGCTGCTCGGGCTCGCTCCGGTGTTCTGGGCAAGCTCGGCGATGCTCGCGCTGGGCGGCTACGCGGGCCGCGCGCGCAAGGCGGCATGACGCATGAACATCGGCATCGTCGTCCTGATCGTGCTGTGCAACATGTCGAGCTTCCGCGCGAGCAAGGTGCTGATCTCGCTGTTCGCGATCGAGCTTGGCGCCTCCCAGTTCGCCATCGGCGTCATGATCGCGATGTATTCGCTGCTGCCGGCGCTGCTGGCGCTCCATGCCGGCAAGCTGTCCGACCGCCTCGGGGTGCGCCTGCCCATGCTTGCCGGCTCGCTCGGCATCGCCACGGGTTTGCTGCTGCCGTGGCTCTCGCCCACGCTGCCGGCGCTGTACGCGTCCGCCGCGCTGATCGGCGCTACGCACATGTTCTACAACGTGTCGGTGCAAAACCTGGTCGGCACGCTCGGCGCCGGCGAGGACCGCACCCGGAATTTCAGCAATTACGCGCTCGCGATGGCGTTCGGTTCCTTTCTCGGGCCGCTTGCGGCGGGCATTTCGATCGACCACTTCGGGCATGCGTCGAGTTATCTCTACGTCGCCGCTTTGCCGCTGGTGCCGGTGCTGATCATGGCGTCGGCCCGCGGCATAAGCCGCGGACGACGGGTGAAAACCGAGGAGGAGCAGGCGGTGCTGTCCACCAGCCTGCTCGCCAATCCGTTGCTGCGCCGCACGCTGATCGCGAGCGCGATGGCGGTGACCGGGCAGGACCTGTTCCAGTTCTACATGCCGATCTACGGGCACTCGGTCGGGCTCTCCGCCTCCGCCATCGGCGTGGTGCTGGGCATGGCCGGCATCGCCGCTTTCGTCGTGCGCTCGGCGCTGCCGGGGCTGGTGAAGCGCTGGGACCCGGACACGGTGTTCAACGGGTCGCTGTACGCCGCGGCCGGGGCGTTCCTGCTGTTTCCGCTGTTCAGCGACGTGGTCATGCTGTCGGTCGTTGCGCTCGTGCTCGGGCTCGGCATGGGCTGTGCGCAGCCGGTGACGCTGATGCTGATCTTCAGCCGCGCGCCCGAGGGCCGCTCGGGCGAGGCGCTGGGGATGCGCGTCACCATCAACCAGATCATGCACATCGCGGTGCCGGTGATATTCGGCACCATCGGTTCCGTATTCGGCGTCGCGCCGGTGTTCGTCACCAACGCGGTGATACTGGCGGGGAGCGGGTTGCTGAACCGCGCCCGCGGCAAGCGCTGATATAGAATGTCGCGTTCCATCGGAGAGGGATGAAATGAAGATCGCGGTGCTGGACGACTACCAGGACGTATTCCGCACGCTCAAGTGCTTTCCGAAGCTGAAAGGCCACGACGTCGCCGTTTATCACGACTCGGTCAAGGAACCCACGAAGCTCGCCGAGCGGCTGAAGGGCGCCGACGCCGTGATCCTGCTGCAGCAGCGCACGCCGTTTCCACGCGCCGCGGCCGAGAAGGTGACGACCCTGAAGCTCATCAGCCAGACCGGCCGCAACGCAAACCATATCGACCTGGCGGCGTGCACCGAGAAGGGGATCATGGTTTGCGGGACCGGCGCCGGGGTCGTCAACCACACGGCCGAGCTCACCTGGGGCCTGATCTTCTCGGCGCTGCGCCACATTCCCGATGAGGTGCAGCAGTTGAAGGCGGGCCGGTGGCAGACCACCATCGGCACGACGGTGGTCGGCAAGACGCTCGGCATCTACGCCTACGGCCGCATCGGCAGCATCGTGGCCCGGGCCGGGCGGGCGTTCGAGATGAAAGTGATTTGCTGGGGCCGGGAAGGCTCGACGGGGAGGGCGCGCGCCGACGGCTTCGAGGTCGCGGCGAGCCGCGAGGCCTTCTTCGAAAATGCGGACATCGTGAGCCTGCACATCCCGCTCAACAAGGAGACGCGCGGCATCGTCGCGCACGCCGACCTCGCGCGCATGAAGCCGACCGCGCTCGTCGTCAACACCAGCCGCGGGCCGATCATCGAAAAGGACGCGCTGGTGAAGGCGCTGAAGGAAGGGCGGCCCGGCTTCGGCGCGGTGGACGTGTTCGACGACGAGCCGGTGCTGGGCGGCGACCACCCGCTCCTCAAGATGAAGAACGCCGTCTGCACGCCCCATCTCGGCTACGTCGACCGCGATACCTACGAAAAGTACTATGGCGCGGCCGTGGACAGCATCCTGGCGTTCGCCGGGGGCAAGCCGGCCAACGTGCTCAATCCCGACGTCTTGAAGAAGGCGTGAACGGTGAATCACGCAGTTTGCGAAGCGAAAGGAATGGAATGGCAAAGATGAAGTGTGGTGTGGCCGCCGTGGAGGCACTGCGCGCGGCGGGGGTGAGCCGGGTGTTCGGGCTGATGGGATCGAGCACGCTCGAGATCTACGACGCGCTCTACGACGCGAAGGACATGCTCTACATCGGCGTGCGGCACGAGAACTGCGGCGTGCACATGGCGGATGCCTACGGGCGCGTGACGCAGACGCCGGGGCTGTTCATCTGCGGGCAGGCGGGGCCGGGCGTCGCCAACATGATGCTGGGGCTGACCGCGGCGAAGCTGGCGTATTCCCCGGTCGTGGTGATCGCCGGGCTGCCGTCCACCGCCGACCTGGGAAAGGACACCTTTCAGGAGATCGACCAGCACACGCTGTTCCTGCCGGTGACGAAGCGCGTGATGACGGTGACGCGTCCCGAGCGTATCCCCGAGTTCCTGCTGGAGGCGTTCCGCGTGGCGAACGCCGGGCGGCGCGGCCCGGTGGTGGTGCAGATTCCGCGCGACCTGCTCAACCACGACGTGGACGTTTCGATCCCGGCGCGGGGCGGACAGCCGGAAATCGCGGCCGGCACGGTCGAGCGCGCGACGCTCGAGCGGGTGAAGGCGATGATCCTCGAGGCCAAGGCGCCCGTCATACACGCCGGCGCCGGCATCAAGTGGGGGCGCGGCACCGCGGCGCTGATAAAGCTCGCGGAGAAGCTCCAGCTTCCGATCACCAATTCCGCCGGCCACACCGACATCGTCCCGGTGGACCATCCGCTGAACGCGGGGGGCGTGGGCCCGCGCGGGAACCCGGTGGCGACGGGCCTCGTGCGCGATTCGGACCTGATCCTCGCGCTGGGAACGCGCCTCGGCTTCAATACCGCGCGCTTCTCGGACGAGATCGTGACGCCGCGGGCGAAGATCGTGCAGGTGGACATCGATCCGCTGGCGGTCGGGCGCTACTATCCGGTCGCCCTCGGCATCGTCGGCGACGCGGGGGCGGTCGCCGGCGCGATTGCGGACCTGGTGGACGCGGTTCCGGCGGGCCGCGCGCCCTGGCGCGCGCGCAACGAGAAGTTCGCCAAGGACCGCCAGCAGCTGTGGCAGGGGCGCGAGGAGATCGCCGGGCGCGGGTCGAAACCGCTGCATCCGGAAACCATCTACTCCGAATTGCGCAAGGTCGCGCCGCGCAACGCGTTGTTCACGATCGACGCGGGCACGACCTGCCTGCAGGCGACCGACAGCCTGCCGTGCCATACGGTGCCGTCGCTGATCGCGCCCCTCGACTGCGGCAACATCGGTTTTTCCTACGCCGCCGGGCTCGGCGCCAAGGTCGCGGCGCCGGAGCGCACGGTAATCTCGCTGATGGGCGACGGCGGCTTCGGCATGACGATGGGCGAAATGAATACCGCGGTGCAGAGCCAGATCAACACCATTGCCGTCGTGATGGACAACGGCACCTGGGGCGCGGAGATCGCCTACCAGCGCGATTTCTACAAGGGCCGCTATATCGGCGGGCACGTGCTCTCGCCGCGCTTCGACGAGGTGATGAAGCTCTGCGGCGGCACCGGCTACTTCGTGACCGGCCCGGGCGAGACCGCCGACGCGGTGAACCAGGCGATGAAGGACGGCAAGCCCGCCGTCATACACGCGAAAGTGGACCCGGGCGCCATATTGAGCTTCCGCACCGACGCGTTGCAGAAACGCTAGGTGGACGCGCCGGCGCGCGGGGATCAGCTGACCGCGCGCATCATGTCCTCGAGAAGCTGCCACGCGCGCTTCGCGTGCGAGGCGTTGCACGCAGCGGGGCTGCGCACGTATTCCTGCCGCAGCTTTTCCAGCCCGGTGAAGGCGGCGAACGCCGGCTGGATGGCCGTCGGGAGCCGGGAGGGCGGCACCGGCAGCTTCGACGGCGTGTTGGCATGCTGGTCGTCGGGCAACACCGCGGCACCGTGCAGCAGGAGGTTGCCGAGGTGGTAGCCGGCGATCACCGCCCCGTCGATGACGCAGATCGGGTTGGCGTCGGGGGGGATCTTCCTCAGGCTCGCGACGATCCTGAGCGCTTTTGCCAGGTGCTGGTCGCGGGTCATGCCGCCGTTCCCTGACCGACCAGCGAATCGGTGCAAGCCCGTATCCCGGCGTAGGCCCGGCTGCACGCTTCCACCATCGCGCGATCGAGGGTCCCGGGGCCGCGCACGAACTCCGGACGCAGGTCCTCGAGCAGGGCGAGATGCTGGAACGCCTCCCGCAGCGCGGGCGGCAGCGCGACCTCGAGCTTCGGCTTGTAGGTATGATTGAGATCGCCGATCTTCCCCGCTGCGCCACCCACGGCCTCGCTCGTCAGGCCCAGAGCGTGAAGGGCCGCATTGACGCGGTTCGTTCCTGCCCGCATCAGGAACACGACGTAGAGCTCTCCGTCTTCGAGTGGATCAAGTCTTGCGACGGCCCGCTCGAAGGCGGCGGCCCGTTCGAGGTGAGCTTCGATCTTCATGGCTTGGGCGCAGGTGACTTGGAGAATCCGAGGTCGGTCAGGGCGCGCTTCAATTCGTCGTACTGCGCCTTCAGGTACTGTTGCGCGTCGTTGCTGCCGAGATAGGCGTTTTCCCAGAGGCTTTTCCGAAGCCGCTCGTTCCACGCGTCCGTCCGCGCGAGCCTCGAGAGGGCCTGGTCCCAGAACGCGGTCTGGCTGCTGCTCAGGCCGCCCGGGCCGATGACGCCGCGCCAGTTGACGACCAGCGCGTCCACGCCCAGTTCCTTCCACGTCGGGGCTTCCGCCAGGACGCCGCCGAGCCGCTTGGGGGAAGTGATGGCAAGCACGCGCAGCTTGCCCGCGTCGACGTGGGGCGCCGCGACGCTGGGAGGGCCCACGGCCACGTCCACGTGACCGCCGAGCGCGGCGGTCATCACCTGGCCCGAGCCGCGAAACACCACGATCCTGAGCTTTTTCGGGTCGATGCCGGCGGCGCGCGCGACGGTGCCGATCGCAATGTGGTTGATGTTGCCGAGGGCGCTTGCCATGCCGAAAGTCACGCCGGCGGGGTCGCTCTTCAGCCGCGCGACGAGGTCCCTGCCGTCCTTCAGGGGCGAGTCCGGCTTGACCACGAAGCCGATGTATTCGTTGATCATGACGGCGAGCGGCGTCAGGTCCGCGTAGTACAGCTTGCTGATGCCCGCGATGTGGCTGGTCAGGAGCGTATTGGAAGCCACCGCCATGTAATGGCCGTTCCCCTTGTGCTCGCCGACGTAGCCGAAGGCAATCGCACCGCCCGCGCCCGGCTTGTTGACCACGTTGAGTGGCGCTTCCACCAGGCGCCCGTCCTGCATGATTTTCTGCATCACGCGCGCGATATTGTCGTTGCCGCCGCCGGGCGAAGCCGCGACCACGATCTCGACGGTCTCGGCCGGCGCCCAGTCCGCGCCCGTCGCCGGAGTCGAAGTCGCCAGCGCCGCGATGGCGAGCAGCGTGGGAATACGCGGCAGTGCTCTCCCGATTCTCGTCAGCTTCATGGTCGCTTCCTCCTCGGTCTTGTCGTCGTGCGTGCTCAACGGTATGGCGTGAACTCGATCGGGACTTCGATCAGCGTCGGCCTGTCGGCGGCGAGCGCTTCGCCGAGCGCGGGCGCCAGGTCGTTGGCGCCCGTCACCCGCAACGCTCGGAAACCGAAGGATTCCCCGAATTTCACGAAGTCCGGGTTCGTGAGTTCCGTGCCGATCGTGCGCCCGAAGCGGCGGCGCTGCGTGTTATTGAGGATCTTGTAGCCCCCGTTGTTGATGATGACTATCGGAATATTGAGACGGTAGTGTGCAATGGTTGCCATCTCTCCGCAGCCGAACATGAACCCTCCGTCGCCGCAGAACGCAACCACGGGCCGCCCGGGCTGGCCGATCTTGGCGCCGATGGCGGCGTGGAACGCAAAGCCCATGGACCCGAAGGAATTGGCAAACAGGAAGCTGCCGGGTTGATACATTTCCAGGACATAGCGCGCCCAGTGGCCCACGATCGATTGCGCCGCAACGATCGCGTCGCGCGGCAGGACGCTGCGAATGCTCTCGAGCAATTTCATCTCTTCCGGCACGCGCTGCCGGAGTTCTCTCCAGGCCTCTTCCCGGATCGCGGCCACCTCGGCGAGGCGCGACTGGCGCGGCGGAATTTTCCTCGCCCGCAATGCAGCGAGGAGGTCCTGCAACGCGAATTTGGCGTCGCTCTCGAGGGCGAGCGTCGGTCGGTAATTCTTTCCAAATTCGCCGGGGTCTATGTCGACATGGATCAGCGTCTTCGGCATGCGCATCGTCCAGCCCTTGGCCGAACGGCCGGTGACGTCGATTTCCGCGTCCTTTCGCCGGGACCGCGTGGCCCTTTCCGAAAACCGGGTGCCAACGGCCAGCATCACATCTGCGGTCTCGATCAGTTTCGATTCGACGGTCCACGCCATCGTGAGCAGGTTTCCGAGCATCAACGGGTGGTCGTCCGGCACGATCCCTTTCGATCCGTTCGTCGACAGTATGGGGGCCTGGAGCAATTCCGCGAGGGCCTGCAATTCGGCGCCGGCGCCCGCCTTCACCACGCCTCCGCCAGCCCAAAGGAGCGGCTGCTTCGCGTTGAGGAGCAGTTCCGCGACCCGCGCGATCTCCGCCGCATCCGCGCGCGGGGCCGCCGGGGTCCGGGGCGTGGGAAGCGTGACATCGTCCTCGGCGTTGAACACGTCCGCGGGAATCTCCAGCATGACCGGGCGGGGCCGTCCCGATTTCATCCGGAAGAAGGCTTCGCCGATGACCTCGGGGATCTCGGCTGCGCGCGTGACGCGGCGGGTCCAGCCGGTCACCGGCCGAAACATGGCCATCTGGTCGCGACATTCGTGGTAGACGCCTCGTTCCTGGTCCAGATAGGGCGTCGGCACCTGGGTCACGATATTCAGCACGGGCCAGGATTCCGCATAGGCTTCGCCCATGGCGGAGAGACTCGCAACCGCGCCGGCGCCGACGGTGACCATGCCAACGCCGACCTTGCCGGTCACGCGGGCATACGCGTCCGCCATGTGCAGCGCGCCATCTTCGCCGCGGGGCGTGATCAGGCGAATATCGGTCCGATCGCACAGGGCGTCATACGGCCTGAACAAGGTGCTGCCGAGGACGCCAAATACCGTATCGACGCCGTGGCTGTAGAGTGATTCGATCAGCGCCTTGCCGCCGTTCATGCGCGCCATGCGATCCTCCTGCGGATGGACGAACGATTGAGGGGTAGGGAGCCCGGCGTGCCGCTAGGCCCGCGCGAGAGGGCCGAGTGCTACTATTGCCGCTGCGGAACCCGTCAAAACGATAATTGTAATCGCGTGTCCCGCGGCCTGGTCGGATAGTTGTTCATTCCGCCATGAAGAGGTTTCATCGATGTTCCAGAAATTGCCGTCGCTCCCGGCGCTCGCGGCCTTCGAGGCTGTCGCGCGGCACAAGAGCTTCGCCAAGGCGGCTCGCGAGCTGTGCGTGACGCAGAGCGCGGTCAGCCACCGCATACGCGCGCTGGAGGATCAATTCGGCTCCCGGTTCTTCGTGCGCGCCAAGCACACGGTCGAGCTGACGTCCCAGGGCACATTCCTGCTCAGCGCCGTCATCAAGGCGCTGTCGACCTTGAGCGCCGCCTGCGCGCGCCTGGCCGCCACGCGCAGGGCTGTCAAGCTCAGCGTCGGTCCCGCATTCGCGCGCAACTGGTTGATCCAGCGCCTGGGCGGGTTCTATCGCCTGCACGACGACATTGACCTGGAAGTGAACGCCGTCAAGCTCCGGGACGCCGAGAAGCTCGGCGCCCTGAAGAGTGGCGAGGCCGACATCGCGATTCGCTATGGAAATGCGGCCGCCTGGACCGGGTATCACGCAGTGGAGTTGATGAAGCCAGAAGTGTTCCCCGTCGGCAGTCCCGGGCTGGCCGTCGCCGGGGGCGGCGCGGTCGGGCCCGACATCCTCGGCGGCAGGACGTTGCTGAGACTGCCGCGCCAGCCATGGAAGCCATGGCTATGCGCGGCGGGACTGGTCGGGAACGAGCCCGAATGCGGGCCGCTGTTCAGCGACGCCAGCCTGATGCTCGACGCCGCCGCCCAGGGTCAGGGCGTGGCGCTCGCGCGCAGCGTGCTGGTGGAGCACGACCTCGCGACGGGACGGCTGGTGCGCCTGTCCGCGGTCAGCATTCCGTCCGACAACGCGTACTGGGTCGTCTGCCTGCCGGAAGCCGTGCGGCGTCGCGAGGTGAGTGCCTTCATGGAATGGCTCGAAAACGGCGCGTGTCAGGGAAAGTGACCGGCTGTCCGACGCCAGCCGCAACTCGCCGGGTCAGTGAAGGTGCTTGTTCCGCGGGTGCAGCGGAATGACTGTTGACGAGCCCGTGGCCTGCTCGCCGGTGATCTTCTTGGTCGCCCAATCCTGGTCGAACAGCTGGTTGACGAGCGCGGTGGCCTGCTCCACGTCGGCCTTGCCGAGGTGGCGGCCGAGCAGGCCGGTCAGGTCCTCGACCACGCACTGGCGCCGGAACTCGTGGATCGCCTCGGGCGTCGGGCCGACGAACATCTGGTAGAACTCGTCCTCGCCGTTCTCGGGGTAGTAGGTGACCTCGACCTCGGAGGCGTACTCGGTGAGCGGGCCGAGGTTCTGGAACGCCTCGGTGAGGCGCGCCTGGAAGCTGCGGCCGACCTCACCGGTCCAGCACACGTTCACCGTGCGCTCGCGCGAATCGAACTGGATGCCCGGCTCTTCGCGCTCGATGCTGTGCGCCTCGGCGATGGTGTCCACGTCGAGGTACTCGATCCACGGGCGCAGCGCGTGCTCCACCTGCGACAGGCGCACGCCCCTGCCGAGGAAGATGCTGCCGTGAACGTGGACTTCGATCCTCATTCTGCGCTTTCAGTCCGTTGAATCCGGGGGGAGAAGAATACCACAGCGCCTCCAAATCCGTGAGAGCGGGAGATCGGGAGATCGGGAGGGCGGAAAGGCGAATGGAATTTTCCCTCTCCCGCTCTAACGCTCTCCCGCCCTCCCGTCTTTTCGCTCAAAGGCGTCCCTGCTCCTTGAACACCTCCACCGCGAGGCGCACGGCGCCGTTGGAAGCGGGGAAGCCGCAGTAGCC
>MERD01000125.1:10572-10853 GCA_001771935.1 Betaproteobacteria bacterium RIFCSPLOWO2_02_FULL_67_26
GGCTCCGCACCTTGAGCGGCAGGCCCGGCCGCGACCAGATCGTGCCCCACGCGATCTCGGTGACCAGCTCGTTCTGCTGCGTCGTGAACCTGTCGGTACTTTTCTGGCGCCCCGCGATGTGCTTTTCGCCCAGGACCTGGCGGCGCAGCGCCATGCCTTTCTCGTACGCTTCCTTGTTCATGATTGTCTCCGTGCTAAGAAACCGGGAGAGCGGGAGAGCGGGAGGTCGGGAGATCGACCCGTATTTTCCCTCTCCCCCTCTGACGCCCTCACGCCCTCCC
>MERD01000125.1:10913-11583 GCA_001771935.1 Betaproteobacteria bacterium RIFCSPLOWO2_02_FULL_67_26
AGATGAGGAAGTTGGACGCCACGATGGTGCCGGCGAGGAACAGGAACCCGGTGTGGATGTCGTAGGCGTCGGCGATCACGCCGAAGAGCGCGGGCGCGATGCTGGCGCCGACCGCGGTGATGCCGAACTGCAGTCCCACGCCGCTGCCCGCGAGGTGCCCGGGCGTGGTCTCCACCGCCCAGGCCTGCAGCACCGGGCGCATCGCGTACAGGAAGAATCCGACGAGCGCGATGAACAGCACGAACAGCAGGCTCTTGCCGGCGAGCGCCATGGCCACGATCATCACGCCCGTCAATAGGGCGCTGGAAATGACGATGCGCTTGCGGCCCATCTTGTCCGACAGGTGACCGGCGATCGGGCTCGCGACGAACCCCGCCACCTGCAGCACCGCAAGGCACAAGCCGGTCAGGAACGGCGAGTAGCCGAGCTCGTAGGCGAGATAGACCGGCAGGAAGGTGAGGAGCCCCGCCTGCGTCATGGTGCGGAACGCCGAGCTCACGCACACGAGCATCAGCGCCCGGTTCTTGAGCAGGCTGGCGTAATCCTTCAGGTAGTCCTGCATGCCGCGCGATTTGCCGCCGGAATTGATGGAGCCGGAGCGCGACGAGGTCACGAACGCGCCCAGCATGACGACGATCATCGTGGCCATCACGATCCCCGGCACGATGTT
>MERD01000125.1:11671-12908 GCA_001771935.1 Betaproteobacteria bacterium RIFCSPLOWO2_02_FULL_67_26
GATGCCATAGATTGTTGCCGATGCCGACCAGCGTCACGCACACCAGCAGCGGCCAGTAGCTGTGCGTGAGGCTCATCAGCGCGTACGGGAAGCCGACCCAGAACAGGGAGAGGGCCATCAGGTAGCCCTTCTTGCCGACCATGTCCACGACCAGCCCGCCCGGCAGGTTGGAGATCGCGCCCACCGCGTGCTGGACGGTCATGATGAGCCCGATCTCGGTGTACGAGAGCCCGAGCTCCTTGCCGATCAGCGGCAGCAGCAGGAAAAACGTCGCGGTGTACCAGTGCGTGAACGCGTGGCCCGAGGAGATCAGCCACACGTCGCGGAACGAGCGCGGGGCGTCGGCGGTGGTCGCTGCGACGGTGTTCACGATGCGGTCTTGAAGGTTTTCACTGCGCGAAATGATAACACCGGCCACGAGGCCGACCAAATGCGCGCTCCTATATAATTTGTGCGTTCCACGATAAGAACTTTTTCCCGGCGGCGCGAATGCGCAGCGACCTCGAACGCTTCTTCAATCCGCGCGCGATCGCCATCATCGGCGCGTCCCGGGATCTCGACACCATCAGCGGGCAGCCGCTGAAGTTCCTCAAGAGCCACGGCTACCGGGGCAGGCTCTACCCGGTCAACCCGCGTTACCCGGACGTGGCGGACGTCAAGTGCTATCCCTCGCTCGCCGACGTGCCGGAAGTGCCGGACCTGACGCTCATCCTGGTGAACGCCTCGCGCGTCGCCGACATGCTGCGCCAGTGCGGCGCGAAGGGCGTGCCGTACGTGATCATCTTTACCTCGGGTTTCTCCGAGATGGGCGGCGCGGGCGTCGAGCTGCAGCAGGAGCTCGCCGCCATCGCGCGCGAGCACGGCATCGGCGTGATCGGCCCCAACTGCCAGGGCATGATGAACATCGCCGACGGCGTGTTCGCCGGATTCGGCTCCGTGTTCAATGCCGATTACGAGCCGGGGCCGGTCAGCATGGTTTCACAGAGCGGCGGTTTCGGATTCTCGGTGCTCAATCTCTCTTCCAAGGATGGCGGGCTCCCGTTCCGGCAAATGGTCACGACGGGAAATGAAATCGGCGTCTCCACGCTCGATTTCATGGACTATTACATCCGTGACCCCGGGACCGAGATCATCGTCGGCTATATCGAGGGGCTGAAGGACGCGGGCCGGCTGCTCGAGGTGGGGAACCGGGCGCTGGCGGCGAAGAAGCCGGTCCTGATGTGGAAGGTCGGCAATA
>MERD01000126.1:0-167 GCA_001771935.1 Betaproteobacteria bacterium RIFCSPLOWO2_02_FULL_67_26
GCGAATACCCGCCGTGAACGAACAGCACCACCGGGCGCCCCGCCCTGATGTTGCCCGCGGGCAGCTTCTCCCGCACGAACAGCCCGACACTCTGGCCCCGGTTCGCCGGGACCGTCGAGACGTGCGGCACGAAGCGGTCCACCGTGACGATCGCGTCGTCCGCAGTC
>MERD01000126.1:174-10717 GCA_001771935.1 Betaproteobacteria bacterium RIFCSPLOWO2_02_FULL_67_26
AAAGGGATTCAACATTCATCAGTCACGTCGTACCATGGCACGCCGCATCATGTCACGCTTCATCCTGTCACGCATCATCACCAGGCGGATCCCCCGTTATACTAGTGCCGATCCAGCCATTCCCTGGCGACGACATTGCGAGGAGATGCCACCCCATGATTTCCGCCCGCTCGACAACGCACGCGCTGGTCTCGGTAGCCGCCTGTTTCGTCCTCGGCGCTCCGGCAGCACTCGCCCAGAAGGCCGATCCGGCGGCGGGATTTCCGGGCCGGCCGATCCGCTTCATGGTGCCGTTCACGCCGGGCGGCCAGCCCGACATCTTCTCCCGCATGATCGGGCAGAAAATGAGCGAGGCGCTCGGGCAGCAGGTCGTCGTGGACAACCGTCCCGGCGCCGGCGGCTCGATCGGCTCACGGATCGTCGCCGAGTCCAACCCGGACGGCTACACGCTGCTCTCGATATCCGCCGCGCACGCCATCGGCCCCTCCGTCCGCAAGCTCCCGTACGACACGCGCCGGGATTTCGCCGGCATCTCGATGTCGTACAACACCGCCTACCTGCTGGTGGTGCCGCCCGCGCTCGGCGTGAAGACGGCGCAGGAGCTCATCGCGATGGCCCGGTCCTCTCCCGGGAAGCTCAACCTGGCGTCCGCCGGCAGGGGCAGCGGCACCCATTTCGCCGGGGAAATGTTCAAGCACGCCGCCGGCATCGACGTCGTGCACGTGCCCTTCAAGGGCATCCCCGAGTCGCTGACCGACATCATGGCGGGCCGCGTTCACCTCTTCATGGCGCCGCTCGCGAGCTCGCTGCCGCTGGTGAGGGAAGGCAGAATCCGCGCGCTCGGGGTCTCCTCCCCGAAGCGCGTCAGCGTGCTGGCCGAGGTCCCCACCATCGCTGAAGCCGGGCTGCCGGGGTTCCGCTTCGATTCCTGGGGGGCGATCTTCGTGCCGGGGAAGACGCCGCGGGCAATCGTCAACAAGCTGAACCGAGAGATCACGGCCGCCCTCCGCCTGCCCGATGTCGGGAAGCGCATGCGCGCCCTCGGAGCGGAGCCGGCGCCCACCACGCCGGCGGAACTCGACAAGTTCATCATCCAGGAGCTGGCCACGATCCAGAAGCTCGCGAAGCTGGCGGGCATCAAGCCGGAGTAGCGCCGGATCCGCCCCGGTGGGCCTGGATCACCCCGCGCTCGATCAATATTGCGTTTTCCCCGGGGTTGGGAGGGGGGATGAAGGATCAGGACTTGCCGAACTGACGGGCCAGCTCGGGATCGAATTTCCCGTCGATCAGCACGTACAGCATCTTGACCGGCTTGCCCGAGCGGTTGCTCCACGCGTGGCTGGTGCCGCGCTGGATCACGACGTCGCCGGCCTTGAGGCTCACATCGCCGTCGTCGAGGATCAGCGTGATCTCGCCTTCGAGCACCACCGCGTAGTCCACGGTCTCGGTGCGGTGCATCAGCGGGTGGCGGCCGCCGCGCCCCCAGGTCGAGGCCTCTTCCGCCCCGCTTGCCCGGAACGCCTCGCGCGCCTGCTCCGGCGTCATGTCGCGGATGGCATCGGTCTCCGGCGGCACCTCGGAAATGCGGAACAGGGTTCCCCGCGGCGCCGGATGGAGCTGCCGCTTCCCGGTCACCGGATCGGGCTCGTCGCGGCCGATGGGTATCGGCGCCGCGTTCGTCTTCCAGACTTCGTGGGAGCGCTGGCCTGGGCGCAGCGGATTGCCGTGCACCGGCGCCTGGCTGTCCGAAACGACGATGGCTCTTCCGTTCTGGTCGTGGCCGGTGACGACGCGCCTGACTCTGAATTCCATGATTGCTCCTCGCGCAAAGCGTGGCAGGAGGCGGGATTGTAAACCCGGCGCATAGACACCGCGCGGCGGCGGCGCGACCACTATGTGATCCGCATTTCCGCCGTCATCCCTCATCCCTAAAGTCTCGACTCCTGGTAGTCGAGGTCTTCCTCGAGGTGGTGCAGCACGTCGTCGCTGATCTGGTTCTCGCGCCAGATGCGGATCAGCTCGCGCCGCTCCGCCTCGATCGCCGCGCGCCGCAAGAGGCGCGCCGGGTCGGCGCGAACGTGCAGCGATTCCCCGGTCGCGACGCCGATCGTGACCTTCTCGGCGAACTCGGCGCGGATGCGCTCGGCGACGTCGTCCGGGACCTTCCCGTTCCGGGCCGCCTCGTCGATCGCCGTCATCGCCGCCTTGGTGAGCGCGAGCTTGGCGCGGCTCTCCTCCTCCTGCACGCTCCAGTCGGTGCCGACGTTGAGGATACGGATCAATGGCGCCAGCGTCAGCCCCTGCAGCACCAGCGTCGCCGCGATCACCACGAACGTGAGGAAGATGATGAGGTCGCGCTGGGGAAACGGCGAGCCGTCCTCCAGCGCCAGCGGCAGCGCCAGCGCCGCCGCGAGCGACACGATCCCGCGCATGCCGCACCAGCTCATGATGAACACCTCCGCCTCGGGCAGCCCGGGCTCGCGCCGCCGGAGCCGCCCGCTCAGCACGCGTGGGGCGTAGGTCGCGAGATAGATCCAGGCGAAGCGCACCAGGATCGCCACCGTGGTGACGAGCGCGCCGTCGAGGAGGAGTTCCGCCGTCGCGTGCCCGCCGAGCCGGCCGGTGATGCCCGAGAGCTGCATGCCGATCAGGATGAAGACCAGGCTGTTCAGCATGAACACGATCAGGTTCCAGGCCGAGCGCGCGATGATGCGCATCTCGGCCGAGACGATCTCGGGGGAATAGCGCCCGCGCACCAGCCCCGCCGCGACCACCGCCAGCACGCCGGAGACGTGCAGCGACTCGGCGGCGATATAGGCGATGTACGGCACCGACAGCGAGGTCAGGACCTCGATGAACACGTCGCCGAGATGGCGGTGGATGAACACGAACAGCCACCCCGCCAGGAGGCCGATGATCGCGCCGCCGATCGCCACCCCCGCGAACTGGACGCTCGCGTCGAGCAGCGAGAACGTCCCGGTCAGCACCGCCGCCACCGCGAACTTGTAGAGGACGAGCCCCGATGCGTCGTTCACCAGGCTCTCGCCCTCCAGCACCGTCACCACGCGGCGCGGGATGTTGAGCCGCGACAGGATCGCCGTCGCCGCCACCGCGTCGGGCGGGGAGACGATGGCGCCGAGCACGAACGCGGCGGCCCAGGGTATGTCCGGCACCAGGAACTTCAGCGCGCCGCCGACCGCGAGCGTGGTGGCGATCACCAGCCCGATCGCGAGCAGGCTGATGGGGCGGACGCTGGCCTTGAAGTCGCGCCACGACGTCAGCAGCGCCGCCTGGTACAGGATCGGCGGCAGCACCAGCACCAGGATGAACTGCGGGTCGAACTTGAGCTGCGGCAACTCCGGCACGAAGCCGAGCGCCCCGCCGCCGACGACCAGCGCGATCGGGTAGGGGAAGTTGAAGTGCCGCGCGATCCAGCCGAGCGCGAGCGAGCACAGCATCAGGTACAGGAGGACTTCCAGCAGGTTCATGGCGCGCGGTTCAAAAGGCCGCCATCTTGCAAGGGATGAGGGCGCAGGGATGAGGGATGAGGGGCCGAATTCAGGGGCGCGGCACGAGGCCCAGCTGGAACATCATCCCGAGGTCGTCGCGCACGGCGGCGTGCTCCGAGATCTGCCCGCCGCTCACGCGGAAGCTGTGGAAGTGCAGCACGCGCACGGCCTTGCCGGTCGGCGCAACGCCGGCCAGCATGCCGCTGAAGACTTCCGGCAGGGTCGGCCGGCCGAGATGGGTCCCGGTCATGGTGACCTTGCACACGACCCGGTCGCCCGCGGCCGTCGCCTCCTCGATGCGATAGTGAAAGTCGGGGAACGCGCTGAAGAGCCCTTCGAACACTTTCTGCATGCCGGCGCGGCCGACGGTGCGCCCATGGTTCTTCGCATCGGGCGTGTAAAACGCCGCGGCGGCGGCGGCGTCCCGCCGGTTGAGGCCCTCGTCGTAGAGACGCTGGACCAGCGCCTTGTTTTCTTCAGCGGACATGGCGATCAATGGTCAGGATGAAGGCGGAATGATAAACCAAAGCCGGCATTTGCTATCCTCATGCTTTCCGACAGCCCGGCACGCATTGCCTATGATCCGCAGAGAAGACTCCCGCCTCGTCGCCGGCCACGGCCGCTACACCTCCGACTGGAACCTGCCGGGCCAGTTGCACGCGGCCGTGCTGCGGGCCGACCGCGCGCACGCCGAGATCGTCCGGCTCGACGCCGCCCGGGCGCTGGCCCATCCCGGCGTGAAAGCGGTGCTCACCGGCGCGGACGCGCGCGCGGCGGGGTTCAAGTCGCTTCCCAACGTGGTCAGCTACACGGGAAAGGACGGCCAGGCGCTGCGCAAGCCCCACCACCCCGTGCTCGCGATGGAACGCGTGCGCTTCGTCGGCGAGCCGGTCGCGATGATCGTCGCGGACGCCGCGGCGAGCGCCGAGGACGCGCGGGAACTGGTCGAGATCGAATACCGGGACCTGCCCGCCGTCGCGAGCTTCGATGCCGCGGTGGCGGACGGCGCGCCGCAACTCCACGCCGACGTTCCGGGCAACCTCGCGTTCGAGTACGAATCCGGCGACGCGCAGGCGGCGGCGGCCGCGTTCGCGCGCGCGAGATTCGTGAGCCGGCTCACCATGGACAGCCAGCGCCTGGTCGGCAACATGCTGGAGCCGCGCGCGTGCCTGGTGGCGTTCGACCCGGAAAGCGGGCGCTACACGATCTACGCGCCGGTCCAGGGCCCGGGCGGCATGCGCGGCCAGATCTCGGCCGTCACCGGCCTCGACCAGGACAGGATCGTCATCGCCACCCAGGACGTCGGCGGCAGCTTCGGCGTCCACGGCGCGGCCTACCCGGAGTACTTCGCGGCGATGCTGGCGGCGAAACAGCTCGGCCGCCCCGTGAAATGGGTCGGCACGCGCAGCGAAGCCTTCCTGAGCGACTTCCAGGGGCGCGCGATCTCGCTCACCGGCGAAATCGCGCTCGACGCGGACGGGAACTTCCTCGCGATCCGCTTCGACGACCGCGCCGACCTCGGCGCCTACGGCGCGGCCTTCGGCGCCTTCATCGCCACCCGCAACCTCACGATCACGATGGGCGGCGTGTACCGCGTTCCCGCCTTGTACGCCCGCACGCGCCTCGCGTACACCAACACGGCGCCGGTGTCCGCGTACCGCGGCGCCGGGCGTCCCGACATCGCCTACGCCGTCGAGCGGCTGGTGGATTACGCCGCGCGCGAGCACGGCTTCGACCCGGTCGAGCTGCGGCGGCGGAACTTCGTCCCGAGCGCGGCGATGCCCTACAAGACGCCCAACGCGGGCACCTACGATTGCGGCGATTTCGAGGGCGTGATGGACGACGCGCTCGAGCACGCCGACTGGGCGGGCTTCGCGCGGCGCCGGGCGGCGGCCGGGCGCGCCGGAAAGCTGCGCGGCATCGGCATCGCGACCTATCTCGAAGCGGGCGGCGGGGGCGCCGTGCCCAAGGACCAGGTCGCGGTGGAATTCGACAGGAACGGCGCCATGACGCTGTTCGCGGTCACGCAATCCTCCGGGCAGGGGCACGAGACCGCATTTCCCCAGGTCGTGGCCGGGACGCTCGGCATCGACGAGAAGCACGTCCGCTTCCATGCCGGAGCGCCGGGCGTGGATCTCGTCGGGAACGCCACCGGCGGCTCGCGCGGGGCGCTCGGCACCGGCAGCGCGTTCCGCGTGCTCGGCGAGAAGCTGATCGCGCTGGCACGCCCGCATGCGGCCGCCCGGCTGAAGGCGGCGGAGAGCGATTTGCGCTACGAGAAAGGGGCGTTCCGCGCCGGCGGCCGCTCGATCGGCTTCGTCGAGCTCGCGCGCGCGCTTTCCGGGCCGAAGCCGCATCCCCTCGACACCGTCGCGGAAGGCACGTTCGGCGCCACTTATCCCAACGGCTGCCACATCGCCGAGGTCGAGATCGACCCCGAGACCGGCGTCGCCTCGATCGAGCGCTACACGGCGGTCGACGATCTCGGCAACGTCATCAACCACGCGCTGGTCGAGGGCCAGGTCCATGGCGGCGTCGTGCAGGGGGCCGGCCAGGTATTCGGCGAGCACGCGGTGTACGATCCCGACACGGCGCAACTGCTGACCGGGAGCTTCATGGACTACCCGATGCCGCGCGCGGGCGGGCTGCGGGACATGCACGTGGACGACCATCCCGTGCCGACGCGCACCAACGCCCTCGGCGCGAAAGGCGTGGGCGAATCCGGCGCCACCGGCGCGCTGCCCGCGCTCGCCAACGCCACGATCGACGCGCTGCGAACACTGGGCATCAGGCACCTGGACATGCCCTTCACTCCGGCTAGGGTCTGGGCAGCCATACGCCGTGCCAGGGACGCGAAATGACGAAAACACGGGAGAGCGGGAGATCGGGAGAGCGGAAGATGGAAGACATGCGGGCGGGTTTCGCTCTCCCGCTCTCACGCCCTCACGCCCTCCCGGCCGTTCGGCGGTCACTGGTCGTGACCGCGCTCCTCGCCTGCGCCGGCTGCAGCGCGCCACCGCTGCTGGTCGCCCAGGAGACCAACTATCTCACCTACGAACACGCGTTCACGGAGGCGGCGGCGGCGGACGCCCGCAAGGATGCCGGGAAACTGTGCGCGCGTACCAAGCTGGTCGCCGTCAGGACCAGCGGCGCGTGCACCCTGACCCGGTGCACCACGCACTTCCAGTGCATGAGCAAGGAAGACGCCGGGAAGTACCGGCAGTAAGAGTCACTTGGCGGTGATACCGGCCTCCCGGATCAACTTGCCGAACTTGACGGCCTCGGCCTTGATGAAGTCGCCGTACTGCCCGGCGGTCATCTTCCCGGGGTCCAGCGCCTGTGCCGCGAACTTCTCCCGGACGTCGGGCCGGGAGAGCGATTTCCCGATTTCGCCGTTCAGCCGCGCCACGATCTCGCGCGGCGTGCCGGCCGGCGCCATCACGCCGAAGAACCCGATCATCTCGAACCCGGGCAGGCCCGATTCCGCCATCGTCGGCACGTTGGCGACGACCGGCGAGCGCTTCAAGCCGGTCTGGGCGAGCATCCGGAGCTTGCCGGCGTGCACGAACCCGATCGACGCGGTGATGTTCGAGAACATCATCGGCAGATGGCCGGCGATGACATCGATGAGCGCCGGCCCTTCCCCCTTGAACGGCACGTGCACGAGCTTGAGCCGGGCCTGGGTGGCCAGCAGCTCGCCGGACATGTGCGGCGTGGTGCCCAGTCCGCCCGAGGCGTAATTCAGCTCGCCGGGCCGCGCGCGGGCGAGCGCGATCAGCTCTTTCACCGATTTCGCCGGCAGCGACGGGTTCACGACGAGGATGAGGGGGCTGGTGGCGGACAGCGACACCGCCGCAAAATCCTTCGTCAGGTCGGGAAAGGTCTTGCCTTCGATCATCTGCGAGGTCATGAGCGTCTGCGTCGTCATGAGCAGGGTATAGCCGTCCGGCGCGCTCCTCGCCACCAGCTGACCCGCGATCTGGCTGCTCGCGCCCGGACGGTTCTCCACCACCACCGACTGGCCCAGGCTCTCCGTCAGGCTCGGCGCGAGCAGGCGCGCGATGATGTCCGTCGCCCCGCCCGGCGCGAAGCCGACCAGCATGCGCACCGCCTTGGCCGGGTACTTCGGCGCCTGCGCAAATGCCGCCCCGCCACCAACAATCAACGCGATTGCTACGATTCCGTGCATGATTTTCATGACTGCCTCCCCTTTTCGTTTCTCGTTTCTCGTTTCTCGCATTTCGACTTCTGCCTTCTCCCCTCCCTCACGTATCGCGCTTCGCCATTGACGCCATCGCGGACAGCATTTCCACCGGCAGCGGAAACACGATGGTGTTGGACTTGTCCCCCGCGATCTGGGTCAGCGTCTGCAGGTAGCGCAATTGCATCGCCTGCGGCTCCCGCGCCAGCATCTGCGCCGCCTCGAGCAGCGCCTTCGAGGCCTGCAGCTCGCCCTCGGCGTGGATCACCTTCGCCCGCCGCTCGCGCTCGGCCTCGGCCTGGCGCGCGATGGCCCGGATCATGGATTCGTTGAGGTCCACCTGCTTGATCTCGACGATGGAGACCTTGATGCCCCACGCGCTGGTCTGCGCGTCGAGTATCTTCTGGATGTCCAGGTTGAGCTTCTCGCGCTCGGAGAGCATCTCGTCGAGCCCGTGCTTGCCGAGCACCGCGCGCAGCGTGGTCTGCGCGAGCTGGCTGGTGGCCTCCAGGTATTGCGCCACCTGGATCACCGCCCGTTCCGCGTCCACCACGCGGAAGTACACCACCGCGTTGACCTTGACCGAGACGTTGTCGTGCGAGATCACGTCCTGGCTCGGCACGTCGAGCACCACCGTGCGCAGGTCCACCCGCACCATCTGCTGGATGCCGGGCACGATCACGATCAGGCCCGGCCCTTTCACCCCCCAGAAGCGTCCCAGCAGGAACACCACGCCGCGCTCGTACTCGCGCAGCACCCGCAGCGAGGCGAACACCAGCACCAGCACCAGCAGCGCGAGGCCGCCGTAACCCAACATCCAGCTCATGACCCCTCTCCTTTCCGTTCGGGCTCGACGACGAGGACCAGGCCGTCGATGCCGGTCACCCGCACGATCTCACCCCGGTTCAACGCGCCCGGCGAGCGCACTTCCCACACTTCCCCTTGTATGCGCGCATAGGTCTCGCGGCCGGTATCCTCCACGATCTCGCCGGTCGCGCCCACGATCCGCTCGCGGCCGCTTACGACCGGCCGCTTGCGCGCCCGGAGGGCGAGGTACAGCACGGCCAGCAGGAACAGGGCGCTCACCGCGGTCGCGCCGCCGATCAGCCCGAGCGGGATCGCGAAACCGGGCGCATCGGTGTCGATCAGCATCACCGAGCCGATCGCGAACGCCACGACGCCGCCGAACCCGAGGATGCCGAAGCCCGCGACGAAATACTCCGCGACCAGCAGGCCGATACCGAGCACGATCAGCGCGAATCCCGTGTAGCTGACCGGCAGCAGGTGAAACGCGAACATCGCCACCAGCAGACAGATGCCGCCGATGACGCCCGGCGCGACGGCGCCCGGCATGTAGAACTCGAGGAGCAGGCCGTAGATGCCGATCAGCATCAGGATGTAGGCGACGCCCGGATCGGTGATCGCCGACAGCAGCCGGATGCGCCAGTCGGGCTGGTACTCGACAACGTTGGCGCCGGCCGTCGCGAGCCGTTTTTCACCCCCGGGCACCGCGATCTTCCGGCCGTCCAGGCGCGCGAGCAGCTGCGGGACATCCTCGGCGACGAGATCGATGACCTTGAGCTTCAACGCTTCATCCGCCGACAGGCTCACCGCCTCGCGCACCGCCTTGTCCGCCCATTCGGCGTTGCGCCCGCGCAGCTGCGCCAGCCCGCGGATGAACGCCGCCGCGTCGTTCGTCACCTTGCGCGTCATCGTTTCGCGGGTCGACCGGACGCCGGAATCGCTCCCCGCGTCCTTGTCCTTGTCCTTGCCCTTCGCGGGCTTGCGCCTGGATTCGTCCGTCTCCCCCGTGTCGCCGATCGCGATCGGGGTCGCCGCCCCCAGGTTGGTCGCGGGCGCCATGGCGGCGACGTGGCTCGCGTAGAGGATGTAGGTGCCCGCGCTCGCCGCGCGCGCGCCGTTCGGCGCGACGAAAACCGCGACCGGCACCGGCGAGGCGAGGATGTCCTTGATGATCGCGCGCATCGAGGTGTCGAGCCCGCCGGGTGTGTCCATCCGCACGACGACGAGCTGGGCCTTCAGCTCGGCGGCTTTTTCCAGGCCGCGGTGGAGATATTCGGCGCTGGCGGGCCCGATCGCGCCGTTCTGCACCAGCACCACCACCGGCGGCGCCGTTTGCGCGGTCGCGAGTGAAACCCAGCACCAGAGCAGCAGCACTACCGCTCGCATGGGACCGTCCCGGGGAAATGGGATGACTACGCTACCACTTTTCATCGAGTTCCGCGTAATGGCGGAAAATCCCGCGGTCGTTGAGCGGGATGCGCCGGGGCGAGGCGAGATAGGCGGCGATGCGCGGGCGCGCCATGACCCGCTGGTGCAGGGCCGTCAGCCGCGGGTGCTGGAGCTTGACGCGCGCCATCGTGCGGGGGAACGCGTAGTCGAGCCCCGCGATCACCTGGAACAGCGAGAGGTCCACGGTCGTCAGCGATTTCCCGATCGCGAAGCGGTCGCCGGCCGGGTTGCCCTCGAGCACGCGCTCGAAGTAGCCGAGGAACTTCGGCAGTCGCAGGGCCTTGAAGTCCGCCGTCCGCCGCAGCGCTTCCGGCTTCTGGTCCTCGTAGTAGAGGCTCTTCGCGATCGGGTGATGCGTGTCGTGCGCCTCGACCACGAAGTCGGCGAGGGTGAGCTGGAGCTGGTGCGCCCACAGCCGCGCCGCTTCGGCCTTCGGCACGAGGCCCAGCCGCGGGCCGAGAACCTGGAGGATATTAGCGGTCTGCGAGATCAGGAGTTTCCCCGTCTTCAGTATCGGCGGCGCGAACGGCGTGCGCCCGTCCGCGGCCCGCTCCAGCAGGCGCTGCACCGCCGGCCGTCC
>MERD01000126.1:10775-10920 GCA_001771935.1 Betaproteobacteria bacterium RIFCSPLOWO2_02_FULL_67_26
TGATGGAAATACTTAGGCAAAAGGCATAAGGCACAAGTCACAAGGGGGTTATACGCTAACAAGCCTTCATCCTGCCTTTGCCTTCGGGTTCAGCTCCATTTGCCTTATGCCTTGTGCCTTATGCCTTATTTTTCAGTGGTGTCAT